>DATDCK010000035.1:0-20207 GCA_036524375.1 Solirubrobacterales bacterium | reverse complement strand
GGTGGGTCGCGCCGTGGGCGCAGTCGAGTACGACGCGATGGCCGGAGAGATCGAGCGGGAAGGCCGCCTCGAGCTCGCGCAGGTAGTCCTCGAGACCGCCGTTGAGCTCGCGCACGCGGCCGACCTCAACCGTGGCCGGAGGCTGCTCGAGCAGCGACTCGATCCGGGCCTCGAGCTCGTCGCCGAGCTTCGTCCCCTGGCCGGAGAAGAACTTGATGCCGTTGTCGCGGTAGGGATTGTGGGAGGCGGAGACGACGGCGGCGAGGTCGAAACCGAGGCGCCGCACCAGGATCGCGGCGGCGGGGGTCGGCAGGACGCCGCCGAGGTGGGCGTCGCCTCCCCCCTCGGCGATGCCGGCGGCGAGCGCCGCCTCCAACATCGGCCCCGACTCGCGAGTGTCGCGGACGATCAGGACCTGGGGTCGCTCGACACCGAGCGACGACGCCGCGGCACGGCCGAGCGCAGTCGCGAGCTCGGCGGTGAGGAACGATCCGACCGCCCCTCGGACACCGTCGGTGCCGAAGAGCGTGCGATCGCTGATCACGCGAGCCCCGTCAGCGCTTGCTGAACTGTGGCCGCTTGCGGGCCTTCTTGAGCCCCGCCTTGCGGCGCTCCTTGACACGCGCGTCGCGCGTCAGGTAGCCGCGACGCTTCAGCTCTCCGCGGAGCTCCGGGTCGATCTCGGTCAGCGCCCGGGCGATCCCGTGGCGGACGGCGCCGGCCTGGCCGCCGATGCCGCCCCCGTGGACGCGGACGCGGACGTCGACCGTGGTCTCGTATCCGGTTGTGGTCAGCGGCTGCTTCGCCATCGTCTGGTGAAGCGGCCGCGGGAAGAACTCCTCGAGCTCGCGCTCGTTGACGACGATCTTGCCGTTACCGGGCAGGACAGTGACCCTGGCGATCGAGCGCTTGCGCTTGCCGGTCGCGGTGAAGCGGGCGTCGGCGTCCATCTTGGCGGGCGCGCGACTGGCGACGTCCTCCTCGGTTCCCTCGCCCGTCAGCTCTGCCTCGCGCTTGGCGCGCTCCTCGTCCTCGGCCTCTTTGCGGGCCCGCTCCTCGGCGCTGAGCGGACGCTCCTCGGTCTGCTCGACCGCGATCGGCTCCAGGTCGGCACCGGGAATCAAGTCTTTCTTGTCCTTCTTATCCGCGGCCGGCTTCTCCTCAGCGGCCGGAGCCTCCTCAGCGGGAGCCTCCTCAGCGGCCGGAGCCTCGTCAGCCTCGGCGGCCTCGGCCTCGCCGGGCGCCTCGTCCTGAGCCTGCTCCTCGGCGGGCGCATCGTCCTGAGGCTCCTCGGCGGGCGGCTCGTCCTGAGGCTCGTCGGACTCGGACACTTCTGCCGCGGGTGGCGTGGAGGTCGGCTCCTCGCCCGCAGCTTGTGAGGACGAGGAGTCGTCCTCCGCGACAGGACCCGTGGCCGGAGCGTCCTGGCCCTCGGCGTCGGGCGTCGCGTCCTCTGAAGTCTCTTTGTTCTCGTCTTCAGTCATTTTGTCTCCATCGGCTTCGGCTGCTGGGCGGCGTGCGGGTGGTCGGGGCCGGCATAGACCTTGAGCTTGGTCAGCTGCTGGCGGGCGAGACGGTTGCGGGGCAGCATTCCCTTGACCGCCTTGCGAATGACCTCCTCGGGGCGACGCTCGAGCATCTCGCCGAGCGTCCGCGACTTGATTCCGCCCGGGTAGCCGGAATGCCGCCAATAGGTCTTCTGGTTGAGCTTGTCGCCGGTGACGTGGATCTTCTCGGCGTTGACGACGACGATGAAGTCGCCGGTGTCGACGTGCGGCGTGTACTCGGGCTTGCGCTTGCCGCGCAGGGCGTCGGCGATCCGGGTCGCCAGTCGGCCGAGGGTTTGCCCCTCGGCATCGACGACGTACCAGTCGCGCTGGCGGTCGGCAGGTGTGGCTACGTAGGTCTTCATCGTGAAAAAACCACGCGGAGGCCTCACGCGCGGCCCGGGAATGATAGGGCAACGGGGCCGCAGGTGCCTCGCCTATACTGCGGCGCAGCACGCCGAATCCCGGGCGGCCGGTCCGCTCGGGAACGGGGGAACCGCAGAGACCGTTGCAAGTACAGGTCTCGGGGGCGAATCGGACGAATCGATCCGTAGCGCGACTCTTTCAGCGCGAGCCCGACAGCTAACTCCGCAGGCGTCGGAAAGAGAGGCAACGTGGTTCGCAGCGGAATTGGTGCCCACGCCCGGGCGGCCATATCGGTTTTCACCCTCGCCCTCCTGACGGTGCTGGCGACCCCTTCCGCGAGCTTCGCCCTCTCGGGAGGTGCCCCCAGCGCCGCCGGCAACCCGCCGCCGCCCGCCAGCCCCACCGGCGCCCCGGAGACGGTGCCCAGTGCCGGCACGGTGACCCTGAGCTCGGCGAAGACGTCCCCCCGCAAGTCCTTCTACTACGGCTTCCGCGCCCCCAGCCTGCGCTTCGAAATCGAAAGCACCCAGGCCCAGAACGACCTCCAGGTCGACGTCCTCAACGAAGCGGGCGAACCGATTCGCAGCTTCTTCCGCAGAGACGTCGAACCCGGCAGGACGGTCGGCATCTGCTGGGACGGTGCGACGGCGGAGAAGAAACCGGCGCCCAAAGGGCACTACAGCTTCCGCGTCTCCGCGCAGGGGACCTCGCAGGTGGCGCGCCTGGCCTCGACCGCGACGGAAGGGCTCAGCCTCAGCTTCGACTTCTACGTCTACGCGTTTCCCGTCCTCGGCGCCCACGACTTCGGCGGCGCCGGGAGCGGCTTCGGCGCCGGCCGCTCCGGTCACACCCACCAGGGCCAGGACGTGATGGCCGAGTGCGGCACCCCGCTGGTGGCGGCGCGAGGCGGACGGGTCCAGTTCACGGGCAATGACGGCGCCGCCGGCATCTACATGGTGATCGACGGCAAGGGCACGCCCTACGACACGGCCTACATGCACCTGCAGGAGCCTTCCCCCTTCGAGACCGGCGACGTCGTTCGCACCGGCCAGCCGATCGGGCTCGTCGGCGACACCGGCAACGCCCAGGGCTGCCACCTCCACTTCGAGCTCTGGGCCGGGCCCGGTTGGTACGAGGGCGGCAGCCCCGTCGACCCGCTCCCCTACCTGAAGAAGTGGGACAAGTACAGCTGAGTTAGGCCTCTCGCGGCGAGAGCCGGACCGACAGCGCCAGGGCCACCGCCACCGGCACCGTCGCCGGCAGCGTGTCCACCGCGAAGAACAGCAAGTCGAAGCAGAGGGCGAGAACCGCGACCAGTGCCGCGCATAAAAACTGCCGACGGGCCGAAAAGTCCATTCCCGCTGGACCATTCGGCCCGTCGGCGGTGGGGGCGAGTAGGCAGCCGACGAGGCCGGCGACGAAGAGGTCGCCGAAGCCCATCCGGGCGGAGCCGAAGTCGGCGATCTGCAGACGCGGCAGGTCGGCCGCCGGAGTCGCGGCGCTGAGGACGGAGCTCGGGCCCTGCAGAAGCTCGCCGGCGACGAGGATCGCGTCGAGCGCCGCCATCGCGTAGATCCCCCAGCGCAGGAGAGGGGCCGGGACGACCGAGACCAGCAGCCAGCCCAGGGTCACGCAGGCCAGGCCCGAGAGCACGGTCGCGGAAGTCTCCCCCGCCAGCGTCCCGACGCAGGCCCAGGCGATCGCGAACAGCCCAACCGCGATCGGTGCCAGCCAGACGTCGGCGCCACGGACGAGTCGGGCCAGCGCGAACGCCGCCAGGGGCGGGACCGCGACCAGCGCGAGATAGGTGAGGAACGTAGCCGACCCCTCGTAGAAATCGACCGCAACGATGACGACGACGATCGACCCGGCCGGCACCAGCGCCCACCAGGAGTTGCGCAGCTCGCTCAGGCCCAACGGCAAGGGGGGCAGTCGGCCGGGCAGCACCACCAGTGCAGCCTGAAGAAGTCCAAGGACCGCTATCGAGATCCAAAAGGGCATGGATGACGGAGCCAGGAGGTTGCCTGGCTAGGACGCAGTGGTTCCCGTGATGCAGCGCATCGTGGGAACCCGAGGACACCGCCAGGCGACCTCCTGGCCCGTCATCACTCCCACTCGATGGTGGCGGGGGGCTTCGAGGAAATATCGAGGGCGACGCGGTTGACGCCCTTGACCTCGTTGATGATCCGGTTCGAGGCCCGCTCGAGCAGGTCGTAGGGCAGCCGCGCCCAATCGGCGGTCATAGCGTCGTCGGAGGTGACGGCGCGGATCACGATCGGGTAGGCGTAGGTGCGGCCGTCGCCCTGAACTCCGACCGAGCGCACCACGGGCAGCACGCAGAAGGACTGCCAGAGCTGACGGTAGAGCTCGGCGGCGCGGATCTCCTCCTGGAGAATCGCGTCGGCGGCCCGGAGGATGTCGAGGCGCTCCTTGTTGACCTCGCCGCCGACGATCCGGATCCCGAGCCCCGGGCCCGGGAAGGGCTGGCGCCAGACCAGGCGCTCGGGCAGGCCGAGCTCGGCCCCGACCGCGCGGACCTCGTCCTTGAAGAGCATCCGCAGCGGCTCGACCAGCTCGAACTCGAGGTCCTCGGGCAGGCCGCCGACGTTGTGGTGGGACTTGATCGTCTCGGCGCCGTCGCTGCCGCCCGACTCGATCACGTCGGAGTAGAGGGTGCCCTGGACGAGGTACTTCGCGTCCTCGAGCTTCTCGGCCTCCTCCTCGAAGACGCGGATGAACTCGCCACCGATGATCTTGCGCTTGGTCTCGGGGTCGTCCTGTCCCTTCAGCTTCTCGAGGAAGCGCTCCTCGGCATCGACGTGGACGAGGGGGATGCCGAACTGCTGGAAGGCCTCGACCACCTGCTCGGCCTCGTTCATCCGCATCAGGCCGTGGTCGACGAAGACACAGGTCAGCTGCTCGCCTATGGCTTTGTGCACGAGCAGCGCCGCGACCGAGGAGTCGACCCCGCCGGAGAGGCCGCAGATCACCCTGCCCGCCCCCACCTGCGCCTGGATCCTCGCCACCTGCTCGGCGATCACCGACTGCGGCGACCACTCCTCCTCGCAGCCGGCGATGTCGCGCAGGAAGCGGGTCAGGATCTCGGTCCCGTAGGGGGTGTGGACGACCTCGGGGTGGAACTGGATCCCGTAGAGCCCGCGGTCCGGCGCCTCGGTTGCGGCCACCGGCGAGCCCGGGCTCGAAGCGAGGCCGACGAAGCCGTCCGGTGGCTCGAAGACGGCGTCGCGGTGGCTCATCCAGCAGCTCTGCTCCTCGGGCAGGCCGGCGAGCAGCCGCCCGCCGCCCTCATGGAGGACGATCTCGGCCCGCCCGAACTCGCCCGCCTCGGCCGCCTCGACACGACCGCCGAGGGCCTGGACCATCGCCTGCATTCCGTAACAGATCCCCAGCATCGGGATCTCGAGATCAAGGAGCCCGGTCGGGAAAGGGGGAGCTCCCGGCTCGTAGACCGAGGCCGGCCCGCCGGAGAGGATCAGCGCCTTCGGCGCCCGCTCGCGGATCGTCTCGGCCGCAGTCGTCGCCGGCAGCATCTCCGAGAAGACGCCGCATTCGCGCACCCGGCGCGCGATCAGCTGCGAATACTGCCCGCCGAAATCGAGGACGAGGACCTCCTCGGCCCCCGTCCGCGCGGCTTTCGCCTCCTCGGAGGAGAGCTCGTCCGCCGGCTGCTCGACGACCTCACTCAATCGTCGGCGACTCCGACGCCCGCGGACACCGCCGCGCGCCCGTTCGAGCCCATGCCGACGGACTGCTCGTTCTGGAGCTTCTTGCCCTCGCTCTGGAGCGCGGGGGCGACCATCACCTCGGCCCGCTGGAAGGAGCGGATGTCCTCGTAGCCGGTGGTGGCCATCGAGGTTTTCAGGGCACCCATCAGGTTGAAGGTGCCGTCGTTCTCCTGGGCCGGGCCGAGGAGGATCTCCTCCATCGTCCCGTCCTGCTTGGTCGAGACTCGTGTCCCGCGCGGCAGCGAGGGATGGAATGTCGCCATGCCCCAGTGGAAGCCACGGCCGGGTGCCTCCTTGGCGCGGGCCAGCGGCGAGCCGACCATGACCGCGTCGGCGCCGACGGCGATCGCCTTCGAGACGTCGCCACCGGTGCGCATGCCGCCGTCGGCGATCACGTTCACGTACTCGCCGGTCTCCAGCATGTGCTGCGAGCGAGCGGCGGCCACGTCGGCTATCGCGGTCGCCTGCGGGACGCCGATGCCGAGCACGCCGCGGGTCGTGCAGGCGGCGCCCGGGCCGACCCCGACGAGGACGCCGACGGCGCCGGTCCGCATCAGGTGCAGGCCGGTCGAATATGAGGCACAGCCGCCGACCACGGTCGGAACCGGGACTTCGGCGATGAACTCCTTCAGGTTGAGCGGCTCGACGGTCGTCGAGACGTGTTCGGCGGAGATCACCGTGCCCTGGATCACGAGGATGTCGATTCCGGCCTCGACCGCGATCTCGTAGTGCTCGCGGACCTTCTGGGGAGTGAGCGAGCCACAGGCGACGGCGCCCTTCTCCTTGATCTCGGCGATCCGCTGCCCGATCAGCTCCGGCTTGACCGGCTCGGCGTAGACCTCCTGCATGATCCGGGTCGCCTCGTGCTTGGGCGCGGCGGCGACCATCTCGAGTTTCTCCTCGGCGTTCTCGAACCGGGTCCAGATTCCCTCGAGGTTGAGCACTCCGAGGCCTCCGAGCTGATTCACGAGCGCTGCGGTGTCGGGGCTCACGACCCCGTCCATCGCCGAAGCGACGAGCGGTATCTCGAAGCGATATGGGCCGAGCGTCCAGCTGATGTCAATGTCGTCGGGATCGCGGGTGCGGCGCGACGGAACGATCGCGATGTCATCGAAACCGTAGGCGCGCCTCCCTTTCTTGCCTCGACCGATGTCGATCTCCAATTGGTCCTCCAGGCGGGGGTGGCGTTGAAGGTTCAGCCTACACTTCTGCGGGGACCTCCAAGTCGTGCACGTGGACCTCGCCGAGCAGTCGCTCGACCTGTCCGCGGTCCACGGTGCCGGCGCCGAAGTGCTGGGTCGACTCGGCGCCGCAGGCGACCCCGTAGGCGAGGCAGTCCTCGGGTGAGCGGCCCTCGTAGAGGCCGACCGCGTAGCCGGCCAGGAAAGCGTCCCCCGAGCCGACGGTCGAGACCGGGTCGAGGGGCTCGGTGCGGACCTCGAGGAAGCGCCGCTCGGCACCGTCGCCGACGACCGCGACGCAGCCGTCCGGCCGCGTGATCGCGGCCTCCCCCGCTCCCAGGCGGACCAGCTCGGTGAGGCCCTGCGCGAGGTCGCCGGGTTCGGAGAACTCCTGCCCGACCAGCTCCTCGGCCTCGAGCTCGTTGGGGGTCACCACCGAAGCCCCGGCGCGGACGCCTTCGAGCATCGCGTCGCCCTCGGCGTCGAGCACGACGACGATGTCGCGCGCGAGCAGGTCCTTGACGAGGCGCGCGTAGAGGTCCTCGCCGGCTCCGGGCGGCAGGGTCCCGGCCAGCACGCAGACTTTCGCCCCGGCGGCGAGGTAGTCGAGCCGCTCGACGAAGCGCAAGACCTCCTCCGGGCTGACGGCCGGGCCGCGCTCGTTGATCTCGCTCTGTTCTCCCGAGGTCGGGTCGATCACCGCGAGGTTGATCCGGGTCTCGCCGGCGATCCGGGTGAAGTCGGTGAGGACGGACTCGGCGTGGAGCTGTTCGACGACCCGGGTCCCGGTCGGCCCGCCGACGAATCCGGTCGCGATCACCGGTTGCCCGAGCAGGCTCAGTGCGCGGGCGACGTTGACCCCCTTGCCGCCGGCGACGGTGCGGCTCTCGACCGCCCGGTGGCGCCTGCCGAGACGGAAGTTCGGGACCGCGACCGTGCGGTCGATCGCGGCGTTGAGGGTCACTGTGAGGATCACTCGGCAAGACCTCCGATCCCGTCTCCTCCTCTTGCCCTCCCGCGCGCAACCAATTTCCGCCACAGAAGGCCTGCGCCAATCAGTATCACGAACGCCAGGAGCGCGGTGAGAATCGGGTTATCGCCGACGAAGCTGCGCGCGCGGTCGAAGGCGTTCGCCTTCGGGATCGCCCGCCCGGCCCGGAGCGGAGAGCTGCCGGCCGGCTTGCCGTCGACGAGGACCGTCACCCGGCCGAGAGCCTCGCCGCGGTCGATCGGGCCCTCGACCTCCTCCGGCGCCTTGATCTCGACGTCGAGCCGCTGGCCGCGGTAGGTGCCGGCGGCGACCGTGCGGGCCGCCCGCAGCGGCAGCTCGCCGCCGGAGTAGCGGATCGCCGCCGATGCGAACTCCTGCCCGGCGTGGACCGGGACCCGGCGCCGGTACTGGTCGAAGCCGCTCTCGAGCAGGGCGAGGCTGCCCTCGTCGCGGGCTTCCTCGCTCGGCGCGCCGAGCACGACCGAGATCAGGTCGACCCCCTTGCGCCTCCCGGACCCGACCAGGGCGTAGTCGGCGTCGAAGGTGTGCCCGGTCTTGACGCCGGTCACCCAGGGCTCCATCCGCAGCAGTTCGTTGATCGTCGTGATCCGCCGTGGTGGCCGCAGGCTGTCGAGCTCGGCGCTCTCCGAGTCGGCGATCTTGGCGAAGGCGGGGTCGCGGAGCAGGCGGCGGGTCAGCGCCGCGAGGTCGAGCGCGCTCGAGTAGTTGCCGGGCTGGTCGAGGCCGATCGGGTTCGCGTAGTGGGTGTCGGAGAGGCCGAGGGCAGCGGCGCGGTGGTTCATCTCGCGCACGAACCCGTTCTCGGACCCGGAGACAGCCTGGGCGAGGTCGTAGGCGGCGTCGTTGCCGCTGCGCAGTATCAGGCCGTAGAGGAGGTCGCGGACGCTGACCCGCTGCCCGGGGCGCAGGTTGAGCAGCGACTCGCCGTAGATCGCGTCGTAGGGCTGCGCCCGCACCATCTGTTCGAGCGGCAGCTCCTGCATCGAGACGTAGGCGGTCATCAGCTTCGTCGTGCTGGCGATCGGAAGGTGCGTCGCTCCGGCGTGGGACTCGAGAACCTTGCCGGTGCGGGCGTCGACGAGCGCCCAGGCCCGGGCTTCGACCCGGGGCGGCTTCTCGGCGGCGACGGCGGTCCCGGCGAGAGACAGGGCGAGAGCGGCCGCGGCTACGGCCGAGGCGAGGCTGCGGCCTCCCCTCACTTGAGCTTGAGCTCTTCGCCGGGGTTCAGGATTTGGGGATCGACGCCGGGGTTGAGGCGTTCGATCTGGCCGACCGGAACCCCGGTGGACTGCGCGATCGACGTCAGCGTGTCGCCGTTCTTCACCTCGTAGGTGGCGGGCGTCTTCTTCGCCGGGGTCGGCTCCTGCCGGGTTACCTGCCCACCGTTCTGCTTGGTGTCGCCGCCGTCGTCGTTCTTGTCGCTCAGAGCCACTGAGAGGACGACGAAGATGAGGACAAATCCGCCGATCACGGCGAGCGTCGCGAAGATCCTGGCTGGGGCTGAAGAGCGCTTTTTCATCGGCGGGTGCCTGTATCGGCAAGCGGTCGGTGATCGTATAGCGGGCGTGGGCGGCCCTAGGCGGCGGAAACCTCCCAGACCGCCTCCCGCAGCCGCTCCGCGGCCGCGGCGGGGTCGGGATCACCGGCGATGGCGCGGGAGGCCGGCACCACCGCCGACGCCGGGCCGGCGGCGAAGGCCGCGCCCAGCATCTCCGGGCGGCCGCCCTGGGCGCCGACACCGGGGATCAGGAAGATCGCCCTCGGCATCAGCTCCCGCAGCCGCGCGATGTGCTCGGGCTCGGTGGCGCCGACCACCGCCCCCATCCCGCTCAGCTCCGCCGACCCGGCGAGCCGGTCGGCATGGCGGTCGACGATCTCGGCGAGCCGCTCGTGGAGCGGGGCCTCGGGGGCCGGAAGGTCCTCGACGTCGGCCGCTCCCGGGTTGCTGGTCCGGACCAGCGCGAAGACGCCCGCCCCGGCCGACTCGGCGGCGGCGACGAGCGGCTCGAGAGCGTCGACTCCGAGCAGCGGGTTGACCGTGATCGCGTCGGCGCCGAGCCCCGCGACCGGTCCCCAGGGGGTCGGGGTCTCGCCGATCAGGGCCTGGGCGTAGGCGGCGGCCGTTACCGGCACGTCGCCACGCTTGCCGTCGGCGATCGCCAGGAGTCCGGCGTCACGGGCCGCCGCGCAGACGTCGGCGAGCGCCGACCAGCCGGGGGCGCCGAGCCGCTCGAAGCAGGCGAGCTGCGGCTTGATCGCCACGCAGGCGGGGCCCGCCTGGTCGATCAACCTGCGGCAGTGCGCCGCGACCGCGCCGGCGGCGACCTCCGCCGGAGTCCCCTCGACAGTCGGGCCGAGGTCCTCGCCCGTGAGCTGGGCGGGGTCGGGGTCGAGCCCGAGGCAGACCTGGCTGCGGCGCTCCTCGACGAGCGCCGCCAGCCGGTCTGCGAAAGGAGCCTTCAGGCTGTTCTTAGCCCTTGACTTTGGTCTTCAGCGCCGAACCGGCGGAGAAGCGCGGCACTTTGCCGCCCGGGATTGTGATCCGCTCGCCGGTGCGCGGGTTCACGCCCTGTCGCGGGCCACGCTCGGCGACGTGGAATTTGCCGAAGCCCGTGAAGCTGACTTCACCGCCGCCGGCCAGGGTGCTCGTGATCGCCTCGAGAACGGCGTCGACTGCGTCGCCGGCAGCCTTCTTGCTGCCGATGCGTCCGTCGGTTGCCAGTTGATCCAGAAACTCAGCCTTTGTCACTTGGAAGCTCCTCCGTCTCCTTCTGGGGTCAAAGTCGCGCGCAATCTAACAGTGCCCTCGGGTGCCAAGCGCGCCGCCCTCAGGCGCCGGCGACGGTCATCTCCCCGATCAGCAGCGGCGGCGTGCTGACCGAGCCACCGAAAGGGACCCAGCGGGAGTCGGCTCCCGCGGCCTTCACGGCGCCCAGCATCGAGACCAGGTCGCTGGCGATCGTGAACTCGCGGACGGGCTCGGCGAGCTCGCCGGCGCGGATGGCGCGACCCGACGCACCGACCGAGAAAACGCCGGTGACCGGGTTGACGCCGGAGTGAAGACCGGCGACGTCGGTCACGAAAACGCCGTCGCCGGCCGCGGCCAGAAGCCCGTCGAGATCGAGCTCCCCGGCCGCGATCACGAGGTTCGAGGTCGAGACCCGGGGGAGGCCGCGGTAGCCCTCGCGGCCGGCGCTGCCCGTCGACTCCGCCCCGCCGCGGCGCGCGGTGTAGGTGTCGTACAGGTACGAAGAGAGGGAGCCGGCCGCGATCAGCGGGGTGCGGGCACGGGCGACTCCCTCGCCGTCGAAGGGCGCCGAGGCCGGGCCGTCGGCGACGGTGCCGTCGTCGTCGAGGCTGAGCGCGCCGGAGCCGATCTCCTCGCCGAGCCTCCCCGCGAAGGGAGAGCGCCCGCGTTGGATCGAGTCGGCCCCGAGCCCGTCGCCGATCAGGCCGACGAAGCTCGCCGCCACGGTCGGGTCGAGGACCACCGGGCAGGCCCGCGACTCGGGCTTGCCGGCCCCGATCATCGACACCGCCCGCTCGGCCGCCTCGCGGCCGACGGCCGCCGGGTCGAGCGCGGCGGGGCCGCGGGCGAGGTCAAAGCCGAGCCCGGTCTCGGTGCCACCGTCTCCCTTGGCCAGAGCCTGTGTGTAGGCGTAGCAGCTCGATGACTCGTACTCGCCCGCGATCCCCGTCGAGGTGGCGATCGAGACGCGCTCTGCCGCGTCCGCGTAGACCGCCTGCTCGACGCCGGCCACCCGCCCGTCGGCGGCGAGCGCCTCGCGCTCGACGGTCAGGGCGATCTCGGCGACCTGAGCGGCAGACCAGGAGTCGATCGAGGGGTCGCGGAGGCCGCTCAACTCCGGTGCCGCGCTGGCCGGGGATGGCGGGCCGGCGTGCTCGTCCTCGTCCCCCGCGCGGGCGGCTTCGGTCGCTCGGCCCGCGAGCGCGGCGATTCCGGCCTCGCCGAGGTCGGTGCCGAAGGCGAAGCCGACCCGGTGGCCGATCCAGGCGCGCAGCCCGATTCCCCGCTGGGTCGCGGCGGTGAGGCTTTCGACCTCGCCGCCGTGGACCCGGATCTCGCGCTCGCCGGCCTCGGTCGCGAAGGCTTCGGCATCGGAGGCACCGGCGCCGAGCGCCGCCTCGACCGCCGCCTGGACCGACTCGGTCAAACCTCGGTCCCGCCGACCGTCATCGCGGAGACGCGGACGTGGCCCTGTCCGGTGCCGACCGGAGCCCGCTGGCCGCCCTTGCCGCAGATCCCGGTCTTCATCTCGAAGTCGTCGCCGACGGCGTCGATCGCGGCCAGGGCGTCGAGGCAGTTGCCGATCAGGGTCGCGCCGCGGCACGGCTGCGTCACCCTGCCCGCCTCGATCAAGTAACCCTCGGAGACGCCGAAGACGAAGTCGCCGGTCGCCGGGTCGACCTGACCGCCACCGAACGAGGCCGCGTAGAAGCCGCGCTCGACCTCGGCGATGATCGCCTCGGGCGTGGCGTCGCCGGGGGCGATGTAGGTGTTGGTCATCCGTGGGATCGGCAGGTGGCGGAAGCTCTCGCGGCGGCCGTTCCCGGTCGATGTGACGCCGTCGCGCTCGGCGCGCAGGCGGTCGTAGAGGTAGGAGACGAGGCGCCCGTCCTCGAGAACGAGGGTCTTCTGGGTCGGCGTCCCCTCGTCGTCGATCGCGTCGCTGCCCCACTCGCCGGGCATGCGGCCATCGTCGTAGGCGCTCAGCAGCGGCCGGGCGACCTGCTCGCCGAGCTTGCCGACGTAGACGCTGGCACCCTTCTGGATGTGGTCGGCCTCGAGGCCGTGCCCGGTCATCTCGTGAAAGAGGACGCCGCCGAAGCCACCGCCGACGACGACCGGCATCGATCCGGCCGGAGCGGGCTTGGCATCGAGCAGGGCGAGGGCCTTGCCGGCCGCTTCGGAGGCGATCGTGCCCGGGTCGTCTTCGAGCAGCTCGAAGCCGCGGGCGGCGCCGAGCGTCTCGGCCCCGGTCTCGACCGTGTCGCCACGGCGGGCGACTGCCTGGACCCCGATCCGAGTGCGGGTCCGATCGTCGCCGGTGAAGAGGCCGTCGGAGTTCGCCACCGCGATCTCTCGATGGGCCTCCGCGTAGGAGGCGAGGACCTGGGCCACCTCGCCGCCCTCGCCGCGCGCCCGCTGGTCGAGCTCCCGCAGCAGCTCGGCCTTGCGCTCGGCGGGGACCTCGGACGGCGGCCGCTCGATCGGCTGGGGCTCGGTCGAGACGGCCTCCAGGGCGCGTGGCTCGCTGCGCTCCCCGCGCAGGGCCGAGGCCGCCTCGGCGGCGGCCCGCTCGAGGTCGGCGGGGTCGAGACCGTCGACGTGGGCGAAGTAGGTGGTGCCGTCGTCGACGACCCGAACCCCGGCCCCCTCCTCGGCCCCGGACTGCACCGACTCCACCCGCGACTCGTCGATCGACATCCCCAGTCCCTGGCGCCGTTCCGCGTAGACCTCGGCGAAGTCGCCGCCCGACTCGAGCGCCCGGGCGATCACCCGGGCCGCGACCCCCTCGTCGATGAGCGGCCTCATTTCTCCTCCTTGCGGGCGACCTCGATCAGGCGCCCGGCGGCGACGAACAGCTCGCCGCCGGAGCGGGAGTCGGCGGCGTGATCGGACGCGGCGCCTCCCTCGTAGTAGAGACGGGCGAAGGGTCGGCGCGAGACGCGGCGACGGCGCACGTATGCCGCGGCCTCGTCCGCGTACCCCGAGACGCGGTCGAGCAGGACCCGGTGGGGCTTCGGAGGAGTCATCCCCTCCCCTCCACCGGCCTGCCGGCCGCGAGGTCGCGAAGGATCGAGCGCATGTCGAAGAACAGCACCGATGCGAGGGCGAAGCGGTCGGTGACCGCGACCGCGGTGAGCCCGGAGTGGCGCAGGGCGAAGACCTCGCCCTGCTCGGTGGCGATGTGGACCTGCTCGACCCGCTCCTCGCCGGCCCGGTCGGCGACTGCCAGCAGCTCGGCGGTGTCCTCGGCCCAGCGATCGGCTCGATCGGTTGCCGCCAGGGGGGACCCGTCGGCGGCCAGGATCGCGGCGCCGCGGAGGTCGGGCGACATCTGCTCGAGAAAAGCGATCGCGCGCTCGGCTTCCCCGCCTGAAATCGTGGTTCCCGTCTGGTCGACCATCCGATCAGCCAAAATACCGGCCCGTGTCGCTGGCCCGAGCCTCATGGATCACCGTCGTCGTCGTCTGCGCGATCGCAGCGATCCTCTTCGCGATCAGCGGATACACCGGCTACACGCTCACCGTGATCGCGGTCGGGCTGGCTGCTGCAGTGAATCTGCTGCCGAACCCGTGAGGACCTAACCGCTGCGGTAGGGGCCGTCGGCGTCGTCTTCCCGACCCATGAACGAGGTCTCTGGCTCGACGTGGATGAGCGCCTCGGCGCTGGGCAGCGAGGCCTCGATCGAGTCACGCAGGAGGTGGGCCAGCTCGTGGGCGCGCTCGAGGCTGGTCCCGGAGCGGAACTGGACGTGGAGGTCGATGTAGCGGCGGGCGCCCGCCCGCCGCCCACGGAGCTTGTGGTAGCCGGCGACCTCCTCGGTTCGGGCGGAGGCGATCGCCGCCTCGATCCGGTTCATCTCCTCGTCCGGGAGCGCTTCGTCGACGAGGACGCCGGAGGAGCGCCGCATGATCCGGACGCCGGCGACGACGATCACGGCGGCGACGACAAGCGCCGTGATCGAGTCGAAGGCGGCGATCCCGGTCACCTCGACGAGCAGGAGCCCGAACACCACGCCTGCCGAGGTCAGGGCATCGGCCCGCAGGTGGGCGGCGTCGCCTTCGAGGGCGGCCGAGTCGTGCGCCCGGGCCTGCCGGGAGAGGACCGTCGAGACACCGAGGTTGGCGATCACCGAGAAGCCCATCACCGCGATGCCGACGCCCAGCGAGTCGACGACGGAGCCGACCACCAACCGGTGGGTGGCCTCGTAAACGATGATCCCGGCGCCGACCAGGATCAGCATGCCCTCGATGTTGGCCGCCAGGCTTTCGACCTTCTCGTGGCCGTAGGGGTGGTCGGCGTCGGCGGGCTCGTCCGCTTTGCGGACCGAGACGAAGGCCACGACCGAGGCGAGTAGGTCGATGAGCGAGTGGATCGCCTCGGTGAGGATCGCGATCGAGCCGGTCACCGCGGCGGCGGCGATCTTGATCGCGATCAGGGTCGCGTTGGATGCGATCGAGAGACCCGCCGCGCCGGTTTTCGTGCGGATCATCGCTCTGCCGCGGCCCTCTGGCCCTCGGCCAGATGGGCGGCCAGGAGCCTGGCGGCGCGCCCCCGGTGGCTGATCTCGTTCTTCTCGGTCTCGCTCAGCTCGGACATCGTGCGCTCATCCTCGGGCCCGGTGTCGTCCGGGACGAAGGCCGGGTCGTAGCCGAATCCGCCCTCGCCCCGAGGCCGCTCGATCATCCGTCCCTCGCAGCGAGCCTCGAAGACCCGCTCGGCTCCGTCGGCGTCGACCAGTGCCAGCGCGCAGACGTAGGCGGCGCGGCGCTCGTCCCCGGCGGCTGCAATCTCGCGCAGAAGCTTGTCCAGGTTCTGCTCGTCGCTCGCCCCCTCGCCCCCGTAGCGAGCCGAGTGGATCCCAGGCCGGCCGTCCAGGCCCAGCGCCTCGATTCCCGAGTCGTCGCCGATCGCCGGCTTCCCGCTCGCCCGGTGGGCGACCCGGGCCTTCTCCAGCGCTATCTCCGCGTAGGTGTCGCCCTCCTCGGGCGGCAGCGACAGTCCATCCGGCAGCGGCTCCAGCTCGACCCCCGGCAGCAGCTCCCGCAGCTCGCGGAGCTTGTGCCTGTTGCCGGTGGCGAAGATCAAACGCCCGCGACCTGCTCCTGGATCTGCCGCAAGCGGTCGATCCCGTTCTCGGCCAGGCCGAGGAGCTCGTCGAGCGAGGCCCGCGAGAGGGGCGTGCGCTCCGCCGTCGCCTGGACCTCGACCAGGCCGCCGTCGCCGGTCATCACCACGTTGGCGTCGACCTCGGCAGTCGAGTCCTCCGAGTAGTCGAGATCGCACAACGCCCGGCCGTCGACCATGCCGACGCTGATCGCCGCGACCGAGCCGGTCAGCGGCATCTCCGCGATCGTCTTCGCCGCGACCAGCTTCTGCAGCGCCAGCCGCAGCGCCACATAGCCGCCGGTGATCGCCGCGCAGCGGGTGCCGCCGTCGGCCTGGAGCACGTCGCAGTCGACGTAGACGCTGCGTTCTCCAAGCGCCTTGAAGTCGACGACGACCCGCAGCGAGCGACCGATCAGGCGCTGGATCTCGACCCCGCGCCCGTCCTGCTTGCCCTTGGAGACGTCGCGCTGCTTCCGTTCGCCCGTGGACGCGGGGAGCATCGAGTACTCCGCCGTCACCCAACCCCGCTCGCGCCCCTGCATCCAACGCGGAACCGATTCGTTCACCGAAGCCGTGCAGATCACCCTCGTCTTGCCGATCGAGATCAGCGCCGAGCCGTCGGCGGTCTCGACGAATTCGGGCTCGATCGTGACCGGACGGTTGTCCGCCGGAGCACGGTCGTAGCTGCGGGAGTCGGGCATCGCGCGAGTCTCTCACGTTCTATTTGAACGCGACCTTGTCGACTGCCTCGGTGATTTTGTCGACGATCAGGCTCGCCAGCTCGGTCCCCTGCTGGCCGTTGAACCCTTTCATCGCGGCCACCATCCCCACCATCAAGAGCGAGACCAGCAGGATCAGGCCGACGTACTCGACCGTCCCCTGGCCGCGCTCCCCCTCGGCCAGCAAGCGGATCGTCCGCACCCTCTCGGCGACAGCCGCGTGCACCACGTCGAACAGCGTGAAAAGCATCGAGTCCTCCTTGGTTGGATTGGAGGCCGATGCTCGGGCCGGCTCGCTCACCGAACCAGACCCGCCTGCGCCAAAAGGTCCACGTTTGTGTGCCGAGCGCGGATACGCTCACCCGCTATGCGGGTCCTCGTCGTCACCAACTTCGTCCCCGACGCCGGCGCCCCCCAGCGCGGGCGGTGGGTGCGGGACCAGATCGAGGAGATCCGCGCCCGCGGCATCGAGGTCGAGGAATTCAGCTTCCCACCCGGATCGCGGCAGTACCTGCCCGCCACCCGCCGCCTGCGCCGGCTTCTGCGCCACGAGAGCTTCGACCTCGTCCACGCCCATTACGGCCTGCCCGGGTGGTGCGCCCGCCTCGCCGGGGCGAGCCCGCTCGTGGTCAGCTACCACGGGACCGACGTCCGCCACGGCATCGTCGGCGCGATGTCGCGCCGGCTCGCGTGGCGGGTCGACCTCAACGCCGCCGTCTCCCGCGCCCTCTTCGAGACCGAGAACGGGCGGCCGGGCCTGCCGCCGGTGCCGGGCTCGGCGGTGCTCCCCTGCGGCCCCGACCTCTCGCGCCTCGGCCCGATCCCCCGCGACGAGGCCCGGCGCCGCCTCGAGCTGGAGCCGGACGGCCGCTACCTGCTGTTCCCCGCCAACCCGGATCGACCGGAGAAGCGGGTCGACCTGGCCAGGCGCCTGGCCGAGTCGTGCGAGGCGGAGCTCCTGACCGGCGGCGCGATCGAGCCGGACGCGATGGCCACCTGGATGAACGCCGCCGGCGCCGTCCTCGTCACCTCCGACTACGAGGGGTTCGGCATGATCTGCGTCGAGGCGCTCGCCTGCCGGGTCCCGGTCCTCTCGACCCCGGTCGGGATCGCCCCCTTCGCGCTCGAAGGGCTCCCCGGTGCGCTCTGCGCCCCGTTCGACGTCGAGACCTGGACTGCCGTCGCCGGTCCTCACCTCGACGCGGACGATCCCCGCGTCGACGGGGCCGCCAGGGCCGAGGCGCTCTCCGCGGGACGGATGGCCGAGCGGACGATCGAGGCCTACCGCGACGTCCTCGCCGCCCCGTAATAGATTGAAGCGACCATGAGCGCGGAATCGGGATCGGAGGCCGACAGCACGAGAGTCGCGGAAGCGCAGGTGCGCCTCCGCGAGGCGGCGGAGTCGGCCGAGGCGGCGGAGAAGCGGGCGACGGCCGAGATCCGGGCGCTCGAAAACGACCTGGAGACGGCGAAGCTGCGCGGCGCCGAGGCACTCGAGGAGCTGCGCAAGAGCCACGAGCAGGAGCTGGAGTCCGAGCGCGAGGCGAAGCAGCGGGCGATCGCCGCCGCCGAGGAGCGCCTCGCCGAGATCGAGACCGCCGCCGGCGACGCCGAGAAGCGGGTCGAGGCGGCCGAGCGCCGCGCGATGGAGGCCGAGAACCGGGTCGCCGACGGCGAGGCCAAGGCCCGCGAGGCCGCCGCCTCGTGGCTGCGCGACCAGGTCAACTCGATCCGCCGAGAGGCGGCCGGGAAATAGCGAAGCCGTTCGCCGAGTTCGACGTCGCCGTCGTCGGCGGTGGCGCCGCCGGACTCTGGACCGCCCTGCGCGCGGCCGAGCTGGGCGCGAGGGTCTGCCTCGTCTCCCGCACCCCCCTCTCGCAGAGCGCCAGTTATTGGGCCCAGGGTGGCCTCGCCGCCGCCCTCGAACCTGACGACACTCCGCAGCGCCACGCCGAGGACACGATCGCCGCCGGCCGCAGGCTGTGCCGGCCGGCCGCGGTCCAGGTTCTGGTCGAGGAGGCGCCCGCGGCGGTCCGCGACCTGCAGGAGCGCGGCGTCGAGTTCGACCTCGACCACGAGGGCCGGCTGGCGCTGGGCCTCGAGGGCGGCCACGCGAGCCGCCGGATCGTTCACTCGGGCGGCAGCCAGACCGGCCACGAGATCACCTCGAAGCTGGCCGCGATGGTGGCCGGGCAGAACGGAATCGAGGTGATGGAGAGGACCTCGGCGAACGCGCTCTGGAGCGACGGCGAGCGCTGCCACGGGGTGATCGCCGACTCGGGCCCGATCGCGGCCCCGGCGACCGTGCTGGCCACCGGTGGCGCCGCGGCGCTCTGGCGGCGGACGACCAACCCCTGGGGCGCGATCGGCGCGGGCCCGGTGCTGGGCTCGACCGCCGGCGCCGATCTCGCCGACCTCGAGTTCTGCCAGTTCCACCCCACCGCCCTCTCGCTGCCCGGCACCCCGCACGACGGCGTCCTGATCACCGAGGCGGTGCGCGGCGAGGGCGCGACCCTGCTCGACGCTTCGGGCGAGCGCTTCACCGACGAGCTCGCCCCCCGTGACGCGGTCACCGCCGCGATCCTCGAACTGTTCGCGACGGAGGGAACCTCCGAGGTGAGGCTCGACCTCCGCCGGCTGGACCCGGCCCGCTTCCCGAATGTCTTCGAATCCCTCGCCGAGGCCGGGCTGCGACCGCGAGAGGAACCGGTCCCGGTCGCGCCTGCCGCCCATTACACGATGGGGGGCGTCGCGGTCGACCTCGACGGCCGCTCCTCGGTCGCGGGCCTCTACGCCGTCGGCGAGTGCTCCTGCACCGGGCTGCACGGGGCCAACCGCCTCGCCTCCAACTCGCTCAGCGAGTGCTTCGTCTTCGGCGCCCGGTCGGCGGCAGCGGCGATCGAGGAGTCGCCGACCGCGCGCCCGCCGGAGCCAAGCTCGACCCCGTTCGCGCCGCCGACCCGCGATACCCGCGACGCCGTCTGGAGACTGGCCGGGCCCCTGCGCGACGCCGACGGCCTCGCCGGGCTCGGGAACGACCCCTACCTCCTGGCACGGGCGATCGCGATCAACGCCTCGGAGCGCCGCGAGTCCCGCGGCGGGCACCTGCGGACCGATTTCACCGCCAGCGACCCCTCCCTCGACGGCGTCCACTTCCTGCTCGGGCCCGACCTCGCCGTCAGGCGCGAGAGCTGGCGCTAGCGTCAGGGGCATGCTGCTCGGGGTCGACGTCGGCGGGACCTTCACCGACGCCGTCCTGGTCGACGGCGAGAAGATCCACACGGCGAAGCTGCCGACCACCTCAGGGGACCAGTCGGCCGGGGTGTTGGCGGCGGTCGAGGAGGTCCTCCGGCGCGGCGGCACCGACGCGAGCGAGGTGCGCCTCTTCGCCCACGGGATGACGGTCGGCACCAACGCCCTGTTGGAGGAGTCCGGAGCGCGCACGGCGCTGATCTCCACCCGGGGGTTCGCCGACGTGCTCGAGATCGCCCGCCAAGACCGACCCGACCTCTACCGGCCCTGCGCGCCGAAGCCGGCGCCGCTGGTCCCTCCCGGGCGAAGCTTCGAGGCGGCCGAGCGGGTCGGCCCCGAGGGGGTCCTCGAGCCGCTTGCCGAGGGCGAGCCCGAGCGGCTCGCGGCGCTGGTCCGCGAGAGCGGCGCCGAGTCGGTGGCGATCTGCCTGCTCTTCTCCTACCTCGACCCCTCCCACGAGCAGCGCATCGCCTCGCACCTGCGCGACCGCCTGCCCGCTGTCCATGTCTCCGTCTCACACGAGGTG
>DATDCK010000034.1:0-22052 GCA_036524375.1 Solirubrobacterales bacterium | reverse complement strand
ATCAAATCGCGCCCTCGACGGATTCAGGCGGCGCGGGGGAGCCGCGCCCCGATTTGGGGCTCGGAGAGCGCCAGGGCCGGCAGCGGCAGCGCGGCCTCGATCGACTCGCCGGTGATCTCCAGCAACCGTCGCAGCTCGCCCTTCGAGATCGCCAGCGGCGGCATCAGGACGATCGTGTCGCCGAGCGGGCGGATGATCGCCCCCCGGCGCCGCGCCTCGAGCGCGACCCGGTGTCCGATCCGCAGGGCCGGGTCGTGCTCGCCGAGGTCGATGCCGACCATGAAACCGCAGCTGCGAACCTCGGAGACCCCGGGCATCGCCTCGACTTCGCCGAGCAGCTCGTCGAGCAGCGCGATCTTCGACTGCAGCCGCTCGAGCGTCCGCTCCTCCTCGAAGGCGTCGAGGCTGGCGAGCGCGGCGGCGCAGGCGAGCGGGTTGCCGGTGAAGGTGTGGCCGTGGAAGAAGGTGCGCTGCTCCTCGGGCGCGCCGAGGAAGCCCTCGTAGATCCGCTCGGTGGCAAGGGTCGCGGCCAGCGGCAGGTAACCGCCGGTGAGTCCCTTGGCCAGGCACATCAGGTCGGGCGCGACCCCCTCCCGCTCGCAGGCGAACATCGTCCCGGTGCGGCCGAACCCGGTCGCCACCTCGTCGCAGATCAGAAGCACGCCGTGGCGGTCGCAGAGATCGCGGACCTCGCGCAGGTAGCCGGGCGGCTGGACCAGGATTCCGGCGGCGCCCTGGACCAAGGGCTCGACGATCACCGCGGCGACCTCTTCCTCGTGGGCGGCGAGGACCCGGGCCAGCTCGCCGGCATCGCCGGGCTCGACCATGTGCCCCTCGAAGAGCAGTGGGCGATAGGCAGCGTGGAAAAGGTCGATGCCGCCCACCGACACCGAGCCGATCGTGTCGCCGTGGTAGGCGTTGTGGAGGTGGACGAAGGAAGTCCTCCGCACGTGCTGGCCGCCGCGCTGGCGCTGGTACTGAAAGGCCATCTTCAGCGCGATCTCGGTCGCGGTCGAGCCCGAGTCCGAGTAGAAGACGCGCGAGAGGCCGGCCGGCGCGATCTCGACCAGCCGGGCGGCAAGCTCGGCGGCGCCGGGGTGCGAGAGGCCGAGCATCGTCGAGTGGGAGACCTTGCCGAGCTGCTTGCGAACGGCGGCGTCGATGCCCTCGTGGCGATGACCGTGAACGTTGCACCAGAGCGAGGAGACCCCGTCGATGTAGCGCCGCCCCTCGGAGTCGATCAGCTGGGTGCCCTCGGCTCGCTCGATCATCAGCGGCTCCTCCTCGCACCACCCCTGCTGCTGGGTGAAGGGATGCCAGAGGTGGTCGCGATCGAGCTGCGCGTGGTCCGCGGACATCGGAGACGACAGTAGCTCCGCCGGCGGCGGCAATCGAAAAGAGCGAGATACGTGATGTGCATCACACGGACAACTATTTCGCTAGAGAAATAGTTGCGTATATGCAACCATTCTGAACATGCAAGCGAGCCGATTGGCAGAGATCGTCGACGAGGCCCCCGAGGTCAGCGCCGAGGCACAGGAGACGGCAGCCCGCATCAGCGCGCTGATGCGGCACGTGTTCCGCTACGACCGCGGCAACCAGCTGCGGGTGATCGAGGAGTCCGGCCTGACCATGACCCAGTGCAAGACGCTGCTCGAGCTCGGCGGCCTCGGCCGTGAGCCCGAGCCGCGGCAGGTCAGCGACCTGGCCGAGACCTTCGGTGTCTCGGTCCCGTCGATGAGCCGTGCCGTCGACGCCCTCGTCAAAGACGGTCGTGTCACGCGGCTGGAGGATCCCGACGACCGGCGGGTGCGCCGGGTGGCGATCACCGAGAAGGGCAAGGAGCTCGTCAACACGCTTCTGATCGTCAGGCAGGCGGGTCTCGAGTCGTTCGCCGAGACCCTCACCGCGGCCCAGCGCCGCAAGCTCGACGCCGCCGTCGACTCGCTCATGGACAGGGAGGACATCGCCCAGACTTTCGAGCACCTCAAGGAGGTACAGACTTGACCCGTTACAACCACCTGATCACCGACGAGAACCGCAAGTGGTGGACGCTCGGAGCGATGTGTTTCGCGCTGTTCATGATCATGCTCGACAACACGGTGGTGAACGTCGCCCTGCCGTCGATCCAGAAAGACCTCGGCGCCTCGATCTCCGGCCTCGAGTGGACGATCAACGGCTACACCCTCTCCTTCGCGGTCCTGCTCGCCACCGGGGGCAGGCTCGGCGACATCTTCGGTCGCCGCCGCATGTTCCAGATCGGCGTCGTCATCTTCGCCCTCTCCTCGGCGACCGCGGGCCTGGCTCCCGATCAGACCGCCCTGGTGGTCAGCCGCGTGGTCCAGGGGATCGGCGCGGCGCTGATGATGCCGGGCACGCTCTCGATCATCACCGACGCCTTTCCGCCGGAGGAGCGCGGCAAGGCGATGGGGACCTGGGCGGGGGTCTCGGCCCTGGCGCTCGCGGTCGGGCCCGTGCTCGGCGGCTTCCTCACCGAGCACGTCTCCTGGCGCGCGATCTTCTATCTCAACATCCCGGTCGCGATCGGGGCGATCCTGGCGACCACCTTCGCGGTCCGCGAGTCGCGCGACACCAGCGTCGGCAAGGACGTCGACTTCGCCGGCGTCGCGGCGCTGACGGTCGGCCTGACCGCCCTCGTCCTCGCCCTCGTCGAGGGCAACAGCTGGGGCTGGGGCTCGGCCGGCATCGTCGCCCTGATCGCCGCCTCGGCGATCTCCCTGGTCGGCTTCGTCTTCATTGAGCAGAGGGTGAAAGCGCCGATGGTCCAGTTCGACCTGCTTTCCGATCGCAACTTCCTCGGCGCCGTCGTCGTCGCCCTGATCATCACCTTCGCGATGATGGGCGTCTTCTTCTTCCTCGCCCTCTACATGCAGAACATCCTCGGCTACTCGCCGCTCGAGGCCGGGGTCCGATTCCTCCCCTCGACCTTGATGATCGTCACGGTGGCGCCGATCTCCGGCCGCCTCGCCGACCGCTACGGCCCTCGCTGGCTGATCGTCGGCGGGCTGTTGCTGCTGACCGCGTCGCTGCTGACCTTCACCCAGATCGCGGTCGACTCGACCTACCTCGCGCTGCTGCCCGGTTTCATGCTGCTCGGGATCGGGATCGCCCTGACGATGTCGCCGATGACCAGCGCCGCGATGAACGCGGTCCCGGTCCAGAAAGCGGGCATCGCCTCCGGGGTGCTCTCGATGTTCCGGATGGTCGGCGGCAGCCTCGGGATCGCGGTCAGCGGCGCGATCTTCCAGGGCACGGTCGGCAGCAGCTTCGAGACCGCGAGCCCACAGCAGTTCGTCGACGGCCTCAGCTCGGCGATGGCGGTCTCCGCCGGCGTCACCTTCCTCGGCGTCTTCGTCGGAGCGCTGGCGATTCGAGCGAAGGGCAAGTCGGTCAGCACCGAGGCGGCAGAGGCCGCAGTCAACCCGGGCGGCTCCTCGGTCGCGGCCGCCGAGGTCAGGCCGGATCTAGCCGGGGCCAGCCACTAGGCTCGGCGAGGTCGAGGGTCTCGAGGCCCTCGACCCGCACGCCGCCCATCGCGGCGATCGAGTCGCGATTGGAGCTCTCGATCGCGCTCGGCTCTCGCGGCCACGGGGTGAGGACCACCTTGGCGACCTCGAGGCCCGCGGCGCGGGCCGACTCGATTGTCAGCAGCGTGTGGTTGATCGTCCCCAGGCCCGGCGGGGCGGCGATCGCCAGCGGGTAGCCGAGCGCGACGGCGAGGTCGCGGACGCCGAACCCCGGCGCGAGCGGGACCCGCAGGCCGCCGACCCCCTCGCAGACGAGCGAGTCGCCCGCAGCCGCCGCGGCCGCCGCCGCCGCCAGCAGCACCTGGGGGTCGATTCGCTCCCCGTGCATCTCGGCCGCGAGGTGGGGCGAAGCCGGGGGCCCGTAGCGGTATGGGGCGATCTCGTCGTAGTCCTGGCTGCTGCCCGCGGCCCGGCGCAGCAGCGCGTGATCGCTCTCGCCCGGGTCGTCGATGCCGGTGACGGCCGGCTTGAAGACCGCCACGCTGGCGCCGTCGGCCCGCAGGGTGTTGGCGATCGCTGCGGCCACGACCGTCTTGCCGACCTCGGTGCCGGTGCCGGTGACGAAGATGGCGCTCACGGGCGGCTAGGCGGCCAGTGCGGCAGTGGCGGCGCTTGCGGCGGGCTGGATCCCGAGCTCGCGGGCGGCGGCGCCGACGATCGCGGCGGCTCTGCGGAGCTCGACCTCGGTGTGGGTGGCCATCACCGTGAAGCGCAGGCGCGAGGACCCCTCGGGGACGGTCGGGGGGCGGATGCCCTGGGCGAAGACACCGCGCTCGAGCGCCAGCTCGCAGAGATCCATCGTGCGGGCGGCGTCGCCGATCTCGACCGGGACGATCTGGGTTGGGGCGCCCCCCGCGAGCAGCCCTTCGGCGGCGAGGCCGGAGCGCAGCACGGCGGCGTTGGCGCGCAGCCGCTCGACCATTCCCGGGCGCGCTTCGAGCTGCCCCAGGGCGGCCGAGGCGGCGGCGACCGTCGGCGGCGGCGGCGCCGTCGAGAAGATGAAGGACCGCGCCCGGTTGAGGAGGAAGTCGACGGTCTCGGCGTCGGCGCAGGCGTAGGCGCCGTAGGAGCCGAGCGCCTTGCCGAGGGTGCCGACGATCACGTCGACCTCCTCGCCGAGCCCGGCCGCCGCGACCGAGCCGCGGCCGCCGGGGCCGATCGCGCCGGTCGCGTGGGCCTCGTCGATCATCAGCCGGCAGTCGTGCCGCGCCGCCAGCTCGGCGAGCTGCGGCAGCGGGGCGACGTCGCCGTCCATCGAGAAGACGCCGTCGGAGACGATCAGCGCGGCACGGCTGCCCGCCTCGCGGAGGCCGTGCTCGAGGTGCTCGACGTCGCCGTGGCGGTAGACGAAGGTCTCGGCCTTGGCCAGCCGGCAGCCGTCGATGATGCTGGCGTGGTTGAGCTCGTCCGAGAAGACGACCTCACCCTCACCGGCCAGCGCCGCGATTATGCCCATGTTGGCGAGGTAGCCGGAGCCGAACAGGAGGGCGGCGGGGTAGCCCTTGAACTCGGCCAGGCGCCGCTCGAGCACGGTGTGGGCCCCCATGTTGCCCGAGATCAGGCGCGAGGCGCCGGCGCCGGCGCCCAGCTCCAGCGCCGCTTCGGCGGCCGCCGCGCGGACGACGGGGTCCTCGGCGAGGCCGAGATAGTTGTTGGAGCAGAGCAGCAGCACCTCGCGGCCGTCGAGCAGGACCCGCGGGCCCTGCGGCCCCTCGATCAGCCGCATGCGCCTGCGGAGCCCTGCGTTGCCGAGCTCGTCCAGCTGATCCCCGAGGTCGGTCACCGGGAAGCAGCGGAGGAGGCGGCGTTCGAATCCGGGTAGGGCGGCGGCTTCTTCGACTTCTTGATCACCCGCAGTTGGGTCGAGGGGTCCCAGAACTCGGCTTCGTCCTGGTGGTCGACCAGCTCGTCCATCGGCGTCGCCGGCGTCTCGCCGTCGAGCCAGCCCGAGCGGTTGTCGGGCCGCGGGTTGGCGCCGTTGTCCTCCTGGCGGGCGACGTTGAGGCCGAGCTCCTCGAACATCGCCCTGTCGTCCTCGGGCTCGGCGCCGAGGGTGGTGAGGAAGTTGCCCATCATCACCCCGTTGAGGCCGGCCTTGACGGCGAGCGGTTGCAGGTCGCCGAGGTTCTCGACCCGGCCGCCGCAGAGGCGGAAGAGGGCTGCGGGGATGATCAACCGGAAGATCGCGACCCACTGGACGACCTCCCAGGCGTCCATCAGGGGCCGATCGCCGAACTTGGTCCCGTCACGCGGGTTGAGCAGGTTGATCGGGACCGAGGTCGGGTTCAGCTCGGAGAGCTCGAAGGCCATCTCGACCCGCTGGCGGGGCGACTCGCCGAGGTTGAGGATGCCGCCGACGCAGGTCTCGAGCCCGGCCTCCTTGACCGCCTGGATCGTGCGGAGGCGACCCTCGTAGCGGACCGTCGTCGACACCTCCGGGTAGTAGGAGCGCGCCGACTCGACGTTGTGGTGGACCCGCTGGATGCCGGCGTCCTTGAGGCTCTTCGCGCGCTCGACAGACATGTGGCCGACCGACGCGCAGCGCTTGAGGTTGGTGTGCTCGGCGACCAGCTCGGCGCCTTCGAGGATCTTCGTGAAGTCGCGCTTCGAGAGCCCCTGGCCCTGGGTGACCATGCAGAAGCGGTGGGCACCCGCGGCCTCGGCCGCCTTGGCGTGCTCGAGGATCTGGTCGGGCTCCATCATCGCGTGCATCGGGGTGTCCGCCTCGGCGTAGCGCGACTGGGCGCAGAAGCCGCAGTCCTCGGCGCAGCCACCCGACTTTGCGTTGACCAGCGAGCACATGTCGGTCGAGTCGCCGAAGTTCTCCTGGCGCACCTCCCAGGCACGCTCGACGATCGCGCCGATCTCCTCGTGGCTGCTCTTCTCGCCGAGCGCGAGCGCTTCCTCGAATGTGATCAGGGGGGGCACCTGAGCGCAAAGTTAGGCTTCGCACCGGATGGACGACTCGGTAAAGCGGCGCAGGCGGATCGCGATCGCCGCCCTCGGCGGTCTCGCGGTAGGGGCGTTCGCCTTCGGCGTCGCGCTCGGCGACGGCACCCCGGCAGAGGAGAGCGCCGCATCGAAGCTTCCCGCCTCGCAGCTCGCCGGCCAGCGAATCGTCGTGGGCTATCCCGGCGCGAAGCCGCCACCGGCCGTCAAAGCCATGGTCCGAGAAGGGAGGATCGCCGGCGTCATCCTCTTCGCGGAGAACTTCCCGAGCCGGGCCGCCGGGCGCCGGGCAGCGGCAGGGCTGCAGGCACTTCGCCGCCCGCCCGGGTTGAGGGACCCGCTGCTGGTGATGGTCGACCAGGAGGGGGGACTTGTGAAGCGTCTTGACGGGGCCCCGACCGCCTCGGCCCGGCAGATGGGCGCCCGCGGCGCCGCCTTCAGCCGCGAGCAGGGCGTTCGCACGGCCGCCAACCTTCGCGGCGTCGGCATCAACGTCGACCTCGCCCCGGTGCTCGACGTCGCCCGCCCCGGCAGCGACACGGCCGAGACCGAACGCGGCTTCGGCACCGACCCGGCCCGCGTCGCCGCTACCGCGATCCCATTCGCCGACGGCTTGCAGGAAGGCGGGGTGGCTGCCACCGCCAAGCATTTCCCCGGGCTCGGCAGCGCCCGCATGAACACGGACTTCTCGGTTCAGCGGATCGGGCTGCCGAAGGCGACCCTGCGCGGCGTCGACGAGGCGCCGTTCGCGGCCTTCGCCGAAGCGGACGGGGCGATGGTGATGGTCAGCAGCGCGATCTATCCCGCCCTTTCGCCGCGCCCCGCCGCCTTCGCCCCGGAGATCGCCACCGGCGAGCTCCGCCAGCGGATCGGCTTCGAGGGCGTCTCGATCACCGACGCGCTCGGCAGCGTCGCCGTCGCCGACTTCGGCGGTCCCGCCAAGGCCGGCGTCGCCGCAGCCCGGGCCGGCATGGACGTTCTGCTCTTCACCGACTTCCGTGCCGGCGCCCGTGCCGGCGCGGCCCTGTTGGCCGGCCTGCGTTCCGGCAAGCTGCGCCGGGCCGACCTCGAAACATCAGCCGGCCGCGTCCTGCGGCTCCGCCACTCCCTCGGCGCCTAGGCCTCCTTCGGGACGCCGTCGGAGACACGCACCCCGTCTCGGCCCCCGGCCTTGGCCGCGTACATGGCCTGGTCCGCGTCGGACATCGCCTCCTCGAAGGTGAGGTCGGCGCCGATCCCGAACATCGCGATCCCGACGCTGATCGTGATCCTCGGGATGCCCTCCTCGGCGGGGACGTGGTCGCGGACCGCGCGGGTGATCTCGGCGCCCACCGCGGTGGCTTCCTCGCGCTCGCAACGGGGCAGGACGACGGCGAACTCGTCGCCGCCGACCCGCGCAAGGACATCGGTCTCGCGCATCCGCCCGTCGAGAACCCCGGCGATCTCCTCGATCACCTTGTCCCCGGTCGGGTGGCCGAGGGTGTCGTTGACCTGCTTGAAGTTGTCGACGTCGAGCATCAGCAGCGCCCCTGTCGACCTCTCGCGCCGGCTGCGGGCCAGCTCGGTGCGGAGGTCCTCCTCGAAGCGGCGCCGGTTCTTGAGCCCGGTCAGCGGGTCCTGGCTGGCCTGGCGCTGGAGGATCCGCATCCGCTCGCTGCGACTCCAGATCAGGACCAGCGCCGCCAGCAGCGCCGCCAGCATGAGGCCGAAGAACGCCATCAGGATCGGTAGGGCGATCCCGGCCTCACTCGGGTCCTCGACCACCAGCTGCCAGGTCCGGTCGGCGATCTGCACCGAGGCGTTCGACGCGTCCTCGAGGCGGCGTTCGGGCCCGAGGAACGTTTCCCCGTTGTCCTGCAGCTGGATCACCGCGTCCTCGGGCAGGGCTTCGGTCGCCGCCGAGGCAAGGTCCGAGATCCGGAAGGCGCCCGCGGCGAACCCGGTCAGCGCCGCCCGCCGCTGGGCGACGGTGCCGGTCGGGGCGCCGTCGCGGTAGACCGGCCGGTAGACGTTGATCCCGGTGCCCCCGACCAACAGGCGCAGGGCCTCGGTGGCGGTCGGCCGCCCGCGATCGCGGGCCAGGTGCAGGTAGCGGCCCCTGACGTCGTCGACGCCGAGGTCGTACCCGAACGGGGGCCCTGCGGCGCGATCGTTGCCGGCGGCGTAGGTGACCGGGAAGTAGATCGGGCGATCGCCGGCCGGGCGGGTTCCGATCGGCGCCCGCTCGCTGATCCGGGCGCCGAGCTCGCGCTCGTATGCCGCTCGTTCCTCACGCGGGACCGACTGGATGAAGGCGGTGGCGGACAGGGCCCCGGTCTCCAGCAACGATTCAGCGACCACTTCGAACTCGTGTTGGCTGAAGTCGCCCTCGGCCTCGTAGAAGGCCGCGGCGCTGGCGAGCTGTCCGACCGAGAGAGCCGCCAGGGCTTCGGTCTGGTGGGCGGCGCGCATCGCCTCTTCGTCCTGCTGAATCTCGAGCGCGTCGCGTTCGTTCTGGCCGACGATCAGGGCCGCGGCGATCGAGCCGACGGCGATCGCGACGACGACCAGCAGCCCGAGTCGAAAGCGTGTCTTCATCTCAGAACCCCGCCGGATGCCGCGCCTGGAAGCCGTCGGCGTAGGGCGGCTCCGGATGCCAGCGCGGCCCGGTCCCGGTTGCGTCCCCGACCGTGTCCCAGCGCAGGCCGGCGATCACCGCGTAGGCGTGTCCTGGGTTGGCGTAGACGGTGATCCAGCGGCCGGGCTCCGGCTCGCCCCAGGATTCGAGCTGGCCTGAGGCGAGGGGCGTATTCAGGAAGCCGCCGGCGGCGAGCGCGTAGCTGACTGCGCCGGAGCAGTCGTAGCCGGCCGAGTACCAGGACGCGTGACCGCCGCCCCAGACGTAGGGGCGACCGACGATTTCGTTGGCACCGCTGATCGCCGCCTGAACCCGTTCGGGCGCCTTCGGCGGGGCGAGGGCGATGCCGCTGAGCAGGATCGAGTCGCGGCCTTCGGATTCCTCCTCGAGCCGGGCCATCGTGCGCGGCGTGATCGATTTCCGTTCGGAGGAGTCGGGTGGGTCGTAGGAGCCGTTGGTCCCGGCCGAGGCGGGCGGCATCTGCGCGACCGGGATGTCCGGCGGTTCGGCGTCGAGGCCTTGGCCGCCGGGCTTTGGCGGCGCTTCCGGGGCGACGTCGAGATGCTTCGGCTGCGGCGGCTCCTCTTCGGCGATCTTGCTCGGAGTCGTCGGTTCCTGCAGCTCGGCCTTGTCCTGTTGGCTCAACGGCTGACGCGAGCTGACCGAGCCGCAGCCGGCGAGCGCCATCGTGGCCACGAGGCCGGCGAGGAGGAGTTGGACCGAGCACGACTTCGCCCTCATCCCGGGACCGCCGCCAGCGACTCCCAGAGGTAGAGCGAGGCGAGGCTGCGGTCCGGGCTCCAGCGCTCGCCGATCGCGACCGTCTCCTGCGGGGTGGGCATGTCTACGAGCCCGTACTCGTTCTGGATCGCCTTGCGGATCCCGAGGTCGCCGCCGGAGAGGACGTCGGGGCGCTCGAGGTGGAAGATCAGGAACATCTCGGCGGTCCACTGGCCGAGCCCGCGAACGGCGACGATCTCCTCGATCGCCTCCTCGTCGCCGAGCTCGTCGAGCCGGTCGAGCTCGAGCTCGCCGCTGAGCACGTGGCGGGCCAGGTCCTGGAGGTACTCGACCTTGCGCCCGGAGAGACCGGCCCCCCTGAGGCCTTCCTCGTCGGCGTCGAGCAGCTGCTGCGGGGAGGGGGCCCGCCCCCCGAAGAGGTCGATGACCCGCAGGTAGATGGTGCGGGCCGCTTTGGTCGAGAGCTGCTGCCCGACGATCGCCCGCAGCAGGGCACCGTAGGGGTCGGACGGCCGCTCCTCCTGGCGCCGCCGCAGCCGGGTGGCGAGGTCGATCTCGCCGACCCGCTCGATCAGCGCCGCCATCACCGGGTCGCTGGCCGCCAGCCGCGCGGCGCTCATCGCCCCTTCCAGGAAGCCTTCCGTTTCTCGGCGAAGGCGGCGATCCCCTCGCGGAAGTCCTCGGAGGAGAAGCAGGACTCGCGCAGGGCGATCAGCGCCGCCTCCTGCGCCTCGCTGAGGACCGGGTTCTGGTTGAGGACTTCGATTGCGCGCTTGTTGCCGCGGGTCGAGAGCGGCGCGTTGGCGGCGATCGCGGCGGCCAGGGCGACGGCGTCGTCCTCGAGCGCGGGGTCGGCGACGACCTCGTTGACGAGGCCGATCTGCTCGGCCCGCGCCGCATCGAAGTTACGGCCGGTGAGGAACAGCTCCTTGGTCCGCGCCAGGCCGACGGTGTCGAGGAACTTGCGCAGGCCGGTGTGCCCGTAGACGAGCCCGAGTTTCGCCGGCGGCATTCCCAGCTTCGCCGCGTCGGAGCAGATCCGCAGGTCACAGGTGATTGCCAGCTCCAGGGCCCCGCCGAGGCAGTGGCCGTTGATCGCGGCCAGGGTCGGCCAGGGATGCGAGGCGATCGCCTCGAGCGCCGCCGGGAACGGATGGGCGACGAGCGCCTCCGCATCCCGCTCGAAGGTCTCGGTCGGGATCGTGGCGATGTCGTAGCCGGCGGAGAAGACCGGCGGCTCGCCGGTGATCATCACGCAGCGGATCTCGATCCCGCGGTCGAGGGTCGGGATCAGCTCGGCGAGGCCGTCGAGGATCTCGTGGTCGAGGGCGTTGCGCCGCTCGGGGTTGCGGATCCGGATCCTCGCGACCGCATCGGCGGGCCGATCCAGAAACAGCTTCCCGTTCGCAAATTGTTCACTCATAAGCTGGCGCTCCGCCGCGGCGCGGAACACAAATTAGGGGCGCCTGCCCGTCCGTGTCTCAGTCGAGGACCACGAGAACGTCGCCTTCGCTGACGGAGTCGCCCTCCGCACAGCGGATCTCCTTCACCGTGCCGTCGTCCTCGGCCTCGACCGGGATCTCCATCTTCATCGACTCGAGGATGACGACGGTGTCGCCGTCTTCGACCTTGTCGCCGACCGAGACCTCGATTTTCCAGACGTTCCCCGTGATGTGCGCCGCAATGTCTGCCATCGCGGGGGAGAATATCCCGGCGTGACGGCGGAGCGGGCAGAGGCGGTGGCCGAATTGGATCGCGGCGGGCTCGCCGTGATCGTCGCCGCCCGCAACGAGGCCGACCGGATCGGCTTGACCGTGGGCGCGCTCCGCGAGGCGCTGCCGGCCGCCACGCTGTGGGTCGCGGACGACGCCTCCGAGGACGGGACCGCGGAGGTGGCGATGGCGGCCGGGGCGCGGGTCGTCAGCCGCGGCCGCCCCCACGGCAAGGGCACGAACGTGACCGCGGCCGCCGAAGCGGTGCTCGGCGACGAGCCCCAGCCGGCGATCGTCCTTCTATGCGACGGCGACCTCGGCGGCTCCGCAGCTCGGCTCGGGGCGCTGGTCGAGGCGGTCGAGCGGGACGAGTGCGACCTCGCCGTGGCCGCCTTCAGCAACCGGGTCGGAGGCGGCTTCGGACTGGCGGTCGGATTCGCGGGCTGGGCGATAGAGCGGCTCGGCGGGATCCGCCCCGAGGCCCCGATCTCGGGCCAGCGGGCGCTGACCCTGGCTGCCCTGCGCGCCACCCTGCCCTTCGCCCGTGGCTACGGGATGGAGCTGGGGATGACGGTCGACGCGCTCAGGGCGGGGATGCGGTTGCGCGAGTACGAGCTCGACCTCGAGCACCGGGCGACCGACCGCAGCATCTCGGGCTTCCGGCACCGGGGCCGGCAGCTCGCCGACTTCCTCAGGGCGTATCGGGCGCGTCGGGGAGGAGGAACGGCGTGATCGCGAATTCCGCGATCTGCGGGGCGATGTCGGGCAGCACGGCCCGGCGACCCTCGGTGATCTCGTGTTGGATCAGCGCCCAGATCCCGCCCCCGAGCGCTTCCGCTATCGCCCCCGGCACCCGCTGACGCCCTGGTAGGAGCGGCGCGTCGTCGTCGGGGCTGAGAAAGCCGGTGAAGCCGCCCAGCGCCCGGTCGGCCTGATCGAGCGCGGCGGCGCCCGCCGCCGGCAGTTCGAAGAACGCGAGCTTCGCGAAGAGGTCGTCGGTGGCGATGTGCTCGAGCAGGGCGCGAAGGCCGACCCCGACCCCTTCGGCGCGCTCGGTCTTCGTCATGAAGGCGGCGGCGACCCTCTGCAGGGCGTCGCCCGCAAGAACGTCGAAGGCGGCGACGAAGGCCTCCCGCTTGCCGGGGAAATGGTCGTAGAAAGTCTGATTCGAGACCCCGGCGGCGGTCGAGATCGCCGGGATGCTGAGCGACGGGTAGCCCTTCTCGACCCCGACCTTGGCGGCGGCGCGGATGATTCGCTCGCGCTGCCCCGGCGGGTCGGGATCGGGCTCGGCGCTCGGCAGCGGCGGCAACGGCTCGGCCGCAGCAGCGGCGGCACGGCGCGCCAGCTCCGGCGTCGGTTCCCGGTAGCGCATGGTCCAGTCTGCGATCGGCTCGACCAGCTCAGGGAGCTCGTCGCCGCGCCCGGCGCGCAGGCGCTGGTAGGCGCAGTTGCGAATCCCGGCGACGATTCCCCGCACGGTCAGGTCGGACACCTCGCGGGGATTGTCCGACTGGTCGAAGCCCTCGCGGATGAAGCGTTCGAAGCGCACCGCGGCGCGCTCGCGGTGCGGGACCCCCGCCTCGCCGAGGGTCAGGGACTCGACGATCACCAGGTAGGCGGCGGCCTGTTCCTGGGCGGCGGTGTCCATCAGCGTCGCCAGTCCCGCGGTCAGGCGCTGGCGCAGCTCGCCGGGTCGGTCGAACGCCTCGTCGATCCTGCGCACGATCTCGTCGACGATGTCGTCGTAGGTCGCCAGGAAGCAGTCCTGTTTGGACTCGAAGTGTTCGTAGAAGGTGCTCTTCGAGACCCGGGCGAGGGCGACAAGTTCCCGCAGCGTCGTGTCCGCGTAGCCCTGGCGGAACACCGAGTCGACCATCGCCCCCTCGAGGCGCCCGCGTTGGTGTCGGGCAACGGCCTCCGGCTCCATTTTCCGCGGCCCGCTGGCGAGCCGCGGGAAGATGGGGCGAGGAGGGGCGGAGTCCATCGGGGAGGTTGCGACCTTTCCTGCTGGTCGTTCGAACGGGGGGTAAATGTACCCTGGCCAGGTGGGACTGGCCGTTAAGACCTCGCCGTGATCCTCGCGATCGACCAGGGAACGACCGGGACGACCTGCCTGGTCTTCGACGGCGACGGCGCGGTCGTCGGCCGCTCCTACTCGGAGTTCGAGCAGCACTTCCCGCGGCCGGGCTGGGTCGAGCACGACGCCGGTGAGATCTGGGAGGTGACGCGGCGCGTCGCCCGCGAGGCGCTCGCCGACGCCCGGGTCGACGGCGGCGAGCTGGACGGCATCGGGATCACCAACCAGCGCGAGACCGCGGTCGCCTGGGACCCGGCCAGCGGTGAGCCCGTCTACAGGGCGCTCGTCTGGCAGGACCGTCGCACCGCCGGGCGCTGCGAGGAGCTGCGCGCCGCCGGTCACGAGGACCTGGTCCGCGAGCGGACCGGCCTGGTCCTCGACCCCTACTTCTCGGGGACCAAGATCGAGTGGCTGATCCGCGAGGCCCGCGTGCCCGCGAGCGCGGTCTTCGGGACGATCGACGCCTGGCTGGTGCGGAAGCTGACCGGCCGCCACGCGACCGACTACACGAACGCCTCGCGGACGATGCTGTTCGACATCGGCCGGCTCGAGTGGGACCCCGAGCTCTGCGACCTGCTCGGGATCGACCCGGGTCGCCTGCCCGAGGCCCTGCCCTCGACCTCGATCTTCGGCGTCACCGGCGAGTTCGGCGGCGAGGTTCCCGTCGCGGGCATTGCCGGCGACCAGCAGGCGGCGCTCTTCGGCCAGGCGCCGGACTGCGCCCCGGGCACCGCCAAGAACACCTACGGGACCGGCAGCTTCGTCCTCCTCAACGCCGGCCGCTCGCTGCCGGCGCCCGTCGACGGGCTGCTGACGACGATCGCGGCGAGCGCCGACGGCGCCGCCGCCTACGCGCTCGAGGCCTCGATCTTCGTCACCGGCGCCGCCGTGCAGTGGCTGCGCGACGGCCTCGGCGTGATCGAGTCCGCGGCCGAGACCGAGGCCCTCGCCGCCTCGATCGAGGGCAACGACGGCGTCTACTTCGTCCCCGCCCAGACCGGCCTCGGCTCGCCGCACTGGGATCCGTATGCGCGCGGCACGATCGTCGGCCTGACCAGGGGCAGCGGGCGCGCCCACCTGGCGAGGGCGGCGCTGGAGTCGATCGCCTACCAGACCGTCGACGCCGTCCGCTCCCAGGAGGTGGCCAGCGGCGAGCGGCTCGCCGAGCTGAAGGCAGACGGGGGCGCGGTCGCCAACGGCTGGCTGATGCAGTTCCAGGCGGACGTCCTCGGCGCCGCCGTGGTCGTCCCCGAGATCACCGAGACGACCGCCCTCGGCGCCGCCTACCTGGCCGGGGTCTCGACCGGGGTCTGGAGCGGCGAGCAGCTGGCCGCGATGTGGCGCCAGGGCGCCCGCTACGAGCCCCGCATGGGCGAGGAGGAGCGCCGGGCGCTGCTCGGGGATTGGCACCGGGCGTTGGAGCGCTCGCGGGGCTGGGCACGGCCCGACGACGCCCCGGCGTAACCGTCGGGGCGGGCGGGGGTACGCGCGATTGCCGGCCCTGCCGGCGATCCCTGCCATGCAAGACATCAAGCCCCAGACGTACAAGGACGATCGTCCCGCCGAGTTCTTCGACCGGTTCCACGCGCGCGCCCGCAAGGGGGTCGGCTGGACCTACACATTCGTCCGGATCGTCGTCTCGCTGCCGACCCTGCTGATCTGGCGGGTCCGCGCCAAAGGCGTCGAGAACGTGCCGAAGTCCGGCCCGCTGCTGCTGGCCCCAAATCACTTCAGCCAAATGGATCATTTCTTCATCGGCCTCTACCTGCGGCGGAAGATCCGCTTCATGGCGAAATCGCAGATGTTCGGGCCACCGCTCCTGACCTACATCTACTCGCATGGCGGCGTCTTTCCGATTCGCCGCGGCCACCACGACGAGGAGGCTTTCAAGACCGCCTACGAGATCCTCGCGCAGGAAGGGATGCTGCTCGTCTACGCCGAGGGCGGCCGGTCGCGCTCCGGGGCGCTCGGCGAGCCGAAAGCCGGCATTGGCCGCATCGCCCTGGAGTCGGGGGCGGCGGTCGTGCCGGTCGCGATCTACGGCTCGGCCAAGGTGCGTCGCTGGAAACGGTTCCGGTTCCCGAAGGTGCGGGTCCAGTTCGGCGAGCCGCTCACCTTCCCGGTCGAGGAGAGCCCCGGGAAGGAGCGCCAGCTCGAGGTCGCGACCGAGGTCTTCGGCCGCGTGCGGGAGATGTACGGCGAGCTCGAGGCCGGGCAAGCTTCACGTCAACTCAACGGGGCGTGAGAAAAACGCTTTCTGCTCCACTAACCTTCCGCCCAATCGTGGGTGGGAGAGCGCAGGGTTGATGGGCGATGTCCAGATCAAATAAAGGCCGCTCCGGCAGGCTGCCGCTTTCGCTGCGTCGACCGCGCGCGGTCATGGTCATCGCGCTGCTGACGATCGTCGTCCTCGGCTGGGTAGGTCGCGACGTCGAGAGCAAGCTCAACCCCACCTCGCTCGACGTCCCCGGCACCGACGCCAACGTCGCCAACAAGATGCTCGAGAAGTACTTCGGCGACTCGGCGCCCTTCGCGATCCTGCTCCAGGGCCCGCCCGAGGCGATCGAGAAGCAGGGGCCGAAACTCGTTCACGCCCTGCGCACCGACCCGAAGGTGACCACGGTCTCGCCCTGGGACAAGGGCAAAGTCGGCAACCTGCGGCCGGCGCCGAACAAAGCCCTGATCCTGGCCGACTTCCACGTCAGCGTCCAGGACGCGGTCCGCTACACGGTCGACGAACTCAACGAGACCTTGGAGCGAAAGGTCACGCCGCCGGTCCGCTCGACCCAGACCGGCTTCGCGACGCTCTCGCTGGCGATCCAGGACGAATCGATCCACGCCACCCACCAGAGCGAGATGATCGCGCTGCCGATCCTGCTGCTGGTCCTGCTGCTCGTCTTCCGCTCGCCGATCGCGGCGATCATCCCGCTCACCTTCGGGGCGATCACGGTGATCACCTCGCGCGGGGTGCTGGCGCTTCTCTCCTCGGCGATCTCGATCGACGGATTCGCGCTGACGGTGAGCACGATGATGGGGCTGGCGCTGGGGGTGGACTACGCCCTCTTGATGGTCTCCCGCTACAAGGAAGAGCTGGGAGCGGGGCTGGCGCCGTTCGAGGCCGCGGCCAAGACCCGAAAGACAGCCGGGCGGACGACCATCTTCGCGGGCAGCACGCTCTTCCTCGCGATGGTGGTCTCGGTGCCGATCCTGCCCGGTGCCCTGCTCATCTCCCTCGCGGTGACGATGATGGTCGTGATCATCCTCAGCGTCACGGTCTCGACCGTGGTCGCGCCGGCGCTGATGGCGCTACTCGGCTCCAACATCAACCGCTGGACGATCGGGGACCCGGAATCGAGCGGGATCGCAGCGGTGATGACCTTCGTCGACGCGGCTCTGAAACGCCCCGTCGCCGCAACGGTGTTGATCGGCGGCATCGTCCTGATCCTGGCGGTGCCGGCATTCGGGCTGAAAACCGGACCGCCGAGCACCGAGCAGCTGCCCAAAGACAACGACGTCAGGGAGGACTTCGAGGTCGTCCAGGAGGCGATCGGGCCCGGTTACGAAGCGCCGTTCGTTCTCGTCGCCTCGACCGAAGACGGGACGATGACCGAACGCAAACGTCTGAATGTGCTGGCCCGGTGGCAGCGCAAGATCGCCGCCGACCCGGCCGTGCAGGCGGTGATCGGGCCCGAGGAGGTCGCCAAGCGGACCGAGCCGTTGAAACAGACCGGCAACGAACTGAAGACGAGCAACGAGAAAGGCGGCCAGCTCTACGAACTCAACCGCCTCGGCCCCGGGCTCGAGCGCGCCGCCAACGGCGTCTCGCAGATCCGCAGCGGCTTCGCCCGCGCCGCCGCCGGCGCCGGCCTGCTCAGCGAAGGCTCCGGCAATGCCGAGGAGGGTGCGCTGGCGATCGCCGACGGGCTCGGCGAAGCGATCGACGGAGGCGCCGAAGGGGTCGAAGGCATCGCCAAGATCAACTCGGGCTCGGGCGAACTCGCCGCCGGCTCGGAAAAGGTCGCCGAGGGTCAGGAAGAAGCCGCGGTGGGGGCGGAACGGGTCGAAAGCACCAGCGACACGCTCAGGGACAGCCTGCGGGTCAACACCCTCAAACGGGCGCGGAGGCTCGAACGCGAATTGAACGCGCTCGCCGCCGACAACCCGGAACTGGCGAAAGCCGCGGAACTCGCCGCCGAACTCTCCGCCTTCGTCAACCAGAACCGCGAAGAAGCGGGTAACGCCCATAGCCAGGCCAAAGAACTGCACGCGGGCCAGGACCGGCTCGTGGAAGGCAACAACGACCTCGCCGAAGGCTCGGAGAAACTCCACAACGGAACGACCGAACTACAGGACGAATCGAAGGCGCTGCCGACCGGGTTGGAAGAACTCCAGGACGGGACCTTCCGCCTCGCCGAGGGCATCAACCGCCTCCAGGGCGGGTCGGAAACCCTCCAGCAGAAGCTCGACGAGGGATTCCACCAGTCCTATCCCTTGCAGGCGCAGCTTCGCCGGGCGAGCGTCAAGGTCACCAAGGGCGCGGGCGACACGACCGAGAAGGTCGAACAGCTCAACACCCAGTCTCCGGGCCTCTTCGACTCCGGCTACTTCGTGCTCTCGACGATCGACGGGGCGCCACCGGCGGAACGCGAGCAGGCCGGCGGCGTGATCAGCCTCAACCACGGCGGCCAGGGCGCGGCGATCACGGTGATCTCCAAATACACCTTCAACACCGAGGGCTCGACCGAACTCGATCACCGGCTCAAGGACGATGCCGGGGAATTGGCCGAAGAGGCGACCGACGCCGGCCCCGGGATCGTCGAAGCCGGTGTCGCCGGGGGCGCCGCGCAGCTGACCGACTACGACGCGATCACCAAAGAACGAATTCCGTGGGTGGTGATCGCGATCACCCTGGTCACCCTGCTGGTGATGATCGTGATCGTCAGGGCGCCGCTGCTGGCGGCCCTCGCCGTGCTCCTCAACCTTGCCACGGTCGGCGTCGCCTTCGGCATCATCGTCCTCCTCTTCAACGTGCCGCACGGCTACCCGGGCGGTGGTCACACCTATGTGGACGCGATCGGGGCGGTGGCGATGTTCGGCGTCGTCTTCGGGCTCTCGATCGACTACGCCGTCTTCCTGCTGATGCGGATGAAGGAGAGCTACGACGTCGACGGCGACAACGCGAAAGCGATCTCGTACGGCCTCGAGAAAACCGCGAAGCTGATCACCGGCGCCGCGGCGATCATGATGGCCGTCTTCATCGCCTTCGCGGCGGCGCCGATCGCGACCGTCAGCCAGCTCGGCATCGGCCTCACCGTGGCCGTGCTGCTCGACGCTACGGTGATCCGCATCGTGCTGCTGCCGGCGCTGATGCTGCTGCTCGGCGACCGGGTCTGGCACGTGCCGAAGTGGCTCGACCGGATCCTGCCCGAACTGGACGTCGAGGGCGAGGATCACGCCCCGAAGCCCGTCGTCGTCGGCAAGGTCGCCGACGAGCCCGGCCGCGGTTGAGCTACTCGTAGCGGGCGCCGAGCCGCGAGAAGAACTCCGGGTCGTGCCCGGGGGTGACGATCGAGTTCGGGAACTCGCGCCCGAAGAGCTTCAGCTCCTGCAGCGAGCGCCGGTAGTTGTGGGCGTCGTAGGGGCGCGGGGCCAATGGCGCGTCGCCCCGCAGCTGTCCCTCGGTGTATGTGGCATCGCCGCCGATCACGAAGTCGCGCTCTCCGAGCCGGCAGACCACCGACATGTGGCCGGCCGAATGGCCGGGGGTGAAGGCGAGGCGGACCGAGCCGTCGCCGAAGAGGTCGTGGGTGCGCCCGAAGGTCGCGTAGGAGTCGATCTCCGGGCGGTCGAAGTCGACGGTGCGGTAGTCGAAGGCATAGTCGAAGTGGGGACGGCGGTAGCCGTTCAGCAACGGCTGCCCGCCGACGGTCGCCGACTTCCACTCGACCTCGCTGACGATGAAGGTCGACTTCGGGAACTCGGAGATCGCCGAGCTGTGGTCGAGGTGGAGGTGGGTCATGACGACGATCGGGACCTCGCCCGGGTCGAGACCGCGTTTGCGGAGCTGGGCCGGGACGTCTTCGCCCGGCTCCAGGGAGGGGGCGGCGATGCGGCTCGAGAGGCCGCCAAAGTTCTCCTTCGGGTCGGTCGCGATCGAGGGGTGGAGCCCGGTGTCGACGAGGATCGCGCCGGCGCTCGGGTGGCGCAGGAGGAAGGCCGGGCAGGGGACCGTCATCGACGGCTCGCCGCTGATCAGGGCCCGCAGCAGCTTCAGGGTCAGGAGGCGCCCGCCCGGGCTCTCCATCATCGACCGGGACCAGGTGACGTGGCCGGCGACGATCGGTTCGACCGTGACCGTCGCCCCGGCGGTGCCGCCGGCGAGGGGCTCGTGAAGCGGCTTCGCTTCCACGTGAACCTTCATCGCGGCTGACATTACCTCTAGGGAGGCCGTCTATAGGCTTCGGCGCCGATGGCTGAAACGTCCCGTTCGCAGGTGTTCAAAGAGGGATTGCTCGATCGGCAGGTCTGCGTCGTCTCCGGCGCCGGGTCCGGCCTCGGGCGCGAGACCGCCCTGGAGCTGTGCCGTCTGGGCGCCACCGTCGTCGGCTGCGGGAGGCGGTCCGAGCCACTCGTCGAGTCCGCGGCGCTGGCCGAGGGCCTGCGCGGATCCTTCGAGCACTTCGAGCTCGACATCCGCGACGAGGATTCGGTCGGGCCCTTCTTCGACGCTGTCCTCGAGCGTCACGAGCGCCTCGACGTGCTCGTCAACAACGCCGGCGGTCAGTTCCTCAGCCCGGCCGAGGCGATCACCCCGAAAGGGTTCCGGACCGTGATCGACCTCAACGTCCAGGGAACCTGGCTGATGACCCATGCCGCCGCGACCAAGGCCTTCATCCCCCAGGGCGGGGGCAAGGTGCTGAGCGTCACCCTCTCCCCGCACAACGGAATGCCGGGGATGGTCCACTCGGGCGCGGCGAGGGCGGCAGTCGAGAACATGATGCGGACGCTCGCCGTCGAGTGGGCCCGGTTCGGGATCAAGACCTGCGCCCTCGCGGCCGGCCAGTTCGCGACCGAGACGCTGCTGACCAAGTATCCGCAGGTCGTCGTCGACAACCTCGAGCGCTCGATCCCGATCGGCCGGGCCGGCCGGGCCGAGGAGTTCGCCTGGCTGGTCGCCTACCTGGCCTCGCCGGCCGGCGACTTCTTCTCCGGCACGACGATCACGATCGATGGCGCCCGCGACAACTGGGCCGGCCCCTGGCCGCCCGAGGCGATCGCGAACGAGGGTGGCGACCCGGTCGCCGAGGAGCGAAGGAAGTAAACGCCGTGTCCTCCGCTCCCGGGCGGGCGCGCTAATGACGACCGGAAATGACGCACCCGCCCTCCCGCGTCCGGGCACGGCTTTGGGCGCGAGTCAGCGGGGCTCGAGAACCACGAGGGGGATCTCGCGGCCTTTGCTGCGGGCGCGGTAGTCGGCGTAGCCGGGCCAGACCCGGTCGAGCTGCGGCCAGAAGCGCTCGCGCTCGGCCTCGTCGGCGACCCGGGCGTGAACCGTGGGGCGCTCGCGCCCGACCTGGACCTCGGTGTCGGGGTTGGCCAGCAGGTTGTAGTACCAGGCCGGGTTCTTCGGGTAGCCGCCTTTGGAGGCGACGATGACGAGGTTCTCGCCGTCGCGGATGTAGAGCAGCGGCGAAGTGCGCTTGGTGCCGCTCTTGGCGCCGACGTGATCGAGCAGCAGCATCTTCCCGGGGCCGCCCGGGACGCTCTCTCCGAGCCGGCCTCCCGACGCCCGGTAGATGAGCGTGTGAAGGCCCATGAACCGGCGCGTCAGAGGCCAAATCCGGTCTGCCAGGTCGAGGTAGGGGACCTTGGACTTGCCCTCTGGCGCCGAATCGGTCATCTCAGGTGTACATGCCCCCGAGCATGCCGCCGGTGACGTTGAGCGTCTGGCCGTGCACGTAGTTCGCGAGCGGCGAGGCGAGGAAGAGGACCGGGCCCGAGGCCTCCTCCGGAGAGGCGGGGCGGCCGAGCGGGATGATCGCCGAGGCCATCGCCCGCATCTGCTCGGGGATGCCGAGCTCGATCTTCTCGCCACCGGGAGCGGTCATCTCGCCGCCCTCCTCCTTGGCGGCGGTGAGGCGGGTGTCGACGAAGCCGAAGGCGACCGCGTTGACGTTGATCTTGAACTGGCCCCACTCCTTGGCGAGGGTTTTGGTCAGGCCGACGACGGCCATCTTCGCCGCCGAGTAGTTGACCTGGCCGGGGTTGCCCATCGTCCCCGAGGTCGAGGAGACGTTGATCAGCTTGCGGAAGACCTCCTTGTCTTCGCCTTTCTCGGCCTTGGCGGCCTCGCGCCAGTGGGGGGCGAGGGCGCGGGCGACGCGGAAGGGGACGACGGTGTGGAT
>DATDCK010000033.1:0-3042 GCA_036524375.1 Solirubrobacterales bacterium | reverse complement strand
AGGGGATTCGGCCGGCGCCAGGCTGGCCGGGTCGTTGCTCGAGCTGTCCGACCCACCGCCGCAGCCGGCGAGAATCGAGACGGCGGCAGCGGCCACCAGGACTGGGATCGCGAGACGAGTCTTCTTGTTCATCCGCGGCAGACTAGCGACGCCTGCGCTCAGGATCACTCGACCGTGACGGTCTTGGCCAGATTTCGGGGCTGGTCGACGTTGAGGCCGAGCGAGCGGGCGATGTCGTAGGCGAGCAGCTGCAGCGGCAGGATCGCGACGATCGGCTGCAGGATCCAGTCCGTTTTCGCGACCTCGATCGTCTGGTCGGCGACCTCGGGGACGGTGGTGTCCCCCTCGGTTGCGATCGCGATCGTTTCCGCCCCGCGGGCCCGGACCTCTTCGACGTTGGAGAGGAGCTTGCCGAGCACCGGGCTTTCGGTCGCGACACAGACGACCGGGGTCGACTTGTCGAGCAGCGCGATCGGTCCGTGCTTCATCTCCCCCGCCGCGTAGGCGTCGGTCGGGATGTAGGAGACCTCCTTCAGCTTCAGCGCCCCCTCGAGGCAGACCGGCAGGCCGATGTGCCGGCCGAGGTAGAGGAAGAAGCTCTGGTCGTGGTGGGTGGCGGCGACTTCGAGCACGCGCTCCTCGCAGCCCGCGAGGGTCTCCTCGATCTTCGAGGGCAGGCGCTTGAGCTCGGCCACCAGCTCTTCCAGTCGGGCGGGCTCGAGGGTCCCGCGGACCTCGGCGACCCTCAGCCCGATCAAGTACATGGCGGCGATCTGGGCGACGAAGGTCTTGGTGGCGGCGACGCTGACCTCGAGCCCGGCGCGGGTGTAGAGCACCGCGTCGGAGTCGCGGGTCGCCTGGCTTCCCATCACGTTGGTGACCGCGAGAACGGTGGCGCCGCGCTCGCGAGCCAGGCGCATGGCCGCCAGCGTGTCGGCGGTCTCGCCCGACTGGGTCATCCCGATCACGAGGTCGCCGGGGCCGACGACCGGGTTTCGGTAGCGGTACTCGGAGGCGATGTCCATCTCGACCGGGACCCGCGCCCACTCCTCGATCGCGTACCTGCCGACCAGGCCGGCATGGTAGGAGGTCCCGCAGGCGACGATCACGACCCGGTTCATCTCGCGCAGGAAGGAGTCGTCGATGCCGATCTCGGAGAGGTCGACGCCGTCGTCGGCGGGCAGGCGCCCGGCGATCGTTTCGGCGACCGCGTCCGCCTGTTCGTGGATCTCCTTCAGCATGAAGGTCTCGTAGCCGCCCTTCTCGGCTGTCTCTTCGTCCCAGGAGACTTCCTCGGGGCTGCGCTCGATCGGGTTGCCCTCGGCATCGGTGATCGAGACCCCCGACGGGTCGATCGTGACGATCTCGTCGTTCTCGATGTTGACCGCCTCGCGGGTCTCGGCGAGGAAGGCGGGGATCGCCGACGCGAGGAACGCCTCGCCGTCGCCGATGCCGGCGACCAGGGGGCACTCTTTGCGGGCGCCGACCAGGACCCCGGGCCGGTCGGCGTGCATGGCGACGAAGGCATAGTGGCCGCGGAGCTCGGCGAAGGCGGCCCGGACGGCGGCCGCGAGGTCACCGTCGTAGTGACCGGCGATCAGATGGGCCACGACCTCGGCGTCCGTTTCGGAGCTGAACTCGTCACCGTCGGCCTCGAGCCGGCGGCGCAGCTTGGCGTGGTTCTCGACGATCCCGTTGAGGACGATGTGGACGCGGTCGGTGATGTCGCTGTGCGGGTGCGCGTTCTCCTCCGTGACCCGCCCGTGGGTGGCCCAGCGGGTGTGGGCGACGCCGGTGCTCGCCGGCGGTGCCGCCACCGCGACCCCGCCACCGCTCTCGTGCTCGGCCATCGCCGCCCGCAGGTTTTCGAGGTTGCCGACCGCGCGGACGCTGTCCACCCGACCGTCCTCGATCACCGAGACGCCGGCAGAGTCATAGCCCCGGTACTCGAGCTTCTCGAGCCCGGCTACCAGGATGTCGCGGCAGGGACGGCCGCCCACGTATCCGACGATTCCACACATAAGGTCGGACTAGGGTAGAGGGCGAGCTCAGGCGAGCTCGTGCCGGACGACGCCCGCGAGGCGCTCGCAGACCGCCTCGGCCTCCTCCACGGAAGGCGCCTCGGCCATCACCCGGATCAGTGCCTCGGTGCCGGAGGACCGCAGCAGCACCCGCCCACGGCCTTCGAGCTCGCCGCTCTCGCGCTCGACCGCTTCCCAGACGGCTGCCGCGTCGTCGAGCCCGCCGCGCTCGGCGACTTCGACGTTGACGAGGACCTGCGGGATCTTCTCCATCGGGGTGGCCTCGGCGAGGTCGCGGCCGCCGAGCTCGCGCATCGTCGCCAGCGCCGCCCCGATCCCGTCGCCGGTGGCGACGATCCGGGTGTCGATGATGTGACCCGACTGCTCGCCCCCCAGCGCCCAACCGCGGGCCGCAAGCTCGGCGAGGACGTAGCGGTCGCCGACGTCGGTCACGGCCACCTCGATGCCGGCCTCCTCCATCGCCCGGTGGAAGCCGAAGTTGCTCATCACGGTCACCGCGACGCCACCGCCGAGCTCGCCGCGCGCCGCCATCCCGCGAGCGGCCAGGGCGATCAGCTCGTCACCGTCGTGGGGGCGGCCGGAGCCGTCGACAGCGAGGACGCGGTCGCCGTCGCCGTCGAAGGCGAAGCCGATGTCGGCCTTCCCCGCGGCGACGTGCTCGGAAAGCGCCTCCATGTGGGTGGAGCCGCAGCCGTCGTTGATGTTGCGGCCGTCCGGCTCGACGGCGAGCGCCTCGACCTCGGCGCCGAGCCGCTCGAAGATCGCCGGGGCGGCACGGAAGTTGGCGCCGTTGGCGCAGTCGAGTGCGACCCGGACCCCGGAGAGGTCGAAGGGGAACGACGACTCCAGCGCCCGCAGGTAGTCGTCGAGCCCGCCGTTCAGCTCCAGGACACGGCCCGGCGAGACGGCGGTTTCGCCGCTCTCGACCAGAGCCTCGATCGCGGTCTCGGCGGCGTCGTCGAGCTTGGTCCCGGCCGCCGAGAAGAACTTGATCCCGTTG
>DATDCK010000032.1:0-200078 GCA_036524375.1 Solirubrobacterales bacterium | reverse complement strand
GCGGCGCGGTCGCTGCCGGTGGGGGAGAGGGCGTGGCCGAGCAGCAGTCCGAGGAGGAGCGTGGCGAGGCAGGCGATCACCAGATGCCGCCGCGTCAGCGATCCCGTCGTTGGCGAGCGCATCATTTGACCGCCGAGCCGGAGGTGTAGAAGAAGTTGATGAGGGCAGCGCCGGCACCGACGACGAAGGCGCCGATCAGCGAGTAGAGGACCTTCTGCTTGCCGTCAGAGGCGTGGCTGAAGTTGTTGGATTTGCTACCGAGCGCCCACTGAGCGGCGCCGATCAGCAGACCCGCGGCGCAGCCGAGGAGGACGATCGCGGCGAGCCAGTTGACCAGTTTTTCGAGTGCCGGAGTCCCCGGCCCCCCGTTGGGGTTCGGTTTGATGCTCACGGCCGCGCCGTTGAGGGCGATCTGCAACTTGACGAGGACTGCGAGTGCCACGGCGGACTCCTTTGCTCGAGGTGGTCTTCACCTCGGCTGTCCAGCCCGCGACCCGGTTGCATCGGGTCGGATCGAGTTTTCGTGGCCCTGCACGACGACGGGGCCGACCCGCGGAGGGCCGACCCCATGAACCGGGAGCTTCGAGTCGCGCTTAGTGCAGGCGCAGCGTGGTACCGGCGTAGATCAAGCTCGGGTCGCCGGTGCCGATGGCGGATTCGTTGAGGCTCCACAGCCGCGCCACCTCGGCGGCGATCTGCGCATCGCTGGCGTCACCGGGGAGCAGGCCCGCGGCGATGTGCCAGAGGCAGTCGCCGGACTGCACGACGTAGGAGTCCTTCCCCGCGAGGTGGCGGCCGTGGTCGGCCGGAGGCGTCGCGGCGGGCTGAGGCGCCGGAGCCGACGGCGCTTCTTCCAGGGGCGGTTCGCTGGTCGGCGTGGCTTCGCCGGAGGTCGCGCCCGACGACGCCGCCTGCTCGGCGGGCCTCTGCTTCGGCGCGACGATCGACTGATTGGCCACCGGCTCGGAGGTCTCCGCTTCCGGCGCCTGCTGCTGTACGGGTTCGGATTCGGGAGCGGCGCCAGCGGGTTCCGGCGAGGTGCTCGGCGGCGGCGAGGCCGTTTCACTCGGCGCCCCGGTGGCCGCGCTGGTCACTTCATCGACGGAAGGCGTTTCCAGGTCCACTTCGGGTTCGGCTTCCACCGTTCCGCTTTCTTCGTCGCCGCCCGCTGCCGGTGCTTCTTCGAGCGCTTCTTCTTCGCCACCAGGATCGAAGTCAGGAGCGACCGGCACTTCCACCGGCGCCACCGTTCCTTCGCCTTCGCTGTCAGTCTCGCCTGCCAGGGCGAAGCCGGGGAAGGTGCTGCCGAGGACGAGCATCACGACCAGCGTCAGGGCAAGAAGTCGCCGGCCAGGAGGAGACCCCGATCGCTGGTCGAGGGAGATTGACGTTAGGTGCTTGGTGATGTTTGCCATCGGGCTCCTCCTCGTTTTCGAGGCTGTTGCTTTCAGTTCATGGGGTCGGCCACGCAGCGGTAGCTCTTGCCGCCCCCTACGTCTTCGGTGATGCCGACGCTGCCGTTTTCTTCGGTGACGTAGAGGACGTCGACCGCGCTGGGTTTGCTGCTGGACGGGAAGACTTCGCTGGTCAGCTCGCCGCCCGGCGCGAGTTGGATCTGTGGCTGCGCGAGTGCCGCCATCAGCTCCTGGTGCGTCGGCAGGCGCCGCCCGGCCCGTTCCCGGTTGTCGGTCAGCGCGCAGGAGAACACGGCGCCTCGGTAGGACTCAGCGGGACGGGCCTGGGTCTCGACGCACACGTCCCCGACCGGGATCGTCGGCGCGAATGCCTGCGGGCAGCTGTCAAGGAAGCGGGAGGCGGGCTGGCCGCCGAGTCGGGCGGAATTCTGTGCGCGGGGGACCGGCCGCAGGCTCGACTCCTTGACCACCCTGCCGCCGATCGAGTTCGACTTGAACTCGTTGCCGGTCAGGCTGCGGTTTCTGATGTCAGAGCCGTCGAGTTTGGAAACCGCGTAGGCGCTGCCGGTTCCCACGGCGATGAACAGCGCCAGGGTTGCGACGACGTTGGCGTAGGTGAGGCGGTCAAGCAACGCTCTCATTTAGGGCTCTTCTCGACTCGGTTTTGACCTATCCCACCTAGCATGGCTGCCCTTTCACTCGGACAGTCAACGTCCGGCTGTTGCCGGCCTCCAGCGGCCAGCCGGCCTCACCGGCAAGGTGAGCCCGGAAGTCGAACGCCTGCTTGCCGCAGGTGCGATCAAAGAGGTAGGGGATTTGCCAAGTGCCGTCCGTGTCCGTGTGGATCGTGCGGAACGTCTGCCATCCCGACGTGAACCGGACCTGCAGCTCCAACAGCTTCCCCGCCTCGGGGAGCGGGCGCCCCTTGACGCGGCCACTGAAGGTGACGGAATCGCCGTTCTGCACCCGCTTCGGCTTCACCGTGAAGGTCGAGGTCCCCTTGACCAACAGGGTCGCGATGTCCTCGATCGGCAGGATCGTCGCCGTGCCGGGATAGACGAAGCGGAAATTGTGTGACGCACGCGCCTCGACCGTGTAGGCGAAGCCGCCGTTGGCATCGGTCGCCACGGTCCCGACGAGCTGCTCCGTTCCTTCCTTCGGGCGCGAGTAGACGAGCACCTTCGCGTCGGTCAGCGGGTGCCCGGCCCGGTTGACAAGGCGGCCGCCGAGATGCACTTTGCTCCCGAACGAGACCGTGGCGCGCGGGTCGAGGACGACCCGGCGCACCTTGCCCTTCTTTCCCTTGCGGGTGACGCTGCGCTTCTCGACCACGCCCGCCTTCATCGCGGTTGCGATCCGCAGCGGCAGCTTCAGCCGCATCGGCTGACCGTCGAGGCGGCGGTCGGTGCCCGCAAGGTTGCTCGCCTGGTCGTGGGCGGTCGCCCGCAGTTCGTAGTCGCCGGGCGGCAGGGAGGCGTCGTCGACCCGCGTCACAAGACGGTCGCCCTCCTGGGTGGTCGGCAGCACCTGCCAGCTGCCGGAACCTGCGCGGCTGATCTCGATCCCGCCTCCGGCGAGCCCGGAGATGCGGTCGGTGACGAGAACAGACACCCGCGTCGGGTCCCCGACGGTCGGATTCTCGAAGCCGAGCTGGGGCGGCTCAGGGTCGAAGCGGAGGCGAACCGGCTGGGAGGCGTTGTCCGCCTGCTGGTTGCCGGCGGCGTCCTCACGCCAGAGCCGCAGCTCCCACTCGCCGGGCGATGGAACGGCGAGGTTGTCGATCGCCGCGATCCCGGCGCCGGCGCGGTCGCCGTTTATGCAGTCGTTGCCACCGGCGCGACAGAGGCGGAAATGGGCGGCGGTGATCGGAGCCCGATCGCCTTCGCTGGGGTTGGCCCAGGCGACATCGAAGTCGTTGGCGTTGCGCCAGGTCTCTCCGCCACCGACCCCGACCGGCACCGCACCCGGCGCGGCGTTGTCGATCCGCACCGTTACGGCACCCGATTCAGCCCGGTTGCCGGCCGCGTCTTCGGCGACGACGGTGAGCGGCTGTGAGCCTTCGGGCGCTTCCGCGGTGTCGAGCCCGATCACTCCGCGCCCACTCGGGCAGGGAACCCGCTGCGAGTAGTCACATGACTGCGAATCGCCACCACGCGAGCCGCCACTGATGAGCGCTGACGCACTCTTGATGCCAACGTTGTCAGAGGCTTCGTAGTCGATGTTCTGTTTTCCCCTGACCCACTGCCCTTGAGTGAGCGCCGAGTCTTGAACAACTCCCACTGCCGGAGCGCTGCTGTCAGCCACCGTCGCTTCTGCGGAAAAGGTTCGGATGTAGTTCTGACCTCGCGCCGAGCAGAATTCGTATTTCGGGCTGCCAGCGCAGACGACGCGCTGGACAATGCGCGTGGCACCGCCGAGGTCGTAGGCGCGCGGGAACGGTGCCCCGGACGACTGCGCCATGCCGGGGCGGGGGCAGCCTCGATTGGGGCGCACGTTCTTCATCGAGACCGGCGTGGTGCCGGGGCGCTCGGCGAACAGCTGGAGGGCGTAGCGGCAGTCCCGGCGCTGTGCCTGGCCCGACCAGCGGAAGCGCGAGAACGTCGTCCCAGGCGGAGCGTTGAGGATGAACCCTGACTGCGCCCCTTTCTCCACGCGACCGGCGCGAGGGACGTTTGCGGTGACGAGACCTCGGAGCCCCTTGCCGCGCGGATCGCACGCCCGCCTCCACTTCATCCCGCGGGTGGCGAAGTTTTCGAAGGCTGCGCTGACGTAGCCCGCGTCGTCGGCTTGGCAGGCGTAGATCGTGTATTCGCCAGCGCTCGCATGACGAGGTGCTGCGAGCCCGATGGCGAGCACGATCGCGGCCATGATGGCGACGAGCGCGGAGACGCGACCGGGACGGAGATCAACGGGTAGAGCGACCTGCATCATGGGCCTCCAAACTGAGGGCCGGGCCGGGCGGGAGCCGGTGCCGACTGCGTGCTTTCGACTGGCGCTGCTTCTGGCGCTTCATAGGTTTCTTCCGATCCGGCTTCGCTCGACGCATAAGCGGACGAGCTGGGCTCAAAGCTGTCTTCGGGCTTCGGCGGCTCTGGCTTTGGCTTCGGTTCGGGTTCCTGTTCGGCCGTCGGGGTCGGTTCCGGGGCGGGCGCTTCTTCGGTTTCCGTCGGTTCGACCGGCGTGTAGACGGGACCGGGTGAAGGTTCGGGTTCCGCTTCGCTCGGCGTCTGTTCCTCCGGCTCATCGGTCGAGGCGAGCAGGCTGCGAGCGGCGCCGACCGGGTTCACTCCCTGCTCGACGCAGTAGGTAGCGGCGCCGCCACCGATCGCGAGGCAGCTCGCGAGCACGGCGCCGACGGTGCCGGGACGCGCGGCGGCCAAGGGCGTCGGGTCGACGGCGCGGTAGTAGGTCGCGGTCGCGTGCTGCTTCAGCTGGGCCCCGGTGTCCGCGACCTGCTGCTTGAAGGAGGCCAGGGTCTCGGTCGATTTCCGCGCCACGCGCTCGAGGAGGTTCCCGGTGGTGGCGCCGGCCGTCAGCGAGACGTAGGCGGCGAGCCCGATCTCGACTGCGAGGTCGTCGGAGCTCGTGACGCCGAGGAGGTCGTGCAGCTTGCGCCGCGCGCCCTCGTGGGCGCGCTGGGCCTTGGAGGCGTGCCACTGCAGCGCTCGCCCAGCTTCGCGCACCGTCAGCCCCTCGAAGTAGGAGAGGGCGAGCAGCCGACGCTGGTCGACGGAGAGCTGGTCGACCGCCTCGCGGATCTTGCGGAAGCGGTCCTCGTCGAGCACCGCCTCCTCGGGGTCGCGCGAGGTCTCGTCGGCGACCTGGGCGCCGCTGTCGACCGAGACGAGGTGCGGGCGTCGGCCTTCGGCTTCCAGTTGGCTCTTGGTTCGTCGCCAGGCGCAAGTGATGAGCCACCCGGAGGGGCTGTCGATCTGCTCGCCTTCGGCAAGCTTGCGGCTGTATTCGAGCGCCGCGGTTGCGAAGAGGTCATCGCCGTGGCTCTCGATGAACTGAGGCGAAAAGCGCTTGCGACGAAGGAACTGGATGAACCCGAGCCGGGCCTCCTCCAGCTCCTCCTGCTTCAGCTCGTCGCTGGCTTTTACTCCGTACATCTCGCCCCTTCTGGACTTCGATGATTACGCCATTGGACACAGCGCTCATCGGGTTTCCAGGCAAGTCGCGGTTGTCTAATACCCACTTGTCCATCGAAAACTCCATTTGCATCGGTCGAACTTCGACGCCGATGCAGATGCCGTCTTGGGTGGACAGCGGAGGTGGATGCGGCCCGCTCGACACACCTCCCGGTATCGCCGCCCGAGCGCTGCGTTCGGACCCTCATCTGACCGTCCTCCTGTCTGCCGTCGGGCAGTCACCTCCCCTAACTGAGGACCAGCGTGGAGGCCGGCGTTCAACCCGCCCCTCGCTCGAAGCTCCTGCTGGCCCTCCCGCTGGCGGTGCTCGCCACGATGATCGGCGGGCTGCTGGCGCTGACGGTGTTCTTCGGTGCGGCTGCCTCGTCGAGCTGCGGCGAAGAACCCGTCGGCGATCTCAACGGCAAGGTCCCGCGGCGCCTCGTCCCGATCTACCAGGAGGCAGCGGCGAAGTTCAAGCTGGGGGAGAGAGGCCCGTCGATCCTCGCCGGGATCAACTGGGTGGAGACCGGCTTCGGCACCAACCTCGGGGTCTCCTCGGCCGCAGCCGAAGGTTGGATGCAGTTTCTGCCGGAATCCTGGGCGTCCTTCGGCGTCGACGGCAATGGCGATGGGGTCAAGGACCCCTACAACCCCTGGGACGCGATCTTCGCCGCCGCCCGTCTGCTCCGCTACCTCGGCGCTCCCGACAACTGGCACGACGCGATCTTCGGCTACAACCACGCCGAGTGGTACGTCGAAAAGGTCGAACGCGCCGCCGAGGATTACAACGCCGAGGTGTCATCGACCGTCGCCACCGCGAGCTGCGCGGCGGCCTCCCCGTCGGGGGCGATCGTCGGCAAGGCGATCCGCCTCTTCGCCCCGCGGGCGTTCAAGCCCCTGCCGGCCGACCTTTGGATTGGCGGCGGCTCGCCGCAGGAGGTCGACGCGCGGATCTGGCCGAACGCGGTTTGGCTGCTTGAGAACTACGACCTGCGCGTCACCGCCGCCCGCGAGTCAGGCCATCAGACCCACGGTGACGGGACCGCGATGGACATGGTGCCCGCGTCCGGCCGCGGCTGGGACGAGACGGCGCTGCGCGCCGCGATCGACCTCGGCTGGATTCCCAGCTGCGGGGCCTCCGGCACCGCGCCGGTCTGCCCGCTCGTCCCCGCGATCCAGTTCGTCGGCTACAACGGCTACTCGGGTCACGGCGATCCGGCGCACGCGGGTTCCAACGCCCACCTGCACGTCTCTTGGAAGAGCTCGGAATTCGGCTGCCCCGGTCTGTGTGAACCGCGGGAGTGGGTTGAGGTCTTCCCGTGGGTCGAATAGCGCCCGCGCCGACCCACCGCCCGGCGCCTAGCTCGCCGGTCGCCGGACTGCCTGCGCGGATTGTCCGCGCCCCGTTCAGGGGGAACACTTTGGCGAGCCGGCGGCTTGACTCCCCATGCGAGGCATTCGGCACCCGAGCTATGCGGGCGCGGTGGATCCGCACATGCAATCCAACGCCCCAGCAGGAGGCTTGCGATGGCGACGGCTGATCGTCTTCGTGAGCGTCGAGAGTCCGAGGGCTGCCTCTGGACCGCGCACGACGTCGCCGAGCTGCTCGGCGTCTCCCACGAGTACGTCTGGCAGCTCTCGCGGGAAGGTCGCATTCCCACGGTCTGTCTCGGCCGGACCCGGCGCTACCGCCGGGAGTCGATCCTCGCCTGGCTCGAACAGATCGAGTCGCCGGGCGGCCGCGTCTAGAGGAGGTGGTCCTGGTGAGTGATTCCGAATCGAAGCGACGGTCCTACGGGTCGGGATCGCTGTACGTCTACCGCGGCTCCTGGTACGCGAGGTGGCGGATCGGCCCTCGCCAGGTCAAGAAGAAGGTCGGGGCGAAGCGTCAGCCCGGCACCCGCGAAGGACTGACGAAGGCCCAGGCCGAGGAGGAGCTGCGCCGGCTGATGCGCGAGGTGAAGGCGACGCCGCAGGAGCGCCTGACGCTGCGCGAGGTCGGTGACGCCTACATCGCCCACCTCCGCGACTTCCTCGAACGCAAGCCCTCCACGATTCAGGACTACGAAGGCATCCTGAACAAAGCCGAGCAGGGGCTGCCGAAGAAGACGATCGACCGCTACAAAGGCGCCGACATCGAGGGCTATGTCCGGGCGATGAAGAAGCAGGGGCGCTCCTCGAAGACGATCAACAACCACCTGAACTTCCTCCACGGCCTCTTCGCCTTCGCGGTGAAGCGCGGTTGGGCGCCGGGCAACGCGGTCGCCGAAGCCGAGCGACCGCGAGCTGACGGCGCCGATCCTGACATTCGCTTCATCGACCTGGAGGAACTCGAGGCGCTCCTGCGGGTGGTCCCCGACGACGTTCTCGGCCGGGTCGAGCGCCCGCTCTACCTGACCGCCGCGATGACCGGCCTGCGCCAGGGCGAGCTGATCGCGCTGCGCTGGAAAGACGTCGACTGGAAGGCGAGTCTGATCCGCGTCCGCCGCAACTTCACCCGCGGACGCTTCGGCACCCCAAAGACGAAGCGCTCCAGCCGGGCGGTGCCGATGCCCGCCCGCGTCGCCGCGGTGCTGAAAGAGCACTTCAAGCGCTCCGAATACACCGGCGCCGATGATCTCGTCTTCTGCCATCCCGAGACCGGCGGACCGTTCGACGCCTCGAAGATGAGGAAGCGCTTCAAGGACGCGATCAAGGCGGCCGGAGTCCGCTCGATCCGCTTCCACGATCTTCGCCACACCTTCGGCACGAGGATGGCCGCGGCCGGGGCGCCCCTGCGGACCATTCAGGAGTGGATGGGGCACCGCGACTACAAGACGACCGAAATCTACGCCGACTACGCCCCCGATCCGGTCCAGGGTGCCCGCTGGGCAGAGGCGGCCTTCGCCGAGGAGGAAGACGACGAAGACGGCGATGCAGCCGACGATGAGAAAGAGGCCAGTTAGGCGGGCAGGCCCGCAGGCTGGCGTAAGCTAGAGAGGAGCGGTTATGGCAGATGCACAAGAAATCGAGCTGGTCTTCGAGCCCCAGGATGAGGGCGGCTACCACGTCTACGCGCCCGACCTTCCCGGTCTTCACACCCAGGGCGACGACATGGACGACGCGATGGCGAACGCCAACGAGGCGGTCACCCTCTACGTCGAGGGCCTGCGCGAAGACGGCGAACCGCTCGACAGCGGCGTGATCCGCCGCTCGATTCCCCTACCCGCGTGAGCCCGCGCCAGCCGGTCGTCTCCGGCGAGCGCCTGATCAAGGCGCTTCGCAAGGAGGGCTGGGAAGTCGTCCGTCAGCGCGGCAGTCACGTCCGCTTGAAGAAGACCGGGCGCCGACACGCGCTCGTCGTCCCGCTTCACCGGGAACTCCGTCGCGGCACCCTCGCCGGCATCCTGCGCGATGCCGACCTCAGCGCCGATGACTTGGTGAAGCTGCTCCGCTAAGTCCGGCTCTTAGAGTGAGCGGCGGGAGTCCGTCGCTGCACTACCCACCCTCTGACCCATAACCTCGGCTCCGCGCGTCGAAGCGGGGACTTTACGAGTGGGGTGGAGGCGTCATGGATGCAGCGACTCAGACGGCACTTGTTGAGAACGGGGTTGCCTCCTGGCTAGTGGAGGCGATCGAGCAGCTTCCGCGTGCCTCGATGGATGATCTCGATGGTCTTCTTGTCACCGTTGGGGAGCCAGTCATCCCCGAGGAGACCAAGGCGAATTGCCGGTGCCATTTCGTCGCTCGCGACGCAAATGACCGCCCCCGAGTGAACGCCTTGACGAAGACGCTCGCGAAACACGCGATGGCCTTCTGCATCCCCCGCACTCGCATAGACGAAGCCGCTGCCTACTACGCCGAGACGAAATCACCGGAGAAGTTCAGTGAGCTGGAGAGTCAGACTCGCTCCCTCTTCACCAAGCTCGAGAAGTCGGGAGAGGGGGGAGAGCTCCTGCTCTATCTCCTTCTCGAAGCGGCGCTTTCGATTCCGCAGATCCTTTGCAAGATGCCGCTGAAGACCAACGCCGAAATGCACGTTCACGGAGCAGATGGCGTTCATGCTCGACTGCTGCCCAACGGCAACCTTGCTCTCTATTGGGGCGAGTCAAAGCTGTATGCCTCGGTCAACGGCGCGATTGATGCGTGCTTCGAGAGTGTCGCTCCCTTTCTTTTGGACGAGGGCGGGACCGATGTGACCGAGCGCGACTTGATGCTCGTTCGTGAAAACGTCGACGCCGGCGATCCTGACGTGACCGCTGCGCTTGCCCACTACTTCGAGAATGAGGCAGGCGCGGCCAAAGTCGAGTTTCGGGGTGCCTGTCTCATCGGATTCAGCCTTGACGACTACCCGCATCCGTTTGGTGAGGACGGCAAGACGATCAGCGAGCAGGTCGCCACTGCCATCGACGGATGGCAGAAACGGATCGCTAAGCAGATTGGCGAGCACAAACTTGAAGCCTTCGAGTTCGAGGTCTTCTGTGTGCCTTTGCCCTCGGTCGCTGACTTTCGCAAGGCGCTACGAGAACGGCTGGGCTTGACCGCATGACCCCCGAGGACCTGGCCGAGGTCATTCTCTCCGGGCCCCGCTTTCAGTCTCACCTGTCGGCGATCACGCTCACCTCGATCCTGCAGGACCTGCCGGCGATCTCTCCCGCACAAGCGCCCGCCGAGATCGACTGGAATCACGCACTCTTTTGCTGCAGCGCGCTGACGACTGCATCTTCCGAGAAGGCGCAGGAGGCCGCGTTGCGTGTAGCGCAGGGCTGCCTGTCCACCAAAGCGGCTGAGCCGGGACATCACACGGCCGCCGCCGTGCTCTTGGAGCGCCTTGGTAATCGACCAGCGGTAGAGCTGGCAGAGCGCCGCGAGCTTGTCGACGTCGACGCCTGGGATCAGGCACCCGCGCCGTTGCAGCTCGACGTCATCCATAGCCGCCTGGCTCTGACGATCTCGGTGGCTGACGGAGAGTCGATCGCAGCGAACCGATTCCAGCGTGAGTTCTGGAACCGAGCCTCGAATTACTTGTGGCTCAGCGTGTCAGCGCCCACCTCGGCTGGCAAGTCATACGTGGTGAAGCGATGGTTCGGGGAGCGCCTTGCCGCGACCGAGGGATTCCGCGGTGTGTACTTGGTGCCCACGAGGGCGTTGATCGAGGAGGTCACTAACGACCTTCGCGCCCACTTCCCCAAAGAGGTTGGCATCTACGCCTTGCCCTGGGACGGCGACATTGGGTCCAAAGAGAAGGAGATCCACATCCTGACCCAGGAGCGGCTGCACTTGCTTCAACAGCGGTTTCCTGACTTCGCTCCCGATCTGCTCTTCGTCGACGAGGCTCAGAAGTTTGGAGACGATTCTCGCGGCGTCCTGCTCCAGCGCGTTCTCGATGAGGCGGTACGTCGAAATCCGAGCGGCCAGGTGCTTTTCGCAAGCCCGCTCACCCTCAATCCGGAGTTGCTACTTGAGGGTGCCCCAGCTGGAGCCGATGCCGACGCGTTGACGAGCGAAACGATCACCGTCAACCAGAATCTGCTTTGGGCGAATCAGGTTCCAAGGAAGCCGAAGACATGGGCGATCAAGCAAGTCTTCGACGGCGAGGCGACCGATATCGGCACGTTTGAGCTGCCTGCGCGACCGTCGCCTGAGAGCAAGAGGCTGACTCTGGTCGCCGTTGCGTTGGGCGGCACCGACTCAGGCAACGTTGTCTATGTCAATGGTGCCGGGGCTGCCGAGAAGGCGGCGCTCCAGATTCACGATGCGTTGGGTGAGGCTTGCGACATCACTGATCGCGCCGAGATTGCCGAGCTGCGCGAGCTTGTTCAGAAAACGATCCATAAGGACTACGCGCTCGCAACTGCACTAGAGAGGGGAGTGGCATTCCACTACGGGAATATGCCCCTGATAGTTCGGGCGCAGATCGAGAAGCTCTTCCGACTCGGCGTCATTCGCTACCTGGTCTGTACCTCGACTCTGCTGGAGGGGGTCAACCTGCCCTGCCGGAATCTCTTTGCGAGAGGACCGAAGAAGGGCAACAACCGCCCGATGTCGCCCGCGGACTTCTGGAATCTCGCCGGGCGTGCCGGCCGCTGGGGCAAGGAGTTCCAGGGGAACATCGTCTGCGTCGACACCACCAAGGAGAACCTTTGGCCGAAGGTGCCGCGCTCGCGGGCACGCCAGCCGATCCAGCGTGCTTCTGATCAAGTCGCAACGGACCCCGCCGGCTTGCGGGCCTACATCGAGGCGGAGACCCCTGTGCAGGCTGGGCGTGCGGACCCGGTGCTGGAGTCCGTGTTCAGTTTCATGGCAACCCGCGTCGCCCAGGGCGTCAATCTCAAGGACATTCCCGGCATCGCCCTAGGGGATCAGGTCGACTCCATCGAAGCGGAAGTCGCGAGTGCGCTGGAGTCGGTCGAAGTCCCGGTCGAGATCATCGCTGGGCATCCGGGGATTAGCCCATTGTCGATGCAGCGGTTGCTCCTCTACTTCCGCGAGAAGGAGGACCCGGTGTCATTGCTGCTCGCGATGCCCGAGAGCGACGATGCCGTCGAGAGCTATGTGATGGCCATCGGGCGAAGCAGCCGCTATCTAGGGGGCGAATTCGGCCTTGGAGGCCGCCAGTGGATTTTGGCGATGCTGGTCGCCAATTGGATGCGCGGGCACCCGCTTGCGCGTCTGATCGCGGCCCGGATCAGCTACTACGAGAAGAAGGGTCCAGTCAACGTCGCAACGATGATTCGGGCCGTCATGGATGACGTCGAGCAGATCGCCCGCTTCGAGGCTCCGAAGTACCTCGCCTGTTATCTCGACGTCTTGAAGTTCCATCTCGACCAAATCGGTAAAGCTGATCTGGCGGCTGAGATGCCAGACCTGACGATGATGTTGGAGCTGGGCGTTTCGCGGGACACCGAGCTCGCCTTGATGGGGCTTGGGCTGTCGAGGACGAGCGCCGTTGCCCTCTCGGGGATCATCGTCGCCGACGATCTCAGTCGAGAGCAGGTCGCCGCATGGCTTCTCGACCACAATGTTGAGGGGCTTGACCTTCCCGTCCTTATCAAGACGGAGATAGCCGACCTAGTGGAGACCCTCCGACTGGCGGAGGCAGCTTGAGCAGCGCGGCCTCGTCCTGACGCGGGTACACAAACGGGTCACAATTTGAGCGAAAGTGGGGTCAACTCAGACCAACTCGGACCGCTTGAACAAACCAAAAACCAGCCTGGTCAACCCCGCCTAGAAACCTCATAACCCGAAGGTCGCGGGTTCGAATCCCGCCCCCGCTATAGGAGAAGGCCCCGGGAGACGGGGCTTTTTTCGTGGATGGAACCCTGGCTCCGATCCAGCGGCGGGTACTGATCGCTTCCAGACCCGCCTGTAGGACATTCGCCTAGCGGTCGCCCGTCTTGCATAGGCTCCCTCGACAGGGTGTCCAACGATGGGGGAAATCGATGGTGCGGTCGTTGTTGCTGAGTCTGGTTGTGTTTCTGCTCTGCGTCGGCACTGCCGCCGCTGAAGAAGAACCGGAAGTCGGGGCGGACACGACGCCGCCGGTATTCGCCAACGGGCTCCTCACTCCCAGCACCCTTCCCTACGAAGGCGGCAACTCCCAGATCAGCGTCGACATCATCGACGAAACCGAACTCCATTCGACCTACGCACAGGTCTTCGGATCCGACGGCAGCTACCAGTCGATCTACCTCTACCAGGGGAACGGGAGCACCTACTACGGGACCCTGGAAGCGGCGGCGAACTACTCCGACGGCATCGTCAGCTATCTGGTCGAAGTCCAGGCCTCCGACGCCTTCCACAACTACAACGCCAGCTATCTCGGCGAAGTCCAGGTGGAACCGGCGCCCCAGTTCGACGAAGCGCCGTGGATCAGCTCGACTTCGCTGAACCCAACGTTCCTCCCCGCCTCCGGCGGCACCGTGACGATCGAAGCCGAGGCCGGCGACAACAGCGGACTGACCGCCGTCTACGCGACGGTGACGCCGGTGAGCGGAGGTGGCAGCGTTGAAGTGGGGTTGAACGCGGTCAGCTCCAACCGCTTCGAAGGGACCTATGAAGTTCCAGCCAACGCCGGGTCACTCGCCGCCGAATACCTGGTCGAAGTGGTCGTCGAAGACGATGTCGGGCAGCAGGGTCGCGCCAGCGCCGGGACGATCGCCGTCGAAGCCCGAGAGGTCACTCCCCCGACCTCTCCCTGCAAGGGCAAGCCCCACAGGCCCGCCTTCCTGCCGGCAGGACCGAAAGGCTGCGGCACCACCGGGAAATCGACTCGCTGAGGGATCCGGGTCCTACTCGGCCAGGCTGCCGTACCGCTTGCCCGCGCCAGCCCTGGCGGCGAGCTCGGCGGTGGGGTTCGTGAGGACCCTCGGAGAGATCCGGGGGTTTTGCGTCTAAAGCCAAGCTCGTCGGCCAGCTGGCGCGCTACGAGACAGCTACCGGCCCTGCTTCGTCCGGCGGCCCGGAGGGAATCATCCCCGAGCTGGTGGAGCGGATCGGTTGATCAAGAAGCTTCGGCTCAGAGGGGTGGCGTCGGCTGTTCCCCCGGAATCGACGGCGTAGACCGAGAACCGGTGCTTCCTGGCAGGGCCCAGCTTCGTCGTCTTCACCTTGAACGGCGATCCGCAGGGCTTCCACGGCTTCTTGTCGACCCTGCACATGAAGGTCCCGCCGGGTTTGGACGACCCGAATCTGAAGTTGGCCGGCTTGCCGCGCCTTACCTTCTTCGGGCCCTTGAGGCCGATCGTCACCGGTGGCTCCGCCCTCTTCGGTTTCTCGACACTCGGCAGGTCGGGGCCGACGACTTCCACCGGCACCGTGCGGACCGCGGTCACCCCGGCCGAGTCGGTCGCGGTCGCGGTGACCGAGTGGCTGCCCGCGGTGGCGAAGGAATGGCCGACTTCGTTCCCGGTCCCGGTACCACCGTCGTCGAAGCTCCAGGTCACGACGACGGTGTCTCCGAGGTCGGGATCCGAGACCGTGGCGGTGAAGGCCACCGCCTCGCCGGTTTTGACGCTCGCGAGCTCGGGCGCGACCGTCAGCAACGGAGCACGCCGCCCGTACTCGAGGGCGCCGATGTCGCGCCGCCCGTTGACCGCCCGCGGCAGCCCCGCCAAGTCGGTTGGTTGCTGAGCGATATCGGGGGAGGCGGGGTCGCCGGCATCGACCAGCGGCGAGTCGAAGCGCGGCACCGGCCGCAGCGACCCCGGGCTGGCGAGTTTTGGGTCGGCGAGGAAGTTGTCTCCTGCATCGACAGGCCCCGTGCAGGTTCCGGTGACCTTGCCCGCGCCGGTGAGGTCCGCGGCCGAGTATTCGAATGCCACGGACGCTTTGCCACCTTCCCCACCCGGTGCGCAGGCGGCGGTCGTGCCGACGCCGTCGACGAGGCTGCTGGACACCTCCACGAGCCCACCGCAGAGCTGGGCGCCCGTGCTGCGGAACGCGATCCCACCGCCGAGGGCGGTCACGGTGAGGTTGGTGGCCTCGATCGTGATCGTGCCGGTCGCGATGTCGCAGATGCCCTGGACGCCGACCGCGGTCGGATCGTCGAGCACGATCACCGAGTCGGAGATCTTGGTTTGCGTCAATCCGCTCTGCAGCGCGTATCCCTGGGTGACGATCGTCGCGCGGCGCACGGTCACCGGTGGATTGACGGCCTCGACACCGTCAGTCGTCGAGATCAGGGTGTCTTCGACCGTCGACTGGTCGGCGAGCACGGCGCGAGTCCCGACGGCTTTGTTGCTGGGTGTGATCGCAGAGTCTTCGACGGTCGCGCCGATCGCTGCCACCCCGAGGCCGAAATTCGTGACCACGACCTGAGAGTTCGAGAGCGTGCCCAGGGTGATCCTGAGCGCCGTCCCTTCCTGCGGGGAGTAGAGGAGGACGCCGTCGAGGTTGCCGTAGGTGAGCGTCAGGTTCGGTCCGCTGACCGACGGCAGCAGCTGGGATTCGCGGTCGCCGGTGCCGCGGATCGTGACCGGGTTGGTTTCGCTGCCGACGTAGCTCCAGGGCCCGTCGGCGTAGCCGGCAGCACCGAGCTGGACGACGTCCGCGGTCGGGCTCGCAGAGGCGGCGCCGAGCGCCGCCGTCAGCGTCGGGTAATCGCCGCCGCCGCAGCCGCTTGCCGGTGCGGCGCAATAGGTCGTCGCCCCCGCCGGAGCCGCCGCGGCAAGCGTCAGTGAGCAGACGAACGCCGAGACGAGAAAGCGAGAGGGCACCGGGCGAGCGTACTCGCAAACGTTTCCGCCACTTCGTCCGGATCGGGTTTCAGATCGCCGAGGTCCTGTTAGGGTCGCTCTGCGGTCGCCATTTGCCGACGTGCCCCCCGAGAGCCTTTCGTTGCGACAGGCCGACATCTTCGCCTCCGCTTGTAGGACTTGATGCCGCGGCCGCGCGAAGCCGTCGGCCGACCAACTGGGGGAGACTCGATGCTCGGCAAATTTGCTCGTCTTTCGTTTCTGATGCTGCTCGTCGCTTGCGTCGCTCCCGCGAGCGGGGCCGCCAACTTCGCCGTCAGCGCCGGGGGCGAGCCCGCGGTCACCAACACGCCGACGAACTCGCACTTCTTCGACTGGAACAGTCAGGGCGGGAACGTCAGATATTGCATCACCGTCGAACGAGGCGGCTCGTCCTTCGAACGTGGTTGCATCCCCTCTGCGTCCACGTATTACCTCGGAGGCTCGGGCCAGTTCTCACAGACCGAGAACTCGCTCCCCAACGGGACCGTGGTCGTGACACGTCCGAGCGAGTACATCGACGGGATCGGGCTCTATCCCTGCTCCGGCGAACACTGCCGGTCGGGGACGCTGATCGACCTCGGTGCACCGGTCCTCACCGTCTACGCGGCGGGCACCGCGAACTACACGAACAACCCGCAAATCCCGATGCACATCGATTACAACGACGCCCTGAGCCACCCCTGGTTCGCCGGAGGCGATGCCGCCGCCGTCTACATCTGTGCGCGGCGCGACCGGGGCTGCACCAACGCCGACCTGCACAGCTACACGCCCAACTGCAGCCACGCGAACCTGACTCGCTTCGCGGCGCCGGGAAACGCCAAGGTCAACTCGTTCGACTGCACATTCGACTTCAGCTCGGAAGCGGACGGCCCCGTCTATCTCTGCGCATCGGCAGCCGACCAGTCGATTCCGGATCCGGACCCGAACGCCAACGAATCGCTTGCCGTTTTCCCGACTCACGTCAACCAGTTCGTCAATCCCGCCACCGGGCAGGGCTGGACCGCGGGAGATGCCAACCTCGCCGACAGCTCGTGCGGCAGCGTGCTGCTCGACCGCGCCCCACCTGCAATCGGCGTGACGGCAAGCGACACGACGCCGGCGACCGGGGACCTGGTCACCTTCAGCGCCTCTGGCAGTGACGGCGGTTCGGGGATCTCGGGCCCCTACACCTGGAGCTTCGGCGACAACACGGCCGGCAAAGAAGGCACAAACATCACCCACACCTACAGCGCCCCTGGGACCTACCACGTCGAACTGACCACCCACGACGGTGCAGGCAACACCGGGACTGCCGGCGTCGACCTGGTGGTGAAAACGGAAGGCGGCAGCGGCGATGAGGGCACCGTCACCGTCAAACCGCCCAGCAAAGACGCGATCGGCGGCAAGCTGGGGACCCAGACGACCAGCCTCGGCGAGCTGAAAGTGATCGCGCCGAAGAAGTACAAGCTCAGCAAGAAGCCGAAACCGATCCTGATGACGCTGATCGCGAGCAGCCCCGGCGCCTTTCAGGCGGCATTGACGAAGGGACCGAAGACCGTCGCCAAGGGCGCGGGGGTGCTTGCCGGCGCCGGGACCTTCGGCTTCAAGCTGAAGCTGCCCAAGCGCCTCACCGCCGGGACCTACAAGTTGCGGCTCACCTTCGTTCCCGACGGCGCCTCGGCCGGGACGACGAAAACGATCTCGATCCCGTTCATCCGCCCCCGCGCTCGCAAACACGCGTCTCGGTCCCAGCGGCCGGCAGCGCGCGGCGCGGGCACCGTCAACGTCGACGCCGGTCCGCCGGCGGCGGGCTACGGCCACTGACATGACGGCGCGTCGGCTTCGATTCGGCGGGTCGTCGTTCTGGGCGCTGGCCGGCGCGACGCTCGCGCTGGCGATCGCGGTGCTGGTGCCGGCGAGGGCGGATGCCTTTGGCTCCTTCGCCAACGGTGTGCTCACGGTCAACGGCGGCGAGGGGAAAATCGTCCCACGCTGCGCGAGCGACGGCGAGATCACGGTCAGCGGAGTTTCCGTCGACGATGGTCCTGCCTTCTGCCGCGACTTGAGGCGAATCGAGGCCTCTTCGTCCATTTCCACCCTCTTCGACTTCTCGCAGCTGCCCGACAATCTCGGTGGCGGCCAGGGGCCGATCGAGATCCACGCCACCTCCACGGTGAGCGATCCGACCGAATTCTCCGACGACAAATTCGTCGGGGCTCCGAATCACATCAACGTCTTCGACGGCGGTCTCGGCTCCGACTCGATCGCCGGCGGCAACCTCAACGACAAGCTGGGCGGCGGCGCCGACAGCGACAAGATCGACGGCGGCCGCGGGGATGACTTTCTCCGCGGCGGCTCCGGGGCGGACAAGCTGCTCGGCGGGCCCGGCCGCGACACCTTGAAAGGCGGGGGCGGAAGTGACAAGTTGGTCGGCGGCCCCGGCAAGGACATCGAAAAGCAGTAACCCCGGCTCGGGGTCCGCCGTCAGGACGCCGGCAGGTAGGTGAGGAGGACCACTCCGGAGTCGAACCGCTTGAGGTCCTCGAGCTCCATCCGGACCGTGCCCCTGTCGCCGAGCACGTGGACGTTGCCCTCGCCCCAGACGATCGGGTTCAGGTAGACCTCGTACTCGTCGATCAAGCCCTTTTCGGCGAGGGCGTACGCGAACTCGCCGCTGCCGTGGATGAACAGGTCGCCGTCGACCTCGTCCTTCAGCTTCGGGATCGAGTCCTCGAGGTCCCCCTCGAGCAGGGTCCCGTTCCACTCGAGATCGCCGGACAGGGTGTTGGACCCGACGTACTTCGGGATCGGGTTGACCATGTCGGCCCACTTGCCCGACTCGCTCGGCCAATATCCCGCCAGCCCCTCGAAGGTCTTGCGGCCCAGCACCAGCCCGCCGGATTTCGCCTGGCGCTCGAACGAGTAGTCGGCGTGGTCTCCACCCGGCTGCACCCAATCGCCGACCGGGTCGATGACGCCGTCGAGGGTGGCCTGCGTGGTCGCGATCAGCTTTCCCATCTCGATTCTCCTTCGGTCGTGGGGGTTCGTCTGAACCCCTCTACCCACCTGACGGGATCCTCCGCCTAGCGCCTGATCTCGTAGCGGAGCTCGACCATTCCGTTGTCGAAGGCGCGGGTTCCGGTCAACTGCATCGCGCCGTTGCGGATGCGCCGCTCGAAGAGCGGCTTGCCGGTGCCCAGCACGACAGGGACCACGGTCACGTGGACCTCGTCCAGGAGCCCCTCGTCGGCGAACTGCGAGGCCACGTTCCCGCCACCGACAACCCAGATCGCCCGGTCGCCCGCCGCTGTCGCCATCTCATCGTAGAGCTCGTCCAGCGGGGCGCTCGCGATCCGAACGTCGACTCCCTCACCCCCGGGCAGGGGCAGCTCGCGCGAGCTCAGAACCCAGCACGGTTTCCCCCGGTACGGCCACTCGCCTCCACCCGCATCGTCCAGGTGGTCGAGGATCCACTCGTAGGTGACCGAGCCCGCGACAAGCGCCCCGACTCCCTCGTAGAAGCTCTCGTACGCGCCTCCTTCACCCATCGGGGCGGGCTCGGCGGCATCGTCCTCGAACGCGCCCCGGTGGTCGAGGAGCCATCCGAGACTGTCGTCGGACTCGGCGATGTAGCCATCCAGCGAGCTGGCGCAGTAGTAGACCGTCTTGGCCACAGCGGCAAGCTACCCCGACGGGAGCGCAGGCGCCACCGGCCGGGCCTAGACGACCGTCAGCTGCAGGAGCACCCCGATCGCGCCGCAGCCGAGAACCACGTAGAGCACCGTCAGCTTGCCGTGCCAGCGGGTCAGGGCGAGGAAGGCCGCGAGCGCGAGGATCGCGGTGGGTACGTCGACCACGCTGGTTTCGAGGATCGTCACGGTGACGGCGGAGATCAGCCCGATCACCCCGGCGGCGACACCGAGCAGGAAGGGCCTTATCCGGGGGTTCTCGGCGACCGCGACCAGGGTGCGGTGGAAGAAGATCGGAAAGATGAAGGCGGGGAGGAAGATCCCCACCGTCATCGCCAGGGCGCCGGCGAAACCGCCGGCGAGGTAGCCGACGAAGGTCGAGAAGATGATCAGAGGTGCCGGCAGGACGCCGCTGATCGCGAGGCCGTCGACGAACTGGCTGTCGGTGAGCCAGTGCTGTCCTTCGACGGCGCTCTCCTGGAGGAATGGGATCACCGTGTAGGCGCCGCCGAAGGTGAGTAGCCCCGCCTTCAGCCCCTCGAGGAAGATCGAGGCGGTGAGCGAGACGGTGATCGTGCCGAGCGCGAGGGCGACGACCGCGGCGATCGGCCCGAAGGCGAAGGAGCCGGCCCGGCCCCGCCAGCGGGCGCCGTTGGTCCACAGCTCGTAGGCGATCCCGGCGCCGAGCAGGACGAGGACGAAGTTCGCCGAGGCGAAAGCGGTGAGGGCGAAGGCGACGATTGCGATCACCGCGAGCGGCACGTCGGTCACGAACGAGCCCCCGAGCCGCACCAGTGCCCGCGCCACCAGGCCGCCGACGGCCGCGGTCAGGCCGTAGAAGAGCTCCTCGAGGTGGCCGGCGAGGTCTGCCTCGACGTAGAGGACGGAGAGCCCCAGCATCAGCAGGAAGCCGGGCAGCATGAAGCCGAGGCCGGCGAGGAGCCCGCCGCGCTTGCCGCCCCGTATCCGGCCGAAGTAGACGCAGAGCTCGTGGGCCTCGGGGCCGGGCAGGACCTGGTAGACGGCGAGCGTCTTCTTGAAGGTCTCCTCGGAGACCCAGCCCTCTTCGTCGACGCACTCGCGCTTGATCATTGCGATCTGTGCCGCGGGGCCTCCCCAGGCGAGCAGGCCGAACTTCAGGAAGCGCAGGAAGATGGCCGCCATCGGCGTGGGATTCTCCCGGACTCAGGGACGGTTCACGCGAACCAGCGCGCGAGCCGCTCCTTGCTCATCGCCACCGAGGGCTCGATCCGGCGGCTGAAGGCGTCGCGCAGGTCCTGGCCGGCGTCGGGCTCGGTCGCCCAACCGCGGAATACGGGCTCCGACTCGGGTCGCGGGAAGCGGGCCCAGGAGAAAGACCATTCGTAGTGCTCCCTGGCGCGCGTTTCCCGCCACTCCTCGTAGCCGGCGAGCTCGGGGTCGGCGCCGGAGACGCCTTCGGCGATGTGGATCGCCTGCTCGACGGCGTCGGAGATGCCCTGCGCGGTGCCGGGATGCTTGAAGTGGCAGGCGTCGCCGAGGAGGGCCCAGCCGGGCCCCGCGGGCTTGCGGAAGTAGCCGCGCATCAGCGACTCCGGCGCGGTGACCAGGTCGCTCACCATCTCGGCGCGCTCGAGCGCATCCGGATCGACCGTCTCCGGGAACCGCGCCAGCACCTCGCGATACCTGCGCATCCGCTCCTCCGGCGAGCCTCGGGTCAGCTCCGGGGTGCCCCAGCCGACGAGCAGGTGCACGCCGTCCTCGCCGGCCCACCTGCTCACGACCCCGTCCTCCCTGATGTCGGAGGTCGCGTAGCCGTCGTTCTCGAGGCCCTGCCAGTAGGCGAAGAGGAAGGCCACGTTCCCGCTCAGGGGACGCTCTTTCTCGATGCCGAGCTTGCCGGCGACCGTCGATGCGCGCCCGTCGGCCCCGAACACGAACCGGGCGCCGATCCGCTCGCCGCTCTCGAGGACGACACCCGCGACCGGGTCGTCCTCGGTCCCGGCGCCGATCAGGTCGACGACCCGCTCGCCGAAGCGGCCTTCGACCCGTGGCGAGCGCAGGGCGGTGTCGAGGACGGCTTTGTCGAGGGCGATCCGCCGCGGGGCCGCGGCCCGGTCGAATCCGTCGACGGGTGTGAAGCCGCCGCCGATGTCATGGCCAAGGGCAATGATCCGGAACTCGAGCAGCGGCACCTCGTGGGCGGCGAGCATCGTGTCGAGGATGCCGAGCTGCTCGAAACGCGCGAGCGTGTTCGGGAAAATCAGGTGGGTCGAGATCGTTTCGCTCGGAAAAATGTCGCGGTCGACGAGCGCCACGTCCATGCCTCGCTCGGCCAGGGAGAGAGCCAACGTCGAGCCCGCGCAGCGGGCCCCGACCACTACTGCGTCCTTTTCCACCACGGTTGCCCTAACGTAGCTCCTCGGGATGAGCAGCGACATCGAGATCGCGATCGCGGGCGGCCACGGGAAGATCGCCCGGCGCCTGACCCGCATGCTGGTCTCCCGCGGCGACCGGGTCCGGGGCCTGATCCGCGATCCCGACCAGGCCGACGACCTGCGGGCGGACGGCAGCGAGCCTGTCGTCTGCGACCTCGAGACGGCGACGCCCGAGGAGATCGCCGCGGCGATCTCCGGGGTCGAGATGGTCGTCTTCGCCGCCGGGGCCGGTCCCGGCAGCGGAACCGGGCGCAAGTGGTCGATGGACCGTGACGGCGCTATCAAGCTGCTCGAGGCGGCTGTTGCCGAGAGCGTCGAGGGCTACCTGATGATCAGCTCGATCGGCGCCGAGGACCCGCCCGGCGGCGACGACGTCTTCAGCGTCTACCTGCGGGCCAAGGCCGATGCCGACAGGGCCCTGATCGAGAGCGACCGTGCCTGGACGATCCTGCGGCCGACGACCCTGACCGACGAGCCCGGCAGCGGCGAGGTGGAGGTCTCCGGCGATCCGCTCCAGGGCGAAGTCAGCCGCGAAGACGTGGCCGCGGTGCTGGCGGCACTCGCCCACGAGCCGCGCTCGAGGCGGCGGGTCATGTACGTGCGGGACGGCGACGTTTCGGTCGCGGATTCCCTCGAGCGCTATCTCGAGCTCTAGCTCAAGGAGCGGGGGCCAGGTAGCTCTTCCCGGCCCCGACTTTGACGTTGCGGTGCGAAGTGAAGTCTTTGACGACGATCACGCCGCGTTTCACCTTGAAGAGGGTCCCGGCGCAGGTGTCCTTCGTCAGCCAGATCGTGCCGCGCACCGTGGCGGCGCCGTAGGAGCCCTCGGATCGGTAGTTGCCCTTGCCCGAGCCCCAGAGGCTGCGGGAGCCGCGGCGCCGCGAGGCGCCGGCCTTGCCCTTGCCCGACTTGCAGCTCAGGGCGCCGACCAGTTTGAGGACGGTGATCGCCTTCCCTTTTCGCGGCTGGAGGACCCGGAACTGGCCGCGTTCGAAGTTGGCGCTCTGGGTGGTTCCGACCCGGTCTTTTGCCGAGGTCAGCGCCACTTTGCCCGTAGTGGCGTCGACGATCGAGCCGACCTTCACCTGGGTCGCCGAGTAGAGCCTGCGGAAGAATTTCCCGTGCGGCGGTTTGACCTTGATCGTGCCGCCCACCGGGGCGAGGTTGACGGTTTGGCCGAAGCGGGGGTCGGGGATCTTCCCGTAGACCTCGATGCGGTTGTTGCCGGCGTCGACGACGTAGGTCTTCGCCGAGAAGCTGACCGCCACGTCGACCGGGCCCTGGAAGAAGTTCGGTTTCGTTCCGGTTTCTCCCCAAGCGCTGATGAATTCGCCGTCGGGGCCGAATTTCTGCACCTGGTTGTTGAGCGAGTCCGGCACGTAGACCTTTCCGACCGGGTCGGTCGAGACGCCGACGGGGGAGGCGAAGAGCCCGGCACCTTTCCCGGCGGAGCCCCAGGCCGTGAGGAATTCGCCGTCGGGGCCGAACTTCTGGACCCGGAGGTTGCCGGTGTCGGCGACGTAGACCTGGCCTGCGGCGTTGGTGGCGATGCCGCGGGGCCCGCTGAACTGCCCGGTCGCGCTGCCGCCCGACCCCCATTCGTTCAAAAGTTTGCCGCTGGCATCGAACCTGAAGATCCTGTTGTGGCCCGCGTCGGAGACGACGACGTTGCCTTTGGGGTCGACGGCGACATCGGTGGGCACCGAGAACTGGCCCGGGCTGCCGATCAGGGCGATGAATTCACCCCAGGGCCCGAGTTTTTGCACCCGCGCGTTCCCCTGGTCGGCCACATAGAGGAAGTTGTCTTCGTCGATCGAGATCCCGGCGGGGGAGGAGAGCTGCCCGGGCCCCGATCCCGGACCCCCGAACTGGGCGACGAATTCGCCGGTTTCGGAGAACTTCTGCACCCGGTTGTTGCCCGAGTCGACGACGTAGACCTCGTTGAGGGTGTTCGTGGCGACCCCGGTCGGCGAATTGAACTCTCCCTGGCCGGTGCCGCTACCGCCCCATTCCCCAAGGAACAGCGCCATCACCGGCGACGCGAGGACGAGCACGAGAACCAGCGCTCCGATGATCGCGGCGGGAATCTTCACCGACGGAGATTAAGGCATCTTGCGCAGGGAAATCAAAGCGTCGGGCGCTGCTTGACCCGGATGCTCTTGCGAAGCGGGGTCGAGGTGCCGCCGCCGATCGCTTTGATCGCGACCCTGACTTTCAGCCGCCCCGTCTGCTCGAGACGGACGCGGGCCTTCTTGGTCGGCTCGATACGCAGCGTCGCCTTGCCCTTCCGCACTTTGGCCCGCCCCTTGCCGTAGAGCTTCTTGCCGGCCGTCGCCTTGGCCCGGACCGAGGTCGAGGAGCTGCATTTGAGAGTCAGCTTGATCGAGCCGTTCTTGCCCTGCTTGGCGCGCTTGACCTTGCAGCGGGGGAGGGCGGTCGTGGAGCCCTCGGCGAAGGCGCCGGGGGTGGCGCCGGTCGGGTTGCTCGCGACGAGGCGGTAGCGATACGAGGTCTTCGGGGCCAGCCCTGCGACCGCGATCGATACCGGCTGCTCGGCGGCGCTCGGGGCGAGCTGAAGCGGCTGCGATGCCTGGGTCGGGCCGCCCGCGGCGGTCCCGTACTCGACGGTGACCGTAGTCGGCTGCGAATGCCCGCTGACAGCGCCGGAGACGGTGATGCTTTTGGCGCCGGCCTTCTCGAGAGCACCGGTTTTCGTGTTCGGCGGCGTCGTGATGCGGCCGATCAGACCCGCGTTGCCCTCGGTGAACCAGACATTGCCGTCCGGGCCGGCGGTGATGCCCAAGGCCCCCGCGTTTTTGTCTTGGAGTGGGAACTCTTCGGCGACACCGTCGACGGTGACCCGCATGATCTGGTCGAAGTCCGCGATCCAGAGAGCGCCGTCGGGACCGGTCGTGATCTCGCCGAACGGCGCCTCGGGGAGGGCGAACGGCTGCTGCAGCGCGTCGGCGCTCATCCTCACGATCGTCCCTGGGTTGAGGGTCCAATACCAGAGCGCCCCATCCGGCCCCGCGGTGATCATCTCCGGATTTTTGATCCCGGAGGGCAGCGGGAAGTAGGTCACGTCCCCGGCCGGCGACATCCGGCCGACTTCGCTCTCGTTGTACTCCGTGAACCAGAGGTTCCCGTCGGGCCCGACGGCCAGGTCCGTCGGGCCGCCGCTCGTCGTCCGAGATTCGTCCGGGGTCTGCAGCGGCGTGCTCGCCGGGACCCTGCCGATCGCGCCTGCGGCTGCCTCTCCGATCCAGAGCGCGTTTTCGGGCCCGGAGACGATCTTGGTCGGGTTGGCGATCGGGTCGGCGAAGTCCTTGGTGAGGATGTTCCCGGCGGTGTCGACCCGGCCGACCTGCGAGGGGCCCTGGGAGACGAACCACATCGCCCCGTCGGGACCGGCCGTGATGTCGTACTCGAACGAGGCCCCCGGGATCGGCGCCTGCAGGGTGAGGGTGCCCTCGGTGGTGATGCGGCCGACCCGGTTGGCGTAGGGGTCGATGAACCAGAGAGCGCCGTCGGGACCGGCGGCGATCGCGTTGGGCCCCGATTCCGCTGAGATCGGGTTGCTCGCCGGGAACTCGGTGATCGTCGGCGTCAATTTCGCGGTGGCGGGAGAGGCGCAGAAGGCCGCGAGCGCGACGGCCAGCAGGAAGAGTTTCGGCAGGCGCCTCATCGGCGACAACTCTAGCTTCATCCGCACCCACCGGTTAATAGGTTGGACGCATGAAGATCGCCCTGGCGACATGCTCCGAGCTGCCCGCCGGAGACGCCGACGACGCGCTGATGGCGGCCACGCTCTCGGCGCGTGGCCACGGGGTCGAGTGGTGCCTCTGGGACGACGCCGGGATCGATTGGACCGGGTTCGACGTGGTCCTGATCCGCTCGACCTGGGACTACCAGCGGCGGCGCGACGAGTTCCTCGAGTGGGCGAACGGCGTGCCCACGCTCCATAACCCGGCGGAGGTGCTCGCCTGGAATACCGACAAGGCATACCTGGCCGAGTTGACCGAACTCGAGCTACCCGTCGTCGACACCGCCTTCGTCCCACCCGGCTCCCTTGTCCCGGATAGCGCCACGAAGGGGCCAGGTGGGGAGGTGGTGGTCAAGCCGTCGGTCTCGGCGGGATCGAAGGACACCGCGCGGTTCGGCACCGCCGATTCGTTCGAGATGGAGCGCGCCCGGGACCTCGTCGCCGAGATCCATGCGAGTGGCCGCACGGCGATGGTGCAGCCCTATCTCTCGTCGGTCGACGAGCGTGGCGAGACCGCGCTGCTGTACTTCGGCGGCGAGCTCTCCCACGCGATTCGCAAGGGGGCGTTGCTGCGGCCGGGCGAGGGCCCGACCGAGGGGTTCTTCGCTCCGGAGACGATCGAGCCCCGGAGGGCCACGGCGGCCGAGCGCAAGGTCGCCGACCGGGTGCTCGCCACGGTCGGGGAGCGCTTCGGGACCTTGCTGTACGCGCGGGTGGACCTGGTCCTCGGCGCCGCCGGCGAGCCGGTCGTGCTCGAGGTCGAGCTCACCGAGCCCTCGCTCTTCTTCCAGCATTCCGAGGGGGCGGCGGGGCGCTTCGCCGACGCGCTCGACGAACGCCTCTCCTAAGCGCCGTACTCCCGGTAGGGGTACCACCATTCCTTGCGCTCGATCCGGCTCTCCATGTGAACGTGCTTGGTCTCCTGAAAGGCCTCGAGTCCCTCGCGCCCGAGCTCGCGCCCGAGGCCCGACTGCTTGAAGCCGCCGAAGGGGCCGGCGTCGTTGTCGGTGAGCGGGTCGTTGATCCAGACGGTTCCGGCTCGGAGCTCGCGCATGCAGCGAATCGCGTTCTCGAGGTCGCGCGTATAGACGTTGGCGCCGAGGCCGAACTCGGTCGAGTTCGCCTTCTCGATCGCCTCGTCGAGCGACCCCACCCGGACGATCGGCGCCACCGGGCCGAAGGTCTCCTCGGTCAGCAGCGCGGCGTCGGGGTCGACGTCGATGACGACGGCGGGGGAGAGGAAGTGGCCGCGGTCCTGGCCACCGGAGTCACCGCCGACCAGGATCTCGGCGCCGGCGGCGCCGGCCGCCTCGAGCTGGGCGACGACCTTGGCCCGCTGCAGGTCGGAGACCATCGGGCCGATGTCGGTCCCGACCTCGAACGGGTCGCCGAGCACGAGCGAGCGGGTGTGCTCGACGAAGGCGCCGACGTACTCGTCGAAGACCTCGTCGACGACGTAGAACCGCTCGGCCGAGGTGCAGACCTGGCCGGCGTTGAGGAAGGCGGCCCAGGCGCCGCCGCGTGCCGCGACCTCGATCTCGGAGGCGACGTCGGCGCAGACGATGAAGGCGTCCTTGCCGCCCATCTCCAGGTTCATCCGGGCCATCCGCGGGGTGCAGGCTTCGGCGACCTTCTTCCCGGTCGCGACCGAGCCGGTGAAGGCGATGCAGTCGACGTCGTCGTGGGAGGCGAGCGCGGCGCCGACCTCGCCGGCGCCGGCCAGCAGGTTGACCGTCCCCGCCGGCATGTGCTCGAACACCGGCGCCAGCATCAGGGTCGAGAGCGGCGTCAGCTCCGAGGGCTTGCAGACGACGCAGTTGCCGGCCGCGAGGGCAGGTGCCACCTTCCAGGCGAGCAGCAGCAGCGGGTAGTTCCAGGGAACGATGCAGCCGACCACCCCGAGCGGGTCCTTGACGACCATCGCCAGCTGGCTGGCCTCGATCGGCGGAATCACGCGGCCGGCATGGTCGCGGCCGATCTCGGCGTAGTAGTCGAAGGCCGCCGCGGTCCACTCGAGCTCGTCGCGGTTCTCGATCAGCGGCTTGCCGCCCTCCGAGGTCATCGTCCGGGCCAGGTCCTCGCTGCTCTCGCGCAACCGGCGCGCCACCTCGTGCAGCAGCTCGCAGCGCTCGCCGGCGGGCATCCGCGCCCAATCCGTCCAGGCCCCACGCGCAGCGGCGACGGCCGCGTCGACCTGCTCGCCGGAGGCGGAGGCGACCGCGACGATCGTCTCGGTCGTGAACGGGTTCTCGACCTCGAGTCGAGCGCCCTCGCCGGCCGCCTGCTCACCGCCGATCAAAAGCTCCGTCGCGTGTCCGCTCTCGCTCGACATCGTCATCGCGCAGGCTAACCGCAGCGGCCGGTCGGCCGGGCGGCTAGCACTTCGCGTAGAGGAGGAAGGATTCGTTGCCGGCGACGGGACGGAAGCCGGGCGGAACGACTGCCTCCCCATAGTGATCGGCGCCGTAGGCGGTCCTGGTGTCGAGCAGGTAGCCCCGGTCGGGGGGAGGGTCGAAGCCTTCGATCGAGATCGACGAGGGCCGAACGTCGAGCCAGGAGGCGAGCCGGGGGACAGCGCGATCGCTGGGGCTGGCAATGGGCCCGCAGCCGGGGGCGAAGGCTCCAGATTCGGCCAGCTTGCGCAGGTCGGTGTCGAGGCGGGCCTGCTGGTCGATCGTGAAGTCTTCGTCGGAGAGGTAACCCCACTGCTGAGGGGCCTGGGCGATGAAGAGGACCGCGAGCAGCGCGGCGAGCACCGGCCATCGCCGCCGCCAGGGGTCGGCTCCGGGAAGCAGGCGCCAGCCGAGCACCGCAGCCGCGGCGAACACGCACAGCAGCGCCGAGAGCAGCATCAGGTAACGGGCGATCACGGCCAGCCCGGAGCTGCCGAGGATCGCGAAGGCGCCCACGGCAAGCGCAACGGCGACGAGTCCGGGGCCCGCCCGCTTTCTGAACCAGACGAGGGAGAGGACGATGCCGGCGCCGGCGGCGACGATTCCCGGCCGGCTGAGCGCTTCCCCGAGCCGGTGGGGACCGTCGAGAACGACAGCGGCCAGGCCGGTGTCGCGTTCGAGTTCGCCGACCCGGGAGCGGGTGGCGGTGAACGAGTAGAGCGGCTCGCCGGAAGTGATCAGATCGAAGAGCGCCCAGATCAACGGTGCCGAGGCCGCCAGGGCGACCAGCGCCGCCCCCCGCACCCGAGTCAGCTCGGGTCGCGGTCGCAGCGGCAGGCGCCCGTCCTCCGGATTCAGCTCGAGCAGCATGTAGAGCAGGTAGGCGGCTGAGAAGAGCCACGCCTCCGGCCGCAGCAGCCCGGCGGCCGCCAGCAGCGCCAGGACCGGCCAACCCGCCCGCGGGCGGCGGCTCTCGAGCGCCAGCGCCGCGAGGACGAGGGCGATGTAGGGCAGGTCGACGTAGGCGCGCAGCCCGTTGGAGATCAGCGGCGGCCTGGTGACGATCAGGACCGCGGCGAGGACGCCGATCGGGCGGTCGAACCAGGTCGCGCCGAGCCGGTAGACGAGATAGGCGATGGCGCCGATCGAGAGGTAGGCGACGACCATCGTCGCGTCGGTCGCGCCGAGTGCCCCCAGCGGCGAGACCAGGGCTCCCCAGGCATCCGCGAGGGGGTGCGGGGTGGGCGGGTCGCCGGCGCCGTAGTCGGGGCTGAGCCCGCTGCCGATTTCGTTTCCCCAGACGAGCGCGTAGCGGGTGTCGTAGGTCGGGAAGCCGTAGGGGAAGACGATCAGCAGGCCGACGGCGACGAGGGACGCCCAGAACAGCGGCGCCAAGCGACCGAGCGTCGGCTGCCAACGGTTGTCGATCACGATCTCCCCTCCGCCCCTCGTCAGGCCGAATCTCTCACAGGCTCCGGAGTAAGGCGCGATTGGGAGTGCCGTGGGTGGGTATACGCAGGATGTGTCAACCGGGTTGACAGTGGTGGTCGTCATAGTCGTACTCGCCCTGCTTGCGCTCGCGGCGATCGCCGCCAGGCGGGCTCGGGCGCGGAGGGAGCTGCGGCGCGAGCGCATGAGCGAACAGGTCGGCGGGCACCGCCAGGAGGCCGAGGCTCAGGAGTCGAGGGCGCGAGCGCTGGCCACCGAGCAACAGGCCCGCGAGGCGGATGCTGCCGAGCAGGCCGACCTCGCCGCGCGACACGCGCGCCTCGCCGAGGAGCACCAGCAGCGGGCCGATGACATCCAGACTGAATCGAGTGACGCCGGCGACCGGGTCGCCCGTGCGGAGGCAAGCGCCAAACGCCACCAGGACAAGGCCGGCGAAATTGAGAAAGAGCTGTAAGAAAGGGAACGAATGCTGATCGGTGCGGTGATAGCGATATGCGTGATCCTGGCGATCCTCGGCTTCATGCTGCCGCGGCTCTCCAATCACGCCCGGCGGGGTAGCGACAAGGGCTTCTCGATGGGGCAGAGGGCAGGAGGCAAGGCGCCCGGGCCGATCGGCACCCTTCTGAGCAAGTCGTTCGGCAAATCCCGCCGGGCCGCCGACAAGAGCCACTCGGGCGGTAAGCAGGCGCGCTCGAAGCTTCCGTTCTAACGCCGGAGCAGCGCAGAACAATGCCCTGACGCCGGCGCCGGGGCCGCGTTACAAGTCCGTATGCGATCGCGATGCGAGATTCCGCGGGCGGACTCGGACAGATCACTGACCGTGCTCGTCCCCGCCTACGACGAGGCCGACTCGGTAGGGGACACGATCCGCTCCCTTCAGGAGCAGACGGTCGTGCCCGACCGGATCCTGGTGATCGACGACTGCTCGACCGACGCCACGGCCGAGGTCGCCGGCTCACTCGGCGCGACCGTGCTGCAGCCGCCCGGAAACACCGGGTCGAAGGCCGGTGCGCAGAGCTTCGGACTGGCCCACGTCGAGACCGAGATGGTGATGGCCATCGACGCCGACACCACTCTCGCCGTGGACGCCATCGAGCGTCTGCTGCCGGCCTTCACCGACCCTGAGGTCGCCGCGGCTTGCGGCTCGGTCCTGCCGCGCCACGTCGGCACGATCTGGGAGCGGGGCCGCTATGTCGAGTACCTGCTCGCCTTCGGCTTCTTCAAGCGGGTTCAGGACCATTACGGCAAGCCGCTGATCTCTTCGGGGTGCTTCTCGGTCTACCGGACGGCTGAGCTCCGTGAGCTCGGCGGCTGGTCGACCCGCACGATGGCCGAGGACATGGACCTGACCTGGACCATCTACGCGGCCGGCAAGAAGGTCCGCTTCCTGCCCGAGGCGATGTCCTATCCGATCGAGCCCCGCAACCATCGCTTCATGGGCAAGCAGTTGAAGCGCTGGTCCCACGGCTTCGTGCAAAACGTGCGACTCCACGGGCGCTCCCTGCTCGGCCTGGGGTTCCTCCGCTCCGTCGTCGCGATTGCTTTCTGGGACGCGCTGCTCGCCTCGATCGCCTACCTCGTGCTGATTCCGGTCCTCGCGGCGACAGTCGACCCCCTCCTTCTGCTCGCCTACCTGATCGATGCGCCGGTCGTGCTCGTGCCGGTTCTCTGGCTGGCATTCGAACGGCGGGAAGCCGGACGCGCCCTCGCATCGCTTCCCGGCTTCTTCGTGCTGCGAATCGTCAACGGCGCCTACATGCTGCGGGCCCTCTGGACCGAGCTGATCTTGAGGCGCCCCCTGCTCGTCTACGAGAAGGGGCACTGAGGTGGCGGCGGGCCTGCCCGGCTTTGGGCTCGGAGGGCTGTTCTTCATCCTCTCAGCACTGCTGGCGCCCGGCCGCGAGCTGTGGAGGACCGTCAGAGGGCGGAGTTCCGTCGCCGCTTGGCGGCTAGTCGGTCGCCAGTTCTGCCAGGCGGTTGCGATGCTGGCCGCGGTCTACCTGATGCTTCGGCTCGTTCACCGGGGGCCGCAGTCGGCCTTGCCGCTAACGCCGATGGCGCTGACCGCGGCGCTCCTCATCGCAGTCCTGCTCGGGGCGAAGCTGCTGGCACTTGCCGAGCGGGCCCGCATCTCCCGCGCGGCAATGCGGCGGCGCAAGGCAAGGCCCAGGCCCGTGCCGGTCAGCGAGCGCAGCTACTAAGGTCAGAAGTCGATGGCCCACCGCCTGCTGAAAGCCGTCGATGCCCACTGGCGCCCTTCCAATCAGATGGGCATCGAGAACACCGACCTCGGAGGCCAGCTCGAGGCGCAGAACCTCGGGGCCCGGCTCTGGCGTCTGCGACCGGGCCAGGCCTCGACCCGCCATCGACATTTCGATCAGGAGGAGCTCTACGTCCTGCTCGAGGGTCGCGGCCGGATCCGGGTCGGCGAGGACCTGCTCACGCTCTCGCCGCTCGACGCCCTCATCGTCGAGCCCGACACCGTGCGGCAGGCGTTCAACGACACCGACGCCGATCAGCTCTGGCTCGTTGCCGGCGCTCCCCGCGAAGACATCACCAGCACGCTCGAGATGAGCGAGGAGCAGCTGGCGCACATGTATCCGGACGGGCCGAAGGCGATGCCGCCGGAGCTCTCCTAGCCGGTCTCTCGGGCCAAGATGACGATGCGCGTCAAGGTTTCCGGCGTTCCCTTCCCGGCGTCGAACCTGGTGCTGACCGAGAGCCGGAGGCGACCGGCCGCAATGCGACGGCGCACCGCCCCGGAGAGCCGGCAGCGGATGGTCACCTCGCCGGCGCCGGTCGCGACTTGACGGGCGGAGCAGGCGATCGCACCCTCCTTTTTGCCGACTCGACTGGCGACCTGGGTCACGCCGCCGGCCGCCGGCACGTCGACCCGGCTGATCATCACGCCGCGGGAGATTCTCGAGCGGTCGATCTCGATCGGCCCGGTGAACCGGGGGAGGGGACCGACGACCGGGTCCCGCGGCAGCGCCGGGTCGGGGAGCGGAGCGGGCTCAGGCTCAGGCTCGGGCTCGGGCTGCGGACCGTCCTCGAGCCACTCCGCGAGTGAGGCCGGCCGGCCGGAGATGAACGCCCGGGTGGCCTCGACTTCGGCGGCGATCTCCTCGTCGCCGTAGAGCTTGCGGGGCTCGGCTTCGAGCTGCTGCCAGGGTCGCAACAGCTCGGCCATCGCGGTCGCCCGGCCGTCGAGCCCGAGTCCGGCGACGGTCGCCTCGACCCCTTTCAGGGCCGCCAGGTAGAGCTCCAGGCAGGCCTGGTCGGCGAGGCAGCGTTTGAACAGCACGCCGCCGCGGTGGCCGAAACCGAGCTGGGGCTCCTCCCAGGTCTGGTCGGTACCCCAGGGGAGCATCTCGAAGACCCCATCCGGGCGGCTGTGGAGATAGAAGTTGTTGGGGCCCCCGAGCCCGGCGTAGCCGTCCCAGTGGGCGAGGTAGTTCTCGACCGCCCACATCCGGGTCATCTGGTCGAGGTCGGCGACCGGGGCCATCCGTTCGAGGAAGGGGCCGGGATCCTCCGCTTCGACCGCGGCTGCGAGCGCTTCGAGGTCGGAGAGGTCCTCGTCGTCACCCTCGTCGACCTCGAATTTCCCGAGCGAGGGCTGCAGCGCGTCGGCCAGGTAGTTCCCCTCGTAGAGATGCTGCGGGTCCTCGAACCCACCGTGGTGTCGTTCGAGGGCGACGACGTCCATCGCCTCGAGGTTGAGGTGGATCCCGTAGTCCTCGCCGTTGACCCTGACCGAGGCGAAGCCGGTGCGGGGCGCGACGATCCCGGCCGCGCGGAAGACCTCGTAGGCAAGGGCCTCGTGGATCATCGAGGGGTCCTGGGCCATGTTGTTCAACGTCATCTTCTTCAGGCCCAGGAAGGCCTGTTTTTTGACGAACTCGTTGAACTTCAGTTTGAAGGCTGCCTTGCCGTCGAGGCCCTGGAACGAGCCATCTCCCTTGAGCCTGATCCCGACGGTCAGTGGGGTCGAGGCCGGGCCGACGCCGTCGGGGCTGCCGTCGGTCTCGGCCAGCGCGAAGGTCCCCTCCACGTAGTCGCCCTCCGGGTCCTCTTCGAGGGCGGCCTTGGACGCGGGCGGCAGGGTCAGCTCGATCACGTCGACGGTTTGCGGCGAGTACATGTGCTCGACGGTCTCCGCCTCGGCGGAGGGCGCCGCGACCGCCAGCAGCGCCGCGACCGAGAGCGATGCGAGCCCGGACTTCACTCGCTCGGGGCGGTCGCCGCGTCGTCGCCGGGCCAGCGGCCCTCGACGACCGTGTGGGCGACCTGCCGACTGCGCCGGTGGCCGGTGACCGCGGTCAGGAACTGCTCGCGCTCGAGCACGAGCAGGCGGGTCTCGACGGTCGTTCGAACCGTCGCCGTCCGCGGGACGTCGTGGAGGAGGGCGATCTCCCCGAACGACTCGCCGGGGCCCTCGTTGCGGCGGAACTCGCCGTTTTCGAAAACCTCGACCTCACCCTCCTCGATCAGGTAGAAGCGGTCGCCGTGCTCGCCCTGGACGATCACCTCGCGGCCGGCCGGCTCGGCGACCTCGACCAGGTCATGGCTGAGGCGCTCCAGGGTCGCGATCGGAAGCGGCGCGAAGATCGAGTTGTGGCGGAGGAGGCGGAAGGGCCCCTCGGCGACCGGGGCGCCGACCTCGAAGGCGCGGAGCTTGGTCCAGCAAGCGAGGACGAAGAGCGGCATCACCGCGCCGAGCAGGATCAGGGTGTTCTGCGGGTGCAGCAGTTCGATCGCGAGGATCGCCGCGATCGAGCCGACCGCCATCGCCGAGAGCCGAGCGGATTCGAGCGAGGCGATCACGCGTCCAAGGGTCTCGTCGTCGCCGAGCCGCTGCATCAGGGTTTTCGCCGCCACCTCGACGAAGGTGAAGCCGATGCCGACGGCGAGCCAACTGTTGTAGGTCGTCGCCTCGTCGGGCCAGAAGCCGGGCACCATCGTCGCCACGCCGATCACCAGGCTGCCGCCGGCGATCGCGACGACCAGCTTGCCGCGGTCGAGCAACATCGCCAGGCCGGCGCCGCCGACCAGGGCTCCAAAGCCCCAGGCGGCGTTGAGGAAGCCGACGCTCCCATCGCCGAGGTGGAGCAGCTCCAGGGCGACGACGACGATCGCGACGTCGGCAAACCCCTCGAAGAACATCAGCGCGATCAGCGTCAGCGAGGAGAGTCGTAGCGCGGGGTGCTCGAACAGCGCCCGCAGCCCGGCTACGGTCTCGGCCGCGACGCCCGCCATCTCGCCCTCTCCCTGGGCGTAGACGGGGCGGCTGTCGCGTCCGACGAGAAGGATCACGAAGGTCGTGACGGCGGCTACCGCGGCGGCTACGGTGAAGACGACCTCGGTCGAGGTGGCGGTGAGGATGAAGCCGGCGCCAAGCGCGGCGAGGAGGAAGCCGAGGTTCTCCATCGCGCTGTGGGTGACGTTGCTGGCCGAGAGCTCCTGGGGGGTGTGGGCGAGTCCCGGGATCAGCGCCGACTCGGCCGGGATGTAGGCGCAGGAGGCGATCGCGAAGAGGGCCGTGAACGCGTAGACGACGCCGGTCGGCGCGTCGAGGGTCGCCGCTACCGCGGCGCCGGCGAGCACGATCGTCATCGCCAGGGCGCACCAGAGCAGGACCGCGCGCCGCGAGTAGCGGTCGACGAGCAGGCCTGCGAACGGGGCGGCGACGGCGCCGGGGAGGAGCCGGACCAGGGCGATCAGGCCGACGCCGAGGGCGCCGTGGGCCTCGAAGCCGTAGACGCCGAGCGCGATCGTGAACGACCAGATCGCAAACGAGGCGCCGACCCTGGCGACGCCGAGCAGGCCGAGGTCGCGATTGCCGAAGTCGAGGGCGAGCGCACGAACCGCCAGGCCCAGTCTTTTCGCGCCTCCCCGCATGATCGTCGCAAGATAGCCACTCGTTGCGGGTGCGACATTGAGCGGATAACGTCCCCCATTCTTTTATGCGACTTCTGGGGAGAATCGGGCTCGCTTTCTTGGTGACCTGCGTCGCCCTGTCCGCCAGCCTCGCGGGGTCTGCCGCGGCGGCGAACCTCACCGTCACCACGCTCGATGACTCGCCCGAGGCGGCTGAATGCAGCATCTCGGTGTTCGAATGCAGCCTTCGGCATGCGATCGGGTTCGCCAACACGATCGACGAAGCCAGCACGATCGAGTTCGAAGTCGAAGGCACGATCGAGCTCGAAGGCGAACAGTTGCCCAGCACGATCTGGCCAATGACCATCGACGCGACGACGCTGGCGAACTACGAAGGCGAGCCGCTGGTCGAAATCGACGGCTCCGCATTGCCGACCGAGGGACTCGGAACAGACGGCCTCCATGCCAATTCGAGGCTGAACGTCTATGGGCTCGCTATCGGCGGCTTCACCAACGGGATCTACGACAACTCGACCAAGGACGTCAACGTCTGCTCCAGCTACCTCGGGGTTCGGCTCGACGGCGAGACCGCGCGTCCGAACGCGTACGGGCTCTTCGTCAACGGCGAATTCGAGGGCTCGCCGCCGATCGGGATCGGCAGCACGATCGGAACGGACTGCGACTCGGGGGTCGCCGAGCCCCCGATCGAGCTGGGCGGCAACCTGATCTCCGGGAACGAACTGGCGGGCGTCTACGACGAAGGCGACGCCACCCTGATCGCCGCCAACTGGATCGGTCTCGACGCGCTCGGCGAATCGCTCGCGAACGGCTCCGCCAGCCCCCTCCCGCACGGCGGAGTGGTCGCGGCGGGCACCGCCTCCGAAACGACCGTCGGCAGGTACTTCATCGAGGGAACCCCGATCGGCGCCCCGAACACGATCGCCTTCAACGTCGGCCCCGGGGTCTGGATCGAATCGGCGTCGAGCGAAACCTGGGTGAAACGGAACTCGATCCACTCCAACGACGGGCTCGGGATCGAGATCGACGAGGAAGCGCCGGCCGCGCCCACGATCGCCAGCTTCGGCGAGGCGAACGGGCTCGCGACCGCAGCAGGCACGATCGAGACGGCTGCTCCGGAATCCGGTGAGCTCGAGTTCTTCGCCAACGCCGATTGCGACCCGAGCGGCGCCGGCGAGGGTGAGCTCTTCCTCGGCTCCGGGGAATACGAAACCGACGACGGCGGCCAGGGCACCTTCAGCGTCGACGAGCTGCTCTCCCCACCGCCGGGAGCTACCGCGATCACCGCCACCGCGACCGGGGACACGGTCAACAACACGACCGGTTTCTCGGCCTGCTTCGAGGCACGGCCGCAACCGCCGGCCGAAGAAAAACAGCCTCCCGCGAGCACGCCGCCCGCCGGCGACGGCCCCCACCCGGTCAACGGCCGGGTCGTCGTCGCCGAGGTGCAGGAGGGCACGATTTTGGTCAAGAAGCCGGGCGAGAAAGCCTTCGAGCCGCTGCGGGCAGGCGAGGAGATCCCGGTCGGCTCGATCGTCGACGCGACCAAAGGCAAGGTGGTCCTGACCACGATCAACGCCTCCGGCCAGGAGCAGAGCGCGACCTTCTTCGGCGGCAAGTTCCTGGTCCAGCAGAACAAGGGCAGCGGCCTCGTGACGCTGACCCTCAAAGGCGGCGACTTCAGCTCCTGCGGCAAGCAGGGGCAGGCGTCGGCCTCGAAGCGCGCCGGTCGCAGCCTCTGGGGTAGCGGCAAGGGCAATTTCAAGACCAAGGGCAACCATGGCTCGGCGACCGTGCGGGGCACGATCTGGTTCACCGAGGACCGCTGCGGCTCGACCTTCTTCAAGGTGAAGCAGGGCGCCGTCACGGTCCGCGACTTCGACGATAGGCGCACCCTCAAGCTGGCCGCCGGCAAGAGCTACACGGCAGCGCCGTGACCGGGTCCGCCGCCCTGCGCCAGCGGCAGGGAACGGCGATGCTCATAGTCGCCGCGATCGCCGCCGCGATCGCGATCGTCGCCTACGCGGCTCCCCTGCTCAGCGCTTTGGAGAACCAGAGCGTCGACGCCCGGTTCTCGGTCCGTGGGACCCAGGAGCTGCCCGACGACATCGTCGTCGTCCAGGTCGACGACCGAACCTTCAGCGAACTTGGCGTGCAGTGGCCGTTCCCGCGCTCCATGCACGCGCGGGTGATCGACCGGCTGCGCCAGGCCGGCGCCGCGGTCGTCGCGATCGACATCCAGTTCACCGAGCCGACCAAGGTGCGCGAGGACAACGCCCTGATCGAAGCGGTCGGCCGGATGGGCGGGGTCGTCCTCTCGACGACCGAGGTGGGCAAGAACGGCAGCACCAACGTGCTCGGCGGCGACGCGGTTCTGCGCGAATTCGGCGCCCGCGCCGCCAATACCGGGGTCGAGCCGAACTCGGGCGGCACCTATCGCACGATGGAGTACGAAGTCGAAGGTCTGGTCACCTTCCCGATCGCGGTCGCCGAAGCCGCGACCGGGGAAGCGATCGAGGAGGACGAGATGGAAGCGGGCGGCGAGGCCTGGATCGACTTCCGCGGGCCCCCGGACACCTTCCGCCAGATCTCCTATTCGAGGGTGCTCCGCGGGAAGGTCCCCGCCCGGGTGCTCCGCGGCAAGACCGTCGTGATCGGCGCCTCGGCGCCCTCGCTGCAGGACGTCCACCCGACGGCGACCAGTGGCACCGAACTGATGTCGGGCCCGGAACTCCAGGCGAACGCGATCTGGACCGCCGAGAACGGCTTCCCGCTAGCGTCCTCGCCGCTGGTCGTCGACCTGCTGCTGATCCTGCTGATGGCGGCGGCGCCGGCGGCGATGACCCTGCGCCTGCCGACGATCCCCGCCCTGGTCGGGGCCCTGGCCCTGGCGATCGCCTACGTGGCGGCCTCGCAGCTCGCCTTCAACGCCGGCACCGTGACGCCGATCGTCTATCCGCTGATGGCGCTGGCGATCTCGGCGCTCGGCGCGCTCGCGGTCAACTACGTCCTCACCGCCTTCGAGCGGCAGCGGGTCCGCGACGCTTTCGGGCGCTTCGTGCCCGAGCCGGTGGTCGAGGAAGTGCTGGCCCGGACCGACGGCGACCTCAGGCTCGGCGGGGTCAGGCGCGAGGGAACGGTGATATTCACCGACTTGCGCGGCTTCACCAGCTTCGCCGAGCAGCTGCAGCCGGACCTGGTGATCACCGTCCTCAATCACTACCTCGAAGAGATGAGCGACGCGATCATGGACCACGGCGGCACGCTGGTCGCCTACATGGGCGACGGGATCATGGCCGTCTTCGGCGCCCCGCTCGAGCAGGACGACCACGCCGACCGGGCGCTGGCGGCGGCGCGGGAGATGATCGCGGTGCGACTGCCGAGCTTCAACCGCTGGATGCAGGAGCAGGAGATGGGGCGCGGCTTCGAGATGGGGATCGGCGTCAACAGCGGGTCGGTGATGTCCGGCCAGGTCGGCTCGAAACGGCGAATCGAGTACACGGCGATCGGCGACACGACCAACACGGCGGCGCGCCTCGAGAGCATGACCAAAGGCTCCGGCCACCAGGTCTTCCTGGCCGAATCGACACGGCAGGCGCTGACCCATGGGGGCGACGACCTGGAGCTGGTCGGCGAGCGCGAGGTGCGCGGCCGGGCCCAGGGCATAACGATCTGGACTTTGTCGCCCCCGGCCCCGGAGGAGGTTTCAGGAGCCGATGATCAGGGCGGCGACGAAGAGGAAGACCAGATGGAAGGACTGGTCGACGGCGACCCTCAGTCCCGATGAGATCTGGTCGGGGCGCTTGACGATCGCGATGTAGACGTCGAGCAGCCGGCCGTCGTCCTGGATCCAGTGGGGGACGATGACGAGCAGCGCGGCTCCGATCGCGGCGCCGAGGCCGACGTCCGAGGCGATCCAGACGAAGGCGGGAAGGAACGCCAGCGCGTAGGTGCCGAGGTGGTTGCGCAGGGCCCGCCGCGAGACCGGGTCGGCGCCGAGGCCGCCCCACTTGTGGCGCGCCTGCCAATCGGTCTGCAGGAGGAAGTCGCCGACCGCATGGGCGACGACGAAGACCGCGAAGACCTCGAGCCAGCTCACGCTGGTCCGGACTGGAAGGGGGCGGACACGTTGGCCGCAGGCTATGCGACCGGCCCGCGGTCCAGTACCTTCGACCCGTGCTTGCCAGGCGCCTTGCCGGGTCGATGGCCGCGATCGCGATCGTGTCGGCCCTCGGTGTGCCCGCGACCGCGGCGGCGAGCCCGCCCGGCGCCGCCTGGACGAAGCTGGAATGCCGCCCGTTCAGCGCCACCGGGGTGCGCACGAGCTCGACCTGCGGCGCCACGATCGAGGCCGGCCGCGCCCTCGCCCCGAACGCCGCTCCCCAGGCGGTCAAGGATGTGATCAAGGCCGCGAACCACATCCGCGGTCGTCCCTACGAGTGGGGCGGCGGGCACTCGAGCTGGAAGTCGCGCGGCTATGACTGCTCCGGCGCGGTCGGCTACGCCCTGCACGGCGCCGGCCTGATCGAACGGACGATGGTCTCGGGCGAGATGGAGCTCTGGGGCGAAGGCGGCCTCGGGCGCTGGATCACCGTTTACGCCAACCGCCACCACGTCTACATGGTGGTCGCAGGGCTTCGGTTCGACACCCGCGACCCGCCGCCGGGGATCACCGGCCCCCGCTGGCACCCCGACATGCCACGCGGCCCGAGTCGCCGCTTCACCGCCCGCCATCCGGCAGGGCTCTAAGGGGGCGGGGTTCGCATCGGCCCGGAGATCTCCTACGCGAAGAGCCGCGGGCTCAGCATCGCCTACACGACCGCCGGCGAGGGGCCGATGGACCTGGTCGTCGTCCCCGGCTTCGTCTCCCACCTCGAGGAGGCATTCGGCCAGCCGGCGATCTCCAAATTCATCGGCCGGCTGACGAGGTTCGCACGGGTGATCGTCTTCGACAAGGCGGGGACCGGGCTCTCCGACCCGGCAGACGGGGTCTCCACCCTCGAGGAGCGGATCGAGGACCTGACCGCGGTCCTAGACGCGGTCGGTGCCGAGCGGGTCGCGATGTTCGGGGTCTCCGAGGGGGCGCCGATGTGCGCGTTGTTCGCCGCCACCCATCCCGACCGGACCGAGGCGCTGGTCCTCTACGGGTCCTACGCGAAGGGGATCGCCGACGAGGACTATCCCTGGGCGCCGATCCAGCTCCAGGTCGATCTCGGCCTCGAGCTGATCGAGGAGGACTGGGGCAAGGGCGCCCTGATCGAGCTCTACGCGCCGAGCGTCGCCGACGACCCCGAGGTGGTGCGCTGGTGGGGGCACTACCAGCGGGTCGCGGCCAGCCCGGGGATGGCGAAGGCGGCCGCCCGCCTCGCCTCCGAAATAGACATCCGCGAGGTGTTGCCCGCGATCACCGCGCCGACCCTGGTCCTGCACCGGCGCGGGGACATGCTCTGGCCGGTCGAGGGCGCCCGCTACGTGGCCGACCACATCGAGAGCGCCGAGCTCGTCGTCGTCGACGGAATCGACCACTTTCCCTTCGTGGGTGAGGTGGAGCCACTGGTCAGCGAGATCGAACGCTTCCTCACCGGGTCCAGGCATGAGCCCGAGCCCGAGCGCAAGCTGCTCACCGTTCTCTTCACCGACATCGTCGACTCGACCGCCCGCGGAGCCGAGCTCGGCGACGGCCGCTGGCGCGAGTTGCTCGAGGCCCACGACGATGCGGTCCGAGCCCAGCTCGAGCGCTTCCGCGGCACCGAGGTGAAGAACACCGGCGACGGTTTCCTCGCCACCTTCGACGGCCCCGCCCGGGGAATCGATTGCGCCCGTGAGATCGCCGCCGCGATGCGCCCGCTGGGAATCGAGGTCAGGGCCGGCCTCCACACCGGCGAGTGCGAGGTGCGCGGCGGCGACATCGGCGGGATCACCGTCAACATCGGCGCCCGGATCAGCGCCCTGGCGGGCCCCGGCGAGGTCCTGGTCTCGAGCACCGTCCGCGACCTCGTCGTCGGCTCGAAGCTCGAGTTCGACGAGCGGGGCTCGCATACCCTCAAGGGCGTCCCGGGCCAGTGGGAGCTGCTCGCCGTAACCAACGGCTAAACGCAAACAAGATTCATTCTCATTATTCTGACGGTGGTGCTCGAGGCTTTCGAACTGCCGTTCTTCCAGCGTGGCGTCGCCGAGGTGCTGCTGCTCTCGGTGCCGGCGGGTCTGCTCGGGACCTGGATCGTCCTCCGCCGCCTCGCTTTCTTCTCGCACGCGGTCGGGACCGCCTCGTTCCCCGGGCTGGTCCTGGCCGACGGGCTGGGCTTCGCGGCCCCGCTCGGGGCGCTCGGCGCCGCGGCTGCGTTCGCGGCGGGGACCTGGGCGCTGCGCAGGGGTCGGGCGGGCGCCGACGCCGCGGTCGCCCTGGTTCTGGTCGGCTGTCTCGCCGCCGGCGTGATCCTCGCCAGCGACGTCTTCGGCTCCGGTGCCAACATCGAGACCCTGCTGTTCGGCAGCCTGCTGCTCGTCGACGGGGGCGACCTGGCGCTTGCCGCGGCGGTGGGGGCGGCGACCCTGCTGGCCAGCGCCACGGTCGGTCACCACTGGCTGCGGGCCGGCTTCGACCCGAGCCAACCCGACCGCCGCGACCGCGCCTTCGACGCGGTCCTGCTGGCGCTGGTCGCGCTGGCAGCGGTCGCCGCTCTGACCGTGGTCGGGGCGCTCCTTGTCACCGCGGTCTTCCTCGTCCCGGCGCTGACCGCGAGCCTCCTGACCGAGCGCCTGCGCTCGATGCAGCTGCTCAGCATCGGCCTGGTCGCCGCCGAGGGCGTCTTCGGCCTCTGGCTCTCGGTCCAGACGAACGCCCCGCCCGGGGCGACGATCGCCTGCGTGGCGGCCGCGGTCTTCGCCCTCGCCGCCGCTTGGCGGCTGCTCTCCGGCCGCGTCCCTCGCGCCGCCGTCCCGCTCGCCGCCGGAGCCCTGGCGCTCTCGCTGCTCGCGATCGGGTGCGGTGCCTCCGCCGGTGGGGAAGATGGGCGCCTGCGGGTGCTCGCCACCACCACCGAGCTCGGCGACTTCGCCCGCCAGGTCGGCGGCGGCGCCGTCGAGGTCGACCAGGTCCTCCAGCCCAACACCGACCCCCACGACTACGAGCCGCGGCCCGAAGACGTGCTCGACGCCGCCGATGCCGACCTCGTGCTGGCGAGCGGCGAGGGCCTCGACGCCTGGGTCGATGAGGTCGTCTCCGACAGCGGCAGCGACGCCCGCGTCGTCGACCTCGGGGCGGGCGTCCCAGAGCGCCTTCCCGGAGACGAGGGCGAGGGGGCCGATCCCCACTGGTGGCACGACCCCCGCAACGCCACCGCCGCGGTGGCCGAGATCGCCGCCGCGATGAGCGCCGCCGATCCGGCCCGCCGCCGCCTCTTCGCGCGCAACGCCGACGCCTACGAGGCGCGCCTGCGGGCGCTCGACCACGCGATCGGCCGCTGTATGGCGGCCGTCCCCCGCCGCGAGCGCCTGCTCGTCACCGACCACGACGCCTTCGGCTACTTCGCGAGCCGCTATGCGATCGAGGTGGTGGGAACGGTGATCCCGTCGCAGTCCACGCAGGCCCAGGCCTCGGCCCAAGACCTCTCCGACCTGGTCGAGACGATCGAACGCACCGGGGCCCGGGCGGTCTTCCCTGAGAGCTCGGTCAGCTCCAAGGTCGCCGACGCGATCGCCGCCGAGGCGGGGGCGAGTGCCGAGCGCTCGCTCTACGGCGACTCGCTCGGCCCGGCCGGCTCGAGTGGCGCCACCTACGTGCAGATGGAGCGCGCCAACGCCGACGCAATGGTCCGCGGCTTCACCGGGGGGAGGCGGGGATGCCGAGCGGGCTCCTGATCGAGGCGGGCGGCCTGGCGGTCGGCTACGAGGGCCGGCCGGCGATCACCGACGTCGGCTTCAGCCTGCGCGGAGGGGAGGCGATCGCCCTGCTCGGCCCCAACGGCGGCGGCAAGACGACGCTGCTGCGGGCCTTGCTCGGGGAGCTGGCGCCGTTGGCCGGGGAGCTCTACGTCGGCGAGCGCTGCGCGACCGTCCCCCAGACCGAGCGCTCGCAGCTCGACTACCCCGTCTCGGCACTCGACGTGGCGGCGATGGGGGCCCTCTCGCGCCTGCCGTGGTGGCGCCCGCCCGGTCGGCGCGAGCGCGAGGCCGCGGCCGAGGCGCTGGGGCAGGTCGGTCTCGCCGAGCTCGCCGACGAGACCTTCGGGACGCTCTCCGGCGGCCAGCGGCAGCGGGTCCTGATCGCCCGCAGCCTGGTCCAGGACGCCCGGGTGCTGTTGCTCGACGAGCCTTTCACCGGCCTCGACCGGCCCGCCTCCGAACAGCTGGAATCGCTGCTCGACGACCTGCGGGCCGAGGGCAGGGCGCTGATCGTCGCCACCCACGACCTCGAGCAGGCGCGGCGCTGGGACGCCGTTCTCTGCCTCAACCACCGCCAGGTCGCCTTCGGCCCGCCGGCGGACGTCCTCGACGTCCCGGTCCTGGAAGCGACCTACGGCGGCGCGATCGTCGAGATACCCGGCTCGGGCCGGGCGATCCTGCCCCCACACCACCATCACCACTGAGATGCTGGCGCCGCTCGAGAACGAGTTCATGCTGCGGGCGATCGGCGAGATCGCCCTTCTCGGGGCAGCCGGAGCGGCGATCGGTTGCTGGGTGGTCCTCTACCGGCTCTCCTACGCGGCCGAGTCGCTCGCCCACTCGGCGCTGCCGGGGGTCGTCCTCGCCGCGATCGCAGGAGTGCCGCTGCTGGTCGGCGGAGCGCCGGCGATCCTGGTCGCGGCGCTCGCGATCGCCGTCATCGCCCGGGTCCCCGGGGTCAGTCGCGAGGCCGGCGTCGGGGTCGTCGTCACCGCGATGTTCGGGCTCGGCGCCCTGCTCGCCCTCTCGCCCGACTCGCCGCCCGGCCTGCAGGAGCTCCTGTTCGGCGACATCCTCGGCGTCACCGACGCCGACCTGCTCGCCGCCGTGGCACTGGTCGCGGCGGTCGCCGCGACGCTGCTCGTCCTCCACTGGCGCCTGTTGGCGACCGGTTTCGACCGCGCCGCGGCTCGGGGCCTCGGGATCGCGCCGGGGCCGACCGAAGCGGCGCTGGTCGCGCTGCTCGGGCTCGCGATCGTGGTCTCGGTCCAGGGCCTCGGCAACCTCCTCGTCGTCGCCGTCTTCGTCGGGCCGGCCGCCGCGGCGCGGCAGCTCACCGACAGGATCGGCGCGATGCTCGCGATCGCGATCGCGATCGCGATTTCGGCCGGAGTCGCGGGCCTCTACGTCTCCTACTACGCGGGCACCGCCGGCGGTGCCTCGATCGCGTTGGCGATCCTCGCCGCCTACCTGCTCTCGCTGGTCCCGGGCACCCTGCGGAGGTCTACGATCGGGTGATGGCCGGCGCCGGCGGACAGGGTTGGGGGGAGCACGCGATGACGCGGCTCCAGGAGGCCGGCCTGAGGCGCGGCGGCGCTCGTCGCGCGGTCGTCGAGACGCTCGCCGGGCACGACTGCGCGGTCACCGCGATCGAGATCGAGGACGAGCTGCGCAGCCGAGAGTCGGCTGTCGGGCGCGCCAGTGTGTACCGGGCGCTCGACCAGCTCGAGGAGCTGGGCCTGGTCCAGCGCTTCGAGGCTTCGCGCGGGACCGCCAGCTACGAGCGGGTCGATCCCGGCGGCCACCACCACCATCACGCGATCTGCAGCGTCTGCGGGCGGATGGAGGCCTTCGAGGACAGGGACCTGGAGAGCGCGATCGGGCGGATCGAGGGAAAGCTCCCGTTCGAGGTCTCCGAGCACGACGTCGTCCTGCGCGGGCGTTGCGATCGCTGCGCGGGGCGGGCCGCCTAGCTGGCGGCGGCGGCCAGCCAGGCGCGCTCCTTCGAGCGCATCACCGGCGTCGCCAGGACGCTCCCGACCCCGCGCTGGAGGCCGCGGAGCACCGAGCCTTCGCCGGCGGGCAGCACCTTGGCCAGCTGCCGGTAGTCCTTCGAGACCCGGCTCGTGCGGAAGGTGGTGGCGACCGCCGTCAGCAGCTCGCCCGGGTCGGAGATCATCTCTCTCGAGAGCTCCTCGCCCTCGGAGCGGATCGTCACCTCGGCCGGATACTCGCGTCGCGGCGGTGGCTGCAGCGGCGAGGCTAGCGCCTCGCCGATCGCCGCCGCGATCTGCGAACGGGTCGCCGCGAGCCCGTGGGAGCGTGCCCGCGCCCGTCCCTGCCCTTCCTTTGTCGCGACCAGCCGGGCGCTGCCGAGCTCGCCCTCGTCGAGGTCCTCGAGCATCCAGCGGTCGCCGGCGCAGGCCAGGATCGGGACTTCCTCGGCGGCGAGGGCCTGCGCGTAGACCTGGGTCTCGCTGAGCGGCTCGCCGTCGATCAGGACCTCCATCTCCCAGACGAAGGTGTGCGAGCAGAAGGCCCGCCGGCTCGTCGTGCAGGCGTGGTGGCCGATCATCACGACGGCGTCGAGCGGCCCGCCGTTCGCCTTGGCGAACGAGGGCTCGGTCTCCTCGAGCGCCAGGTCGGCGATCGGCCGCACCCGGACTCCGTCGGGCATCCGCTCGCGTTCGACGTTGGTGCCGACCATGTGCCAGTCGCCGACGGTGATCGTGCCGCCGATCCCCGCCTCGCGCAGGGCATCGATCGCGACCAGCGTCTCGTCGGTCATCAGCCGCCTCCCGCGGGCGTATTCCGTGCGGTGGGAGGGTAGGCACTCACCGTAATGGTCGATGCCGGCGATCCCCTCCATATCTGCTGCGATCAGGACATTCATCGCGGCTCAGCGTAACCTGGTGACGGGAATGTCCAGGGTACGGAGAGGATTTGCGCTGGTTTTGGCCGTTGCGGGGCTGTTTGCGCTGCCCGCTGCCGCCCAGGGCTCGATGTACTGGGGGGCGACGATCAGCGGCGAACCGTACGGTCAGACCGGCGCCGCGCCCCACAACGAAACGGCCTGGAACCTGTTCGAGAAGCACGCGGGCCGCAAGGCCGGGATCGTCAACATGGGCCAGGGCTGGGGCCAGTTCGACACCGACGAGCTCGAGGCGACACATGCTCGCGGGGCGATCCCGATGGTGACCATGGGCCTCGGCTCGGGCGTGACGCTCGAACAGATCGCCGACGGGGGCCAGGACACCGTGATCAGGGCCTGGGCCCGGGCGGCGAAAGCGTGGGGCTATCCCTTCTACTTCGCCCCCTGGTGGGAGATGAACGGCGAGTGGTACCCGTGGGGCCGCGACCCCGAATACGTCGCCGCCTGGCGCCACTTCCACGACCTGGTCGTCGCCGAGGGGGCCACCAACGTCACCTGGACATGGGTCAGCAACAGCCTCTGGTTCGACCCGCTCTCCGACCCCGCGCCCTGGTACCCGGGCGACGCCTACGTCGACTGGGTCGGGATCGACTCCTACAACTGGGGCCGCAACCCGGCCCAGCCCGACCGCTGGCTCAACCCCGACCAGACGATCACTCCGACGCTCGAGCGGGTCCGGGAAATCTCGCCGAACAAGCCTGTCGTGATCGTCGAGAACGCCTCCAGCGAGTACGGCGGCAACAAGGCCGACTGGATCCGGGAGATGCTCGGGACCTATCTCCCGAACCATCCGGAGATCGACGCCTACATGTGGTTCAACTGGAACTTCGAAAAGGACAACGGGCTGCGGGCGGACTGGCCGATCGAGTCCTCGGCTACCGCCCAGCAGGCATTTCGGGCGGGTATTCAGAGCGGTCTCTTCCGCGCCGTCCCCTCGCTGCCAAAGCTGACGAAGGTCCCACCGCCGTCGCCGGCCTCCGGCGGAACGAGCCCGGCGCCCGCCGACCTCTCGCCGCCCGGTGCCGAAGCCGCGTCCCCCCAGGTCGCTGTCGCCCCCGACGGAACCGCCACCGTCGTCTGGAGCGGCGCCGACGGCGCGACCCGCTCGGTGTTCGCCCGCCGGATCTCGCCGCAGGGCGTCCCCCAGGCGGTCGAGCGGCTCTCGGTGCCGGGCGCGAACGCCCTCGTCCCGCAGCTCGCGGTCGCCCCGGACGGGACCGTCACCGTCGTCTGGATCCGCTGGAAAGAGGAGATGGTGGACGAGGGGACGCCCGACGAGCACCTCGCGCGGAACTTCGTCGTTCAGGCTCGCCGGATCGAGCCGGACGGAGGCCTCGGGCCCGTCCTCGAGCTCTCGGCCGTCAGGCAAGACGCTCTCGACCCCGATCTGGCGGTCGCCCCGGACGGCACCGCGACCGTGGTCTGGAAGCGCTTCGACGGAACCCGCTTCCTGGTCAAAGAGCGCCGCATCGAAGCCGACGGCAGTCTCGATCCGACCCCGAGCTTCACCCTCTCGCCGACAAGCGGCCGCGACTCGGTCGAACCGCGGGTGGCAGTCGCCGCCGACGGTAACGCGACCGTGGCCTGGAGCCGCTTCGACGGCAGCAACTCGGTGATCCAGGCGCGCCTGATCGAAACCGGTGGCGACCCGGCGACGACCACGCACGATCTCTCGGTCGCCGGCCAGAACGCGATCGAACCCGATCTCGCGATCGGTGCCGACGGCAGCGCCGAAGTCGTCTGGGTCCGCTCGAACGGGGCGAACACGATCGTCCAGCACCGCAGGGTCGACGCCGACGGCACTCCCGACGCGGCCACCCACGACCTCTCGGCGACGGGGAGGAGCGCGGCCGAGCCTCAGATCGGGTCGGCCCCGGGCGGGAGCGTCGCGACCGTCGTCTGGGACCGGTTCGACGGAACGAACTTCATCGTCCAGAGCCGCCGGCTCGGCGCGGGTGGGGTCCCGGAGGCGATTACCAGGAGTCTCTCGTCCACCGGTCGAGATGCCGCCGAGCCGCAGCTCGCCGTGTCCCCCGACGGCACCGCGACCGTCGTCTGGAGCCGCTTCGACGGGACCAACTGGGTCGTCCAGCGCGTGGGCCTGAAAGCCGATGGAAGCCCCGTCCCCGGGGTCAACCTCTCGGCGGCCGGCCGCAGCGCCGGCTCGCCGCAGGTGGCGCTCACCGGCGGCCAGGCCCCGGTCTCGGTCTGGCGCCGGTTCGACGGCGCGTTCGACATCGTCCAGGGCAACCCGCTGACCGCTCCCAACCCGGTCGCGGAGCTGAGCCCGGCGACCCACGACTTCGGGTCCGTCGAGGTCGGCGCGGGCGCCGCGGGCGTCCAGGAATTCGCGATCACCAACTCGGGCAACTCGCCCCTCCTCATCAGCTCGATCTCGGCATCGGGCCCCGACGCCGATCATTTTCCCCTCGCCGACACCGGCGCCTGCACCGATGCCCCGATCCCGATCGGCGGCAGCTGCGAGTTCACGGCCGCCTTCGACCCGTCCGCCGCCGGCGAGCTCGAAGCGACGGTCGAGGTGACCAGCAACGCCGCCTCGAGCCCGGACGCGGTGGCGCTCAGCGGCACCGCGGTCGCCGCGCCGATGCCGCCGACGCCGACGGCGAAATCGGCCACCCCCGTACTCAAGGTCGTCGAGAACTCCTTTCAGCTGGGCAAGCCCGTCCTCAACCGCCGCCGCGGGACCGCCCAGTTGCCGGTCACGGTTCCCGGCCCGGGCACGGTGACCCTGCTCGGGGGGAGGCGGCACCTCCTGCGCTTCTCCGAGGCCGGCTCGGCGAAGCTTCCGGTGCGCGCGGCGAAGGCGAAGATGCGGAAGCTGATCGACACCGGCAAGGCGCGGCTGCGGGTCACGGTGACCTTCGCCCCCGACGGCGGCGCGCCCAGCACCCAGACGAAGACGGTGGTTCTGAAAAAGTCCGCTCGATGAGCGGCGAGACACCACCGCCCGGAAAGGGCCGCGACGACCTCGACGAGGTCCTCGCCCGTCGCGCCCTGACCGAGGATGCGGCACGCCCGGAAGCGGTCGACAAGCGTCACGCGAGTGGCGGTCGGACCGCCCGGGAGAACGTCGAGGACCTCGTCGACGCCGGCTCCTTCGTCGAGTACGGGCGCTTCGCGATCGCCGCCCAGCGCGGCCGTCGCGAGGTCGAGGACCTGATCGCGCGGACCCCGGCCGACGGGATGATCGCCGGCACGGCGCGGGTCGACGGCGAGCCCTGCGCGGTCCTCTCCTATGACTACACGGTGCTGGCCGGCACCCAGGGGGCGCTCGGCCACCGCAAGAAGGACCGGCTCTTCGAGCTGATCGAGCGGATGCGCCTGCCAACCGTCTTCTACGCCGAGGGGGGCGGTGGCCGGCCCGGGGACACCGACTACCCGGTGGTCTCGGCCCTCGACGTCCGCGCCTTCGCCCTCTGGGCGAGGCTCTCGGGGCTCGTCCCGCGGATCGCAGTCGTCGCCGGGCGCTGCTTCGCCGGCAACGCGGTGATCGCCGGCTGCGCCGACCTGATCGTCGCCACCGAGGGGTCATCGCTGGGGATGGGAGGGCCGGCGATGATCGAGGGCGGCGGCTTCGGCAAGGTCGATCCCGACGAGGTCGGGCCGGTCGAGGTGCAGGCCGCCAACGGGGTGATCGACCTCGTCGTCGCCGACGAGGCCGAGGCGACCGCCGCCGCCCGCAAGCTGCTCTCCTGCCTCCGCGGCCCGGGCGAGCCGGGCGAGGCCCCCGACCAGGCGGCGCTGAGGGAGATGGTCCCAGAGCGCCAGCGCCGCGCCTACGCGGTGCAGCCGATCGTCGAGACTCTCGCCGACCGCGGCTCGGTCACCTTCCTGCGCGAGCGCTTCGCCCCCGAGATGGTCACCGCCCTCGGCCGGATCGAGGGGATGCCGGTCGGGGTGATCGCAAACGACACCCGCCACATGGCGGGGGCGATCACCAGCGACGCCGGCGACAAGGCAGCGCGCTTCCTGCAGCTCTGCGACGCCTTTGGCCTGCCGGTTCTCTCGCTCGTCGACACGCCGGGGATGATGGTCGGCCCCGACGCCGAGGCAACCGGGCTGGTCCGTCACACCTCCCGGCTGCTGGTCGCCGGCGCCGCCCTGCGGGTGCCGCTGATCGGGATCGTGCTGCGGCGCGGTTACGGCCTCGGAGCCCAGGCGATGGTCGGGGGCGGCCTCCACGAGCCGCTCCTCACGGTCGCCTGGCCGACCGCCCACCTGGGGCCGATGGGCCTCGAGGGGGCCGTGCGGCTGGCACTGCGCAAGGAGCTAGAGGCGATCGCCGACGAGGAACAGCGCGAGCAGCGGGTCCGCGACCTCACCGCCCAGGCGGAAGAGAACGCGAAGGCGCTCAACGCCGCTGCGCTGTTCGAGCTCGACGACGTCATCGACCCGGCCGAGACGCGGGAGCTGATCGTCTCGACGCTACGGGCCGCGGCTGCGCGCGGACCGCGCGAGGACGACCGCCCGCGCTTCGTCGACACCTGGTAGCGGCGCTCAGCCGTAGCGGCGCTTCAGCGGCTGGAAGGCCTGCCACCAGCCGGCGTCGAGCGCCGCGTGCTCGACCTGCTCGAGCACGAACCCGTCGTCGTCGTAGAGCCGGTAGCTGACGACGCGGCTGCCGTCGGGCGCCTCGTCGACGGCGAGGACGCGGGCGATCAGGAGGTAGGGCGGCCGGCTGAGCCAGAGTTGGTCAGGGGCGGGGGCGAGATCCCGTAGGTCGAGCTGTGACATGCGCGACGCATACCCGCGGCGAGGCCCACAAAACCAAATTTGATCGGTCGTTTCACCGCGTTTTGCGGGGGTAGCCGCGTAGTGCAGCACTTTGTTCCCACGGCGGGCTGCCGGCCCGGATCCAGCGGCTTTCACCAGCAGCGTCTGGTTCCCGCTCGGATGGAATGACCAACCGCCTTTCTCTGGGCGGAGAGGCGTTCGGGCCGGTGGCACCGCCGCAAATTTCGAACCGATGGAAGGAGCTCGACGAGGAGGTCCACGTCGACGACAACCTGGTCAGCAGCCGCAACCCCGACGACCTTCCGGCCTTCAACCGGTCGATCGTCGAGGCGTTCGCCGGTCGTCGCCTTCCGGCTGCGAGCTGAGCTGCCCGATCTCACGGACGACCTCCGCGGCGCCGGCGTCGCGTAGCCTCGATTGCCCGCCCGGCAAACGGGTAGCGGCAGGGGTGATGATGCGTTCCTTCAACCCGAGGGCGGGATGACGAGCATGGACGAGAAAGAGACCGAGCAGCAGGAGATCGACCGTGCGAAAGAGGAAGCCCGCAAGGTCGGCGGCGAGGTCGAGCCGCTGAGCGACGACCCCGCGCTGGAGCCGGTGGAAGAGGCCGGTGGCGGCGAGTCGGAGGGCTTCGAGCAGGCCGAGCGGCGCCTCGAGGAAGTGGCCGAGCACGGCGACGAACACCGCTTCCCCGACCGTGACGTGCCCGACCCCGAGGAGCCCGAGGGGGCCGAGCGGGGCGAGGCCGACGCAGCGACCCCGCCCGACGCTTAGGTACTAGCGCTCAGGTCTTGCGCTCGAGGTCCGCGACCTCCTCGGCCTTGCGGTCGGCGTTCTCCTGAGCGTTGTCGAGCTCGTCCTTCTTCTCGCCCTTGCGCTCCTCATCACGGCCCTGGCGCTTGAGGCTGGCATCGTCGGCGACGTCTCCGGCGGCCTGCTTGGCCTTGCCGGTGATCTTGTCGAAAAGTCCCATTTGGTCTGGTCTCCTATTCAGTTTCTCGTGGACCCCTGTTGCTACCCCAGGCGATGAGCGGGAAACGAGGCGATTCGCGCGGGGCGCATCGGGTAGACGATCCGCAGTGAAAACCCAGGTAGCCAGCTGCACCCTGAAGCCACCGTCGGACCAGGGCTAGGTGGCGGGCAGGCTCAAGCGCTCCGACTGTGCCGGGGCGGGGATCCAGCGGGTGCGCAGGGGGCGTGGGTTCGGCTACGTCGACGCCGACGGCGAACGGGTCGACGACGACGAGGCGATCGCCCGCATAGCCGAGCTGGCGATCCCTCCCGCCTGGAAGGAGGTCTGGGTCTGCCCCGACCCGCTCGGCCACATCCAGGCGACGGGGATCGACGACGCCGGGCGCAAGCAGTACCTCTACCACGAGCGCTGGCAGCGCCGGGCGGCCGCCCGCAAGTTCGAGTCGATGCGCGATTTCGCGGCGGCGCTGCCGAAGCTGAGGAGGGCGGCGAACAGGGATCTCGGCCGTGAGGGGATCCCGCAGGAGCGCGCCCTCGCCTGCGCGGTACGGCTGCTCGACCTCGGGTTCTTCCGGGTCGGCGGCGAGCGCTACGCGGAGGAGAACGAGAGCTACGGCCTGGCGACCTTGCAGCGCGAGCACGTGACGATCGCCGACGGCGAGGCGGTCTTCGACTTCCCGGCCAAGAGCAACCAGCGACGGGTGCAGTCGATCCGCGACCGCAAGGTGATCGCGGCGCTGGAGGCGATGCGTCGCCGCCGCAGCGGGCCCGCCGACCTGCTCGTCTACAAGCAGGGCGGACGCTGGCACGACGTCCGCTCCGAGGACGTCAACGCCTACATCCAGGAGAAGGTCGACGGCGAGCACTCCGCCAAGGACTTCCGGACCTGGCACGGGACGGTCCTGGCCGCGGTCGAGCTCGCGGTCGAGGGACCGCCCGCGACGAAGGGTGGCGCCGAGCGGCGGATCCGCGCCGCCGTCAAACGCGTCGCCGAGCACCTCGGCAACACCCCGGCCGTCGCCCGCAGCGCCTACATCGACCCGAAGCTCCTCGACTGCTTCCGCAATGGCCACACGATCGAATTGCCGACCGATGCCGAGCCCCCGTTCGGGCCGCGGGTCCGGACCCGGGTCGAGCGCGAGGTTCTGGAGATGCTCTACTAGTGAGGATGATCGAGCGCAGGCTGATCGGGATCTACCTCGAGGACCACTACGCCGGCTCCACCGGCGGCGTCGAACTCGCCCGCCGGCTGCGGGCCAGCAACCGCGACACCGAGTGGACGGAGGACCTGGAGAGGATCTGCGTCGAAGTCGAGGAGGACCGCGATTCGCTGCGCGACGTCATGGAGGCGCTCGGAGTCCGGCGCAACCTGCCGAAGGCCTACGGCGCCTGGGCTTTCGAGAAGGTCGGCCGCCTGAAGCTGAACGGGCGCCTCACGGGCTACTCGCCGCTGAGCCGGATCGTCGAGCTCGAGATGCTGATGATCGGGGTGACCGGTAAGCAGGGGCTCTGGGACGCGCTGCGGCGCGCAGATCGTCCCGAGCTCGAGGACTTCGACCTCGAGGCGCTCGGAAAACGGGCCGAGGCGCAGCGCAAAGTCGTGAAGAAGATCCATCGCGCCGCCGCCGAGCGTGCCTTCGCCGGCGAAGCGGGTTGACGGGACCCTCAACGGGGTAGCCGCACCCCATGTCGATCAAGACGCGTCTCGCCCGCAAGGCGGTCGGCAAGACCGCCAAGCACAGCGCCCGCGGCACCGCCTCGAAGCTGAGGCGGGATCGGCTGCGCAACTCGACCCTCTTCGTCCTCGGCTGCGCCGTCGGGGTCGCCGTCGGCTGGGTCGCCCGCAGCCGGCCCCCGGAGGTAGTGTCTTCGTCATGAAGCTGAAAGCACTCCTCCTGCCCGTGCTCGCCCTCCTCGCCGCCGGCCTCGTCGCCTGCGGTGGCGACGACGACTCCACCTCCGAGACCGAGGCGACCACCACGGTCACCGAAGAAACGAGCGGCGGGGCCGCGACCGACGGTGAGCCCTCGGCGGCGGGTGACCTCGAACGTTCGGTGAAAGTCGAAATCGTCGACTTCGCCTACGACCCGGACCCAGTCCAGGTCGCGACCGGCGGCAAGGTGATCTGGCAGAACGAGGACGCCGCCCCGCATACGGCGACCGCCGACGACGGCAGCTTCGACACCGGCACCCTCGAGGAAGGCAAGATCAAGTCCGAGTCCTTCAAGGAGGCCGGCGCCTACACCTACTTCTGCGAGATCCACCCGACGATGAAGGGCACCGTCGAAGTGGTCGACCAGGAATAGTCAGCCGGCCGCGGCCAGCTCCTCCTCGATAGCCGCCCGGATCGCCTTGATCGCGGGCGCCCGCGCCCTCAGCTTGGTCGCCGCATGGGCGTCGGCGTCGAGGCCGGCCAGCTCCGCTGCCCCTTCCTGGACTCGTGCCGGGAACTCCCCGGGCGGGACCGCGCGGTCGAGGAAGCCGGCGGCTACGGCCCCGGCCGGATCGAACATCGTGGCGTTGACGACGGCGCGGTCGAAATAGGTCGGCTGCAGGCGCTGGCGGGCGAGCTCGACGACGAACAGCGGCACGGTGAGGCCGATCTTGACCTCGTTGAGCCCGAGCTTGAACGGGCCCTCGACACCGATCCGCAGGTCGGCGGCGAGCGGTAGGAAAGAGCCGGCGGCGATCGCGTGGCCGCTGCAGGCGACGAGCACCGGGCGCGGGAATGCGAGGACGCGCTCGCAGAGCGTGGCGCCGAGGGTCAGCATCTCGACGATCCGCTCCGGTTCCTCGCTGAAGACCTTGAGGTCGAACCCCGCCGAGAAATATCCCTCGCGACCGGTGATGACGACGACGGCTTCGTCCTGCTCGGCCCGGTCGAGATCCGCGTGGACGGCTTCGAGCATCGCGATCGAGAACGCGTTCACCTTGCCGTCGTCGAGGGCGATCGTCGCCACCCCCTCCGCCAGCTCGTAGGCCGTCAGCTCCGCCATCGGCCGGAGCCTATGCCCACAGCCGTCCGCTTGCGTGGGAGACCGGGTGGCCGGAGTGCTAACTTCACCTATCGGGCCGGAGAAACTCGACCGGTCGATAAGTGGCGACGACAGGGAAGAAGCAAGAGCGGGTAATCGTCCGGTTCGCCGGCGACTCAGGCGATGGCATGCAGCTCGTCGGCGGCCGCTTCACCGCCGCCACCGCCGCGCTCGGCAACGACCTCTCGACCCTGCCGGACTTCCCGGCCGAGATCCGCGCCCCGGCCGGCACGCCCCACGGGGTCTCCGCCTTCCAGATCCACTTCGCCTCGCGCGACATCCTCACCCCGGGCGACCACCCCAACACGCTGGTCGCGATGAACCCGGCGGCGCTCAAATCCAACCTCGCCGCGCTCGAGGCGGGGGGGACGGTGATCGTCAACGAGGACGCCTTCACCGACAACAACCTGCGCAAGGCCGGTTACGCCGAGAACCCGCTCGACGACGGCACCCTCGACAGCTACCAGCTGTTCCGGGTGCCGATGACCTCGATCGCGACCCGCGCCACCGAGGAGATCGAGGGGTTGAAGCCGGCCGAGGGCCAGCGGACCAAGAACATCTTCGCCCTCGGCCTCGTCTCCTGGCTCTACGGCCGCCCGATCGAGGCCTCGCTCTCCTGGCTGGAAACGAAGTTCGCGAAATTGCCGGCGATCAAGGAAGCGAATATCGCCTCCTTCAAGGCCGGCTACAACTTCGGCGAGACGGCCGAGCTGGCCGCGACGCCGATCGAAATCGAGCCGGCCCCGCTCGCGGCGGGCGAGTACCGCAACGTCGACGGATCCCAGGCGCTGGCGCTCGGCCTGATCGCCGCCGGCGTCAAGAGCGGGCTGCAGCCGTTCTTCGCGACCTATCCGATCACCCCGGCCTCGGAGCTTCTCCACCATCTCGCCCGCCACGACCGCTTCGGAGTCCACACCGTGCAGGCCGAGGACGAGATCGCGGCGGTCAACATGGCGGTCGGCGCCGCCTTCGCCGGCCATCTCGGGATCACCGCGACCAGCGGGCCCGGGATGGACCTCAAGGCCGAGACGATCGGCCTCGCGGCGATGCTGGAGCTGCCCCTGGTGGTCGTCAACGTCCAGCGCGCCGGGCCGTCGACCGGGATGCCGACGAAGACCGAGCAGACCGACCTGCTGATGGCGATCCACGGCCGCCACGGGGAGTCGCCGCTGCCGGTGATCGCCGCCTCGACCCCCGCCGACTGCTTCCACTCGGCCGTCGAGGCGGTGCGGATCGCGGTCCGCTACCGGACGCCGGTGATTCTTCTCTCGGACACCTTCCTCGCCAACTCCTCGGAGCCCTGGAAGCTCCCCGACACCGCCGACCTTCCCGAGATCGACCCGAACTTCGCCGAGGGCCCCAACGCGGGCGACGAGTTCCTCCCCTACTTGCGCGACGCGAGCGGGGCCCGGCCCTGGGCGATCCCTGGAACCCCCGGCCTGCAGCACAGGATCGGCGGCCTCGAGAAGGAGGCCGGCACCGGCAACATCAGCTACGACCCGGCGAACCACGCGCTGATGACCCAGCAGCGGGCCGAAAAGCTCGAAAAGCTCGCCGAGGAGATGCCTGAGCTCGAGGTCGAAGCCGACGATGGCGCCGAGCTCCTCGTCCTCGGCTGGGGCTCCACCTACGGCGTCGTCCAGGCGGCGGCCAGGCGCGTGCGCGAGCGCGACATCCCGGTCGCCACCGCCCACCTGCGCCATCTCGACCCACTGCCCCGGAACACCGGCGAGGTCGTCCGCTCGTTCCCGAAGGTGCTGATCCCGGAGCTCAACACCGGCCAGCTGCTCGGGATCATCCGCGGCGACTTCCTCGTCGACGCGATCGGCTACAACAAAATGGAGGGCCTCCCGATCTTCGCCGAGGAGCTCGAGGGCGCGATCCTGGAGGCACTGTCATGAGGACGAACGGAACCGGCAACGGCGACGGCAACGGCAGCGCCCTGCCGACCCTGACCAAGCAGGACTTCCAATCCGACCAGGAGACCCGCTGGTGCCCGGGCTGCGGCGACTACGCGATCCTCGCCAGCGTCCAGGCGCTGATGCCGGAACTCGGGGTGCCGCCTGAGAAAACGGTCTTCATCTCGGGGATCGGCTGCGCCGGGCGCTTCGTCTACTACATGGACACCTACGGGATGCACGGCATCCACGGCCGGGCGCTGGCACTCGCGACCGGGATCGCGACCGCCCGCGACGACCTCTCGGTCTGGGTCGTCAGCGGCGACGGCGACGCCCTCTCGATCGGCGGCAACCACCTGATCCACGCCCTGCGGCGGAACGTGCCGATCAAGCTGCTGCTCTTCAACAACCAGATCTACGGCCTGACCAAGGGCCAGTACTCGCCGACAAGCGAGAAGGGGAAGATCACCAAGTCGACTCCGTTCGGGTCCGAGGACCACCCCTTCAACCCGGCGGCGCTGGCGATCGGGGCCGAGGCGTCGTTCGTCGCCCGCACGATCGACGTCGAGAAGAAGCACGTCGCCGCCACCCTGCGGGCGGCCGCCGAGCACGAGGGCTCCGCCTTCGTCGAGATCTACCAGAACTGCAACGTCTTCAACGACGGTGCCTTCGACGCGGTCCGCGGCAAGGCCGGACGCCCGAACCAGATCCGGCTCGAGCACGGCGAGGCGATCCGCTTCGGCGAGGAGCTCGAGCACGGCGTCATCCGCAACTCCGACGGCAGCCTCGAAACGGCGCTGGTCGCCGACGCCGGCGAGGACGCATTGGTCGTCCACGACGCCCACCGCGACGACCCCAGCTACGCGACGGCGCTGGCAAGGCTGGCCGAAAGCCCGACCGGGCCGACTCCGATCGGCGTCCTGCGCGACATCAAGCGCCCGGTCTACGGCGCCGGTCGCCAGAAGGAGCTCGCCCAGGCGCACGCCGGTGCGACGCTCGGCGACGTCGACGAGCTGCTGCGCTCGGGCGACACCTGGACCGTCACCTAGTCCCTAGGCTGAGCACATGGCCGACGTCCGCTTCCGAATCTCGATCTCGCTCGACGGCTTCACCGCCGGCCCAAACCAGAGCGAGGAGCATCCCTTGGGCGAAGGCGGGGAGGACCTGCACGATTGGGTCCTCTCGCTGGCCGCTTGGCGTGAGGCGCATGGCCGCGAGGGAGGAGAGGTCAACCCCAGCACCGAGGCGTTCGAGAAGCAGAACCGAAACGTCGGCGCCCAGGTGATGGGCCGAAACATGTTCGGCGGCGGCCCCGGGCCCTGGCCCGAGGACCCGCCCTGGGAGGGCTGGTGGGGGGACGAGCCCCCGTTTCACGTGCCGGTTTTCGTCCTCACCCATCACGAGCGCGAGCCACTCACGCTCGGCGACACGACCTACCACTTCGTCACCGACGGGATCGAGACCGCAATCGAAGCAGCGACGAAGGCGGCCGGTGAGAAGGACGTGCTGCTGGCCGGCGGCGCCGAAACCGCGCAGCAGGCGATCGCGGCCGGCCTCGTCGACGAGATGCACCTCAGCCTGGTCCCGATCCTGCTCGGCTCGGGAACGAGGCTCTTGGATGGCGGAGTCGCCGAGACGGTCGACAGCTTCGAGCAGGTCGCTGTCGTCGAGGCGCCCGGAGTCACCCATCTCACCTACCGACCTCGCGGATGAGGTCGAGGCGGGCGCAGGTCGCCTGCGTCTGCGCCGCCGCTCTCTTCGTCTTCGCCACCTGGCTGCTCGCCGGCCCGAGCGCAACCGCCGGGGTCGGCTTCTTCTACGCGATCCCGGTCGCCCTCGCCGCCTGGTGGCTCGGCCCGCGGGCGGCTGCGATCGCCCTCGCCGCCTCGCTCGTCCTCTATGTGATCGGGTCGCTGCTGGAGCCGGTGCCGGACCTCGGCCTGGCGCTCCCCCTGCGTTTGCTGGCGTGGAGCGTCATCGCGATCGCCGTCTCGCTCGTGCGTGAGCGACTCTCCGAGCTCGAGCACTCGGCCGACGAACTCGAGGCGATCCGGGCGGCGCTGGCGCCGGCCGGCCTGCCGGAGCTCCCGCACGTCGATGCCGCCGCCGCCTTCGTCCCCTCGGAGCTCGGGGTGTCGGGGGACTTCTACCTGCTCACCAACGCGCCCGACGGCTCCACGGTCGCGATCGTCGGCGACGTCGTCGGCCACGGTCCCCAGGCGGCCCGGCTCGCGACCTTCGTCCGCGCCCGTTTCGCCGCCCTCGCCGCCAACACCAGCGATCCGGCCGAGCTGTTGATGCTCGCGAACCGGTCGCTGATAGATCGACCCGGCCGGAGGAAGGAGCTGGTCAGCGCGATCTGCCTGAGGATGGGGGAGGGGGCGCAACTCTCGTGGGCCGTCGCCGGGCACCCGCCGCCCCTGCGCCTGCCCGTGCTCGACACCCTCGAGCACGGGACCAAGACCTTCCTGCTGGGGGCCGACGGTGGACTCGAGCTCGAGAACGCGAACTCGGCCCTCACCGACGGCGAAGGTGTCGTCGTCTACACCGACGGGGCCACCGACGTGCGGCGGGGCGGGGACTTCCTCGGGCTCGAGGGTCTGACCCGCATCCTGGCCCCGCTCGCGCACGAATCGGCCGGCTCGATGGTCGCGGAAGCGGAGCGCGCGATCCTCGAGTGGACCGACGGGCCGATCCGCGACGACCTCTGCCTGCTCGTGCTGCGGCCGCGCTAGCGCCTCAGGCCGACCCGGCAGCCTCGAGCCGCTCCGCCAGCCGGTTCATGCCGCGCTCGCGGGCTGCCGCGGCGGCCCCTTCCCAAACGGTCGGAGCGTCGGCCGGGGGCTCGACCCCCGCGTCTCGCAGGGTGGCGATGTCCTTGAACGCCAGCAGCTCCTCGCGCTGGCCGATCAGCGCCTCGCGCAGCTTCGGGCGCCGCTCGCGGATCGCGTTGTCGAGCAGGGTCTCGAGGTCGCCGTGGCGCTGCAGCAGCTCCGCGGCGGTCTTCTCCCCGACTCCCTTGGCTCCGGGGAGCCCGTCGGAGGGGTCGCCGCGGAGGGCGATGAAGTCCGGGACCTGGGCCGGGTCGACCCCGTAGCGCTCGCGGACCTCGTCGGGGCCGACCTCTTCCGCGCCCTGCTTGCCGCCGGTGCGGACGTAGAGCACCGTGACCCGATCGGTCGCGCACTGGTACATGTCGCGGTCGCCGGTCAGCAGCAGCGCCCGGCCGCCCTTGCGAGCGGCCTCCTTCTTCGCGTAGGTGCCGAGCAGGTCGTCGGCCTCGAGGTCGCCGCTGGAGACGACCTCCCAGCCGAAGGCGGAGAAGAAGTCGCGGCAGTCGGCCCACTGCGGCGAGAGTTGGTCGGGGATCTCCTCGCGCGCGGAGTGGTAGGCGGGGTAGAGCTCGGTCCGGGAGGAGGCGGCGTCGGGGCCGAAGCAGAGGACCACCGCCCGCGGCCTGTGCACTTCGACCTCGCGCAGGATCAGGTTGGCGGCGCCGAGCAGGGCGTTGACGGCATTGCCGTCGGGCCCGACGATCGATTTCGGCAGCGCGTAGAAAGCGCGGAACAGCATCGAGGGGGTGTCGACCGCGAGCAGGGGGGAGGACATGTGCCGGGATCTTAGGTCGATAGTCGACTTTGTCCCGGACGTGCGTGACAAAGTCGCCTTGTAGGTTTGGGCCATGCCTCCTCGTATCGAGCCTGGCGACCGGAGCGAGATCGGCTGGCGCAACTGGGCGATCGCCAACGGGGCGGGCCTCGCCGCGAAGGGGAGCCCGCCGCGGATCTTCACGACGCTCGGCCGGCACCGGCGCCTGTTCCGCGCCTGGATCCGGTTTGCCGGCGCCCTGATGCCGCGCGGCAAGCTGCCCCGCGACGAGACCGAGCTCGTGATCCTGCGGGTCGCCCACAACAGCGGCAGCGACTACGAGTGGAGCCACCACGAGCGGCTCGGGAAACGCGCCGGGCTGAGCGAGGAGGAGATCTCCCGCGTCCGCGAGGGGCCGCAGGCGCCGGGCTGGTCGCCGCGGCGCGCCATGTTGCTGCGCGCCGCCGACCAGATGCACGCCGACCGTGTCATCGCACGGCCGCTCTGGGACGAGCTCGCCGCCGAGCTCGACGACGTCCGCCTGATCGAGCTCTGCATGCTGATCGGCCACTACGAGATGCTGGCGATGACCCTGAACACGCTCGAAGTAGAGCCCGAGCGCCCCGGTCGCTTGTGAAAAGAGGCCGGCGCCCGCGTGGCGTCCGCGACCTCGCCACCAGGCGAGTGCTGATCACCGGCGCCGCCAGCGGCATCGGCCGCGCCACCGCCGAGCTCGCCGCGGCCCGCGGCGCCGAGCTGACCCTCACCGACATCGACGCCGCGGGGCTGGAAGAGACCGCGACGCGGATCCGCGCCGCTGGCGGGACCGTGTCGCTGGCGGCGCCCGCCGACCTCACCGACCACGACGCGGTGCTCGCCTTCGCCGAGGAAGCCCACGACGGCGGCGGCAGCATGGCCGTGGTGATGAACATCGCCGGGATCGCCACCTGGGGAACGGTCGAGCGGCTCGACCACGAGCACTGGCGCCATGCGATCGACGTCAACCTGATGGGACCGATCAGCGTTCTCGAATGCTTCGTGCCGCCGATGATCGAGGCCGGGAACGGAGGCCACGTCGTCAACGTCTCCTCAGCGGCGGGACTCTTCGGCCTTCCTTGGCACGCCCCGTACAGTGCCGGCAAGTTTGGCCTTCGCGGCGTCTCCGAGGTGCTGCGCTTCGACCTCCGTCGTCACGGCATCGGCGTCAGCCTCGTCTGCCCGGGCGGGGTGCGGACGCCGATGGTGAAATCGGCCGAGATCGTCGGTGTCGACAAGCAGAGCCCACGCATGCAGAAGATGATCCGCCGCTTCGAGGCCCACGCCGTCAGCCCTGAGCTGGTCGCCGAGCGCATCGTCGCGGGGATCGAGAAGAACCGCTACCTGGTCTTCACTTCGCCCGACATCCGAATCGGGCACTGGGCCCAGCGATTCTTCCCGCCCGCCTATGAGTTGGCGATGAGGGTCATGAACCGCGAGCTCGAGCGCGCCGCCCGCTAGTCGGCCCCGGTCGTCCTCTAGGTTTGTCGCCGTGTCCGAGCCTGCCCTTCGCATCGAGGATCTGGTCAAGCGCTACCCCACCGGGGTGGAGGCCCTGCGCGGCGTTTCGCTCGAGATCAGGGCAGGTGAGCTGTTCGGCCTGCTCGGCCCGAACGGCGCCGGGAAGTCGACCCTGATCCACTGCACGACCGGTCTCGCCCAGGTGACCTCGGGCTCGATCCAGGTTTTCGGCCACGACGCGATCGTCGACTACGGGGAGGCCCGCCAGGCGGTCGGCCTCGCTCCCCAGGAGGTCAACCTCGATTGGTTCCTGACCGTCGCCGAGACGCTCGACTACCACGCCGGCTATTTCGGCATGCCGAAGAAGGAACGGCGCCAGCGCACGGAGGAGCTGCTCGAGACCTTCTCGCTGACCGAGAAGCGCGACGAGCGCACCCGCACCCTCTCCGGCGGCATGAAACGGCGCCTGGTCCTGGCCCGGGCGATGATGCACCGGCCGCGGCTGCTGATCCTCGACGAGCCGACTGCCGGGGTCGACGTCGAGCTGCGGCTCGAGCTCTGGCACTACGTGCAGCGGATCAACAACGAAGGCACCTCGATCCTGCTGACCACGCACTACATCGAGGAGGCGGAGCAGCTCTGCGACCGGATCGCCTTCATCAACAACGGCGAGATCGTCGGCGAGGGCAGCAGCGATCAGCTCGCCGAGCGCTACGGGGTCGACAACCTCGAGGACGCCTACCTCGAACTGGTCGGTCGCAAAGAGCTCTCGCGCTCCCACGTCGAGATCGAGGTCGACGCGTGAGCACCGCCCAGATCCGCTTCGCGACCCTCTGGCGCCGCGAGGTCAACCGCTTCATGAAGATCAAGAAACAGACGCTGGGGGCGCCGCTGTTGGAAACCTTCCTCTACATCTCGGTCTTCGGCGCCGCGCTCGGGTCCCGGATCGACAAGCTGCACGGGATCGACTACGTCATCTTCGTGATTCCCGGGCTGATCATGATGGCCTGGTCGACGAACGCCTTCGCCAACAACTCGTCCTCGATCCTCCAGCAGAAATTCCAGGGCGCGATCCAGGACCAGCTCTCTTCGCCCGCCTCGCCTGCCGAGCTCCTGCTCGCCTTCAGCCTCGGCGGCTTCATGCGCGGGCTGATCGTCGCCGGGCTGACCTTCATCGCCTCCTCGTTCCTGGTCGACCTGCCGGTCGACCACATCCTCGTCCTCGTCCCCTCGCTGTTCCTGGTCGGCTTCTTCTTCTCGCAGCTCGGGGTGCTGATCGGCGTCCGTGCCGAACAGTTCGACGACGTCGCCTTCGCCCAGACCTTCGTCCTGCAGCCGCTGATCTTTCTCGGTGGCGTCTTCTACTCGGCCCAGCTGCTGCCGCAGCCGTTCGAGACCCTGACCCACTTCAACCCGATCTACTACATGATCAACCTGGTCCGCTACGGGTTCGTCGGCTTCACCGAAGTCAGCATCGCGCTCTCGCTGCTGGCGCTGACCGCCGCCACCGCGATCCTCTTCTTCGTCAACCTGCGGCTGTTCACGACCGGCTACCGCCTGCGCGCCTAGTTACCCGGCGAAACATTTCGCAGAAATCCCCGGTCGTTGTCGATTTCGGCGAATCCGTTCGTCGTTAGGGTGAAAGGCGGCGCAAAAGAAGGTCGCCCCGACGATGGAGGAACACGATGCTCTACTTGCTTTCGCTGATCGGTGAGGAACCCGACTGGGAGAAAATCTCGCCCGAGGACATGCAGGCCGACATCGACGCGATGGGCCGCTACAACGACGAGCTCAAAGAGGCCGGCGTGATGGTCGACGGACATGGCCTGCGTGGGCGGGAGACCGCCAGCGTCGTCAGCTTCGCCGGTGAGGAGAGGACGGTCACCGACGGCCCCTTCGCCGAGACCAAGGAGCAGCTGATGGGCTTCTGGATCATCGAGGCCGCGAACCTCGACGAGGCCCTGGAGTGGACCCGCAAGGCGCCGCTTCAGGAGGCCGCGATCGAAGTCCGTCCGCTGGTCGAGGAACAGGGCGAGGAGAACGAGAAGTTCTCCGGGGAGAAACTGCTCTCCCGCGTCAAGGACCCGACGCGCTGAGGCGCTTCGGCGCTTGAGGGCGGAGGATCGCGACAGCGTCGTCGGCCGCGCCTTCCGGGAGGAGTCCGGGAGGGCGGTCGCGACGCTGATCCGCGTCCTCGGCGATTTCGACGCCGCCGAAGAGGCGGTCCAGGAGGCGTTCGTCACCGCCCTCGAGCGCTGGCCTCGCGACGGGGTCCCGGCCAACCCCGGGGCCTGGATCACCCGGGTCGCCCGCAACCGCGCGATCGACCGCCTGCGCCGCGACCGCACCCTGGTCGAGAAGAAGGCGATCCTCGAGGGGCTCGAGTCGCTGCGGCCGCCGGTCGGCGAGCCTGCGCTCGAGGAAGAGAAGGTCGGCACCGAGATCGAAGACGATCGCCTGCGCCTGATCTTCACCTGCTGCCATCCCGCCCTCACGATCGAGGCCCGGGTGGCTCTCACCCTGCGCAGCCTCGGCGGGCTCGAGACCGCCGAGATCGCCCGCGCCTTCCTCGTCTCCGAGACGACGATGGCGCAACGGCTGGTCCGCGCCAAACGCAAGATCGCCGGGGCGGGGATCCCGTACGAGGTCCCCGCCGCCGAGCAGATGCCGGAGCGGCTCACCGGGGTCCTCGCGACGCTGTACCTGATCTTCAACGAGGGATACCTCGGCTCCAGCTCCGAGCAGCTCGTCAGGGTCGAGCTCAGCGCCGAGGCGATTCGTCTCAGCCGCCTCCTCGACGCGATCCTCCCCGGCGAGCCCGAGGTGCAGGGCCTGCTGGCGCTGATGCTGCTGATCGACTCCCGGCGCCGGGCACGAGTCGGTCCGCAGGGCGTGCCGGTGCCGCTGGAAGACCAGGACCGCTCACTCTGGGACGGGGAGGTGATCGCCGAGGGTCTCGCGCTCTCCGAACGTGCCGCGGCCGCCGGCCCGGTCGGACCCTACACGGTGCAGGCGCGGATCGCCGCCGCGCACGCGACCGCGCCGAGCGCCGCCGACACCGACTGGGTGAAGATCACCCGCCTCTACGAATGGCTCGCCGCCGTGGCGCCCGGCCCCGTCGTCGAGCTGAACCGGGCGGCGGCGGTCGCGATGAGCGAAGGCCCGGGCCGCGGGTTGGAGCTGATCGACGCCGTCGAGGGCCTCGACGAGTACGGGCCGATGCACGCGGCTCGCGCCGACCTCCTCTCGCGCCTCGGTCGCGATCGCGAGGCCGTCGCCGCCTTCGAGCACGCGCTCGGGCTCTCCGCCAATCCCGCCGAGCGTCGCTACCTCGAGGGCCGCATCGCAGCCCTCCGCTGACCCTCCCCTGACCTCAGCCCGGGTCGGCGACCAGCGGTTTGTCGTCCTTGTCGGGCAGGACGAGGATCGCGCCCTCGCCGGTGGCGTAGGCCTCCTCGCCGTGCTGGGTGACGTCCATCCCGACCGCCTCTTCGCGCTCGCTGACCCGCAGGGAGGTGAAGAGCCCCATCACTCGCAGCAGGACATAGGTCATCCCGAACGCGTAGAGCGGCGTCACCAGCGCCGCGATCGCCTGGTCCTTGAGCTGCTCGGCGTTGCCGAAGACCAGGCCGTCGGAGATCCCGTTCCAGGCGGCGGAAGCGAAGAAGCCGATGAAGAGGATCCCGGTGAAGCCGGCGAGGCCGTGGGCAGCAAGCACGTCGAGCGTCTCGTCGACGCGGGTGCGGGGGCGCCAGACGATCAGCGCGTAGCAGGGCAGGGCGCCGATCGCGCCGAGCACCATCGCCCAGCCGGGGCTGACGAAGCCGCCGGCGGGGGTGATCAGAACGCAGCCGACGATGATCGCCGTGGCGGCGCCGATCGCGGTCACCCTGCGGCCCCGGATCAGGTCGAGCAGGAACCAGACGACCAGCGTGCAGGCCGGGGTCAGCAGCGTGTTGACGAAGGCGAGCACGCTGGGGTCGCCGGTCGAGAACCCGGAGCCGCCGTTGAAGCCGAACCAGCCGAACCAGAGCAGGCCGGCGCCGAGCAGCACGTACATCGCGTTGTGGGGCAGCAGGGCCTGGCGCCCGTAGTCCTTGCGGGCGCCGACGACCAGCGCCGCCGCCAGGGCAGAGAAGCCCGAGGCCATCTCGACCGGGATGCCCCCGGCGAAGTCGAGGGTGCCGTTGGCGGCCAGCCAGCCGCCGCCGAACGACCAGTGGGCGAGCACCGAATAGACGAGGATCGACCAGACCGCGATGAAGATCAGGAACGGTCCGAAGCGCATCCGCTCGACCACGGCGCCGGAGATCAGAGCCGCGGTGATGATGCAGAAGGTCCCCTGGAACGCCATGAACAGCAGGTGCGGGATCGTCGTCCCTTCACGGGGCACGAAGGTGACGTCGTTGAGCCCGACGTAGCCGAGCCCGCCGATCAGCGAGCCGTCGCCGTCGAAGGCGAGCGAGTAGCCGACCAGGGCCCAGACGACGCCGGCGATCGCGATCGCGCCGACGCACATCATGAAGGTGTTGAGGGTGTTCTTCGAGCGCACCAGGCCGGCGTAGAAGAGCCCCAGGGCCGGGGTCATCAGCAGCACCAGCGCCGTCGCGATCAGCATCCAGGCGGTGTCGCCGGTATCGACCTCGGAGACCGCGGCAAGCAGTCCCGCGCCCATCACTCGCCACCCACCGGGGTCACGGCCGCGTGGTCGGCCTCGCCGGTCCGGATCCGGACCGCGCGCTCGAGCGGGACGACGAAGATCTTGCCGTCGCCGACTTCGCCGGTTCGGCCTCCATCGCAGAGCGCCTCGACGGTGGTGTCGACGAACTCGTCGGAGACGGCGATCTCGAAGCGCATCTTGTCCTCGAGCCCCATCTGCACGGTGGTCCCGCGGTAGGTCTCGACGCGCTCCAGCTCGCCGCCGTGGCCTTGCACGCGACTCATCGAGACGCCGCGGACCTCCGCCTTGAACAGCGCTTCCAAGACGTCGTTGGCCTTCTCGGGCCGCACGATGCCGATCACGAGTTTCACAAGCCTCCCCTTCCTGGTTCTCCCTCGGGCCGATCGACCCCGAGCCGGCGCGAGCCTATCTCAGGTCCTGTGGACCTCGGTGGCTGCGGCTTGGTCCCGGGGCCGGACGACGATCTCGTCGACGTTGACGTGGGACGGAAGCGAGGCGGCCCAGCGCACGCACTCGGCGACGTCCTCGGCGCCGAGCGGGCTCATCCCCTCGTAGACCCGGTCGGCAGCCTTGCGGTCGCCGCCGAAGCGGACAGTCGAGAACTCGGTGTCGACCATCCCCGGCGCCACCTCGGTCAGCCGCACCGGCTGCCCGAGCAGCTCCAGGCGCAGGGCCCGCAGCATCCCGCGCTGGCCGTGCTTGGCGGCGATGTAGCCGGCGCCCCCGCGGTAGGCCTCGAACCCGGCGATGCTGGTGATCGTGACGACGTGGCCGTCGCCGGAGGCGAGCAGGGCGGGGAGGAGCGCGCGGGTCATCCGCATCGTTCCCAACACGTTGGCCTCGTACATCCAGCGCCACTCATCTTCGTCGGCTTCGTGCAGCGGCTCGAGCCCGAGGGCGCCGCCGGCGTTGTTGACCAGCAGGTCGCACCCGGCGGTCCGCCCGGCGAGGGCGGCGACCGAGTCGGGGTCGGTGACGTCGAGCTCGACGGCCTCGGCGGCGGCGCCGATCTCATCGGCCAGTGCCTCGAGCCGGTCGAGCCGGCGGGCGGCGAGCACCACCCGCATCCCGTCGGCGGCCAGCGCCCGCGCCGTGGCGGCGCCGATCCCGCTCGATGCCCCGCTGACGACCGCCGTCTTGCCCACGCCATCAATCTAGCGCGGCGCTTTTTTCGTCCATATGGCCCGAAAAGCGCCGCATCAGGCGGTTGCGAGCCGGCGGACCTCGGGCAGGTGGACGGTCTGGAGGTAGTCGTCCCAGTCGATCGCGGCGGTGTCGAACGAGAGGGCGGCGCGGTCGTCCTCGTGGAGGGAGTCGCCGAGGCGGCGGGCGTTGGCGTCGTCGAAGACGCAGTCGAGCTCGGTGTAGGCGCCGTAGATCTTCACCATCCTTGTCACCCGTTCCGCCAGCGTCCGGTTGCCACGCAGCAGGCGCTCCTGGGGTATGCGGATCGGCGAGCGCATCGCCGCCGTGGCGAGGCCGGCGGCGAGCTTTTCCCGGCGCACGGTCGGTGCCAGCGCCGCCCGGCGCTCGACGAACTTGAGATGGCCGATCCTGACCGGCTTGCCGTTGCGGCCGGGGAGGGGGTGGCCGAGGAAGTAGGTGCGGATCTGTTCCGCCAGCTCCCCGATCGCGAGCGGGTTGCGGGAGCTGCTGGCGACGGCGATCGCGCGCAGGTCTCCCTCCGGCGGGTGGGCGGCGGCGGCCACACAGGCGTTGGCGACCTGGTCGACGGGGACGATGTCGATGCGGTTGGCGGCATCCCCGGGCAGGTGGGTGAGGCCGCGGGCGGCGTAGGCGAGGATCAGCGGGTCGGCGACCTTGATGCCCTCGAGCCAGCCCGGCCTCGGCTTCCGCAGCGCCGACTCGATGATCGTCGGTCGCACGATCGTTACCGCCGCCCTGCCGCCGGCGCGTTCGGTCAGGACCTTTTCGCCGAGCGCCTTGCTGAGCGCGTAGGTATCGGGCCAGCCGAGCTCCAGCGCCGTGCGCCTGCCTTCGCGGGAGAGCCTCGTCAACACCCAGCGCCGGCGCAGCTCCTCGGTGCGCTCCTCGGCGTCGAGCCCCGGGCGGTGCGAGGCGTCGCGCCGTGCTTCGCGAGCGAAGCCGGACCGCAGGCCGTCGTCGCGAGAATCGCGCTCGACCTGGTCCCGGCGCTCGCGCGCCTCCGCCTCGAGCCGGTCGGTGTCGAGGGCGGCGACGGCATGGTGGGTGACGCCGTCCTCGAGCACGAGGCCGCTTTGGCGGTCGGCGACGTAGGCGGTCGAGACGTGGACGAAGTGGGGGCGGGACCCGGCCTCCAGCAGGTGCTCGAGAAGTCGCGCCGGGCCGTGAGAGTTGAGCGCGATCGCGTCGTCGAGCGGCTCCTCGAAGGAGACCGTCGCGGCGCAGTGGATGACGACGTCGACGCCTGCCCAGTCAGAACGGCTGGGCGCCGCGGCGGCGTGGCCACCGAGATCGCCCGGCAGCGCCCGGAGCCGGGCGGGGTCGAGGTGGTCGCGCCCGCCGCCCACCTCCGCGAAGGCGTCGGCTGCCAAGACCTCCTCGACGAGGCGCCGGTGGGCGTCCTCGTCGGAGCGGGCCCGCAGCAGCAGTCGCACCTCGCCGATCTCGGGGGCGGTGCGCATCAGGGTCGAGAGCACCGCCTTGCCGAGAAAGCCGGACGCACCTGTGAGCAGGATCGTCTGCCCCGCCAACCGCTCCCGCACCGGTTCCCTGGTCACCGGCGCGATTCTAGGCGTGGGCGGTGCCTGGCCCATGGCTTCCCCCTACCCGTTCGCACGCGAAGTTGCGCTTCGGGCGCTGCGGTCGGGCCGGAAACCGCGCCTCAATACAATTTGCAGGAATGGCCCGCCGAACGCGCCGGCGACGACGTCGCTTGCACTCCTCCAAGTGGAAGAAGATCCTGGTCCCCCTCGGGGTGCTGGTCGCCGCGCTCGCGGTGGCGGGTGCGGCCGCGGCGACCTGGGCGGTCGATGTCTACAACTCGACCCCGCCGCTGGCCAGCATGCAGCTGGTCAAGAAGGGTCGCTCCTCGGCGATCTACGCGGCCGACGGCACCAGGATCGGGTACATCCGCTCGACCAACGTCCGCGAGCCGGTCTCGGACGACCTGCTGCCCGAGGACCTGAAGGACGCGACGGTCGCGATCGAGGATCGCGGCTTCTTCGAGCACGGCGCGATCGACCCCGAGGCGATCGTCCGCGCCGCCTGGAAGAACCTCGAGGCGGGGGAGACCGTCGAGGGCGCCTCGACGATCACCCAGCAGCTGGTCCGCAACCTCTACATCAGGCACCCGGAACAGACGCTCGAGAGGAAGATCCGCGAAGCGCGCCTCGCCGGGGAAATGGAGGACGAGCACACGAAGGAGTGGATCCTCAAGGAATACCTCAACACCGCGCCCTACGGGACCGTCGAAGGCCAGACCGCGGTCGGCGCCGAGGCGGCCGCCCAGACCTACTTCGCGAAGCCGGCCAAGGACCTGAACCTCACCGAGGCGGCCTTGATCGCCGGCTTGCCGCAGGCCCCATCCGAATACAACCCCTTCCTCGATCCCAAGGCGGCGACCGGCCGCCGCAACGAGGTGCTCGAAGCGATGGAGGAGGAGGGCTACATCAGCGCCTCCGAACTGACCGAGGCGCGGGCCAGCGGGCTCGGTCTCAACCCCGGGCACAAGTACAAGGTGATCCGCGATCCCTTCCTCTTCGATCTCGTCCAGCAGGAGCTGATCGAGAAATACGGGATCAACACGGTCCGCAACGGTGGCCTCAAGGCCTACACGACGATCGACCCCGAGCTTCAGGAACGCGCCGAGGAAGCGGTCGAATCGTGCTCGGTCTGCTACCCCGAAGGCGGTCCCGCGGCGGGCCTTGCCTCGGTCGATCCGGCCAACGGGGAGATCGTCGCCCTCGCCTCGACCGAAGGCTACGCGACCGAAAGCCAGTTCAACTACGCCTGGCAGGCGCACCGCCAGCCGGGCTCGTCGTTCAAGACCTTCGTCCTCTCCGAGGCGATCAAGCAGGGGATCGACCCCGACTCGACCTACTACGACGGCACCTCCCCGAAAACGCTTGAGCTGCCCGGCGGCGCCGACTGGGAGGTCAACAACTCCGAGCCCGGCGGCGGCGTGATGTCGCTCGACGAAGCGACGGTGCACTCGGTCAACGTGATCTTCGCCCAGCTCGACCTCGACGTCGAACCCGAAAACGTGACCAGGATGGCGCACGAAATGGGGATCGAAGCAGACCTCGAATCGGTCCCGGCGGAGGGGATCGGCGGTCTCTCCTACGGCGTCACGCCGCTCGAAATGGCCGACGCCTACGCGACGCTCGCCAACGGCGGCATCCACCACGACCCGACCGCGATCAGCCGGGTCGAATTCCCCAACGGCGATGTCGACGAAGCCGACGCCGACTCCGGCGATCGGGTCCTGACCGAGGGCCAGGCCTACGAAGTGACCAGGATCCTCGAAGGCGTGATCACCGAAGGGACCGGCGCCGGCTACACCTACATGGGCTGCAGCGCCGCGGCCGGCAAGACCGGGACCTCGGAGGACACCTCCGACGCCTGGTTCGCCGGCTACACGCCGCTGTTCTCGACCGCGGTCTGGGTCGGCCACCCCCAGTCGCGCGAACCGACCGGCTACGGCGGCCCGACCGCCGGGCCGATCTGGGCTTCGTTCATGTCCGCGGCCGCCAACGGCAACTGCCCGGAATTCGAACAGCCCTCCAGCCTGCCCGAGCTCGAGGGCTTCGACTCCGACCAAACCCGCTCCTCATCGGAAGCGTCCTCCAGCTTCGGCGACGAAGAAGAATACGAAGCAACCGAAGACGAGAAGGACGAGAAGGCCAAGGACGGCGAGTCCGGGGAGTCGGACACCGGGTCTGAGCCGACGCCTGAACCGGAACCGACGCCCGAACCGGCCCCGACGCCCGAATCGGCACCCCCGCCCAGCGGGCCATCCGGTGGCGTCGGCGGCGGTATCGCCGCTCCGTAGCGCCACCGGACGATTCACCGATCCCCTTTACCGGTCGGGGGTGCTTGCGTAAACTGACCGCGATGCCCGGCCGCACCGCCAAGCTGCTGATCGCGACCGTCGTCGCGTCCCTCACGCTTTGTTCGCAGGCCCTGGCCGCCCCGCACTTCGACGGGTTCTTCCCGATTCCGAACATCGACGCCAACAACGCGAAGATCGCGGCCGGCCCCGACGGGAACATGTGGCTGCCGATCGCCGAAGGTGAATTCGACGTTGCCAAGATCGCCCCCGACGGCGCCGTCACCCAGTACAAACTCGGCCCCGAAATCGAAAGTGCGAAAGGCATTGCCGCGGGTCCCGACGGTCGCATGTGGGTCACGTCGATCAACAAAATCGGCTCCTTCGACCCGGCCGACCCCGAAGGGTCCGTCGACGTCGATTCGGTCGACTCGATCACGTCCAACAGCCCGCTCGTCGCAGGCCCCGACGGCCAGATGTGGGCGGCCGCCAGCGATGCGGTCGTGCACTGGAGCACCTCCGCCCCTGACAAAGCGGAAGCGTTCACAGTCACCGACCTGGACCCGAAAGACATCGACGTGGCCGGCCAAGGGCTGGTCGTGGCCGATGCCGGCAACAAACGGATCGTGACGATCACGACCTCCGGCGTCCCCACCGATATCCCGCTCCTGGAAGGCTCGACGACCTCGCAGGGCGTCGCCGGCGGCGCCAACGGCCAGATCGCATTCTCTGACTCCGACGGCGACGAGGGCCTCGGTCTCGTGACGCCGCCAGCTGCGCCCACGAACATCGTCGTCGGCAAAGGCGACCCGTTCGGAGTCGCCCTCGGCTCGGACGGCGCCTACTACTTTGCGATGGCCTTCGGCGAAGAAACGAAAGGGACGGTACGACGGCTGACCAGCGACGGGAACGACACGACCCTGAGCGGTGTCCCGGACAAATACGTCGTCCGGCAGATCGCCGCCGGACCCAACAACACGCTCTGGGTGACGATGGAAATCCCGGGCGAAAGCGATGTCTTCAAAGTCGCCAGGATCAGCGGCCTCGAACCGCCGGTCAAACCCGGGGACGTAGGCGGTTCCGCCCCGGAGACGAAGCTGAAGAAGGGCCCGAAGAAGTTCAAGACCAAGGGCAAGAAGGCGAAGGTGAAGTTCGTCTTCAGCTCGCCCAACGCAGGCGCCAAGTTCGAATGCGCGCTGGTGAAGAAGAAGAGGGGCAAAAAAGCCCCGAAGCCGAAATTCAGAGGCTGCAAATCGCCGAAGGTCTACAAACTGAAGCCGGGCGCCTACAAGTTCAGCGTCCGGGCGGTGCTCAACGGTGTCGCCGACAAATCGCCGGCGACCCGCGGCTTCAAGGTCGTCCGCGTCCGCGTCCGCGGCTAGAGCAGCGCGGTCAGTTCCCGGGCATCCCCACGGATATGAGAGTGCCCTGACCTTGAGGGGGCACCGCCAGATCGGCGCCGCCCTGTTGCGCGCCACCGACAAAGTCGCGCCGGCGGAGGTCCTGGGCATCCTGGTCGTGCTCACCGCGGCCGGCTTGATCGCCTACGGCTCCTACATCGGTCAGGGCGGCTTCTACGCTGACGACTGGCACCACGTCGCGTTTTACCGCTTCGCCGATTCACCCCAGTACTGGTCCACGGTCGAGACCCTTTCGGAGCTGCTCGGAGGCCGTCCGCTGGTCACATTGCTGATGCCGCTGCCCCAGGTGTTCTTCGGCGCGGATGTGGAGAGCCATCTTGCGCTCGCACTCGTTCTCGGCATAGTGGTCTCGTTCTGCCTCTACCTGGCGCTGCGGACTCTGAGAATGGCTCCTCTGCACGCCGGGACGATCGCCGTGCTCGCCCTGATCTTCCCCAGGTCCGATGGGGTCCGGCTCTGGGCCACCGGCAGCATCCTCAGCATCTCCGTCATCTTTTTCCTGCTCGGTCTCGTCTTGGCCCTGCGAGGGCTCAAGCACCCAGGTCGGCGGGGTATCGCGATGCACGCGGGGGCGGATGCCCTCTATCTGCTCAGCGTCCTGACCTACGAGGCCACCGCCGGCGCCGCGGCTCTCGCCGGGGCCCTCTATCTCGGGATGACCTCGACCGGGAGAGCCGTTCGTCTTTGGCTCGCCGACTTGGTCGTGGTCATGGCCGCTCTCAGCTACTCGCTGGTCACCACCAGCAGCCACAGGGGCGTGGGGACGTGGAGCGAGCGCATTTCCGACGTCGGCCCGTTCCTACGCCAGTCGTTCCTCGTCCTGCCGGATGCGCTGCTGCCGGTCGGTGCATCGGGCAGGGTCTTCCAAGGGCTCGCCCTGCTCGGCGTCGCGGCCATCGTCGGCGCCGCTGTGTTCCGCGTGCGACGTGGCTCCGAGCCGGCTCTGCGGGGATGGCTTCTATGGATCGCCGGCGCGGCGATCGCGATCGCGGCGGCGTACGTCGTCTTCCTCGGCAGTCACCTTTATCCACAGGACTCCGGCATCAACACGCGCATCCAGGTCTTTGCGGGGCTTGCGTACGTCGTCCTCGCCTACGCGATCGTCGCCACCGCCTGCCACCTTCTCCTGCGATCGGTGGTGACCGCGGCCCTGGTCACGGCGCTCGCCGGAGCGACGATCGCCGTCGGTTACGGGTTTCGCCTCGCCGAGGACCAGACATTGTGGAAGCGGGCGGCGACCGAGCAGCAAAATGTCCTGCGAGCGATCGACGGAGGTCTGGGAACGCTTCCCCGACGGAGCACGCTGCTCGCTTTCAACCTTCCCGAGGATGCCGGGCCCGGGGTGCCGGTCTTCACTCAGGCCTTTGACCTGGCCGGCGCGCTCCAGCTGCACGCGAACGATCCGACGCTACGGGCCTACCCGCTGTACGAGGGCGTCTCGGTCCAGTGTGAGCAGAAGGGGCTGGCCGTCGAAGGCCCGGGCGCTTACGGGACCTTCGACGTGAACTATCGAAGAACCTATTTCCTGGACGTAAGGGGGGGACGCGGGAAGATGATCCGAACCCCGTCCGCCTGCGCCGCCGCGCTGGGGCGTATTTCCCGGACCCGATAGGCCGCGGGCGCCTAGCTCCTTCCGATCAGCTCGATCCGGTAGCCGTCGGGGTCGCGGACGAAACAGATCAGCGATCCCTCGGTGCGGCCCCCGGGTCGATAGGGGGGCTTTTCGGGCTCGATCCCGGCTGCGGCGAGTCGCTCGAGGGAGCCGTCGAGATCGTCGACCCCGACTGCGATGTGGTTGTAGCCGGTCCCATGCTCGTACTCGGTGACGCCGTGGTTGTAGGTGAGCTCGAGGACCGGGTTCTCGCCCGGGAGGTTCATGAAGACGTTGATCGCCTCGTCGCCGATCGGCATCCGGCGCGACTCTTCGAAGCCGAGCTTTTCGTAGAAGGCCACCGAGCGGTCGATGTCGCCGATCCGGTAGCAGGTGTGCAGGTACCTGGCCATCGAAGTCCAGGCTACCCGGGCCTCTCCGCGGGAAATCCTGTGGAACCGGGATCGATCATGCTTGCCGCGTGAACGACGAGGCCCTGGTCCGCGCCTACCGCGCCGCGCGGCGCGATTCCGACCTGGCGGTTCTCGAGGGCTTCCACGCCCTCAAGCATGCGCTGCGCTTCGGCGCCGAGTACCTGCGCGAGGCGGTGGCGACAGACCCCGACGAGCTCGAGGATTTGGCCCTGGCGCTCGCGCCCGACCTGACCGGCGAGTTCCGCGAGCGGGTGACCCGAGTCGATCCGGAGCTGATCGCCCAGTTGGTGCCCCAAGCGCCGCGGACCGGCGTCGTCGCGATCGCCGGTCGCCCCGCCGTCGACCTCGGGGCGGCGCTGGCCGACGAGCGCCCGGCGCCGGTCGTCCTCCTCGAGGAGCCGCGGACGATGGGGAACATGGGTGCCTGCGTGCGGGTCGCCGCCGCGGCGGACGCGGCCGCCGTGCTGACCACCGGCGAAAACGACCCCTGGCATCCCGACGCGCTGCGCGGCGCGGCCGGGCTCCACTTCGCACTGCCGGTCGCCGCGGTCCTTTCGCTGCCCGAGTCCGACCGGCCGCTGCTCGCGATCGATCCCGAGGGGGAGCCGCTCGGCGCCGCCGAGCTGCCGCCGCGAGCGGTGCTCGCCTTCGGGACCGAGCGCCACGGGCTCAGTGACGAGCTCAGGGCCCGTGCCGACGCCCACATCGGGATCCCGATGCGGGCGGGCGTCTCCAGCCTCAACCTCGCGACCTCCGTCGCGGCGGTGCTGTTCTCGCGACGGGTTTGAACCTTTCTGTCGGTGCCCTCGTAGTTTGAGGCGACTGCAAGCGGCGAAACGGGAGGCTTCATGCAAGCGGCTAATCGGGAACCGAGGATCAAGGCAGGGCCGGCGATCGCCGTCGCGACGCTCTGTGTGGCGGCCCTTCTCGCCTCGCTGCTGATCGGCGAGAAGGCCGGCGCGGCGGATGCGACAGCCAGCAAGTCGGCGACGGTCCGGATGCAGAGCTTCCAGTTCAAGCCGGGATCCCTTAGCGTCTCCAAGGGCACGCGGGTGATCTTCGCCAACGCCTCCGGCGTCCCCCACAACGCAACGCTGGCGGGCAGCTTCGCGACCGGGAAGATCAAGCCGGGCAAGGCGGTGGCAGTCAAGTTCACCGCCAAAGGCACCTACCGCTACCGCTGCACGATCCACCCAGATATGCGTGGCAAGATCATCGTCGGCTGACGGGCTTCGGCGTCGCCTGAGGTAGGTTGGACAGGACGGTTTGTCTGATCGTCCCAGTCTTCGCAAATCCCCTGAAAGGATCCCGCCTTGTTCTTTGCCGACATCGAGTTTGGAGAAGCCCTGCTAGTTGCTTTCGAGGTCTTCTTCTTCGTGATCTGGATCTGGATCCTGATCACGATCCTCAGCGACCTCTTCCGCGACCACGAGATCTCCGGCTGGTCGAAGGCGGCCTGGGTCTTGTTCCTCGTCTTCATCCCGTTCCTGACCGCCTTGATCTACCTGATCGCCCGCGGCAACGGCATGCGCGAAAGGTCGATCAAAGCCCAGAACGAGGCGAAGCACCATATGGACGCCTACATCCGCGAACAGGCCCAAAGCTCGCCCGCGGATGAGCTCCACAAGCTCAGCGACCTGAAAGACAAGGGCGCGATCACGGCTGAGGAGTTCGAGCAGCAGAAGGCGAAGCTGCTCGCCTAGGGAGGGTCGTTACCGGCCTCGAAAGGCCACCGCGGCACGTCGCCGCGGTGGCCTTTTTTCCTGCAAGAGGCCCATTTCTGCAACCAAAGTTGCAAGTTATTAGCAACCACTAACAGTCTTTAGGGCGTTTCAGTAGCCTGCGCCGCCCGATGTCCTTCCCCTCTCCGGGCACATCCAGGCGGCTGCTGCTGCCCGCGGCGCTGCTCCTGCTCGCGGTCCTCTGCGGCCTCGTTTTCGCGGGCGCCAAGGCGCCGGCCGAGACCCTGCAGGAAAAGTACGACAACGCCCAGGGGAAGCTCCAGGACGTCCGCGAGAACGAAAGCGACCTGAGCGCGTCGATCGCCGAACAGAACCAGGCGATCGACTCGATGATCGGCGAAGTCTCGGCGCTGCGCCAGGAACAGGCCGCCGCCGAGGAAGAGCTCGCGGCCAAGCAGGCCGAGCTCGATGCCGCCACCGAGCAGCTCGCCCGCGACAAGAAGCGCCTCGCGATCGTTCGTGCCCGCCTCCAACGCGCCCTCGACGTCCTCGGCGACCGGCTCGTCGCGATGTACGAGTCGGGCAGCCCCGACGTCATCAGCGTCGTCCTCGAGTCCTCCTCCTGGTCGGAACTGAACGCCCGCGCCGCCTACCTGAGCCAGCTGCAGGAATACGACGACGCTGTCGCGACCCGGGTCAAGGACCTGCGCGACGAAGCCCGGGCCGCGGTCGAGCGGATGACCGCCGTCCGAGCGCAGATCAAGGACGCCCGCGACTCGATCGCCGTCAAGGAGCGCGAAGCGGCCACCGCCCGCGACGAGGCCGAGGCGCGCTTCGCCGACCTGAAGGAAGCGCAGGCCTCGCGCCGCGCCGACATGGAAGCGCTCGAATCGCAGTCCCAGGCGCTCAGCAACAACCTCTCCTCGATCTCCGAACAGCTGGCCAGCTCCGGCGCCAGCGTCCCGGCGACGGCACCGGCGCCGCTGACGCCGGGCCAGAGCGCGAACTTCATCTCCGAAAGCCAGGCCAGCGTCCCGGCCGACGCGCCGCCCGCCGTGCAGGCCGCGATCGAAGCCGCCAACGCGATCGCCACCACCCCATACGTCTGGGGCGGCGGCCACGGCTCATTCGAATCCTCGGGCTACGACTGCTCGGGGGCGGTCAGCTACGCGCTCAACGGCGGCGGCTTCCTCGACAGCCCGCTCGACTCGACCGGGCTCACGACCTGGGGCGAAGCGGGAGCCGGCCAGTGGATCACGGTCTACGGCAATGCCGGCCACGCCTGGATGGTGATCGCCGGCCTCGCCTTCGACACCGTCGGCGGCCCCGGCCCGCGCTGGCACCCGGCGCCGGTCAGCTCGACCGAAGGCTTCATCGCCCGGCACCCACCGGGCTACTGAGCCCCCGGTACTGGGCCCGGGCTTCCCCGGGTAGGGTCACGGCATGAGCCTCGAAGAGGACCTGAACGCGCTGCTGGAGGTGGATGAGTTCGAGCCCCCCGCGAAGTTCCGCGCCGCGGCGACCCTCTCCGATCCGGCGATCTACGATGAAGCGGCGGCGGACCCGGAGGCGTGGTGGGCCGGCCAGGCCAAGGAGCTCCTCGACTGGGCCGAGGAGCCGACCCAGGCCCTCGACGACTCCGACCCGCCCTTCTACAAATGGTTCGCCGACGGCAAGCTGAACGCCTCCGCGAACTGCCTCGACCGCCACGTCGAAGCCGGCAACGGCGACCGTGTCGCCTTCCACTGGCGCGGGGAGGAGGGCGAGGAGCGCGACGTCACCTACGCCGACCTGCTGGCCGACACCCAGCTCTTCGCGAACGCCCTGCGCGACTGCGGGATCGAGAAGGGCGATGTTGTCGGCATCTACCTGCCGATGATCCCTGAGGTCGTCGTCGCGATGATGGCCTGCGCGCGGATCGGCGCCCCCCACAACGTCGTCTTCGGCGGCTTCTCGGCGGAGTCGGTCCGCGAGCGGATGGAGGTCTCCGAGGCGAAGGCCCTGATCACCGTCGACGGCGCCCGGCGCAAAGGCAAGACGGCGCCGATCAAGGAGCAGGTCGACGAGCACCTGGGGGAGCTCGCGTCGCTGGAGACGATCGTCGTCGTCCGCCACACCGGGATCGATGTGCCGATGACCGAGGGCCGCGACCGCTTCTACGACGAGCTGCTGGAGGCCGCCGACCCCGAGTGCGCGCCCGAGCCGTTCGACGCCGAGCACCCGCTCTTCATCCTCTACACGTCGGGCTCGACCGCGAAGCCGAAGGGCATCCTCCACACCACGGGCGGCTACATGACCGGCGTCACCGCGACCCACCGCTACGTCTTCGACGTCAAGCCCGAGACCGACGTCTACTGGTGCGCAGCCGACGTCGGCTGGGTGACCGGCCACTCCTACATCGTCTACGGGCCGCTCGCCAACGGCGTCACCAGCGTCATGTGGGAGGGGGCGCCCGATTACCCGAGCCAGGGCGTCTGGTGGGAGAACGTCGCCCGCTACAAGGCGACGATCCTCTACGCGGCGCCGACCGCGATCCGCACCTTCATGAAGTGGGGGGCGGAGATCCCCGCCGAGCACGACCTCAGCTCGCTGCGCCTGCTCGGCTCGGTCGGCGAGCCGATCAACCCGAAGGCATGGCTCTGGTACCACAAGGTGATCGGGGGAGAACGCTGCCCGATCGTCGACACCTGGTGGCAGACCGAGACCGGCGCGATCATGATCACGCCGCTGCCCGGGATCACCGCGACCAAGCCGGGCTCGGCGACGAACCCGTTCCCGGGCGTAGAGGCGGAGGTCGTCACCGAGAAGGAGGGCGAGCCGGTCGGGGAAGGGCAGGGCCTGCTGATCCTGACGCGTCCCTGGCCGTCGATGTTGCGCACGCTCTACAAAGAGGACGATCGCTTCGTCGAGACCTACTTCGAGAAGTTCGGCAAGGAGACCTACCTGGTCGGCGACGCCGCGCGTCGCGACGAGGACGAGTACTTCTGGGTGATCGGCCGGATCGACGACGTCGTCAACGTCTCCGGCCACCGGCTCTCCACGGCCGAGGTCGAGTCGGCGATCGTCGCCCACGAAAAGGTCGCCGAGGCGGCGGTGATCGGCCAGTCCGACGAGGAGACCGGCCAGGCGATCTGCGCCTTCGTCACTCTCCAGGGCGACACCGAGCCCAGCGACGAGCTGATCGAGGAGATCCGCTCCGTCGTCGCCGAGCGGATCGGCAAATTCGCCCGACCCAAGCGTGTGATCTGGGCCGACGACCTCCCCAAGACCCGCTCCGGCAAGATCATGCGCCGCCTGCTCCGCGACATCGCCGAGGGCCGCGCCCTGGGCGATGTCACCACCCTCCGCGACCCCGACGTGATGCACGAGCTCGAGGCCAAGATCGCCGAGGAGCAGTCCGAAGACGAGGTCTAAGGGACCCTGTAATGGGAAGCTGCGGCCGTCTACCGAGTGGCGCGCTTGTCGACCATCCGCTCGACAGCGATCTCGAGCGTGGCGAGTTGCTCGCGGAGGCTGTGAAGCTCGCGGATCGCGACCGCCTCGGCGCTGACCTGCTCGTTTTCGAGCTCCTCCTCGACTTCGGCGATCTGAGGGCCGAGGAAGCGCTGCGCGAAGGCGCCGGTAAGCAGGGCGACGAAGCCGATGCCGACGATCAGGATGAAGGCGGAGAGCACCTCGCCGCCGGTGGTCGTCGGGTCGATTCCGGATCCGAGTGTCGTCATCGTGGTCAGGGCCCAGTAGATCCCGTCCCAGGTGTCGAGGTTGGGTTGGGCCGGGTGTTCTATCGCCACGAAAAGAGTTCCGCCTCCAAAGATCGTCAGCACCGCCAGCAGGGCGGCATAGTGCAGACCCTGGAGCGAGAACACCTCGCGGGTGAGCTCCGCGAGGCGGAGCAGGCGCAGGAGCCTGAGGAGTCGGAGGACGCGGAGACTCTGCAAGCCCGCGGGAAGGACGGGCGGGGTGAGGAGGACGATGATCGGGCTCATCGGGTTGTGACGGAGCCAGGCGCGACGGTCGGGCACGACGGCGAGCATCGCCACGAGCTCGACCGCGAAGGCGATCCAGGTGACCCAGTTGAGGATCTTGGCGATGTCCTCGAGCGCGCCGCCCGGGTGCGACTCGATGATCGCCACCATCGGCAGCGTCAGGGCCGCCGCGATCATCATCGGCGTGTTGAGGACCTCGGCCACGCGGGTGCTGCGGGCGTCCATTCCCGGCCGGTAATTGGGCGGCTGCTCGGCGCTCTCTCTGCTCACCGCCACTAGTTCGACGCGCCTCACGCCGCTCCCTGCGCGGGACCGCGGCCTTCCACCCGCGACGGGCGGTTGCGTACCATGCCCTGAAACCAACGCCTAGGAGACTCCCACCACATGACCGTCAGCACCGCCACGCAGGACCACAAGGTCGCCGACATCGGCCTCGCCGACTTCGGGCGCAAGGAGATCGCGCTCGCCGAGGTCGAGATGCCCGGCCTGATGAAGACACGTGAGGAGTACGGCGGCAAACAGCCGCTCAAGGGCGCTCGGATCACCGGCTCGCTGCACATGACAGTGCAGACGGCGGTGCTGATCGAGACCCTGGTCGCGCTCGGTGCCGAGGTGCGCTGGGCGAGCTGCAACATCTTCTCCACCCAGGACCACGCCGCGGCGGCGATCGCCGAGGCCGGGATCCCGGTCTACGCCTGGAAAGGCGAGACGCTCGAGGAGTACTGGTGGTGCACCGAGCAGGCGCTGCTCTGGCCCGACGGCGAGGGGCCGAACATGATCCTCGACGACGGTGGCGACGCCACCCTGCTCGTCCACAAGGGAGTCGAGTTCGAGAAGGCCGGCGCCGTCCCCGACCCCTCGACCGCCGACTCGGAGGAGTTCCGGATCGTGCTCGAGACCCTCCAGCGCGGTCTGGCCGAGGACCCGCAGCGCTGGACCAAGGTCGCGGCCGGGATCAAGGGCGTCACCGAGGAGACGACCACCGGCGTCCACCGCCTTTACCAACTGGCCGAGACCGGGGACCTGCTGTTCCCGGCGATCAACGTCAACGACTCGGTCACCAAGTCGAAGTTCGACAACCTCTACGGCTGCCGCCATTCGCTGGTCGACGGCATCAACCGCGGCACCGACGTGATGATCGGCGGCAAGGTCGCCGTCATCTGCGGCTACGGCGACGTCGGCAAGGGCTGCGCCTCCTCGCTGCGCGGCCAGGGCGCCCGGGTGATCGTCACCGAGATCGACCCGATCTGCGCCCTGCAGGCGGCGATGGAGGGCTATGAGATTCGCACCCTCGACGAAGTCGTCGCGACCGCGGACATCTTCGTCACCGCTACCGGCAACAAGGACATCATCACCCTCGACCACATGTCGCGGATGAAGCACAACGCGATCGTCGGCAACATCGGCCACTTCGACAACGAGATCGAAATCGCCGCGCTCGAAGAGAGCGACGCCGAGCGGATCAACATCAAGCCCCAGGTCGACGAGTGGAAGTTCGCCGACGGGCACTCGATCGTGATGCTCTCCGAGGGCCGGCTGCTGAACCTCGGCAACGCGACCGGGCACCCGAGCTTCGTGATGTCGAACTCGTTCACCAACCAGGTGATCGCCCAGATCGAGCTCTTCGGCCGGCCCGAGGAGCTCGATGCGAAGACCGTCACGGTCCTGCCCAAGCACCTCGACGAGAAGGTGGCCCGACTGCACCTCGACGCGCTGGGCGTCAAGCTCACCGAGCTCTCCGACGAGCAGGCGGCCTACCTCGGCATCCCCGCCGAGGGCCCCTACAAGCCCGACCACTACCGCTACTAGGCGCCCCGCGGCCGGGGCGGTCCCGGCCTAGGAGACGCTCGAGAGCGCGATCGCCACGGCGAAGCCGAGGGTGGTGACGACGCCGGCGATCCGCCCGGCGTCCCGGGTTGCTTCCGGGATCATCGAGTCGATCAGCATCACCAGCAGGGCGCCCGCCGCGAAGCCGTTGATCGCGGCCTGGAGCTCTCCCGAGGCAGCGTCGGCGATCGCGTAGCCGACGACCGTGGCGAGCACGCAGACGCCGGCGACTCCGACCCAGAGCCCGAGGACCCGGCGACGGCCGGTACCGCCCCGCAGCATCTCGCTGCCGGAGCCGATCGCCTCCGGCAGGTTGGAGACGTAGATCGCGACCAGGAGGCTGACGCTGATCCCGCCGCCCCCGGCGATGCCGATGCCGAGCACGAGCTGCTCGGGGATGCCGTCGAGGAAGGCCCCCAGGGCGAGGGCGGGGCCGGCATCGGATGCGCCCGCCCGTTCGCGTTTCCGCGATTTGCGGCTCGTGCGCGACTCGATCACGCCGTCGAGCCCGAAGTAGGCGAGCGCCCCGAGGCCGAGGCCGATCGCGGTGGAGCCCAGGCTGCCGACCTCGATTCCCTCGCCGGCGAGCTCGAAGCTGACGGCGCTGATCAGCGCTCCGGCGCCGAAGGCGAGGACGATGCCCACCTGGCGATCGGGCCAGCGGCGGGCGAAGGTGAGCAGCACCCCGACCAACAGGGAGGAGGCGGCGAGGGCTCCCCAGCCGAGCGCTTCGAGCATGGGCACGAGCCTAACCGCCCGTTCCCCGGTTGAGTCGGCAGAAGTAGTTTGCTAAACTAATTATCAACGCTAATCAAAATGGATCGACCTACATGAGTGAGAAAGCAAAGGACACCACGCTCACCGACTCGGCCGCGCAGCTGAGGATGGGGATCGTGCGGACCGCGCGGCGCCTGCGGCAGGAGGCCGCGGCCGAGACCGCCGGCCTGACCCCGACGTCAGTTGCCGCCCTGGCCTCGATTGACCGCCACGGGCCGCTGACCCCGAGCGAGCTTGCCCGGATCGAGCGCGTCAAGCGCCCGACCGTGACCCGCACCCTCGGCTGTCTCGAAAGGGAAGGGCTCGTCGACCGCATGCCCGACCCCGGCGACGGTCGCAGCTCGCTGGTCAGCGTCAACGCCGCCGGGCGCGATCGCCTGCGCCGGCTGCGCAGCCGCAAGAACGCCTTCCTGGCACGCCGCATGCGCGAGCTGCCCGAGAAGGACGTGGAGACTTTGGAGCGCGCCGGAAGCATTCTCGAGGCGCTGCTCGAGGACAAGCGTTGAGCGCCGCGGTACGTCGCAGCTTCGACTCCCTCTCCGTCCCCAACTACCGCCGTTACTTCGCGGGGCAGGTGGTCTCGCTCTCCGGCAACTGGATGCAGACGGTCGCCGAGGTCTGGTTGATCCTCAGCCTCACCGGGTCCGGCGTCGCGGTCGGGATGACGACCGCGCTGCAGTTCCTGCCGATGCTGCTGTTCGGCGCCTGGGGCGGCCTGCTCGCCGACCGGCTCTCGAAACGGAAGCTGCTGATCGGCACTCAGGTCGCGATGGCGGTTCCCTCCCTGCTTCTGTTCGCGGCCTGCGTCAGCGGTGCGGTCACGCCCTTGATGGTCTTCGCGCTGGTCTTCGCGCGCGGCGCCGTCAACGCGGTCGACAACCCGACCAGGCAGAGCTTCGTGATGGAGATGGTCGGGCCCGACCGGGTCGTCAACGCGATCAGCCTCAACAGCGTCATCGTCCACTCGGCGCGGATCGTCGGCCCGGCGATCGCCGGGATCCTGATCGCCCTGGTCGGAGTCGAGCCCTGCTTCGCGATCAACGCCGCCAGCTTCGGGGTCATGGTCTTCGCCCTCTGGGGAATGGACCCGCGGGGGCTGCACCGCGAGCCGGTCGCCGAGCGTGCGCCGAAGGCGATCCGCGCCGCCCTGCACTACGTGCGGCGGACCCCGGAGCTGGCGGTGCCATTGGCGTTGATGGCGCTGGTCGGGACCTTCGGGCTCAACTTCCAGGTCGTGCTGCCGCTGCTGGCCCGGTTCGAGTTCGGCGGCTCCGCCTCGGCCTACGCGGCGATGGTCTGCGCGATGGGCGTCGGCTCGGTCGTCGGAGCCCTGGTCACCGGCTCCCGCAACCGGACCGGCCCGCAGGTGATCGCCGGTGCCTCCCTGGCCTTCGGCGCCTGCGCCCTGCTGGCGGCAGGGGCACCGACCCTGGCGCTGGCGCTGCCGGTCCTGGCGGTGATGGGTGGCGCCGCGGTCACCTTCGCCGCCGCGATCAACTCATCGCTGCAGCTCGCGGTCGAGCCCGAGATGCGGGGCCGGGTGATGGCCCTCTACTCGGTCGTCTTCCTCGGGTCCAACCCGATCGGCGGGCCGCTGGTCGGCTGGATCTCGGAGGCGTATGACCCGCGCTTCGCGCTCCTGCTCGCCGCCGTCGCCGGGATCTCGGCGGCCTGGGCGGCGCGGGCTTCCTACGCCCGGATGCGGGTGAGGGCCGCGGAGGACCCTCACCCGCTCCGTGCGGAGGTCGGTCAGCCGGTGTAGCCGGCTTCTTTCAGGTAGGCAGCAGCGACGTCTTTCGCCGATTCTTTTTCGAGTTCGACCCGCGCGTCGAGCTCCTGCATCACTTTCAGCGTCAGGCCTTCCTGAACCTGGACGATCGTGTCTTCGTAGTCGGATCCCGCTTCTTTGGCGACCTTGTCGGTCGTCACGAAGAGGATGTTGCCGGCCGGGAAGACTTCCTTGTCGTCTTCGAGGATCACGAACTTGTCCGCCTCCGCCGCAAGCTGGGGGTCGGTGGTGAACAGGATCGAGAGATCGGCCTGGCCCTTTTCGAGGACCGTGTAGCGGAGGCCGATGTCGACGGGCGTGAACGACTTGAACTTCAGCCCGTAGAGTTTTTCGAGCCCGGCCAGGCAGTCGATCCGCTGGCGGCACTCAGGCGAGCCGTAGAGGCTCAGTTCTTCGGACTGGCCTTCGAGGTCGGAGATCGTCTTCAACCCCAGTTCGTCGGCCGTTTTCTTCAGGGTGCCGACCGCGTTGGCGCTGGCGAACGGGGTCGGGGGGAATGCCGTCAGGCCTTCCTTTTCGAATTCGGCTTTCGCCTCTTCGTAGGCTTCCTCGGCGTCGGCTGGCACTTCTTCCGGTTCCTTGCCGAAGAACGAGGTCAGCGCCGTGCTGGCGTACTCGGGGTAGCCCGAGATCTGTCCCGCCTTCAGGGTTTTGAGGGCAACCGTTTCGGAGCCGAGGTTGAGGTCGGTCTTCGTCGTGTAGCCGGCCGCGGCGAGCGCTTGCGCGTAGATCTCGCCGAGAATTTCCTGTTCCGGGAAGTTCTTCGACCCGATCGTCAGTTTGACTTTGGCGTTGTCGGCGTTGGAGACGATCGCGCCGCCCCCGCCCCCTTCGGCGCTGGTTTCGTCGGTCGTGCTGTCATCGCTGTCGCCGCAGGCGGCTATGCCGAGGCTCAGGACGATCGCGAGCGCCATGGCGGCGGCCGCGAACAACCGGGTGGTCTTGGTCCTCATTCTGGTGATTCCCCTCTCTAGTGGTTCGTAACGGGACATCTCAGGCGGGACTCAGCTTTAGTCCCTTGGAAGTGAGTCGGCGCTGCACCAGCGCCAGCAGGAACTCGAGGGCGAGAGCCATCAGGGCGACGACTATCGCGCCGGCCAGAACCCCGTCTTCGCCGTAGACGTTGCTGTTGATGATGTAGTCGCCAAGGGTGAGCACGCCCGCCAATGGCGCGATCGTAGCCGTCCCGATGATCGCTATCGCGGCGAGGCGGACGCCGGACATGATCGTCGGGATCGCCAGCGGCAGCTCGACCCTGAGCAGCACCGCCAGCTCGGTCATCCCCATCCCGCGCGCCGCTTCGACCGGGGCCCGTTCGACCTGGCGGATGCCGACGAAGGTGTTGGTGAGGATCGGGGGCACCCCGAGCACCGCGAGCGCGATCGTCAGGTTGCCGACCCCGACTCCGATCCAGGCCGCCATGAAGGCGATCAGCGCAAGCTCGGGGATCGCCCTGCCGGCGTTGCCGAGCCCCACCGCCAGCAGCTCGCCCGTGCCCCGGTGGCCGAAATAGAGGCCGAGTGGGAGGGCGACCACCAACGAGAGGGCGAGCGCGAAGATCGTTACTTCGAGCTGGGTCAGCGCCAATTCGAGCGTCTGGTCGAAGCCACCGACGAGGTTGCCGCCGGTGACGTTCGACGGTTGCGGCTCGAAGATGAATTCGATCGCCCCTGGGATCGAGGCGACCGGCAGCTGGGGGAGGAGGGAGGCGATCATGCCCGCGCCGCCCGCAGCCACGGCGTCATCGCCCTCTGCGCCGCAAGCAGCAGCATGTCGAAGGTGAGCGCGATCGCGATCATGATTCCGCCGGCGAGGATGACGTTGGTCTTGAAGTCGATCCCGTACTGGAAGATCGGCCGGCCCAGCCCGCCGCCTCCGGCGAGGGTCGCAAGGCTGGCGATCGCGACGGTGCTGACGGTCGCGATCCGCAGGCCGGCGATGATCTCGGGCAGGGCAAGGGGGATCTCGACTCGCCACAGCACCTGGCGGCTGGTCTGCCCCATTCCTCGGGCCGCATCGGTGACCGACCCCGGCACGTTGGCGAGGCCGACCACGGTGTTGCGGTAGATGATCTGCAGGTTGAAGGCCGCCAGGGCGATCACCGCGGTGTCGACCCCGCGCCCGGTGAGGGGCAGCAGGAGGAAGAAGAAGGCGATGCTGGGGATCGTGTAGAGGACCCCGGTCGCAGCCAGCAGCGGCGTCTGCAGCCAGCGCCGCCGGTGGGCGTAAAGGGCGAGGGAGAAGGCGAGGGCAAAGCCGAGCAGGACCGCCAGCAGGACCAGTTTCAGGTGCTGCACCGTCGGCGTCCCGTACTTGTCGATGTTTTCCTGTGCCCAGTCGAAGCAGAAGAAGCTCTTGTTCGTCGCCTGGCAGGGCAGCGTGTCGCTGGTCCGTTCCTGGAAGAAGGAATCGGGGAGTTCTCCGGCGGCCAGCGGCAGCGCCCAGCTACTCATCGACCGGCTCCTCGCCGAGGGGGCGATCGGCGGCGCCGTGCTCCTCGACCTTGGCCGCCGGCGAGACCAGGAACTCGGAGATGATCTCGACCGAGAGGACACCGGCGATCCGGCCCTCGCGGTCGATCGCCGCCGCGTACTGGGCGCCGCCCTGGAGGATGTCGGCGAGCGCGTCGCGGACGACGTCGTCGCGTTCGAGCAGCGGGCCGAGCGGCGAGTCCGGCTCCGAGGGCACGGTCTCGCCTTCGAGGTCGCGCTCGGAGAGCCAGCCCAGCGGCCGGCGCTCGCCGTCGACGAGCAGGGGGTACGGGACTTCGGCACCCTCCAGCTTCGCCCGCACCTCGGCGCAGGGCTGGCCGATGTAGGCGAGTGGCGCCTCCCAGAGGTCGATGTCGGAGACCCGCATCAGCGCCAGTCGCTTCAGGGCACGGTCGGCGCCGACGAAGTCCTCGACGAACTCGTCGGCGGGGTCCATCAGCAGCTCGGCCGGGGTCGCGTACTGGGCGACCTTGCCGCCCTCGCGCATCACCGCGATCCGGTCGCCCATCTTGATCGCCTCGTCGATGTCGTGGGTGACGAAGAGGACGGTCTTGCGGATCTCGGCCTGGAGACGGAGGAACTCGTTCTGGAGGCGCTCGCGGTTGATCGGGTCGATCGCCCCGAAGGGCTCGTCCATCAGCATCACCAGGGGGTCCGCCGCCAGCGCCCGCGCCACCCCGACCCGTTGCTGCTGGCCGCCGGAGAGCTGGACGGGATAGCGGTCGGCGAGGTCGGGGTCGAGGCCGATCAGCTCGATCAGCTCCACCGTCCGCGCCCGCGCCCGCTCCTTGTCCCAGCCGAGCAGCTGCGGGACGGTGGCGATGTTCTGGGCGATGGTCCGGTGGGGGAAGAGGCCGATCTGCTGGATCACGTAGCCGATCTCACGCCGCAGCTCCGAGGGACTGCGCTCGCGTACCGACTTGTCTCCGATCACGATGTCGCCCTCGGTCATCTCGACGGTGCGATTGACCATCCGCATCGCCGTCGTCTTGCCGCAGCCCGAGGGCCCGACGAGGACGCAGATCTCTCCGGCCGGGACGTCGAGCGTCAGCCCGTCGACCGCGGGAGTTTTCGAGTTGCCGTAACGCTTGGTCGCGTTCTCGTACCGGACCGCCGAGGCGGCTTTGTCCGAGCCTGGTGAGTCGCCGCCGTCCGTGGCCTTCCGCGTGGGCACTTGCACGCGACCCTATACCCGCATTTCCGGGTCCGCCACACCGCCGCGGCCGGTCACGGTGTGGGTGCGATGCCCAGCCGCCGAGCGGACTCGGCGGCCCGGGCGACGATCTCCTCGACCCCCTCGACGACCCCGCCCCGCATCAGCACCCGGCCGCCGACCACGGCCGTGTCGACGACCGAGCCGGAGGCCGCGTAGACGAGGTCGGAGGCGAGGTCGCCGAGCCCCAGCTCGGGCGAGCCCGGGCGCAGGAGCAGGAAGTCGGCGGCGGCGCCGGCTTCGAGCGGGGTGGAGCCGAGCCCGGGCGCGCGGCGGCCGGTGGCCACCTCCCAGGCCTCGGCGGCCGCGATCACCGTCGCGTCCCCGGCCGCGTGGCGCTGGGCGAGGGCGAAGGCCTTGAGGTCGGCGAGCAGGTCGAGGGAGTCGTTGGAGCCGGCGCCGTCGGTGCCGAGCCCGACCGCGACCCCGGCCTCGCGGGCCCGGGGGTAGGGGAAGACGCCGCCGACCGCGAGCTTCATGTTCGCGACCGGGTTGGTCACGACGGTGCAACCGCGCTCGGCGATGAGCTCGAGCTCGCCGGTGTCGAGCCAGACGCCGTGGGCGAGGACGGTCCGCTCGCCGAGCAGGCCGACCCGATCCAGGTACTCGGCGGGGCGCACGCCGTGGGCAGCGACGCACTCGCTCACCTCGCGCTCGGTCTCGGAGAGGTGAATTTGAATCGCGACGCCGCGCTCCGCCGCCGTCTCGGCGGTCCAGCGCAGGAGCTCCTCGCTGACCGTGTAGATCGCGTGGGGGGCGAGGGCGCGCTCGATCTCGGGCGTCTCGGCCTCGAGCCCGTCGAGGTTGGCGATCGCCGTCGCCCGAGCCCCGGCGGTGTCGCCGCCGACGTCGAACAGGGGGCCGCCGACGACCGCCCTCAGGCCGGAGTCGCGGACAGCCCGCGCGGTCGCGGTCGGGTGCCAGTACATGTCCCAGAACCGGGTCGTCCCGGTCCGGATCATCTCGGCGCAGGCGAGACGCGTGCCCCAGTAGACGTCGTCCTCCTCGAGGCGGTCCTCGACCGGCCAGACCTTCTCCTCGAGCCAGCGCATCAGCGGCAGGTCGCCGCCGTAACCGCGGAACAGCGTCATCGCCGCGTGGGTGTGGCCGTTGACGAGGCCGGCGACCAGGTGGGCGCCGCCGGCCTCGAACGTCTCGTCGCCGGTCTCGGCCTCGACCTCGGGGCCGAGCGCCGCGATCCGGCCATTCCCGTCGCAGCGCAGGCCGACCGCCGCGCCGTCGAGCCGGGCGTCGAGGACGGTCAGGCTCACGCCGTCCCCTTCGTCCCCAGCGCCGGCAGGATCGTCTCCAGGGCGGCTTGCAGACGGCCTGCGTTCTCCTCGCGGACGGCTTCCATCTCCTCGATGCCGAGCGGGCCCGGCCCGATCCCGTTCGCCATGTTGTCGACCGCGCAGATCGCCGCGTAGGGGAGGCCGAGCTCACCGGCGACGACGCACTCCGAGGCCATCGTCATCCCGACCACGTGGGCGTGAGGGGAGATCATCCGGATCTCGGCCGGGGTCTCGAACCGGGGCCCGGTCACCTGCCAGTAGACGCCGCCGTCGCCAACGCCGGCCGAGGCCGCCGCGGCGACGAGCCGACCCCGCCAATCCGGGTCGAGTCCGGGTGGCCGGTGGGCGCGGGCGTCGTCGAAGGTGGTGATCGGGTCGGAGAGGGCGATGAAGTCATCGGGGCAGACCAGGGCCCCGACCTCGATCTCGTCCCGTAGCGAGCCGACCGAGCAGATCGCGATCGCCGCCTCGCAACCGGCTTCGAGCAGGGCGCGGACGTTGGCGGCGTGGTCGATGTGGTGGGGGAGGGTGTAGCCCTCGCCGCCCGCGTGCCGCTGAATCGTGACGGCGCCGAGGCCCGCGACCGCGGCGGCGAGGTCAGCCCGGGGGCCGGTGGCGCTGCTGCCGAGGATGACGCCGACAGGAGGCATCGCGCGATCCTACGTGCCGCGACCGGGCGGCTCCACGTCGCATAGTCTGGGCACATGGCCGATCAGGGATCCGGCAGGGAGGAGACCGAGTCCGAACGGCTCGATCGCAACCTCGGCGAGCTGCTCCAGGAGCTGCGGGTCGCGCTGCCCGGAGTCCAGGTCCTTTTCGCGTTCCTGCTCGCGGTCCCGTTCCAGCAGAACTTCACGAAAATCACCGAATTCCAGGAGCGGGTCTATTTCGCGACCCTGCTGCTGACGGCGCTCTCGGCGGTGTTCCTGATCGCCCCCTCGGCCTACCACCGGATCACCTTCCGCACCCAGCAGAAGGACGACCTCGTCTACCTGGCGAACAAGCTCGCGATCGCCGGCCTCGCGGCGCTGGCGCTGGCGATGACCGGGGCGATCATGCTGATCACCGACGTGATCTTCGGGACCACCGCGACGATCGTGACCAGCGCAGCGGCACTGCTCACCTTCGCCGCGTTCTGGTGGGTCCTGCCGCTCGTGCGCCGGGCTAGGCGCTCGGACCCGCAGCCGCCGCCGCGCGATCTCGACTCAGCGAGTCGAGCTGATCGCGAAGCCGGCTCGTCAGGCTCCTGAGCTCCTCCGATCCCGCGCCCCTCCGCTCCAGCATCTCCAGGTCGTCTTCCCAAACCCGGATCTTGACGTCGAGGGAGACCTTTAACTCGTCGCCGACCGCCTCGGCCTGCTGCTCGTAGCCGTCGCGCAGCATTTCGACGTTGGTCAGCTTGTCGGAGGCGTAGATCGCCTTGGCCTCGTCCCCGGCCGCCTCGATGCGGCCGCGGTGCTCGCCCTTGCGCGCTTCGTAGGACTCGATCGATTCGTCGTCGGTCATCGCGGCGACGATCTCGGCAACCTCCTCGCCGCACTCGGCGCGGATGTCGGCGACCTCGACGTCGGAGTCCTCGACGACGTCGTGGAGGAGGGCGGCGGCGAGGACCTCGTCGCGGAGGCCGAGCTCGGCGAGGCGCTCCGCGACCGCGACGGGATGGTCGATGTAGGGGCGGCCGCCGCTGGCGTTGCGGGTCTGGTCGGCGTGCGCCTCGCGCGCGATCACGAGCGCGGTGCGGACGAGCTCCGAGCGCTCCGCGGCTTCGTCGATCCCGGGCGAGGTGATCGGCATCGGCGCCAGGGTAGCGTGCCGAGGGCGGCGCTCAGGCGGTGAGCGGCGCCGGGGCGGGGCTGGGCTCGCGGGCGGGCAGCTGGTACTCGGCGCCCTCGATCCCCAGCTCGACCGCGCCCTCGCGGCCGCCGAGCTCGGCCCAGCGTGCGCGAGCGTCGGCAGCGTGGGCGTCGAGGCGGTCGTCGGAGTGAAGGGGGTCGTGGTGGAAGAGCAGCGTGCGCTCGGCGGCGGAGCGATGGGCGAAGGTGAGCGCGTGGGTCAGCGAGCTGTGGCCCCAGCCGACGTGCTCGGGGTACTCGTCGTCGGCGTACTGGCCGTCGTGGATCAACAGCGAGGCGTCTTGGGCGAGGGCGAAGCCCGAGATCCAGTCCTCGTCGAGGCTGCCGAGGTCGGCGCCGAGGGCGGGCTCGTGGTCGGGGATGTAGGCGAGCGAGCTGTCGCCATCGTCGATCCGGTAGCCGAGCGTCGGCCCGCGGTGGGTGACCGAGCCCGCCCGGATCCGCGCCGGGCCGATCTCCCACTCGGTCTCCGGGCAGTGGCGAAAGGAGACGTCGCAGGGCAGCTCGCGAACCTCGACCGGCGATAGCGGCGCCGAGATGTAGCGGCCGATCCGGTCGCGGAGCGAGGCCTCGGGAGATGCCGGGCCCCAGATCACGATCTCGGTTTGGGGCCGGAAGGCGGGGGCGAAGAAGACCAGGCCCTGGATGTGGTCGAGGTGAAGGTGGGTGAGGAGGATGTGGAGGCGGGTCGGCTCGTCGCCGAGCGCGAGGCCGAGGTTGCGGATCCCGGTGCCGGCGTCGAGCGCGAGCAGCGAGCCGTCGGAGAGCGTGACCCCGACGCAGGAGGTGTTACCGCCGTAGCGGATCGTTTCCGGCCCCGGCGAGGGAATCGAGCCGCGCGTGCCCCAGAGCTTGACGTCCATCAGTGCCCGCTCCCGTTGGTCGAGGCGCTCGGCCAGAAGACGGCGATCGCGCCCTGGGACCCGTGGGCCGTGAGGATCGGGAAGGCCGAAACCTCGACCGTGTGGCGGGCGCCGTCGGCGGAGCGGATCTCGAAGTCGGCGTGGGCGGGGCGCCCGTTGCGGACGGCGACCACCAGCGGCAGCTCGTCGTAGGGGATCGGCTCGCCCGCGTCGTCGAAGGGCCCGAAGAGTGAGCCCCACTCCTGCGGCCCGACCGTGCCGAGCTCCTCGTAGCGTTTCCCGAGCAGGGCTCCGGCGGCCTCGTTGTAGAAGACCAGGACACCGCCCTCGTCGACCAGGAAGGCCGGCGTCGAGAGCGCCGACATCAGGTTGCGGGCAAGGATCAGCTCAAGTGGTCGTTGCGTCACAGATGACACTTTAGATCGTCGATTTCGCGATGCCCATGGTCTGAGGAGCCGGGTACCCCGAACCCGGATAAACCACCCTCCCTCGCGGCTCGACCCAACTGCGTGATCTTCATCACATACAGGAATTCCCCTGCATCCGCTGAATGGGAGGGTCCATGGGGCTCGACCAGACCAAGATGGGCAACGTCGTCGCCAAACAGATGGAGGCGCTCGAAGCCGATTACGGCGACGACTGCGAAATCGGCGACGTCTGCACCATCGTCGAGGTGCTCGGCCCGCACGGATCGCACCTGCGGGTCCGCAGCAGCGACATGCGGCCCCACATCACGATCGGGCTGCTCCGCGCTTCCGAGGGCATGTTCCTGGGCGGGATGCGCCCGGGCGCGACCGGCGACCCGTAGCAGCGGCCTAGTCCTCCAGCTCGGCGCCGCTCGGCTCGAGCGCGTACCACTCGGCGCCGAAGGAGGCGATGTCGTTCCCGTTCGCTTCCCCGGGGCCCTTGTCCTCGACGTAGCCGTAGAGCGGGTGGCCGGCGTAGGTGACCTGGGTGCTGCCGTCCTTGCGCTCGGTGGTGCCCAGCTTCGAGGCCTCGGCTCCGTTCCCGGCCTGGGGCGGGCCCTCGGTCGTCAGCGGCGGCCAGACGGCTGCGCATTGCCCGTAGCAAGTGGACGTCGTGCCCTTGTCCTTGTGGAAGTCGTAGAGCGCGTGCCCGCGGGAGTCGACGATCAGGCGCCCGAGCTTCGGCACCGATGCCGCCGAGACGACCGCGGCGCCGGTTGCTTCCGGGCTCGGCGCCGTCGTCTCGTCGGTGACGGTGCCGCCGCGGCTGCCGTAGAGGCCGCCGCCGCCCGACCCGGTCCCGCTGTCGTCACCGCCGCCACAGCCCGCGACCAGCAGCGCCAGTATCGCCGCGGTGGCCGTGATCGTCGCCAGCTGTCTGCTCATCGTCATCCCTCCGGGCTCGTTTCTAGGTCTCGTCCTGCTCGGGCCCTCCGACCCGGGCGAAGTAGGCGTGCCGGCCGACCCTGACCTCCATCGCGTCGGTCTTCGAGAGGTCGAGGGCGGAGCTGAGGATCGGGTAGCTGCCGTCGCCCCAGCGGTAGCGGAAGGTCCCGGCCGAGAGCGTCTCGCCGCTGCGGCTGCGCAGGTAGACGCGGCAGAGCGTGCCCGAGGAGACCCCTTTCACGTACATGTGGATCTCGGTCCCGAAGGAGTTGGGGATCAACTTCGCGGAGATCTTCACCTTGCCGGGCAGCGAGCCGAAGTCGACGTGCTCCTCTGGCCCCGGCGCCTCCTCACCGGGCAGCACCAGAAGGACCAGCACGGTCGCGACCGCCGCCGCGGCGCCGCCGAAGGCGAGGCCGAACCCGGTCCGACGACGCCGTTCCCGCCGCCGTTCCGCCCCGACCGCGGCCGCGACTTGCGCCGCCAGCGAGGGCGGGGGAGTCGGGGTGGCTTCGAAGCGGGCGGGGTCGGCCAGCGACATCGGGTGGCTCAAGGCGGAGAGCTGCTCGAGCTCTGCCCGGCACTCGGGGCAGCCCTCGAGGTGGGCATCGAGCCGGTGGCGCTCGTCGTCGCCGAGCTGTCCCAGGGCGTACGCACCGAGGCTCTCTCGCCACTCGCGGCAGTTGTCAGTCTTCATAGCCGATCTCCTCGAGCGCGATTCGCAGCGCCCGCAACGCGTAATAGACGCGACTCTTCACCGTCCCCACCGGGATACCCAGGTCGGCCGCGACCTCCGCATATGGCCGTCCTCGGTAATAGGTCTCGACCAGGATCCGGCGGTGCTGGTCGCCGATCCTGCGCATCGCCTCCTCGACCTGCCAGGCGAGCAGCGACTCCTCGATCGGTTCGACCGACGCCTCGATGCCCTCCTTGGCGACGCCGGGCCGGGCGGCCCGCGCGCGCCCGAGGTCGATCACCACGTTGCGGATGATCGCGAACAGCCAGGTCCGCAACGACCCGATCTCCGGGTCGAAGCGCTTCCCCGCGCGCCAGGCGCGCAAGAAGGTCTCCTGCACGGCCTCTTCCGCCAGGCCCGCATCTCCCAGCGAACGCATCGCGAAGCCGTACAACTCCCCCGCGTGGGCCGAATAGGCCTCGCGGACGTCCCGCTCTCTATTCAGCGCACCAGCCGGCATACGCCTCGACATACGCGGCGCACGCCGGCCGGGTTCATGCTGAGGCGCCTAGAGTTTTCCGATCTTGAAGATTTTCGTCCCGCAGTCCGGGCACGTACCTTGAATCGCCGGGCGGCCATTTTTCATGGTCACCTGTTTGGCGTCCTTGATCTCAACCTTCTTACGCTCTTTCACGCAGTAACCCTCGGGCATCGTGGCTCTCCTTTCGCTGCCTGGTCAGGCAGGGCTCGCGATCGCTCGCAAGGTGGATTGCGGCGAATGTAACGGAGGCTGGGGACGATGCGACGTGATCTATGTGCAATTTGGCACAAATAGATCTATTCAGCTTCGATTTCCGGCACTTCTTCCGACTGCGATCCACCGTCGGCTTTCTCGTCCCCGGACGACGTTTCCCGTTCCGCTTTCAGTTTCGTCAGCTGCAGCTCGAGCCGGGTCAGGCGCGCTTCGAGCGCGGTCGCCGCGGTGCCGGCGCCGAGGGCGTCGATCCGTTCTTCCAGCGCCTGGACTTCCTCGGTCGTGGCGCCGTCGTCGTCCGACTCGATGCCGAGGTAGATCCCGGCCCCGGCGCCGCCAATCGCGATCGCGACCAAGACCAGGAAGACCCGGGTCCGCATCCCGAGCTTGCGCTCGACCTCCCCTATCCATGCCCGCAGGCCGTCCAGCGACATCGCCGTTACGTTAATCCACTACCCTGCGGCCCGCACTTCACCCCCAGTACCTGAAAGAGGAGATTCCGGAATGCCCGAGGCAGTGATCGTCGACACAATCCGCACCCCCATCGGCCGTGCCTTCAAGGGCTCGCTGGCCCAGCTCCGCCCCGAGGAGACCGGCGCCTACGTCGTCGACCAGCTGCTCGAGCGCAATCCCGACGTCGATCCGGCATCGGTCGAAGAAGTCTTCTGCGGAGTCGGCATGCCGCAGGGACTGGAGGCTTTCAACATCGGGCGGATCATCTCGCTGCTCTCCGAGAAGCTGCCGCAGGAGGTCAACGGGGTCACCGTCTCGCGCTACTGCTCCTCCAGCCTCGACGCGATCCGCCACGCCGGCAACGCGATCAAGGCGGGCGAGGGCGACGTCTACATCGCCGCCGGAGTCGAGTGGGTGAGCAAGTTCAACGAGCGCACCGAGCCCGCCGGCGCCGACGACCGCAACCCGAACCTGATCGGCGAGAACGGCCAGCCCAACGCCTACATCGACATGGGCATAACGGCTGTCAACGTCGCCAAGAAGTACGAGGTCAGCCGCGCCGACATGGACAAGTTCGCGCAGCGCTCGCAGGAACGCGCCGTGCAGTCCCAGGAGGACGGGTTCTTCGACCGGGAAATCGTCCCGGTCAAGCTCCCCGATGGCACCGAGGTCAGCAAGGACGACGGGCCACGTGCCTCCTCGACCCTGGAGAAGCTCTCCGAACTGCCGGAGGCCTTCGAGGGCGGCGGCGGCGTCACCGCCGGCAACTCCTGCCCGCTCAACGACGGTGCCGCCGCGGTGCTGCTGATGAGCGACACCAAGGCCAAGGAGCTCGGCCTGACCCCGCGCGCTCGCATCGTCACCGCGGCCACCTTCGGCAACGAGCCCGAGTACATGGGCGTCGCCCCGATCGGCGCGATCAAGAAGGTCCTCGAGCGAGCGGGCATGTCGATCGAGGACGTTGGCGCGGTCGAGCTCAACGAGGCGTTCGCCGCCCAGGTCATCCCGATCATGGCCGAATGCGGGATCGACGAAAGCAAGCTCAACACGCACGGCGGCGCGATCGCCCTCGGCCACCCGTTCGGGATGACCGGCGCCCGGATCATGGGAACCCTGCTGAACGTGATGGAGACCGACGACCACCAGGTCGGCCTCGAGACGATGTGCGTCGCCGGCGGGCAAGGCAAGGCGATGATCGTGGAGAGGATGAACTAGGGGTCACGGCATGCGACTCGAGACGCTGACCTACGAGGGCGGCGATCGGGTCGCCCGTATCACCCTGAACCGCCCCGAGCGGGGCAACGGGATCACGCCGCGGATGCCGATCGAGATCGCGGCCTGCGTCGAGGAGGCGAACCTCGACCCCGGGGTCCACGCGATCGCCCTGGCCGGTAACGGCACCGGCTTTTGCGGCGGCTACGACCTCGTCGCATCGGCGGAGGGCGAGATGAGCGGGCTCGAGGGGGCGCAGGCGCCGGCGGGATCGCCGCTCGACCCCGGGATCATCGCCGCCAACCACGCGCCGGAGTCGAACTGGGACCCGGTCACCGACTTCCAGTTCATGTGGCGCAACGTGCGCGGCTTCATGAGCCTCTTCCACTCGGAAAAGCCGGTGCTCTGCAAGGTCCACGGCTACTGCGTCGCCGGCGGCACCGACATGGCGCTCTGCTCCGACCTGCTGGTGATCGCAGCCGACGCCAAGATCGGCTACCCGCCGGCCCGCGCCTGGGGCTCGCCGACGACCGCGCTCTGGGCCAGCCGGGTCGGGCCGATGCGGGCCAAGCGGCTGTTGCTGACCGGCGACTCGCTGACCGGCGAGCAAGCGCTCGAGTGGGGGCTGGCGACCGAGGCGGCGCCGGCCGCCGAGCTCGACGAGCGCTTCGAGCGCCTGCTCGAGCGCGTCGCCCGCGTGCCGATCAACCAGCTGGTGATGATGAAGCTGCTGATCAACCAGTCGCTCTACTCGCAGGGCCTGCACCAGACCCAGCTGCTCGGCACCTTCTTCGACGGCATCACCCGGCACACCGAGGAGGGCCACGCCTTCGTCCGCCGGGCGGCCGAGGCCGGCTTCAAGGAGGCGGTCAGGGACCGGGACGAGCCGTTCGGGGACTTCGGGCTGCGGGGCTTCGGGGTCGAATAGGGTCCGGGCGGTGAGCGACGCCCCGCACCCGAGCTCGGCGATCACGCCGGACAGCGTCAAGGCCTTCCTCCCCGGCAGCTTCCCCGGCGACCTCGGCATCGAGCCGCTCGAGGTCGAGGACACCCACTCGCGGGGACGCATCCACGTCGACCAGCGCCACCTGCACCCGGGCGGATTCGTCCACGGCGGTGTCTGGACCGCGCTCGGCGACACCGTCGCCGCCTGGGCGACCTTCCGGGCGATCCCGTCCGGACACAACTTCACCACGATCGAGCTGAAGCTGAACGTCTTTGCCGCCGGCCTGCTCGGAGACGAGATCGTCGCCGTCGCCGAGGCCCTCCACACCGGCAAGAGCACCGTCGTGATCGAGGTGAGGATGGAGCGCCTGCGCCAGGGCTCGGACCCGCGCCTAGCCGCGAACCTGATCGTCAGCCAATTCGTCCTGCCACCTGAAGGAGAAGACTCTTGACCCGCAAAATCGTTCCCGTTCTCGCAGTCGCGATGCTGGCGCTGCTCTCGTTCGCGATCGCCGCCTCCGCGCACAAGAAGACTTTCTCGACCGACGTCACCGCCGAGGTCGTCGATTCGTCGTCCGAAACCAAAGTGGTGAGCGGGAAGGTGACCTCGGCGAAGAAAGCGTGCCTCGCCAAGCGCAAGGTCGTCGCCACCTTCGTCGACCTCGAGACCGTTTCGACGAAGACGGTCGGTCAGACCGTGACCAGCGCCTCCGGCGCCTTCAGCATCACGCTGTCGAAGGAAGCACAGAACACGATCGTCCTGCTCGAAGTCAAACAGAAGCGGGTTCCGCCGAAGACCAAGAAGCACCGGCACCTCTGCGGCGTCGCATCGACCGGCGTCCCGGTTTCCTGAGGCTTTCCCGCTAGGCCGGCGCCAGGAACTCGGACGCCAGCTTCGCGGTAAGCCGCGGCAGCGACCCGAGCGCTCGCGCCTGCTCGATCTGGCGCTGGGCGCCGGTCTGCTCGCCGAGCTCGGTGACCTGTGAGAGCTCGGCCTCGCAGCCGAGCTCGCGGGCGTGGGGGCCGCAGACCGCGACCAGGTCGGCGAGCAGCTCGCGGGCCGGGACCCGGCGGCCGAGCTCGGGCTCGATCAGGTCGGCGTCCATCCCGTCGCGGGCGGCCAGGAAGCGGTTCTCGGAGAGGACCTCCTGCGGCATCGGCCGTTCCAGGTGGTCGTCGCCCTCGACCTCGGCGCGGACGATGCACTGGACGAGGGCGGCGATCGCGGCGGAATCCGCGAGCGTCGTCTGGGCGTCCATGATCCGCACCTCGACTGTGCCGAACCGCGGTTGTGGCCGCACGTCCCACCAGAGGAAGGTCGGCTCCGGGATCGCATCGCAGCGGATCAGGACGTCGACCGACTCGACGTAGTCGGCGTAATCGGCGAAGTCGCGGGGGATGCCGACCCGGGGGAAGGCCTGGAAGAGCGGCGTCCGCGCCGAGGCCAGGCCGGTGTCGCGCCCCTGCCAAAAAGGGGAGTTGACGGAGAGGGCGAGCAGCAGCGGGATGTGGGTACGGAGCCGGTTGGCCGCGTAGATCGCCCCCTCGGCGTCGCGGACGCCGACGTGGACGTGGAGGCCGAAGGACGGCTCGCGCCTCGCCAGCTCCCGCATCGAGCCGTAGACGAATTGATAGCGCTCGCCGGCGGAGACGACGATCTCCTGCCAGACCGCGAACGGGTGGGTGCCGGACACGGCGGCCCGCATCGAGAGCGTCGTCAGGGTGTCGGAGAGCTGCCGGCGCAAACCCGCGAGCTCCGCGATCGCCTCGTCGATTCGCACGTGGACGCCGGTCTGGATCTCGAGCGCGGAGCCGTGGGTCTCGGCGGTGAACTTGGGGCTGTCGGGGGGCAGGCGGGGGAGAACGCTGTCGATCCGGTGCGCGAGCGCCCAGGAGTGCTCGTCGAGCAGCATCACCTCCTCCTCGATCCCAACCGTGTACGGCCCGCGATCGTGGGGCGCGGGCCACTCCGCCCAGGCGGGGAGGGACCCAGCCTCGCTCACGCGACCTCCCGACCGCCCTCGCGGCGATGCTCGTCGGCGTCGCGGGCGCAGGCCTCGACGAAGGAACGGAAGAGCGCTCCCTCGTAGTCGCGGTGGACGAGGGTCTCGGCGTGCCACTGGACCCCGATCAAGAACGGCCGGCGGCGGTCCTCGACCGCCTCGATCGTGCCGTCCGGAGCGAGCGCGGTGACCTCGAGGCCGTCGCCGAGGCGCTCGATCGCCTGGTGGTGGAACGAGTTGACCTCGATCTCGCGCGCCCCGACGATCCGCTCGAGGGCGCTGCCTGGCTCGATCGCGATCGGGTGGGTCGGTTGATCGCCGGGCGCCTTCTGGCGGTGGGCGATCTCGGTCGAGCGCTCGGGCAGGTGTTGGTGGAGGGTGCCGCCGCGAACCACGTTGAGCGCTTGGGTCCCCCGGCAGATCGCGAGGATCGGCAGCTCGCGGGCATCGGCCCGCGCGGCCACGGCGAGCTCGAAGCGGTCGAGGGTGGGCTCGGTCGGACCGAGTTCCGGATGCGGTCGGGCTCCGTATGCGTCGGGGTCGAGGTCGGGTCCGCCGGAGAGGCAGATCCCGTCGCAGCGGTCGAGCAGCGGCTCGATCGCATCCTCGCCGAGCGGCGGCATCACCAGCGGCAGGCCGCCCGCCGCCTCCAGCCCACGCAGGTAGGTCAGGCCGAGTGCCATCTCGTGGTGAGGCGGGTCGCTCTCGGGGGTCTGTTCGAGGCTCTGCGCCCTTCTCACCTCGGAGGTGGTGACCCCGATCAGCGGCGGCCGCGGTTCCCCTCTCGAAGCCAACGAACGGCGGGTCATGGCCCTACGACCCACGTGTCTTTGCAGCCGCCGCCGCGGGAGCTGTTGACGACCAGCTCTCCGGCGCCGCGTGCGAATCGTGTCAGTCCACCAGGCATCGCAGAGCAATGATCGCGCCCGCTGACGACAAATGGGCGCAGGTCGATGCGGCGCGGGCGCAGGCGGCCCGCGCAGATCGTCGGGTGGGTCGAGATCGAGAGCGCCTCCTGGGCGACGAACGCCTCCGGTTCCCGCTCGATCGCGGCGATGATCGCGTCCCTCTCCTCGGCGCCGGCTCGCGACACGATCGTCACCCCGCGACCGCCGAAGCCGTCCCGGGGCTTGATCACCAGCTCGTCGATGCGGCCGATCGCCTCGGCCCGGGCGCCAATCTCGGAGAGGTCGATGCTCGGCACCGAGTGCAGCAACGGCTCCTCGCCGAGGTAGAAGCCGACCATCGTCTCGACGTAGGAGTGGGCGAGCTTGTCGTCGGCGAGGCCGGACCCGAAGGCGTTGAGGACCCGCAGTCGCCCGGACTCGATTGCCGGCAGCAGCAGCTCGCCGAGCGGCGTCGGCTCGCCGCGCTCGTCGCTGAGCCGCTCATCGTCGAGCCGGCGGTAGACGACGTCGATCCGCCGCCGCCCGCTGCCGTCGCGCGCGAAGAGCTCGCCGGCGGCGAGCTCGAGCTCGCCGGGCACGACGACGACGGCGCCGAGGGCGGCACCGAGCGCCTGGTGCTCGAACCAGGCCCCGCTCCGGGGCCCGTCGGACAGGATCGCGATCGCCGCGTCGCCCGATGGCGCAGCCGAGCGGATCGCCTCGCCCAGGGTCGTGGCGAAGCTTCCCAGCGGCCGCCGCTCGAGAGCTGTGGGGAGAGCCTCCGAGACCAGCTCGCGGAGCGCCGCGACGTAGGCGCTGCCGGAGGGCATCCGCAGGTTGTCCTCGAGCACGAGCAGAGTGCCGGCGGGGTCCCTGACGATGTCCGGCCCGGCGACGGTGGCCGGCGGTACCCCGGGGTCGAGCAGGCCGCGCAGGCGCGGCTCGTAGCCGGGCGAGGTCTCGAGCAGGCGCCAGGGCACCTTGCCGGCGGCGAAGATCTGCTGCTCGCCGTAGGCGTCGAGGAGAAACGCGTTCAGAGCCCGAACCCTCTGCACCAGCCCGGCCTCGAGCCGCTCCCACTCGGCGCCGCCGATCAGGCGAGGGACCGGGTCGACGCCGATCGGGCTGCCGTCGCCGAAGTTGATGCCACGGGCCGCCGCCTCGGACTGGATCCCTCGTGCGAGCCCGACCAGGTCCTGGTCGGCGAGGGCCGCCATGACCTCCGCATAGAGCCCCCGTGGTGCCCCCGGTGCCGCGATGCCCTCATCGCGGGCGTCGCCGGCCGGGTAGTCGTCGACGCCCGCGGGCAGGCGCAGCTCAGCCATGGTCGAAGGCGGGAGAGTCCGGCGCCGATTCGTCGAGCGGGCCTTCGAGCCGTTCGATCTGCGGCAGGCGCCAGAGGACGCTTGCGATCGCCAGGCCGACCGCTGCCGAGAGCAGGGCGAGGAACCACTCGCTCGTGCTCAGCAGCACCATGTCGAAGAAGTCGCGCAGGGGGCCGATCCCGAGGATCCCGGCGAACAGCGCCGCGAGCCCGACGATCATCGCCAGCATGTAGGTCTGGATCGCGATGTGCTGGCGGCCGCGACCGCGCTCGAGGAGCAGGACGAAGCTGAGGCCGAGCACGATCAGCGTCGTCGTCGCCGCGGTCCGGCCGGCTTCCAGCGAGCCACCGAACACGGTGTCGACGAGAAAGAAGGAGAGGATCGAGCCCAGCGCCGTGGCCAACCCGGCCGGGACCGCGAAGGCGGCCAGCGCGCTCAGCAGGCGGCCGCGGTACAGGGGCCCGTCCGAGGGTGCCAGGGCGAGCACGAAGGAGGGGATCCCGATCGTCAGGAACGCCGCCAGGGTCAGGTGCCGGGGCAGGAACGGGAATGCGAAGCCGGGGACCGCGACGAGCAGGATCAATGCCGCGGCATAGACGGTCTTGGTCAGGTAGAGGCGCCCGAGGCGGTGGATGTTGCGGGCGATCCGGCGCCCTTCCGCGACCGCTTCCGGGAGCCGCGAGAACTCGTCCTCGAGCAGGACGACGTCGGCAACGCCCTTCGTCACCTGCGCCCCCGAGCCCATCGCCACCGCCAGGCGAGCCTGCTTGAGCGCCGGGACGTCGTTGACGCCGTCGCCGATCATCGCCGTGTAGCGGCCCGAGTCGCGCAGGGCTCCGACCAACGCCTTCTTCTGCTCGGGCGCGATCCGGCAGAAGATCGTGTTGCGCTCGGCGACCGCGGCCAGGGCCTCGGGGTCGTCGGGGAGGTCGGGTCCCTCGACGGTCCCGGCCCCGGACGGGATCCCGACGGCGGAGGCGACCGCGGTCACCGTCGAGCGGGCGTCGCCGGAGATCAGCTTCAGGTCGACCTGCTGCTCGCGCATGTAGGCGATCGTCTCCGAGGCGTCGGGGCGCAGGGTCTCTTCGAGAACCACCAGGGCCAGCGGCTTCAGCCGCGGAGGCCCGTCGGGCGCCGAGTCGGGCAGCGGGTCCGCCGACTCGCCGAAGGCGACGACCCGCCGCCCGGCGGCCGTCTCCTCGTCGAGGGCACTCTGGAGCCCCGGCGGCAGGGTCAGGGCGTCGCTCTGCTCGAGGATGTCGGGGGCGCCCATCACGTAGGAGCGACCGCCCAGTCGCAGGCCGCTCCACTTCCACTCCGAGGAGAAGGGGACCTCGCCGGTGACGCGACCCGCCTTGCCGGGGTACTTGTCGCCGATCGCCTCGAGCGTGCGGTTGCGGTCGCCGGCGCTCGCCGCGAAGTTCCCGAGTGCGGCGGTCGCCGCCGCCTCCTCGGCGCCCTCGGGGACCCGCACCCCGAGTAGCCGCAGGTTGCCGTCGGTCAGGGTCCCGGTCTTGTCGACGCAGATCGTGTCCACCGAGGCCAGGCTCTCGGTCGCGCTCATCTGCTGGACCAGGACGTTGCGGCCGGCCAGCTTGACGGCGGCGAAGGCGAAGGTGACGCTCATCAGCAGCACCATGCCCTCGGGGATCAGCGTCACCAGGCCGGCGGTCGCGGTCTGCGCAGCCTCGGTCAAATCGGTGTTGCGCAGCTTCAGCGTCAGCACCAGCAGGATCGCCAGCGGGACCATCGCGTAGACGCAGGCGACGATCACTTCGTTGACCTCGCGCTGCAGGGGGGAGGGCGGGTGGCGGAACGCTTTCGCCTCGCCGGCCAGGCCGCCCGCGTAGCTGTCCTCGCGGACCGCGTCGACGACGTAGCGGCCCGAGCCCGAGATCGCGAACGAGCCGGACAGCGCCCGGTCGCCCTCTTCCTTGCGGACGCCGTCGGCCTCCCCGGTTAGCAGCGACTCGTCGACGGTCAGGGAGCGGCTGGAGACGACCTCGCCGTCGGCGACTAGCTGGTCGCCGGGCTCGACCGCGACCAGGTCACCGGGCACGACCTCCTCCGCCGGCAGGCTGACGACCTCGCCGTCGCGGAGCGCTTTTGCGTGGGGCGCGACCAGGACCGCGAGCTCGTCCAGGGTCCGCTTCGCCTTCAGCTCCTGGCGGATCCCGATCGCCGAATTGATTACCGCGATCAGCCCGAACAGCGCGTCCGCGTAGAGCCCGAGGCCGAGGTCGAGGACGAAGAAGCCGGCGATGATCGCGTTGAAGAGGGTGAAGACGTTCCCGGCGACGATGCTCGAAGTCGAGCGCGAGGACGTCTCGGGTGGAGCGCCGAGCTTGCGAAGGCGCGCGGCCGCCTCCTTGCTCGAGAGTCCCTGGTCGGCCGCGGCTTCGCTCACGGGCTCATTGTGTAGGTTTCGCTCGATGGCTAGCGCAGACCTGAAGCTCGGCCTCAATCTCGGCTACTGGGGAATCGGCCCGTCCGGCGACGATGCGCTCGAGGTTGTCAAGGCCGCCGAGGGGTTCGGATTCGAGTCGGTCTGGGCGGCCGAGTCCTACGGCTCCGACGTCGTCAGCGTGCTCGCCTGGCTTGCCCCGCAGACCGAGACGATCAAGCTCGGCGCGGCGATCCTCCAGGTCCCCGCCCGGCCGCCGGCGGCGGCGGCGATGGCCGGGGCGACGATCGACAAACTCTCCGGCGGCCGCTTCATCTTCGGCTTCGGCCCCTCCGGCCCGCAGGTCTCCGAGGGCTGGTACGGCGTCCCCTACGCGAAGCCCTGGGGTCGGACCCGCGAGTACATAGAAGTCGTTCGCGCGATAGTCGCCCGCGAAGGCCCGGTCGATCATCAGGGTGAGCATTACCGGCTCCCCCTACCCGATGGCGAGGGAAAGGCGCTGAAGCTCAACTTCCACCCGGAGCGCAACGAGATTCCCGTCTTCGTCGGCGCGATCGGGCGCAAATCGGTCGAGATGGCGGCCGAGATCTGCGACGGCTGGATCCCGATCTTCTTCAGCGTCGATGCCTTCGAGGAGACCTGGGGGGAGCATCTCGAGGCCGGCTTCGCGAAGGGCGGGCGTCAGCGCTCCGACCTCGAGGTATCGCCCTCGCTGCAGGTCGCGATCGACGGCGACCTCGAGGCCGCCAAGAGCGTCGTCAAGGCCGGCCTCGTCCTCTACTTCGGCGGCATGGGCAGCAAGAAGACGAACTTCTACGTCGACCTCGCCCACCGCTTCGGCTTCGGCGACGTCGCCGACGAGGTCCAGAACCGCTACCAGGACGGCGACAAAGCCGGTGCCTTCGAGGCGATGCCCGACGAGATCGTCGAGGCCACCTCGCTGGTCGGCACCGAGGCCGAGGTCGCCGAGCGGGTCGAGCGCTTCCGCGGCGCCGGCATCGATCGGCTGATCGTCTCCCCGGTCCACATGGACCGCGGCCAGCAGCTGCACACACTCGAGCGCCTCGCCTCGATGGCGGGCGTCGGGACACCGGCCTAGCCGGTTGTCGTAGTCTCCCGCGTCGCTCGTGAAGATCGGAGTTCCCAAAGAGACAGCCGCAGGGGAGCGGCGCGTTGCTCTCGTCCCCGACGTCGCCAAGTCGATTCAGGCGAAGGTCAGCGAGAAGATCGACCCCCTGCTCGAGTCGGGCGCCGGCGCCGGCGCCGGGCACCCCGACGCATCCTACGAGGAGGCCGGTGTCGCGATCGCCGACGGCGCTGCCGCCTGGGGCGCCGAGGTCGTCCTCCACGTTCGCCCGCCCAGCACTGAGGAGATCGCCAAGCTGAGCAAGGGCCAGGTCCTGATCAGCCATCTCTCGCCGCTGAACGCCGCCGAGTCCAACCGTGCCCTCGCCGAGGCCGGCGTCACCGCTTTCGCGATGGAGGCGATCCCGCGCACGACCCGCGCCCAGGCGATGGACGCGCTGTCCTCGCAGGCGAACCTCGCCGGCTACGCCGCCACCCTGCTCGCCGCCCGTGAGGCGGGCCAGCTCTTCCCGATGATGACCACGGCGGCCGGCACGGTCGCCCCCGCAAAGGTGCTCGTCCTCGGCGCCGGCGTCGCCGGCCTGCAGGCGATCGCAACCGCCAAGCGCCTCGGCGCGATCGTCACCGGCTTCGACATCCGCCGCGCCGCCTGGGAGCAGATCGCCTCGCTCGGCGGACGGCCGCTCGAACTCGACTTCATTCCCGACGCCGAGGGCGAGGGCGGCTACGCCCGTCCCCTCACCGACGAGGAGAACGCCCAGGTCCGCGACGCGCTGACCGAGAACGCGGCAAAGCAGGACGTGATCATCACCACCGCCCAGATCCCCGGCCGCGATGCCCCGGTCCTGATCACCGAGGAGGCGGTGCGCGGGATGGCGCCGGGCTCGGTGATCATCGACCTCGCCGCCGACTCCGGCGGCAACGCCGAGCCCTCGAAGCCGGGGGAGACCGTCGACGTCGACGGCGTCAAGGTGATCGGCCCCGACAACCTCGTCAGCGACATGGCCGCCGACGCCTCCCAGCTCTACGCCAAGAACCTCGAGAACCTGCTCGGGCTTCTGGTCGGCGAGGAGGGGGAGCTGAAGATCGACTTCGAGGACGACATCGTCGACGCGGCCTGCATCGCCCACGAGGGCCAGATCCGGGGAGAGAGGACTGCGAAATGAGCTTGATGACCGAGATCACGATCTTCGTGCTGGCCGCGTTCGTCGGCTTCGAGGTGATCTCCAAGGTCCCGACCACCCTGCACACGCCGCTGATGTCGCAGACCAACGCGATCCACGGCATCGTCATGCTCGGCGGCCTGATCACGCTCGGCTTCGCCGACGACGGCCTCGAGTACGTGATCGGCACGATCGCGGTCGCCTTCGGCGCGATCAACATCGTTGGCGGTTTCATGGTCACCGACCGGATGCTCGGCATGTTCTCCAAACGTCCCAAGCCGTCCGACTCCTCCGCTTCGCGTCCGGGGTCGGCCGGGTCCGATAAGGGCTCAACGTGATCGGCATCCTGCCCGCAGCGGTTCTCGAGCCCGGCGGCGACGGTGCCACCGCGCTCTACATAGTCGCCTTCTCGCTCTTCATCATCGGCGTCAAACGGGGCACCCACCCGACCACCGCCAAGCAGGGAAACCTGATCGCCGCGGGCGGCATGGCGATCGCCGTCGTCACCACCCTGCTGCTCGACGGGATGGGCAACTGGGGCTTGATCTTCCTCGGCCTCGGGATCGGCACCGCGGTCGGCGTGATCGCCTCGGTCCGGGTCCAGATGACCGAGATGCCGCAAATGGTCGCCCTCTACAACGGCGTCGGCGGCGGCGCCGTGGCGCTGATCGCCTGGGCGGAGATCCGTCACGGGATCAGCAGCGGTGTGGAGATCCCGCTCGACGAGCTGATCCCGATCCTGTTCGCCGCGGTCGTCGGCTCGGTCTCCTTCTGGGGCTCGAACATCGCCTTCGCCAAGCTCCAGGACCTGATCCCGACGCGACCGCTGGCGGTCCCCGGCCAGCAGGTGATCAACGTCGTCCTGTTGCTCGGCATCCTCGCCTGCTGCGTCTCGATCGCGGTCAACAACGACGATCCCTCGCAGGAGCTCTTCATCGTCGTCCTGCTGGCAGCGGGCCTGCTCGGCAACATGGTCGTGCTGCCGATCGGCGGCGCCGACATGCCGGTCGTGATCTCGCTGCTGAACGCCTTCACCGGACTCTCGGCGGCGGCGGCCGGCTTCGCGCTCGACAACGTCGCCCTGATCGTCGCCGGCACCCTGGTCGGCTCCTCGGGAACGATCCTGACGATGGAGATGGCGACCGCGATGAACCGCTCGGTCGCCAACGTCCTCTTCGCGGGCTTCGGCGGCGCTCCCGCCGGGGGCGGCGGGGGAGACGGGGAGGAGCGCCCTCACACCTCGATCGGGGCCCAGGACGCGGCGATCAAGCTCGCCTACGCCGACACGGTCGTGGTCGTGCCCGGATACGGCCTCGCCGTCGCCCAGGCGCAGCACGCGATCAAGGAGGTCGCCGACCAGCTCGAGAAGCGCGGCGTCACCGTCAACTACGCGATCCATCCCGTCGCCGGCCGAATGCCGGGGCACATGAACGTCCTCCTCGCCGAGGCCGACGTGCCCTACGAGAACCTCAAGGAGATGGAGGACATCAACCCGGAGATGCCCCGCACCGACGTCGCGATCGTCGTCGGCGCCAACGACGTCACCAACCCGGCGGCGAAGAACGACCCCGACAGCCCGATCGCCGGGATGCCGATCATCGAGGTCAACGAGGCCAACGAGGTGATCGTGATCAAGCGCTCGCTCAGCCCCGGCTTCGCCGGTATCGACAACGACCTCTTCTACGAACCGAACACGTCGATGTTGTTCGCCGACGCGAAAGCCGCGGCCGGCGAAATAGCGGCCGAGATCGAGAACCTCTAGGGGCGAGTTCCAGTCCCTGAGCTCTTGGCCGCCATGTGTGGCGGGCGGGTGAGAGGCGGGGGGAAACCGAGGGCGGTCAGTCCACGGTCGAGTGGGTCGCGCTGCTGCTTGTCGTCGCGCTGCTGCTCGTCGCGCTCCTCGCCTCCGGCCTGCGGGTTCCCGGCGGGGCGCTCGCGCAGGCGATCGCATCGCGTGTCCTCTGCGCGGTCGCGCTGGCCGAGAGCTGCGGCGACGAACCGGCCCTGATCGCAGCCTACGGCGACGAGGTCGGGCGCCTGGCGCGCGAGCACATGCCCACTCTCGCGTTCGAGGAGGGCTCGCGAGCGCTGCCCGTCGACTGGCGCCGGTGCAGGGTCGACAGCTGTGCGGAGGCGCCCGGCGACGGGCTGGTGACGAGCAGCGACGCCGGGCTGCCGGTGACGGCGTTCGTCCACGTCGTCGACTGCCGCCGGCGCGCCGAGGGCGCCTGCGGGGATGGCCGGGCGGGCAACATCTACCTCCAGTACTGGCTGTATTACCCGGACTCGGCGACCCTGCGCGGCGTCCCGATCGCCGGAGCGCGCGGCTACCACGCCGACGACTGGGAGTCGGTTCAATTCAGGATCGGCGCCGACGGGGACGTCGACCAGCGCGCCTCCTCGCACCACGGCTACAACTACGGTCCCGGCGAAGCCAACCTCGCTTCCGACGCCGGAATCGGACCGCTCCGCGATCTCAACGAGGCGATCGGGACCCGCGCGGACAACGGCTGGGGCCCCGAGACCGGCATCCTCCTCGTCTCCGGCGGCAGCCACGCCGGCAACGTCGGCGAGGAGGCCGGTTCCCGCTTCACCCCCGGCCGCCGCGTCCATCTGGTGCCACTGGAGCCGATCGCCGCCGGTGACCGCACCCCCTTTGCCGTCACCCCGCCCTGGCAGAAGCAGGTTTGGCGCGACCCCGAGGCGAGCGGGACGAGCTGAGTCAGCCGAGCTTGTAGGTGACGAGTCCGGTGGCGACGAGCTTGCCGTCTGAGTCCCCGTGGACCTTGACCTCGCAGAAGCAGAGCGAGCCGCCACGGCGCAGGACCCGGGCGTCGGCTTGGAGCTCCTGGGCGCGGGCGGCGGCGAGGAAGTCGACCGTGAGGCCGACGGTCGTCCCCTTCGGCGGTTCGCCGTCGAACTCGATCGCCGACCAGGCGGCGGCCATCGCCGCGGTGTCGATCAGGGCCGAGATCGCTCCCCCGTGGACGACGTCGCCGATCGTCACCACCTCCTCGGTGTAGGGCAGTCCCAGCAAGGCGCGATCGTCCTCGATCTCGCGCAGTTCCATGTTCAGGTGCTGGACGAACTTCGAGTGTTCGAGGAAGGCCGCGATCAGCTCGGAGCCGCGCATGGCGCTACTTCGGCGGCATCCGTAGGGCGCCGTCGAGCCGGATCGTCTCGCCGTTCAGCATCGGGTTGGCGACGATCTCGGCCACCATCCGCGCGTACTCATCGGGCCGGCCGAGCCGCGAGGGGTGTGGGATCCCGGCGCCGAGCGCCTGGCGCGCCTCCTCCGGCAGGGCCGCCAGCAGCGGCGTGTCGAACAATCCCGGTGCGATCGTCATCACCCGCACCCCGCGACCGGCAAGGTCGCGTGCCGCCGGCAGGGTGAGGCCGACTATGCCGCCCTTCGAGGCCGAGTAGGCGGCCTGGCCGATCTGGCCGTCGTAGGCGGCGATCGAGGCGGTGTTGACGCAGACGCCGCGCTCGCCCTCCTCGTCGGGCTCGTTGTCGCTCATCCTCGCCGCCGCCAGGCGCAGGACGTTGAAGGTTCCGATCAGGTTGACCTCGATCACCTTGGTGAAGAGCTCGAGGTTGTGGGGGCCGCCTTTGTGGGCGACCCGCTCGGCCCAGCCGATCCCGGCGCAGGAGACCGAGATCCGCAACTCGCCCTCGCCCGCGGCGGCTTCGACCGCGGCCGCGACCGCCTCGGCATCGGTGACATCGGTCTCGAGGAAGCGCGCGCTCTCGCCGAGCTCAGACGCCAGCGCTTCGCCCTTCTCGGCGTTGAGGTCGGCGATCATCACCCGCGCTCCGGCTTCGACCAGCGCCCGCGAGGTCGCCTCGCCCAGCCCCGAGGCCCCGCCGGCAACCAACGCCCCTGCTCCCTCGATCCGCATCGCCGCCCAGCGTATCCCCGAAACGTCAATTCAGCCCCGCAGGGGGGTCGAATCGACGGCTCGGCCGATCTTGGTGGCGATCTGGACGTTCACAGGCCGGTGGTCCGGCCCGTATAGGGTTTTCGTATCGCCACCGAGGTGAGCCCGACTACCAAGGAAGCGATCGCCGACCGCCTGGCGGAGGCGCGCCGGCGCACACTCGTCCTGATCGAGCCGCTCGACGACGAGCAGCTCAACCAGGTCTACTCGCCGATCCTCTCGCCGCTGGCTTGGGACCTCGGCCACATCGCCAACTTCGAGGAGCTCTGGTTGGTCCGGACGATCGGCGGACGCGAGCCGCTGCACGGCGAGCTCGGGCGCTTCTACGACGCGATCGAGAACCCGCGGAAGACCCGTGGCGAGCTGCCGATCCTTCGCGACGAGGAGCTGCGCGCTTACCTCGAGGACGTCCGCGCCCGCACCCTCGAGGTGCTCGATGAGGTCGAGATCGGCTTCGATGCCGAGGACCCGCTGCTGCGCGACGGGTTCGTCTACGAGATGTTGCTCGCCCACGAGCTCCAGCACAACGAGACGATGCTGCAGCTGCTGCAGATGGTCGACGGCTACGCCCTCCCCTCGGACGTTCCTGACCTCGATGCCCGCAATGACGCCTCAACCTCAGGCAGGTCCCAGGGTGGAGGCGAGACGGTGATGGTCGAGGCGGGCACCTACGAGATCGGCGCCGGCCCGCGCGGCTTCGCCTACGACAACGAGCGCCGACGCCACGAGGTCGACCTCGACGCCTTCGAGATCGATCGCCTCCCCGTATCCAACGGCAGGTACGCGGAGTTCCTCGAGGAGACCGGGGGGGAGCCGCCCTTGTACTGGGAGCGGAGCTCCGATCCCGACCTGCCCGTCATCCACGTCTCCTGGCAGGAGGCGGACGCCTACGCGCGCTGGGCCGGCGCCCGCCTGCCCACCGAGCACGAGTGGGAGGCAGCATCGCCCCGGCTCGACGGGATCGGCCAGGCCTGGGAATGGACCAGCTCCGACTTTCTCGCCTACCCGGGCTTCAGCGCCTTTCCCTACCCGGAGTACTCCGAGGTCTTCTTCGGCGACGAGCACAAGGTGCTCCGCGGCGGCTCCTGGGCTACCCACCCCAGCGTCATGCGCCCGAGCTTCCGCAACTGGGACCTGCCGATCCGCAAGCAGATCTTCTCCGGCCTCCGCTGCGCGAGGGACCGATGACGATCGCGATCGAGGTCCACCTCGACGCCGAGGCCTCGGCGACCATGGCCCGCGACGTCCGCCGCGGTCTCCGGTCGATCCCCAAGGAGGTCTCGCCGAAGTACTTCTACGACGATTGCGGCTCGCGGCTCTTCGAGCAGATCACCGAGCTCGAGGAGTACTACCCGACCCGGGCCGAGCGGGAGATTCTCGACGAGCGCTCAACCGAGATCGTTGCTGCCGCCGGAGCCCCGACCGCGCTCGTCGAGCTCGGCTCGGGATCGGCCGCGAAGACACGCCACCTGCTCAGCGCGATGCGCGACGCAGGCTGCCTCGAGACCTACGTCCCGGTCGACATCTCCGAGGAGATCACGCACCAGACCGCGGAGGCGCTGGTCGGCGAGTACCCGGGCCTCGACGTGCGCGGGCTGGTCTGCGACTTCGAGCGCGACCTCGAGCGGATCCCCGACACCGGCGAGCGGCGCCTGATCGCCTTCCTCGGCGGCACGATCGGCAACCTCTACCCATACCAGCGCCGCTCCTTCATGTGCCGGATCGCGGCGCTGATGTTCCCCGGCGACCACTTCCTGCTCGGTACCGACCTGATCAAGGACCGGGCCCGCCTCGAGGCCGCCTACGACGACTCCGAGGGGGTCACCGCCGAGTTCAACAAGAACGTCCTCGAGGTCCTCAACCGCGAGCTCGGTGCCGACTTCGACCCCGACGCCTTCGAGCATGTTGCCCGCTTCGACACGGGCGAAGAGCGGATGGACATCCGCCTGCGCTCGCTGGTCGACCAGCAGGTCCGGGTCGAGGGGATCGACCTCACCGTCGCCTTCAGGGCCGGGGAGGACCTCAAAACCGAGATCTCGACCAAGTTCACCCGCCAGCGGCTCGAAGAGGTCTACGAGCACGCCGGGCTCGAGCTCTGCGGCTGGTTCACCGACGCCGCCGGCGACTACGCGCTCAGCCTCGCCAGGCGCCCGGGCTAGGGCGCCAGCGCCTCGATCAGCTCGCCGAGCTTGTCCGGGGTCGTGATCGGGGTCAGGATCGGAAGGGTAATGCCGCCGGCGACGAAGGCGCCGATCCGTTCCTTCATCTCCTCGGGGGTGCCGAAGATGAACATCTCCTCGATCAGCTCCCAGGGCGCGGCGGCGCCCGCGGCCTGGCGATCGCCCGACTCCCAGGCCGAGACCATCGCGTCGATCTCGTCGCCGTAGCCGAGCCAGCGGTAGAAGTTCGTGTAGACCGGGACGGTGATGTAGGAGGAGAACATGAAGCGGGCGATCGGCTCGACCTGCTCGCGCTCGCCCGGCAGGCAGAAGAAGCGGCAGAGGAGCTCGAATCCGTCCGGTGCCCCCTCCAGCTGCGCCGTGACCTTGGGCAGGCCGGCCAGCGGCAGGAAGTTCGTGAAGGCGCCGTCGCCTCGCTCGACCGCGAGCTCGAGCATCTTGCCGCGCAGGGCGGCGAGCACGATCGGGACCCGGTGGGCCGGCGCCGTTTCCAGCTTGAAGCCGGACTCGGTCCGCTCGCCGTCGAGCGCCGTGCGGAGAAAATCGAGCGTCTCGCGGACCTTCGTCAGCGGTTTCTCGAACGGGATCCCGTTCCAGCCTTCGACGATGCGGTCCGAAGAGGAGCCGATCCCGAGCACGAAGCGCCCGTTCGAGGCGTCGGAGAGGGCCGCGGCCTCCTGGGCCAGGAGCGCGGGCCCGCGCTGGAAGACGCCGACGATGCCCGTCCCCAGGCGCGCCTTCTCTGTCCAGGCCGAGCTGATCGCGAGCGGCGTGAAGCCGTCCGGGCCACTGGTCTCGCCGCTCCAGAGGTCGGTGTAGCCGGCGGCCTCGGCGCGCCTGACCAGGTCCTCGTGCGCTCCCAGCGGCGTAGCCGGCAGAGGCAACGTCAATCCCCATCGCTGAGCCACGTCGCGACCCTATAGCCTGCCGCTCGATGGGGGAGACCGCGCAAGCGAAGCCGGACCGCAACATCGCCCTGGAGCTCGTCCGGGTCACCGAGGCCGCCGCCCTGGCAGCCGCCCGCTGGGTCGGCCGCGGCGACAAGCTCGCCGCCGACGGCGCCGCCGTCGACGCGATGCGGTTCGTCCTCGACTCGGTCTCGATGGACGGCGTCGTCGTCATCGGCGAGGGCGAGAAGGACGAAGCCCCGATGCTGTTCAACGGCGAGCAGATCGGCGACGGCAGCCCGCCCCAGGTCGACATCGCGGTCGACCCGCTCGAGGGCACCACGCTCTGTGCCCGCGGCATGCCCAGCGCCCTGGCGGTGATCGCCCTCGCCGAGCGCGGGACCATGTTCGACCCCGGCCCCTGCGTCTACATGGAAAAGTTGGCCGGGGGCGAGGAGATCGCCGACCTCCTCGACCTCGACCGACCGCTGCCGAAGACCCTGGAGCTGATCGCCGAGCGCAAGCAGGGCTCGATCGGCGACGTCACCGTGGTGATGCTCGACCGGCCCCGGCACGAGGAGGCGATGGGCGAAGTCCGCGACGCCGGCGCCCGGATCCGGCTGATCAGCGATGGCGACGTCTCCGCCGCCCTGCTGGCCGTCAGCGATCGCTCGCCGGTCGACCTGCTGTGGGGGATCGGGGGCACCCCCGAGGGAGTGCTCTCGGCCGCCGCGCTGAAGTCGATGGGCGGCGAGCTGCTGGGCCGGCTCTGGCCCCGCGACGACGGCGAGCGCAAGGAAGCCGTCGATGCCGGCTACGACCTCGACCGGGTCCTCACCGCCGACGACCTCTGCTCGGGCGAGGACGTCTTCTTCTCCGCCACCGGCGTCACCGACGGCGACGTCCTCCAAGGGGTCCGCTACCGCGGCCGCGGGGCGACGACCGAATCGTTGGTGATGCGCTCACGGTCCGGGACCGTGCGCCGGGTCCACGCCCGCCACGACCGCTCGAAGCTGCGCGACATCCTCGGCGGCTCCGACCGCTACGGCTGAGTCGCCTCTTCTTCGCAGTCGCACGGCTTCTTCGGTTTCGCCTCCTGTGAATAAGGCATCTCGCCGGTGTCGTGCAGCTCGTGCCGAAGGCTGTTGACCACCGCGCCGGCGAGGATCGCGAGGCTGAGCAGGTAGAACCAGAGCAGCGCGATCAGGACGAAGCCGACGGTCGAGCCGAATTGCGAGAGGCTGGAGACGTTGGAGAGATAGAACGGGAACGCCCAGTTGGCGATCGTCGCGCCCAAGGTGACGATGGCCGCTCCCGGCCAGACCGCGCGCCAGGGCATGTGCCCTTTCGGCACCGCCCAGAAGATCACGCAGCAGATCGCGAAGGTGACGAGGACGGCAGCGCCGAGCAGGAGGATCGTGTCGATCGCCTTGATGCTCGAGAGCCCGAATGGGAGCCTGTCGGTGCTCCCCACCAGCGCCGCCTCGGCAGTCGGCACGAAGATGCTGGCGGCGATGAAGAGCAGGACCACGACGAGCATCGCGAACGAGAACCGCTTCTGCTCGACCCAGCCGCGGCATTCGACGTGGTAGATCCGGCAGAAGGCGGTGTCCATCGCACCCCAGAACGAGGCCCCGATCCAGAGCGAGCCGGCGAAGGCGGCGATCCCGATCGTGGTCGAGTTGCTCTCGATTTTGTTGAGGACGTCGGTCAGGGTGTTCTGCTCGACGTTCGGGAACAGGCGCTGGAGGTCGTCGAGGACGCTGGTCTCGACCCCTTCGATCTTCAAGACCTGGCCGAAAACGAAGAGAACCAGCAGCGCGAACGGGAAGACCGCGAGCATCAGGTTGTAGGCGACCATTGCCGAGAGCCCGGTGATGTTCTCCTCGTAAGCGCGGTTCCAGAAGGCTCGCAGCCAGGGGCGGGGATGTCGCAGGGCGTTTGTCATTGACTTCAAAAAGTGAAGCGCTAGAATGCGAACAGGCGTTTGATTAGGCCCCAAGCGCCCCACAGCGGCCTTTCGCAACGCAGATTATTTTGCTTCGCGGACCGGTTCGGCGGTCCGCTCACATAACGCGACTTCTGGCCCGCGGTGGTCTTTATGGCCACATGACTAAACCACCTAGCCCGATTGACGAGGTATAGACACGCATGCTGGTAGCTGAGCTTCAAGAGCTTGAGGAGGTAAAAGGCCTGATCACCCGCGGGCAGCAGCTCGGGGTGCTCACCTTTGGGGACATCGCCACGGCGGTGTCCGAGGTCGATTTGGACGAGTCCGACGTCGAGGACCTGTATGGGCACCTCGAGAAGTCGGGGATCGAGCTCGTCGAGGACATGGACCCGGCGCAGAAAGCCGCCGCGGAAGCCATGCCGGAACCGACCGGGAAAAAAGGACGGCGCCGTCAGAAACAGGCGCTCGACCTGAAACCCGACATGACCACGGATTCCTTGCAGCTGTTCCTCAAGGACATCGGCAAGGTCCGCCTGCTGACCGCCCAGGAGGAGGTCGAACTCGCCAAACGGATCGAGCGCGGCGACCTCGACGCGAAGCAGAAAATGGTCGAGTCGAACCTGCGGCTCGTGGTCTCGATCGCGAAGAACTACCGCAACCAGGGCCTGCCGTTCCTGGACCTGATCCAGGAGGGGACGCTCGGGCTGGTCCGCGCGGCCGAGAAGTTCGACTACCGCAAGGGATTCAAGTTCTCGACCTACGCGACCTGGTGGATTCGCCAGGCGATCGCCCGTGCCCTGGCCGACAAGGCGCGCACGATCCGCATCCCGGTGCACGTCGTCGAGAAGCTGAACAAGATCGGCCGTGCCGAGCGCAAGCTCGTCACCGAGCTCGGCCGCGAGCCCACCCCCGAGGAGATCGCCGAGGTAACGGGGATCGATCCGGAGGAGGTCGACTCGATCAAGCGCTCCGCCCAGGCCCCGGTCTCGCTCGAGAAGCCGGTCGGCGACGAGGAGGAGTCCGAGTTCGGTCAGTTCATCGCCGACGAGAAGGCCGAGTCCCCGTTCGACCGGGCCGCGGACCTGCTCACGAAAGAGGCCCTCAAGGAGGCCCTCGAGAACCTCTCCTACCGTGAGCGCCGTGTCTTGGAGCTCCGCTACGGGCTGGGCGGGGAGCACCCGCGCACGCTCGACGAGGTCGGGAGGACGTTCAACGTCACCCGCGAGCGGATCAGGCAGATCGAGAACCAGAGCCTGAAGAAGCTCCAGCAGCTGGGCGAAGCCCAGAAACTGCGCGAAGTCACCTGAATCCGGGCTTGCAGTAGCCCTTCAGATGTCGGGCATCTCGGCCGATAACGGTCGAGATGTTCGACATCGATTCAGCGCTGCGCCTCCTCGTCGAGCGGGGAGGCTCCGATCTTCACGTCAAAGTCGGCGTGCCGCCGACCGCCCGCCTGCAGGGTGAGCTGACGCCCCTCGAGGGCTTCCAGGATCTCAGCGGCGAGGAAACCGCGGCGGCGTTTGACCACATCGCCGAGCCACGCTCCCACGCGGAGTTCCATGACGCCGGCGAGGCCGACTTCTCCTACTCGGTCCCCGGCCTCTCTCGCTTCCGCGTCAACGCCTTCAAACAGCGCGGCTCGACCTCGATCGTCTGCCGCGCGATCCCGTTCGAAATCCGCTCCGTCGACGACCTCGGCCTGCCGCCGGTGGTGACCAAACTCGCCGACGAGCAGCGCGGGATCATCCTCGTCACCGGCACCACCGGCTCGGGCAAGAGCACGACCCTGGCGGCGATGATTGATCACATCAATCGCACCAAGTCGCACCATATCGTCACCCTCGAGGACCCGATTGAGTACCTCCACGAAGACAAACAGTCGATCATCAACCAGCGCGAGATCGGCTCCGACACCGAGAGCTTCGCCCGCGCGATGCGGCGGGTCCTGCGCCAGGACCCCGACGTGATCCTGATCGGCGAGATGCGCGACGAGGAGACGGTGCGGACCGCCCTCTCGGCGGCCGAGACCGGCCACCTCGTCCTCTCCACCGTTCACACCCTGGACGCGACCGAGACGATCAACCGCATCATCGACTTCTTCCCGCCCCGGCTCCAGCATCAGGCCCGGGTGATGCTGGCCTCGACCCTCAAGGGCGCGATCGCCCAGCGCCTGATCCCCGACATCACCGGCGACGGCCGCGTGCCCGCTTCCGAGATCCTGGTCGTCACCGGCCGCGTCAAGGACCTGATCCTCAATCCCGAGGAAACCGGCAAGATCACCGAAGTGATCGCGGAGGGCGAGTACTACGGGATGCGCACCTTCGACCAGGCCCTGCTCACCTACACGATGGAAGGCAAGATCTCCGAGGAGGTGGCGCTCGCCACCGCCTCGAGCCCGCACGACTTCAAACTGATGCTGGCCGCCGGCGGCCAGCGCGCGAGCGGCATCGAGCAGGTCGAGGAGGCTCCCGCCGAGGACGAGCCTCCCACCCCGGGACTGGCGCCGGCGCCGCATGCGCCACCCTCGCCACCGCCCTCTGCACCGCCCCCGCCCGGACCCCCGCCGCCGGCTCCGGTGTCCAGCGGACCTCCCCCGATTCCCTAGTACGGACGTCCGTGCGGGCCGGTGGCGCCATCGCGGCGCTCAAGGAGTGGGCGCGCCGCGCCGATCAGCCAACGATGGCTGCTTTCGCCAATGCACGGGCACGGCTACGCCTACTGGCGAGCGACGAGCGCGGCATGGCCGTGCCGGTCGCTCTCGCGGCGCTGATCGCGAGCTTCGGGCTCGCAACGGCGGCGGTGATGTCATCGGTCAACGTCCATACCGGGTCCCACCGTGACGAGAACTCGAAGGCCTCGATCGCGGCGGCCGACGCAGGGGCAAGTCTGGCGCTGCTGCGGTTGAATCGTTTCCAGAGCAACCTCAGCCCCACCACCCAATGTGTCGGTCCGAATGGCGAAAAACAGACGCCTGCCGGTGGCTGGTGTCCGCCGACCACAGCCGAAACGCTCGGAGGCGCCACCTTCACCTACCAGATCAGCGCTTACACAGCCGGCCAGGAACTGAACGTCGTCGCCACGGGTAGCGACGGGGTAGTCAGTAGGCGCGTCAACGTCGGCCTGATCTCGGTAAACGGGAAAAACGTCTTCGCCGATGAGCACCTGATCGGCAAAGACGGAATTCAGATCAAAGGAAACGTCGATATCGAAACGGATATCGGGACGAATGGGAAAATAGAAAAGGACGGCGGCAGCGGGGTCGTCTGCGGCCACGTCAGGCACGGGATCGGCCAGCCCATGACCTGGAAACCGAACTGCGGCAAAGAAGTGCTCGAAGGGGAAAAGGAACTTCCGCCGATCACGCCGCCCTCGAATATCGCCACCGTCAACTCGAACTGCCGGCTGGTCCCCAACTGCCTCAAACCGACCGATGTCGACACCTGGGCCAAGCACCCGAATAGCACTCGCACCTCCACCGAACCTTGGAACTCGGGCAAATCGATAATCAACATCGGCAACAACGGCTCCCTGACAATGGGCGGAGCTGACTACTACGTTTGCGGTCTCGCCATCAACGGCGCATTGATCATGGCCGCCGGCGCCAAAATCCGAATCTTTATTCGCAAACCCAGCGAATGCGGAATGGCGAGCGGAGCCACCCAGGTCGACATGACCGCGGGGGGCTCGATAGTCGCCACCGGTTACGGCTCCTCCAACTTCAATGCGCCGGCGATCTACATGCTCGGCAACGGCTCGGTCTCACTTCTGGGCCACTCGGGCACCGACCACCTGATCCTCTATGCGCCCGAAAGCGCGGTCGAGCTCGGCGGCAAAGCTGAATGGATCGGGATGATTGCCGGCAAAACGATCTCCATGCACGGAAACCCGAGCTTCAAATCGGACCCGAACATGACGCCGCCCGACATCACCCTGCGGGGGCTCTGGCAGCGCACCCGCTATGTCGAATGCCCGGGCCCGGCCGGCTCTGTTCCAAACGCAAACTGCTGAACCGTCGGGTCTGAGCGAGATCTCCCGGCGCTCAAGCTCTTCGCCAAATCGGTCGAGCTAAGTAAGCGAACGTATGAGGGACAAGCTCAACAGCAACCCTGTCGCCCAGGCCGCCGTGATCGGCGTCCTGCTGCTCTCGGCAGCCTTCTTCCTGGTCACGACGATGGGTCGAGGCGGCGAAGAAGAAGAAGGCGGCAGCTCACCCGAATCGCTGGCGATCGTCAACGCCGAAAGCACGGCGACGCAACCTCCGACGCCCGGTGCCCTCGCCGACGCATCGCCTCCACCGCCTGCCGAGGTAACCGATGCCTTCGCCGCCGGCAACATCGTCGTCCTTCTCTTCGTGCGGGACGGCGGCATCGACGACCGCATGGTCGAGGACGCCACCGAGAGCCTGAGTGGCCTCCCCGAAGTTTCGACCTTCGTCGTCCCGGTCAGCCAGATCGCCCGATATGCCTCGATCGCCCAAGGCGTCGATGTCGAGCGCGTGCCGGCCTTGGTCGTCATTCGCCCCAAGCGCGTCGACAAGAAGGTTCCGAGCGCCTCGGTCCAGTACGGCTACCAGTCGCCGGCCAGCGTCGAACAGGCGATCATCGACGCGGGCTACGAAGGACCGACGCTCAACTACCACCCGTAGCGATGGAGGACAGGGATTTCCCCACCCACCTGCGCCCGGTCCCGGATTCCGGCGACAGCACCGCCCCCGTCTTGGACCAGGGCGAAGCGGGCACCCTCGGCCTAACTCCGCCGCGCTCGCGGGCCCGCTCCACGGGCTTCGTCACCGATGTGCTCGTCGAGCTCGGCTTCGTCGACGCCGACCGGGTACAGCAGGCGGTCGATGCGGCCCGTACCGCTGGGCGGCCGCCCGAGCACCTGCTGATCGAACAGGGTTCGATCACCCCTGACCAGCTCTCGCGTGCAATCGCGGAGCGTTATGGCTTCGACCACATCGACCTCTCGACTTATCAAGTCGACATGGCCGCCGCGAACCTGATCTCGGTCGCGACCGCGCGGCGCTACCGCGCCCTGCCCGTCGGCTTTGTCGACAGCGAAACCCTGATCGTGGCGATGGGGGACCCCACCAACGTCCTCGCCGTCGACGACATCCAGATCGCTACGGGGCTCGTTTGCCGGGTGGCGGTTGCAGCCGACGAAGACATCGAGGCGCTGATTGGGCGCCTGAACACGCTGCAGAGCGCTGTCAGCGAGGCGGTGGTCGAGGGCGACGAAGAGGCGGACGCACTCGCCGATGTCAGCGACCTCGAAGTCAGCGCCGAGGACGCACCGGTGATCAAACTCGTCTACAGCATCCTCGGGCAGGCGGTAGGGGAGGGGGCCTCCGACGTCCACTTCGAGACCGAGGAAGACCAGATGCGGGTTCGCTTCCGGGTCGACGGTGTTCTGCGCGAGGCGGCGCACGTCCCGAAGCGAATGGTCAGCGCCGTGATCTCCCGTGTGAAGATCATGAGCGACCTCAACATCGCCGAGAAGCGGGTGCCTCAGGACGGCAGGGTCAGCATCGCGATCGACGACCGCCGGGTCGACCTCCGAATCACGACCCTGCCGACGCAGCGCGGCGAGGGGGCCACGATCCGCATCCTCGACAAGGACAATGCGCAGCGCAGCCTCGACGACCTCGGCATGGACGGCGAAGCCCGTTCTCGCTTCGAAGACGCCTTTCATCAGGCCTACGGTGCCGTCCTCGTGACCGGCCCGACCGGCTCCGGTAAGTCGACGACCCTGTATGCGGCGCTTCAGGACCTGAATGAAGTCGAGAAGAACATCATCACGATCGAGGACCCGGTCGAGTACCGACTCAACGGCATCAACCAGATCAACGTCAACCGCCCCGCAGGCCTCGACTTCGCCACCGGGCTGCGCTCGATCCTCCGCGCCGATCCGGACATCGTGATGGTCGGCGAGATCCGCGACGGGGAGACCGCCCGGATCGCGATCGAGGCGGCGCTGACCGGTCACATGATGCTGACAACGCTGCACACCAACGACGCCCCGGGCGCGATCACGCGGCTCACGAAGATGGGGATCGAGTCCTTCCTGATCGCCTCCGCGGTCGACTGCGTCGTCGCCCAACGACTCTCGCGCAAGCTCTGCACGCACTGCAAGCGGCGCAAACTCGTTCCCGAGCAGGCCCTGCAGGATGCCGACCTCCAAATTCGGGGTGAGATCGAGGCCTACGAGCCGGTCGGATGCTCGCGCTGCAACCAGAGCGGCTACAAAGGCCGTGTCGGCCTGTACTCCGCCCTGAGGTTGAGCGAGCGGATCAAAGAAATGGTCGTCGCCGGAACGCCAGAGGCGGAGATCGCCACGACGGCGCGCGAGGAGGGCATGCTCACCCTGCGCGAAAACGGGATCGGCAAGGTCCGGGCGGGCCTGACGAGCCTCGAGGAGGTTCTCCGTGTCACCGCATAAGCGGCTGGTTCATCGCTTTCGGGTATCGAGAAAACCGACGATATGGACGATCTAGGAACGATGGACTTCGATTTCGCAGCCGTTCTCAGCCGCATGGCCGAAGTCAAGGCCTCCGACGTGCACCTCACCGCGGGATTCCCTCCGGCGATGCGCGACAAGGGCAAGATCGTGCCTATGGAGGGCTTCCCGGTCCTCTCGAGCCAGGACACGCGCGAGGTGGTCTTCGGGATCCTGAACGACGACCAACGCAAACGCTTCGAGAACAACCAGCAGCTCGATTTCGCCTACGCAATCCCCGGGGTCGCCCGCTTCCGCGTGAATTGCTTCTTCCAGCGTGGCGCCGTCTCCGCCGCCTTCCGCCTGGTGCCGCAGGACATCCCGGCGCTCGACTCGCTCGGCGTGCCGCAGGTGCTGCGCGACCTCGCCGCGAAACCGCGCGGGTTCGTCCTCGTGACCGGGCCCACCGGCTCGGGCAAGAGCACGACGCTGGCGGCGATGCTCGATGTGATCAACAGCGAGAACCAGGATCACATCCTCACGATCGAGGACCCGATCGAGTTCCTTCACGTTCACAAGCGCTCGATCGTCAACCAGCGCGAGATCGGGGCCGACGCTCCCGACTTCGCCCTCGGGCTGCGCGCCGCATTGCGAGAGGACCCCGACGTGATCCTCGTGGGCGAGATGCGCGACCTGGAGACGATCTCGACGGCTCTGACCGCCGCCGAGACCGGCCATCTGGTTTTCGCCACCCTTCACACCCAATCCACAGCGCAGACGGTCGATCGCATAATCGACGTCTTCCCCCCGGAGCAGCAGGCGCAGGTGAGAACCCAGCTCTCGATCGCGCTGCAGGGCATCGTCACCCAGCAGCTGCTGCCGACGGCCGACGGCGTCGGCCGCGTCGTCGCAACCGAGGTGCTGGTGCCAACGCCGGCGATTCGCAACTTGATCCGCGAGGGTAAAACGCACCAGATCTACGCTGCTGTGCAGACCTCTGGCGCGGTGGGTATGCAGACGATGGACGCCGACCTCGCCCGCCTCACCCGCGCCGGCAAGATCACCCGCTCGCTCGCCGAACAGCGTGCATCGGTGCCCGAGGAGCTGAAACGCCTGCTCGGCGACGGCGCAATGGGGACTCAGGCGCCCAATGGCTCTGCTGGAGCAGGAATGCCGGCCGGGCCGGCCGGAGCTCCTTCAGCGCCCCCGCCTGCCTACACCCAAGGCGGGTAAGCCGTGGCAGCCGACGCCTCGACATTCTCGTTCCGCGCGATGGATGTCGCCGGAGCCGCTTCCGCCGGTGAGGTCGTCGCCGAGTCGAAGGCCCAGGTCAGCGAGCAGTTGCGCCAGCGCGGCCTGATCGTCCTCGACGTGACCGAGAAGAAGGAACCGTTCCGGTTCGAGGACGTCTTCAATCGCTGGAAGGGCGTCGACATGCGGGAACTGGCCGTCTTCTCGCGCCAGTTCGCGACGCTCGTCGCTTCCGGGATGCCGATGCTTCGCACTCTTCACACACTGGAAGAGCAGACCCAGGACGACATCATCAAGGAGGCCGTGGCGGGGCTTCGCGCCGACGTCGAGGCCGGCAGCACGCTTGAGCAGGCGATGGCGCGCCATCCAAAGGTTTTCGATCGCCTCTTCCGGGCGATGGTCCGCTCCGGTGAGCAATCGGGTCGCCTCGAAGAGGCGCTCGACCGAGTCGCCTTCCAGGTCGAGAAATCCGATGCCCTGCGGCGCCAGGTCAAATCGGCGCTGATGTACCCGGCGCTCGTATTCGGGTTCGCGACTGTTGTTCTGGTCGCGATCGTGATGTTCGTGATCCCCGTCTTCGCGACGATCTTCGAGGAACTGGCGGAAGAAAATCCCGGAGAAGCGGGTGGGTTGCCAGCGCCGACCCAGCTCTGTGTCAGCGTCTCCGAAGTCCTCACCGGCTATTGGTTCGTCGTTTTCCCGATGCTCGGCCTGGGGTTCTTTTCCTTCCTCAGGTGGAAGGAGACCGAACGCGGCAAGGACATCTGGCAGCGCCTGGTTCTCCGGATCCCGTTCCAGATCGGCGATGTGATCCAGAAGGTCGCGCTCGCCCGTTGGTCGCGGACTTTTTCGGGCTCTGTGTCAGCCGGGGTGCCGATGCTGCAGGCGATCAAGCTGACCGGCGACACCGCCGGCAACGTGGTGATCGAGAAGTCGATGGAAGACGTCTACGCATCCGTCAAGCGCGGCGGCTCCCTGGCGGGGCCAATCGAAGCGAACCCGATCTTCCCGCCGATGGTCGGTCACATGGTCGCGGTCGGCGAGGAAACCGGCCAGCTCGAGCAGATGTTGAGCAAAATCGCCGACTTCTACGAGACCGAGGTCGACGCCAAGGTGAAGGCGCTGACGGCGCTGATCGAGCCGCTGATGATCGTTTTCGTCGGCGGGATCGTCGGCTTCATCGTGATCGCGATGTACCTGCCGATGTTCAGCATCTACGAAAAGATCCGCTGAGCGTCCACCGAAAGTGGACGCGTCCAGTCGCGTCCACTCCACCGTTACCTGTTATTGCCCGCCGGAATTACCACCTATTCCGACTCCACACCGCCAGCGGTCGAACTTTCCTGACTTTTGGTCTGGTCGGATCCCAATTTCGTGGATAGGAAATGTTGACTGAATTTCGTGGATAAAGGTGTGGGCCCGGATGCCGATGAGGGGCCAGTGAATGAATCTGCCAGGACACCACGTGGCCCATGGCGACGGGGTCTGGCTCAAACGATTAGGACCAGGAGGTCTTAAATGTTTCTCCAGAATCTCCGGGCCAAAGTTGGTTCCCGGCTCAAAGGCGACAGCGAGAGCGGCTTCACGCTGATCGAGCTCCTCGTCGTCATGCTCATCCTCGGCATCCTCGCCGCGATCGCACTGCCTGCTTTCTTCAACCAGAAAGAGAAGGCCGGCGACGCCAAGGCGAAGGAGACGGCGCACTCCGCGCAGGTTGCGATGGAGACGTGCTACGTCGACAAAGGCGGCACCTACACCGGTTGTGACAGCCTCACCGTGCTCGGCGAAATCGAGGGCACGCTGAACGGCCAGCCGGTTTCGTTCCCCGCCGTCTCGGACGAGGACAGCTACACGATCGAGGTCGAAGGCAGTAAATCGACCCAGGCATTCCGGATCGGCAACGCTGCGGGCACGCTCACCTACGAGTGTGACACCGACGGCGAAGGCGGCTGTCCCGATGGCGGTACCTGGGACTAGTCCCTTGACTCGACCGCTGGCTTGAAAAGGTCAGCGGGACGTCGCAGAGGGGCGGGCCTTCAGGGCTCGCCCCTTCTGCGTTCTCGCGACCCATACGTCCGTCCCTCACCAACTAAACAGATGATCGATACCAGCCGATACATGCGAACGATGCGACGAGCGATCGCCACACTTGCTGCCGCGATTGCGGCGTGCGCCATCTTCGCGAGCGGCGCCAACGCCGCCCCGGCGAGCTTTCGTGCGGCCTCCACCGATGGCGGCGTCGTCTTCTTCTCGACGGTCGAGAGCCTCGTCCCGGGCGACACGGACACCCGCCAGGACGTCTACGAGCGTTCCTATGACGTCGATTTCGGCGACTACGTCACCCGTTTGGTCTCGACCGGGCCCGTCGGCGGCAACGATGCCTACGACGCATTCTTCGACAAAGCGGCCGGTGACGGCGAGGTCGCCCTCTTCTCGACGGTCGAGCGATTGGTCGCCGCCGATACCGACGGCCGGCCCGACGTCTATGCGCGCGACCTGGCGACGCGGACCACGGAGCTGGTTTCGGCCGGCGAGCCCGCCTGTCTGCCCGCCTGCGGCAACGGCAACCTGGAGGTCGCATTCGCCGGCGCCACGGCCGACGGCGACTTCACCTTCTTCGTTACCGAAGAATCGCTCACCGCCGCGGACACCGACTCGGCGGTTGACGTCTACGTGCGCGACCTTGACGGCGATGCGACCAGGCTCGTCTCCGGCGGCGGCGTCGCTTGTGAGCCGGCGTGCGGCAACGGTGCGGACGACTCGACCTATCTCGGGGTATCCGCGGATGGTTCCTACGCGTTTTTCTCGACGGCCGAGCAGCTCCTTGCCGAGGACACGGACGACGCCGACGATCTTTACTCGCGCGAACTCGGGACCCAGGCCACGGCTTTGATCTCGATCGGGGATGCCGGATGCCTGCCGGCCTGCGGCAATAACGGTGCCGTCCCCGTATTCGAGAGTGCTTCCGCAGACGGGTCGCGGGTGTTCTTCACGACCGATGAGAAACTCGGGGCCGATTCCGATTCCGCCACCGACGTCTATGCGCGGGACCTGCCCTCGGGGCCGACCACACTCGTCTCCGCTGGAAGCTCGGACATCCAGCCCGCGAACTTTCTCGCTCGTTCGGGCGACGGGTCGGTCGCCTTCTTCGCAACCGAGGAGGGGCTGGCGGGAGGCGACTCGAACTCGGCGATCGACGTCTACCGCTGGGCGGGTGGGGCTCCTCAGCTGGTCACCTCCGGTACCTGCGCCCAGCTGACGGGTTGCGGCTCCACGTTCAACGCCGCACTGAGCGACGGCGACGTGGTTCTTTTCACGACCACCGAGCGGTTGTCCCCGGACGACACCGACTCCGCAGCCGACGTCTACCTGGCGGAGGGCTCCGCGTGGACGGCAGTTCTTGTCTCCGAGGGCGCCGGATCCTGCTCTCCGGCTTGCGGGAACGGACCCGTGTCGACGATCTACAGCGCTGTCTCGGCGGATGGTTCGAAGGCCCTGATGACGACCCCCGAGCAGCTCTCGCCACAGGATTCGGACGCCGGGGCGGACATCTACGCGCGTGACATCGCGGCCGACTCCACGGCTCTCACCAGCCCGAGTGGTGTTTGTCCGATGCCGACACCATGCAACTCGATCTTCAGCGGAGCATCCATCGACGGCAACCACGTCTTCTTCCAAACCGAGGAGCGCCTGACCGTTGAGGACGTCGACTCGGAGGCAGACCTCTATGAGCGAGCAGGTGACGAGACCCGACTCGTCTCGCTCGGCAACTCGGTCGTGATCGGGCCCGCGACTCCGGTCCTCACCGCGACGAGCCCGGCCTCGCCGGGGGAGTCCACGACGCCTCGGATCCAAGGCCAGGCCGACCTCGAAACCTCGATCAAGGTGTACTCGAACTCGTCCTGTGTCGGTTCGCCCGCCGCCACGGGCACCGCATTCGAACTCGGTGGAGCTGGCATCCAGGTGAGCGTGGGCGCGGGTACCACGACCAGCTTCTTCGCGACCGCCACCGACATTGCGGGTGACACCTCGGATTGCTCGCCGGGGGTCACCTACACGCAGGCGTCCACCGAACCACCGCCCCCACCGCCTCCGCCTCCGCCGCCCCCGCCGAGCGACGAGCCCGGTGATGGTGGTACCGACAAAGGCGGAAAGGGTGGGGGCTCCGGCTCCAAGGGCGGCAATCGAGATGAGGAACGGCCGGCGTGGGTAGCGCCGCGGACCTTGATCACCTTCGGACCGGGGAACAGGACCCGCAAGCGCCGTCCGGTCTTTCGCTTCAAGGATGCATCCGAACAACTCGGAACCGATTTTTTCTGCAGGGTCGATCGCCGGGCCTGGAAGCTATGCGCCTCGCCGCAGAAATTGCCAGTGCTCTCGCCGGGGAAGCACGTCTTCAAGGTCAAGGCCCGTAACGCCGTCGGCACCTGGGGCGAGCGGGCGGTAAAGCGAGCCTTCGAGGTGGTCCGGTGACTGGCCTGCGCCTTAGGTCCGCCGAGCTACGCGATGACGAGAGCGGGTTGACGTTGATCGAGCTCCTCGTCTCCGCGACGATGGGCGTGATCCTCTTCGCCGCTGCGGCCTCGCTGATGGTTAGTGCGATGAGGACGCAGCCGGAGCTCAGCAAGAGAGCGCAGACGATCTCCACCGCGCGGTGGGTGATGGAGCGGTTGACGAGGGAGATTCGTAATGGAATCGCCGTCGCACCCGGAAAGGCCACTGCTTCGGAAGTTTCCTTCACCACCTATGTCAGGGCACCGTCGTGTGGTGGCAGCGGAACCCTGGCCAGCAGCGCGAAAGCGATCCCATGTCAGGTGACCTACAGGTGCACTACCGGTAAATGTGCGCGTGTGGAGGCAGCTCCCGGCGTCTATACGGGAACCGAAATCACGATTTTCGACGGCATTTCCAACTCCAGCGTCTTCAGCTACACGCCGAGCGCGACCGAAGCGAAGTTCATCGAAGTGAAACTCAAATTCCCGAACCCCACCGGTGAAGGCGACCTGACGATTTCCGACGGCGCCAGTCTCCGCAACGCCAACCTGCTCAACTGAGATGAACAGCCGGGTGACACGAGAGGATGGATTCACGATCGTCGAGGTTCTCGTCGCGGGCCTGATCCTGACGATCGCGGCGATGACGACCTTCGGCCTGCTCAGCTCTGCGACCAGGAACACCGAGCGGGCGAAGGGGACCCAGGTGGCGCTCGATCGTGCCCAACAGGAAGTGGAGAAGCTCCGCAGCCTGAACAACAAACAGCTGGCAATGACTTCGGTCCCGCCCTACTCGGCGAGCGAGCTCGACCCGAGCCATCGGGTCAACTCCGGGGCCGGCACGTTCGCACTGATCCGCAACCCGATGGGCGACTACGAGAACCTCGTGTACAACGGCAGGACCGTCTACGGGGGCGGTGCCGTCACGGGCGGAATCGTGAACCCCGGTCCGATCCCGTTCAGCAGCGGTGACATCAGTGGCAGGGTCTACCGGTTCATCGTCTGGCGCAACGACGCGAAATGCTCGGAAGCGCTGTGCCCGGGGCCCGAGGATTACAAGCAGATCGTCGTCGCAGTCAAGCTCGACTCGAAACCAAACCAGGTCGCCGAACGCGGCTACATCGAAATGCAGTCGAACTTCGTCGATCCAACCGACAGCATCGAAAAAGATCCCAAACCCGGCGCCGAAGGGGTCGTCACGGCGCAGCAGTTCTACCTCAGCGACACGCCGTGCGCGGCGAGCGGGGCGACCGAACGCCAGGAAATTACCGGCGAGCACCTGCTGCACAACACACTCGGGATCTGTGCCGACGGCGTTCAGAACGAAGGTACGAAAGGCGCACCCGACTCACTTCTGCTCGGGGCCCCGCCGGATCCGGCGCCAGAAGACGCTGCGGTCCCCGCGCGCTACGACTATGCGAACGACTTCTATCTCGAGCCGACGCCTGACACCGACAAAGGCCTTCAGCTCCGGCGCTCCGACACCAGCGGCTGCAACTACACCCCGAGCGGCACCCTCGCCCAGGCGAAGGTGCACCGCTGGATAACCGATCCGATGCCGGCCGATTTCAAAGTGAGCGGCAAAGTGACCTTGAAAATGTTCACCCGGACGCTGAACGGCGCGTCGTACAAAGCCGGCGTCTGCGTCTATCTCTTCAAACGAAGCGAATCCGGGACCGTGACCGACACGATGCTCACGAACAAACTCGGCGGAAAACCGTATTGGACCTATACAGAAGGGGGTGTCGGCACCTGGCCCAGCGCGGTGGACCCGGTTACCGGCGTCTGGCCTGTCAGGGACATTTCGATGGAAGTCGGCAGCGCTCCTTACCTGATTCCGAAAGGCGACCGACTCGGCATGGCGCTCACCGTCGACCCTGCGGCGATGACACCCGAAGCGGATGCGATCGCCATCAATTACGACTTCCCCGAAGAGGCATCCCGACTCGAGGTCGAGACCACCACTCCGATCGAAGGCGGCTAGGCGATGACCGCCGCGGCGGTACTGGCCTTCCTCGGAGGCGTGGTGGTCGGCAGCTTCGTCACCGTCGTGGCGCACCGGGTGCCTCGGGGGAAGTCGATTCTCGGCCCTCGTTCGCAGTGCCCGTCGTGCGGCGCCCAGATCGCCGCCTACGACAACGTCCCCGTCGTCTCTTGGCTGGCGCTCAGGGGGAGGGCTCGCTGCTGCAACACCCCGATCTCCATTCGCTACCCGCTCACGGAGTTGGGTCTCGGGATCGCATACGTGGCAACCGTGCTCGTGCTTTGGGACGAGCCTTGGGAGGTCGCGCTCGGCCTCGTTTTCGTGACGATGCTGCTCGCGGTCACGATCACGGACCTCGAGGGCCGAATCATCCCCAACAAAATCTTGATCGTGGGGGCCGTCACGGGCGCCGCCATCGCTGTCGTCGGCGACCTGGGCGGGATGCCTGAGCGGCTTCTGGCTGCCGTCGCGGCCGGTGGCCTGCTCTTCGTCGCTGCCCTCGCCTACCCGCGCGGCATGGGTCTCGGCGACGTAAAGCTCGCGGCGACGATGGGATTGTTCCTCGGCCGCAACGTAGCTCCGGCTTTGTTCGTCGCCCTGCTGGCCGGCTCGCTGGTCGGTCTCGCGATAGTCGCGAGCCACGGGGCCGCGGCTCGCAAGAAGGCGATCCCGTTTGGGCCCTTCCTTGCATTCGGCGGGCTCGTCGGCCTGCTGGCCGGAGATCAGCTCGTCGACTGGTATCTGGACGCCTTTTAGATGCCCCGTCCAGGTTCTTCGAAAAATCGGTACCTGCAGGACAAAAGGTTCTGCCGGTTTCTGTCGATTGGGACTACCTGTGCTCAATCTCAGCCTTAAGAGGAAGAAGAACGGTGGGGGCGTGGTCGGTCTCGACATCGAGGCCGGCAGCGTCGCCGCAGCCGAGGTCGCGGGGCACAACGGCTCCACCGTGATCACCGGCAGCGGCATCGTCCCGCTCGCACCGGGCGCGTTTCGCGAGGGTGAGGTTGCCGACTCCGCCCGCATCGCCGAGGCCCTGAAGGAGCTCTTCTCCGCCAACCGCCTATCCAAGCGGGTCCGCGTCGGGGTCGCCAACCAGCGGGTGGTGGTCCGCACCATGCGTCTCCCGGCGATCGAGGATCCGAAGGAGATGCAGGCGGCCGTCCGCTTCCAGGCCGAGGAGCAAATCCCGATGCCGCTCGACCAGGCCGTCCTCGAGCACCAGGTCGTCGGCGGCGTGCCGGCCGTCGAGGGCGAGCCGCCGAAGGTGGACCTCGTCGTCATCGCCGCCCGCCGCGAGATGATCGCTTCCTTCGTCGAGCCCGTTCGGCGCGCCGGACTCGAACCCGTCGGGGTCGACCTTTCCGCCTTCGGAATGATCCGAGCCCTCGGTGAAGTCGGAGCTGTCGCCGAGGACGGCTCGCGCACTGTCGAGACGATTCTCTATTGCAACGTCGGCGACGTCATGAACCTCGCCGTCGCCCGTGGCCGGTCTTGCCTCTTCACCCGGGTCGCCAACAGCGGCCTGGAGACGATCGCCGCCCGGCTTGCGACCGAGCGCGGGCTCTCGACCGAACACGCTGTCCAGTGGCTCGCGCATGTCGGCCTCGAGACCCCGATCGAGACCGTCGCCGGCGACCCCGAGACGGTCGGCGCCGCCCGCCGGGTTCTCGAGGAGGGTGCCGGGGCGATGGTCGACGACCTCCGCCTCTCACTCGATTACTACGGCGCCCAGGAGGGCGCGATTGCCGTCGACCGGATCGTCGTCTGCGGTCCTGGCAGCGGCATCGCCGGGCTCGGGCAGAGGATGGAATCGGGTCTCGGCCTCACGGTCTCGCCGGCCACACCTTCTCCGTTGACCGGCCTCCCGGAGGCCGCCGCGTCGCGCCTCACCCTGCCCTTCGGCCTCGCTCTGGAGAACTGACCCATGCGCCCCGTCAACCTCCTGCCGGCAGAAGAACGCCGTGGCGGTCATGCCCCGATGCGGACCGGCGCGCTGCCCTACGTCGTCCTCGGTTCCCTGGTTCTGCTCCTGGTCGGCGTTGTCGCCCTGGTCCTGACCGGCAACCAGGTTTCCGAACGCGAGGACGAGGTCGCGACTCTGAAGGTCGAAAACACCAAGGAAAGCGCGCGGGCCGAGCGGCTTGCTGCTTACACCCAGTTCCACAACCTGCAGGAACAACGTGTCGCGACGGTCAGGAGCCTGGCTGACAGCCGCTTCGACTGGGAGCGGGTGATGCGCGAACTCTCACTCGTCCTGCCCGCCAACGTCTGGCTGGTGGACCTGGTCGCCACTGCCTCCCCCGAGGCGAGCACGGGCGCCGGCTCGGGTGACTCTTCGGGTCTGCGCAGTGGCTCGCCCGGCCCGGCACTCGAGATCGAAGGCTGTGCGGTCCGCCAGGCCGCCGTCGCCGGGTTCGTCACAGCGCTGAAGGACATCGACGGGGTCACCCGCGTGGGCGTCAAACTTTCCGAACTGGCCGGAGGCGACGAAACGGCTTCCGTCGGCGAAGCCGGCGGTGACGAGGGCTCGGACACCGAGTGCCGGACGGAGAAGTACATCGCCAAATTCGAGTTGGTCGTGGCGTTCGATGCCGCTCCGGTGATTTCGACGGAAGAAGGAAGCGCAACGACCACCGAAGTGGCCGCCACCGAGGAAACCACGGGATCCGAAGAAGGGGCCGAAGAACCGGCCGAATCGGAAGGTGGCTGAGATGAAGCTCGAGCTGAACGCCCGGAATCGCATCGTCCTCGTCGTTCTTGTCGTTGCCGCGCTCGCAGTTGCCTTCTGGATGCTGCTGCTCGGACCGAAGCGCGACGAATCGAAAAAACTCAGCACCCAAGTGACCAGCCTCGAAGCTTCGCTCGCCGAAAGCCGCGCGATCGTCCAGACGGCGCTTGAGGCACGAAAGAGCTTCGCTGACGACTACCGTCAGCTCGTGGTGCTGGGGAAGGCGGTCCCCGGGGATGACGACACCGCTTCCTTGTTCGTCCAGCTGAACAAGATCGCAAAGCGCACCAACATCCGCTTCCGCCTGATCGAACTCGAAGGTGAGCAGGGCGAGGCGGTCGAAGTCCCCACTTCCGCCCCGACCGAAGGGCCCGGCTCGACGACGGCGGGCGCAGCGTCGCCGACCGAGGTCGCTGCCTCGACGATGCCGCTCGGTGCCGCTGTGGGGCCGGCTGGGCTCGGGGTCATGCCCTACAAACTCGCCTTCAACGGCGACTTCTTCAAGATGGCCGATTTCATCAAGGGGCTCGACAAGCTGGTCAAGACCGAAAACGAAAAGCTGGCGGTAAGCGGCCGGCTCATCACCCTCAACGGCTTCGCGCTGAAGCCCGATCCGGAGCAGCCGTTCCCGGCCCTGGAAGCGACCTTCTCGATTACCACCTACCTGGTGCCGCCCGAACAGGGAATCACTGCGGGCGCCACGCCGACCGCGCCGGCGCCCCCGACCGCCACTCCTGCCTCGACAACCGTCGGAGCCACCCCATGAACTGGCTGAAAAAAGGCCCGGAGCTGAAGAAGCCGAATTTCGAGGTCCCGGGCTTCCTCGGGGACCTCTACTACGACATGCGCGAACGGCGGCTGCTGCCCCTGGTGGCCCTGGCGATCGTCGCGATAATCGCCGTCCCCTTCCTGATCGGAAGCGGATCGGAAGCGGAAGAGCCATCGGGTGGCGCTGGAGGCGTTGCCATTGCCGGCGGTTCAGCGTCCGGTGCGCCCCCCTTCACCGTCGTCGAGAGCAAGCCGGGCCTGCGGGACTACCACAAGCGTCTCAACCATCGCTCGCCAACGGATCCCTTCAAGCAGCGCCACACGAATTCCGGGCTGGGCAATGCCCAGCTCAACGAACCGACCGACGAGGAAACGACCGTGACGATCGACGAGGGGAGCGGGTCGACGACGACGATCGAAACCGAAACGAGGGCCCCGTCCGGCAACGGCGGCAAGCCTGGCCTCGTCTTCTTCGCCTGGGCGATCGACCTCTCGATCAAGAAGTCGGTCCCGACCGGGTCCGGCGCCGAGCAGCAGGCCGAAGGTCTCGGGACCGCAAAGGGCGGCGCCACCCAAGGTGCGCCCGTCGAGCTCGCCTCCGAGCCTGAGACGACCGTCCGTCACGACGTCCTGCCGCAGACTCGGTTGCCCGGCGACAAAGTTCCCGTCGCGACCTACATGGGCCCGTCCAAGAAGGGCTTCCCGCTCTTCCTCGTCTCCAGCAAGGTCAAATCGGTCTTCGGCGAATCGAAGTGCGTCTCCGGCGACGACTCCTGCCAGCTGCTGGAAGTGCCATTGAAATTCCCGATCACTTTCGTCTACGGGCCCAACGACGTCCGCTACACCTTCAACGTCTCGAAAATCGAGCTCGTCGTCACCGGCCATGGCTGATCGCAGAGCGGCGCGGCCAAAGCTTCAGTAAGTAAAGCTATGGCGCTACACTTCTTGAAGCGAGGATGTTTCGACCTCGCCCAAAGGACTTATGAGCGCGCTGAGCAACTCCAGCTGTCCCGTCTGCAGAACTGCCGACGTCGTCTGCGGCAAGTGGACCCTCCTGATCATCCGCGACCTCGCCGAGGGCTCGAGCCGCTTCTGTGAGCTCGAACGCTCGCTGGAGGGGATCAGTCCCCGGACGCTCTCGCTGCGCCTGCGGGCGCTGGAAGAGGAGGGCGTGGTCGAGCGCCACACCTTCCCCGAGGTACCGCCGCGGGTCGAGTATGCGCTGACCGAGAAGGGCGAAGCGCTGATGCCGCTGATCGAGGACATGCGCAGCTACGGGCGCCGCTGGCTGGCCGACGAGGCCGAGCCGATCCCCGCCGGCGCCTAGTAGCAAACGCTTCACCTCATGGTGCTGCAAGGCGCCGTGCAGGCGCAGGAGCGGATCGGCGAGGGCGGAAGCGGGGGACGTGCGTGACTTTCTGCTCAACGAGGCCGTCAAGCGCCTCGCCGCCGACACCGCTGTCCGCCTCAGCGCGATGGTTGCCGGCGGCGAACAGATCCCCTTCGACGTAGCCGAGAACGACGGGACCGACTCGCTCTTCTACCGCTACGAGCCACTTACCTCGCGCTTCGTCCTCGAGCGCGAGGATGAGCTTCGCAAGCTGCCCTCCTTCGCCCCCGCCCGCGACGCCGCCGACGCCGCCGGGGTCGCGGCCTCTTATCTCGAGGCCTGCGGGGACACCGTGCCCGCCGACCCTCGAGAGCGCTCTTCGAAGATGCTGATCGTCTTCCTCGCCCGCCTCTGGGAGGGCAGCACCGAGTTCTCGCTGGACCGCGAGCGCCTCGACGCCGCGCTCGCCTTGCTCGACGCCGAAAGCCGCGACGCCGACGAAGCCGAGATCTTGATCGCGCCCGTGGTCGGCCTGAAGATGGCGGCCCCGAGCCTGCAGCTGCCGCACGGCGTACGCCTGATCCGGGCCGACGCGATCGAGTCCCCCGTCGACGCGATGCGCAGCGACGGGATGGGACGCTCGGCCTGGGAGCCCCAGTTCCTCGCCGTCGCCGAACAGGACGACGAGCCCGACTCGGCCGAGGCCGCGCTGGGCCAGCTGCGCGAGCTGATCAGCGTAATGCGCCTCTTCAAGGCCGGCGGCGTCGGCCTCGGTCCACATGCCTTCGCCCCGACCGGGGACGGCCACTGGCGGCGGATCGCCACCGGCGCCGCCGCCGCCCGACCCGGCGGCTACCGCCTCGGAAACGAGGACTGCGAGCGGCTGGTCGAGCTCGCGACCACGCTCGAGGCGCGCCCCGACCCCGACGGCGCCCTCTCCTGGGCGGTCGCCCGCTTCGAGATGGGCTGCGGCCGCGAGAGCGCGATGGAGGGCCTCAGCGACCACCTTCTTTCCCTGCGAGCCGTGCTCGAGGGTCACGGGCCGGTCGGCGCCTCGCTGCCAATGCGGGCTTCGGCGCTGATCGCCGACGAGACCATCGACCGGATCGAGGCCCGCGGAAATGTCGAGAACGCCCTGGAGCTGGAGCGGTCCCTGATGAACGGGACGCCGATCCACGGCGGCCTCGAGATCGCCGCCTGGGTCGAGGAGGGCGCCCGCCGCCTGCTGCGCGAGGCTGCCCTCGGCGAGCTCGGCACCGACCTCAACACCGCCGCCGACGAGTCCCTGATCGCCTCCGGCCTCGAAGGGGGCGACATCGAGATCGCGATCGCCCCCGAGGTCTCGGTGGACCCTTCCGACACCTTCGAGGTATCGACGCCCGAATTCACGCTTCCCGAGGACGAGGAGACCCACATGGAACAGGACACCCGCATCATGGAGCCGGTTCCGGCCGAGGACGAGATCCGGATCACGGCCACCAACTGGCTCGACGAGGTCGAGCTCGAGGAGAGCACCCTGGACTTCCCCGCGGTCGAGCACGACATCGCGAGCCGGGAACGGGTCGACACCCCGCGCGTGCGCCACCTCTTCCAGGTGCCGGACGACGCCGACTGGCAGGTCCGCGAGCTCGACTACGACCGCAACGACCGCCGCGCCGGCTAGACCGCCGCGCCGGCTAGGCGAACAGGTGGCGGTCGATCTCGGCGAGGCCCGCCAGGTCGTGCACGTCCTCGTCGAGGTACGGGACCCTGATCACGACCTTGCTGCGTAGCTCCTTGGCCAGATGCTCGATGTTGCGGGCATCGCGTTCGGCCAGCGCCTGGTAGTCGTCGAAGTTCGAGCCCACCCGCTGCGCCAGGTCGGCATCGCCGAGCTTCTCCTCGAGCAGCGTGGGCAGGCCGCCGTCGCCTTGCCGCAGGCGCTCGGCCGGGTAGTGGACCTTGTTGACGATCACCCCGCCGAAGGGCAGCTTCGCCTCGACGAGCTTGCGGTGGAAGTAGACCGCCTCGTCGATCGGCTCGCCCTGCGGGCCGCAGATGACGAGGAAGCAGGTGTGAGGGTCGGCGAGCAGGCTGTTGACCCGCTTCGCCCGGGCCTGGAAGCCGTCGACCATGCCGCTGAAGGCGTTGAAGAACTCCGCCAGGTCGGCGATCAGGTCGAAGCCGACGATCCGCTTCATCACGCCCAGCGCCATCGAGGCGCCGCGGCCGGCGACCTTGGCGGCGAGCCCGGTCGGCTTCATGAACACGCGCAGCGATTTTCCTTCGATGAACTGGGTCAGGCGTTTCGGGGCGTCGAGGAAGTCGAGCGCGTTGCGGGTCGGCGGGGTGTCGAGGACGAGGAGGTCGAAGCGGCCTTCGCTGTGGAGCTCGAAGAGCTTCTCCATCGCCATGTACTCCTGAGAGCCGGCCAGGGCGCTGGAGATCTGCTGGTAGATCCGGTTTTCGAGGACCCGGTCGCGGGACTCCTCGTCCTCGGCGTGGCGGGCGACGAGCTCGTCGAAGGTCGCCTTCGCGTCGAGCATCATCGCCCACAGCTCGCCCTTGATCTCGACTCCCTGGGCCTCGAACAGCTTCGCGTCGACCTGGGTAGCCTCGTTGCCGAGCTCCTTCAGGCCGAGGGAGTCGGCGAGCCGCTTGGCCGGGTCGATCGTCAGCACGCAGACCTTCAGGCCCCTGGCCGCCATCCCGAGCGCAATCGCGGCCGACGTCGTCGTCTTGCCGACGCCGCCGGAGCCGGCGCAGATGCAGACGTCCTTGCCGTCGAGGATCTCGTCGACGCTCGGCATCAGCCCAGCCTCTTCGAGAGCTGGCGCGCGCCCTCGACGCCGATCTCGGGCTCGAACAGGAACGGGAGCGTCTTCACCGGCGCCTCGACCCGGCGCCGCAGGCGGGCGAGCTGGGCGCGCTGGGAGCGGGCCCGACCGTGCTCGGAGACTGCGGCGCCGACGGCGGCGGCGATGGTCCCGTCCTCGACGGCGACCAGCCGCTCGAGCTTCGCCGCCTCCTCTTTCGAGAAGCGCTCCGGGTAGAGGGCGTTCATGTAGATGCGGTCGACGGCGACGCCGACGTCGTTGCGGAGGTCGTGCTCGAGCGCCGCGGTCTCGTTGACCGGCATCTCCTCGGGCAGGGCGACGATCGCCGTGCCGGTGTGCTTGTGGTCGGTGATCAGCCGGTCGAGCTGCTTGGCCTGGGAGTGGATCGGCCCGACCCGGGCGATCGCGGCGAAGGTGCGGGGGGTCTGCAGGAAGCCGATGCCGTGGCCGGTTGCGGGCGCGTCGACGATCACCAGGTCGTATTTACGGCCAGACTTGACCTTGCGGTCGAGCTGGGCGAGCTCCCAGATCTTGCCGATCGTCACCAGCTCCTTGAGGCCCGGGGTGGCGGCGGCGAGGTAGCTGAAGATCTTGCTGCGGAACAACATGTCCCGCATCGCCCTGACCTTCAGCTGCAGGAGCACGTACTCGCGCATCGACTCGTCGGGGTCGATCGAGATCGACCAGAGGTTCTCCTCCATCTCGACCTCGTGGAAGCCGACTTCGGCGTGATCGAAGATCCGCGAGGTGTTCTCTTGCGAGGCGACCTCGCAGACGATCACCCGCTTGCCTTCGGCGGCGGCCTTGAGCCCGAGGGCGACGGAGACCGTGGTCTTGCCGACGCCCCCCTTTCCGGTCACGAAGACCACACGCTTGTCCAGCAACTCGCGGATCGGGCAATTCCTAGCAATTTCCGGGTCCGGCAGGAAAAGCCACCCCCCATGCGAATACCCGCGCAATGGGATTCCTGAGCCGAAAGACCAAGCCCGCACCGCCCGTCGACGACAGTCACCCGATCTCCGAGGAGCTCGAGTTGATGGAGGAGGCCGTGCCCGAGCCGCCGGTCGAGCCCGAGGCCGAGGCCGAGGCCGTGCCCGAGCCCGCTCCGGCTCCTGTCGTCGAGAAGGCGCCGGAGCCGGCCGCCGAGCCGGAGCCGGAGCGGATGATGGCTCGCGACCTGATCGCGCCGAGCAGGCACGAAAACTTCGAAGAGGAAGAGGCGATGCAAGAAGCGCCGGTCAAGCAGCCCGACGTGATCGTGTTCGCGAACCAGAAGGGCGGCGTCGCGAAGACGACGACGACCCTCAACCTTGCGGTCGCTTTCGCCGAGCGCGGCCACCGGGTCCTCTGCATCGACCTCGACCCGCAGGGGAACCTCACCATGAGCCAGGGCATCGACCCCGACAAGGTCGAGAAAAGCCTCTACGACGTGCTCGTCAACGACATGCCGATCAGCGAGATCATTCAGCACCGTGAGATCGATATCGCGGTCTCCTCGATCGACCTTGCCGGCGCCGAGATCGCGATGAGCACCAAGATCGGCCGTGAGCGCTCGCTCGAGAAGGCGCTGAAGGAGGTCTGGGCCGACTACGACTTCGTCTGCATCGACACGCCGCCGAGCTTGGGCCTACTCACCATCAACGCTTTGACGGCCGCCAACAAAGTCATTGTCCCCGTTCAGTGCGAGTATTTGTCGATGCGCGGGCTGGTTCAGCTGCAGAACACGCTGAAAATGATCCAGGAGAACCTCAACCCGGACGTCAAGATCGAGGGCATCCTGCCGACGATGCTCGATTCCCGCACCGTGCATGCCAAGGAGGCGGTCGAGATCCTCGAGGAGAACTTCGGCGACCTGGTCTTCCGGTCGCGGATCAAAAAGGCGATCAAATTCGCCGAGGCCCCGGTGAAAGGCGCCAGCGTCCTCAAGTACGATCCCGACGGTAACGCCGCGGGCTACTACCGCGACCTGGCTAAGGAGGTCTTGGCGAATGAGTCGGCGTAAGCGGGCGAGCATGCGCGAGGGTCCCCTCGCAGATCTCTTCCGCTCGACTTCCGACGATCCGCCCGCCGATCCGCCGGAGATGGCGGAGCCGGGGGAGAAGCCGTCCCGGGAGGAGCTTCCCCGCGAGCAGCCGAGGTACGGTCGCGAGGACCCGGCCGAGCGCGCCGCCGCCGAGGATGAGCAGCCCGCCGCCGAGCAGCCGCGCGAGGAGCAGCCGCCGGTCGAGGAGTCTTCCGAGGAGCCCAAAGAACGCCTGAAGCGGGTCTTCTCCGAGCAGCCCCAGCAGCAACAGCAGCGCCGCGAGCTCGAGCCGATCGTGGAAGCGCCCCGCTACGGGCGCGAGGAGCCGGCCTACGCGCCGCCCGGCAGCGGCGCCCCGCACAAACCGGTGATTCGCGTCGTCGGCGTCGGCGGGGCCGGCGTCAACGCCGTCAACCGCATGGTCGAGGCCCGGATCCCGGGGATCGAGTTCATGGCTGTCAACACCGACCTTCAGTCGCTGCAGGTATGCGTCGCCGACGTCACCGTCCACATCGGCGACGAGCAGACGCGCGGCCTCGGCGCCGGTGCCGACCCCGAGGTTGGATATTCGTCCGCTTTCGAGGAGCAGGACAAGATCAAGCGCCTGCTCAAGGGCTCCGACATGGTCTTCATCGCCGCCGGCGCCGGCGGCGGCACCGGTTCGGGCGCTGCCCCTGTGGTCGCCCGGCTCGCCCGCGAGGTCGGCGCCCTGACAGTCGGCATCGTCACCAAGCCGTTCAGCTTCGAGGGCAGCCGCCGCGGCAACCAGGCGAGCAAAGGAATCGAGGAGCTCGCCGCCGAGGTCGACACCCTGATCGTCGTCCCCAACGATCGGCTGCTCGAGGTCCTCGACCAGCAGACCTCGATGGTCGAGGCCTTCCAGGTCGCCGACGACGTCCTGCGCCAGGGCGTCCAGGGCATTTCCGACCTGGTCACGCTGCCGGCCGTCATCAACCTCGACTTCGCCGACGTCCGCTCGATCATGGCCGACGCCGGTCGCGCCCTGCTCGGGATCGGCATGGGAACCGGCGAGGGCCGGGCGATGCTGGCCGCCGAAAAAGCGATCTCCTCGCCGCTGCTCGAGACCTCGATGGAGGGCGCTCGCTCGATCCTGCTCTCGATCACCGGTGGCTCCGACCTCTCGCTCGTCGAGGTCAGCGAGGCGGCCAAGCTGGTCGGAGAAGCCGCCCATCCCGAGGCCAACATCATCTTCGGCGCCAACGTCGACGAGGCCCTCAAAGACCAGGTCTGGGTGACGGTCGTCGCGACCCGTTTCGACGGCCGCACGCCGCCGCGGCGCAAGGCCGCCGAGCCGACGATCACGCGGACCAAAGAAGGCCGCGGCGAGGCCCCCCGCACGAAACGCTCAGGGCGCTCCGACGAGCTCGGCATCGACGTGCCCGAGTTCCTCCCCGGCTAGGGCTACCCTGCCGCCCATGAAGGGCGTTGTCGCCGCGGGGCACCCGCAGACCGCCGAGGCCGGCGCTGCCGTCCTGCGCGAAGGCGGCAACGCGGTCGACGCCGCGGTCGCCGCGGTCCTCGCCTCGTTCGCGACCGAGAGCCCGCTGACCGGCTTCGGCGCCGGCGGCTTCATGATGGTCCACGGTGGCGCGGCGACGACCCTGATCGACTTCTTCGTCTCCGCCCCCGGCGCCGACGGGATCGAGCGCAAGGCGGAGCTGGCGCCGATCCCGGTTCACTTCGACCCGGAGACGGTGCAGACGTTCTACGTCGGCCCTGCCTCCTGCGGCGTGCCCGGAACCGCCGCCGGCCTCGAGCGGGCCCTGGCGCGGTTCGGCTCGATGCCGATGGCAGAGCTCGCCCGCGAGGGCGCCCGCCTCGCCCGCGAGGGGGCTCTGGTCAACGAGGAGCAGGCGTTCATCCTCGAGATCCTCAACCCGATCCACGCCCGTCTCGAGGGGACCCGCGAGCTCTACGCGCCCGGCGGCAACCTGCTCACCGAGGGCGATCTGATCCGCTTCCCGGAGCTGGCCGAGGCGCTCGAGCGCTTCGGGTCCGAGGGCTCGGAGCCCTTCTACCGCGGCGAGATCGCGGAGGAGATCGTCGAGACGGTGATCGCGGGCGGCGGGATCCTCGGCAGCGGCGACCTCGCCGCCTACGAGGCGATCGAGCGGCAGCCGATCCGCGCCCCGTTCCGCGACACCGAAGTGCTGACCAACCCGCCGCCCTCCTCGGGCGGGATCCTGATCGCCTTCTGCCTCGGCCTGCTCGAGCGGATGGGGGAGGAGAGCGGCTCGGAGCAGATCGTCGCCGCGATGGGGGCTGCCGACTCGGCCCGCGGCGAGGATTTCGCCGAGGCCCTCTACGGCGAGGGGTTGGAGGCGAGCATGCTCGACCCCGGCGGCCTCGACGCCGCCGCCGGCGACCTGCTCGGGTCGACGACCCACATCTCGGTCCTCGACGGCGCGGGCATGTGCGCCAGCGTCACCTGCTCGAACGGATCCGGCTCCGGAGTCCTGGTGCCCGGGACCGGGGTGATCCTCAACAACATGCTCGGGGAGGAGGATCTCAACCCGCTCGGCTTCCACAGGATCGAGCCCGGCCGCCGCGTCCCCTCGATGATGGCCCCCACCGTCGTCCTCCGCGACGGCGAGATCGAGCTCGGGCTCGGCAGCGCCGGCTCGAACCGGATCCGCTCGGCGATCCTGCAGACGATCGTCCGTGCCGTCGAGCAGGGCATGGCCGCCGAGGAGGCGGTGAGCGCCCCGCGCCTGCACTTCGAGGCCGGACTGGTCCAGGCCGAGCCGGGGATCGACGAGGAGGCGCTGGCGCGGCTCGAGGCGGGCGGGCTGCCGGTCGCCCGGCGGCCGCAGATCAACCTATTCTTCGGCGGCGTGCAGGCCGTCGCTCGCGATCACCGGACCGGTGCCCTCAGCGGCGGGGGAGACCCGCGGCGTGGTGGAGCGGTGGCGATCGCCTGATGGACTTCGAGGCAGAGGGCCTGCTCGACGGGCTCGAGGGGGACGTGCGGGTGGCACGGCTGGCGCTGCTCGAAGACCTCTGGGCCGACGGCGCCTCTTTGGACGAGCTCAAGGACGCGGTCGCCGCCGGTCGCCTGACCCTGCTGCCGGTCGAGCGCGCGCTGGCCGGGAACGGCCCTCGTTACTCCTTGCGCGAAGTTGCCGACCTCTCCGGCGTCGACGCCGAGCTCCTGCAGCGCTTCAGCGCCGCCCTCGGCGTCCCCTACGGTGACCCCGATGCCCGCACCGCCACCGACGCCGACCTCGAGGCGGCGCAGAGGATCAAGGCCTTCATCGACAGCGGCCTGCCCGAGGACGGGATGCTGCAGGTGGCGCGCACGATCGGGATGGGGATGTCGCGTGTCGCCGAGGCGAACCGCGAGCTGGTCGTCAAGACCCTGATGGAACCGGGCGACACCGAGCGCGACCTCGCCCACCGCTTCACGGTTGCCGCCGAGTTCATGCTGCCGCTGGTCGGCCCGACCCTGCTCTACGCGCTCCAGTCCCACATGCTCGAGCAGATCAGGCGCGACGTGATCGGCGCCGCCGACCTCGAATCGGGTGAGGTCAGGGGCAGCGCCGACCTCTCGGTCTGCTTCGCCGACCTCGTCGAGTTCACGCGCCTGGGCGAGGAGATCGCCCCGGAGGAGCTCGGCTCGGTCGCCGGCCGCTTCGAGGAGATGGTCACCGAGGTGGTCGAACCCCCGGTGCGGCTGGTGAAGATGATCGGCGACGCGGCGATGCTGGTCTGCACCGAGCCGGCGGCGAACCTCGACACGGCGATGCGCCTGATCGAGTGCGCCGAGGGCGAAGGGGACGAGTTCCCGTTCCTGCGGGCCGGGGTGGCCCTGGGCTCGACCGTCGCCCAGTCGGGCGACTACTACGGCCGCGCCGTCAACCTCGCGAGCCGGATTACCGGCGTCGCCCGTCCCGGCAGCGTCCTCGTCGACGAAGCAACCAAAATCGCCGTCGGCGGCGCCTTCCACTACTCGTTTGCGGGCGAGCGCAAGCTGAAGGGGATCGACTCGAAGGTGAAGCTCCACCGGGCCCGGCGCGAGCCGGGCAAGCGCCCGAACGAGCCGCGCGACCCGCGCTAGGCCGGCTTGCGGCCGGGGAGGCCGGGCTTCCGGCCGGAGGCGAGCAGGTTGTAGAAGAGCTCGGCCGGGAGCCGCGGCTCGAGGACCTTGGTGTCGACCTTTTGCAGGGCGATGTAGCTGCGGAAGGCGAAGTTGCGCCAGCCCCAGGAGACCGATTCGGGCTCGGCGGTCGACTCGACGGTGCGCAGACCCCAGCCCCAGGCGCTGGCGAGCAGCTCCTCGCCGCCGACCCGCCGGTCGACGAGGCCGGCGTCGCGCAGCATCCGCCGCAGGTCGGCGGGGGCAAAGGCGTGGACGTCGACCTCGCCCTCGAGGGCGTGGCCGTGGGACTGCTCGGAGTCGGGGACGAGGCGCCGGCTGGCGCCGATCGCGCGTCGCCAGGCCGGGGCAACGGCCATTCCGGTCCGCTTCGGCAGGGCGGCGAGCATGTCGCCGTAGCGCGAGGGCTCGCCGGCGAAGGCGACGGCGCCGCCCGGGCGCAGCACCCGCAGGAACTCCGCGAAAGCCTGCTCGAGGTCGGGGATGTGGTGCAGGACCGCGTGGCCGAAGACGATGTCGAAGCTCTCGTCCTCGAACGGCAGCTCCTCGGCCTCGGTGACGACGGTGCTCAGCCGGGCTGCGAGGTCGAGATCGGCCGCGGTGCGGGTCAGGCGGTCGAGCATGCCGGGCGAGATGTCGGTGGCCGTGAGCCGCTCGACGACGCCGAGCTGCATCAGGTTGAGCGAGAAGTAACCGGTCCCCGAACCGATCTCGAGCCCGTCGCCGAAGCGCTCGCCGGCAAGCGAGCCCCCCAGCGCCTTGGCCAGCTTCAGGCCGACCTGCTCCTGGCCGGTGTCGCCGAAGTCGATGCCCCACTTGGCGTCGTACTCGTCGGCGGCCGCGTCGTGGTAGCGGGTGTTGACGTCCTTGATGTGCTCGGGCGTGGCCGATGGTGAGGCTGGCATTCGCGCGGGCACTCTAGTCGACCGTTCGGGGTGTACGGTCTGGGACGTGGAGAACAACGGCTTTCGCGTTCTCGCTCTGACTTTCATGATGCTGGCGGCCCTGGTGGGCACCGCGCACGGAGCCGACCGCATCTACTGGACCAGCCTCGGCGACGGCAAGGTCTACTGGGCCAACCTCGATGGCAGCGGCGGGATGCAGGAACTGAACGCGTCCGGCACGTCGCTCGCAGCCGACGATTCGAGCAACGGCGGCGCCATCGACCCTGTCCAGCAGCGCTTCTACTGGGCCAACTACGAGGAGAGCAAGATCCATTGGGCAAAGCTCGACGGCAGCGGCGGGGGCGATCTCGCAACCGGGTCCGCGACGGTGGTGGCCCCCGGTGGGGTCTCCGTCGACCCTGTCGCGCGGCGCGTCTACTGGGCCAACGTGAACGACGTCATCTCATATGCCAACCTCGATGGCAGCGGCGGCGGCGATCTCTCTACCCCCGGGGCCTCCAGCGATGGGGTGACAGCAACTACCGTCTTCCCCGCAGCAGGGCGGATTTACTGGACAAACTATGGCTTCATCAGCGGCTGGCTCTCGTCCGCGCGGACGGATGGCAGCGGCGGCGAACAGATCTCGATCGTGGGAGTGACTCCCGATACGCCTTACGGGATCGCGATCGATGCGGCCGCCGGCAAGCTCTACTGGGCCGACGTCAATCCAGAACGGATCTCGGTCGCCAACCTCGACGGCAGCCAGGCGGTCGCCATCGATAAACGCGGACTCGAAATGAAAGCCCCCTATGGGATCGCGCTCGACCCGGAAGAGGGAAAGGTCTACGCGGCGAACGTCGCCGGCGACAACCTCACCTTCCTGCGCACCGATGGCAGTGGGGGCGCCACGGTTCCCGTCGCCCTTCCCAAAAACAACGCGCCGAACATGCCGGTGGTCTACAAGGAACCGCGGGCCACCTCGGCGCCGAAACTCGACGCCAGAGCTCCGCTGACGCCGAAATTCAAGAAGAAAGGAAGGCGTAAAGCACCTTCGCCGCTGCCGAAGCTGATCGGGTCCTCGCTCACCTGCGCGGGTGGCAGTTTCGCTCCGGACCTGGTCGAGGCTCGGTTGTATCGGGCGCCGGTCACGATCTCGCGTGTAGTCACCCGGGACGGCGAACAGATCAGCACCGTCACCAGCACCGTCAAGCCCGAGGGCGGACCTCAGCCGGTGCCGATGGCAATTTCTCCTCCGATCGCGAGCAAACCTGGCAACTACCGCTGCCAGGAGACTGCCACCAACGCGGCCGGCTCAACGGTTCAGACGACCGCCCCGGTCGCGATCTTCAAGACCGGCAAGCTGAAGCTGAACAAGGCGAAGGGCACCGCGAAGCTGACGGTCGAGCTTCCTGCCGAGAAGGGCTCGCTGAAGCTCGCCGCCAAAGGTTTCGAGGGGGTCTCCAAGGAGGCGTCGGGCAAAGCGATCGTGCTCGTCAAGCCGAAGGGCGCGAGGAAGGCCAAGCTCGCCGACAAGGGCAAGCTGAAAGCTGTGGTCAAGCTCACCTACACGCCGCCCGACGGCGCAGCCGCGACGCTGCGCAAGCGCCTCACGCTCCGCCAGCCCTAGCGCGCCCAGCTTCGCACTCGGTGGCCTATACGGTGCCGAGCGTGGAGCACTACGTCCAGGACAACCAGCCCGACGGGGTGCCGCCGCTGGAGCTGACCGGCGAGCGGACGTTGCCCGATGTCCCCGAGGAGAACTACTGGTACCGGCGTCACCTGGTCGTCTACGAGTGGATCGCCGCGCGGGTGGCGAGGAAGCGGGTCGTCGACATGGCCTGCGGCGAGGGCTACGGCGCCAATCTGCTGGCCGGTTCGGCGGCGAGCGTGGTCGGGGTCGACGCCAACCCCGAGGCGCACGAGCACGCCCGGCTGCGCTACGTGCGTCCCAACCTGCGCTTCGAGCGCGACCTGGTCGAGAATTTCGCCGAGCCCTGCGACGCAGTGACCTTTTTGCAGACGATCGAGCACGTCGAGGACCCCGGCGCGATTCTCGAGCACTTCAAGTCGATGATGGGCCCGGGGGGGACCGCTTTCGTCTCGACCCCGAACCTGCTGACGCTGGCGCCTCCGGGTGCGGAGAAATCCGACAACCCCTGGCACCTCAAGGAGTACCGGGAGGAGGAGTTCCGCGAGCTCTGCGAGGCGCATTTCGGCGAGGTCGAGCTCTACGGGCTCTTCCACGCCCGCAAGCTGCGGGTTCACGAGGTCGCGATCAAGCTGGGCTGGGACTCGGTCCACAAGCGGCTCGGCCTGACGAAGCCGTTCTACGACCGCTTCACCCCGGCGATCGCCGCCTCCGATTTCCGCTTCGGGACGACCGGTCTCGAGCGGGCGCTGGACTTCGTCGCCGTCTGCAGTGCGCCATGACGGGGAGGGTCGCGTGAGCCGACGCGACAGCGTCGGCGACCTGGCCCTGGTACTCCACTCCCACATGCCCTACGTCGAGGGCTTCGGGACCTACCCGTTCGGCGAGGAGTGGCTGTTCGACGCGGCGATCCGTTCCTACCTGCCTCTCCTCGACGTCGCCCGCGACCTGACGCTGACCGTGACCCCGGTGCTCGCCGACCAGCTCGAGGACGCGGGTGTGCACCGGCGCCTGCGGGAGTTCCTCGTCGACTGGCGGGTCGGTGCCGCCGAAGCCGACCTGCCCGAGGTGCCGCCGGAGTGCCGAGCTGCCTGCGAGGCCGAGCTGGCCCGCTACCGGCGCGCGCTCGAGCTGCTCGACCGGGCGGGCGGCGACCCGCTGCGGCCTTTCCAGGAGGCCGCGGCGGAGGGGAGGGTGGCGCTCGCCGCCTCGGCGGCGACCCACTCGGTCCTGCCGCTGCTGGCGACTGCCGCCGGCACGAGGCTGCAGCTCGACGCCGGTATCCGCTCCCACCGCCGCCGCTTCGGCTGGGACGGCGGCTTCTGGCTACCCGAGTGCGGCTACGCGCCTGGGCTCGAGTGGCGGCTCGCCGAGCAGGGGGTGCGCTGGTTCTGCGTCGACCAGAGCGCGACGGAGGCGCCGCTCGAGGCGCTGGCGCCGGTCGCAACCGAGGCCGGGCCGGTGGCGCTGCCGATCGATTGGGAGGCGATCGGTTGGCTCTGGTCGCTCGGCGGCTACCCCTCGGACCCGGCCCACGCCCAGTTCGCGGGCAAGAGCCTGCGAGGGATGCGGATCTGGAAGGTCGGCGGTGGCGCCTACGACCCGCCGGCCGCTGCCGCCGCCGCCCGCCGCCAGGCGGGCGAGTTCCTCGCCGCGGCCGCCGAGCGCCTGCGTGCGTACTCTGAGGGTGCCGGCGGGCGCCGCGGCCTGCTGGTCTTCGCAATCGACACCGAGCTGCTCGGGCACTGGTGGTCGGAGGGGGTGACCTGGCTCGAAGCTGTCCTCGAGGGAGCGGCAGAGGCCGGGGTCAGGCTCCTCACCGTCCCCGAGGCCCTCGCCGAGCACGAGCCCGTCCAGCGGCCGCTGGCATCCTCGACCTGGGGCGAGGGGAAGGGATTTCGCACCTGGGACTCGCCACCGGTCGCCGACATGGCCTGGGCCGCGAGGCGACTGGAGCTGCGACTGCAGCGGGCGCTCGCCACCGGGCTCTCGGGTGCGCCGGCGCTCCGCGCCGCCCGCGAGCTGCTGGCGGTGCAGGCAAGCGACTGGGCCTTCCTCGACGAGCGCGGCGAGGCCGGCGATTACGCCTTCCAGCGCGCCGCCGACCACGCGGAAGCTGCGCTCGAGGCCATAGACTCACCCACCAGCAGCACCGACCCGCGTATGCGATCGCTTGCCCCGGACCTGAGTCTCGCCCCCCTGTTGGAGCCGTAGCCACAGCGATGACCCGCGTCCTGATTCTCTCCTGGGAGTACCCGCCGCTGATCGAGGGCGGTCTCGCGCGCCATGTGCGAAAGCTCTCCGAGGGCCTGATCGACCAGGGCGTCGAGGTCCACGTCCTGACCCGAGGCGGAGAGGAGTCACCGGCCGAGGAAAGCGCAGGCGGGGTGGCGATCCACCGCATTCGCGAGCCGAAACGACCAACCGACCTCGGTGAGTTCGTGGCCTGGGTAGAGCGGATGAACTCCGACATGCTGGCCGCCGGGGTCGAACTCGGCGATCGCTACGACTTCGACCTCGTCCACGGGCACGACTGGCTCGTCGCCAACGCTTGCGATCACCTCGCCAAGCGCTTCGAGGCACCGCTGGTGACGACGATCCACGCCACCGAGCACGGCCGCCACCAGGGTTGGGTCGACAAGCACCCCCAGACCTACATCCACGGCGTCGAGCGCTGGATCACCAACAAATCCGATCGGGTGATCGCCTGCTCCCACTACATGCGCGAACAGGTCGTCGACGTCTTCTCGGTCGACGAAGACCGGGTCACGGTGATCCCGAACGGGATCGACCCCGACGACCTCCAATTCCAGGACCCGGCCGAGCTCGAGCGCCTGCGCTCCGAGTTCGCCGAGCCCGACGAGAAGCTGGTCCTCCTGATCGGCCGCCTCGTCTACGAGAAGGGGTTCCAGCTGGCGCTGGAGGCGATGCCGCGGATGATCGAAGAGGCGCCCGGGACCCGGTTCCTCGTCGCCGGCTCCGGAACTCACGAGGCCGAGCTGCACAAGCAGGCCGAGGAGCTCGGTCTGATGGAGCACGGCACCTTCGTCGGCTGGATCGGCGACGACGTCCTTCACTCGCTCTACCGGATCGCCGACCTCACCGTGGTTCCATCGATCTACGAGCCGTTCGGGCTCGTCGCGCTCGAGGCGATGGCCTCGGGTTGCCCCTGCATCGTCGCCGACACCGGCGGCCTGCGCGAGGTCGTCCCCCACGAGGAGGCCGGCCTTCGCTTCCGCGCCCACGATCCCGACGCCCTCGCCGACGTCGCCGTCCGCGTCCTCCGCGACGACGAACTAGGCCGGCGGCTGGTGACCGAGGCCTACGAGCACGTTCGCCGCTTCGACTGGGACGACGTCGCCGAGCAGACCGCGGCGGTCTACGCGGAGCTGACCGGCGTCGTCGGCGACTCGCCTAGGGCTTCAGGGTCAGCTTGACCTTGGAACCGGGCGCGAGGATCGTGCCCGGTTTGGCACTCTGCTTGACCACCTTGCCGGTCTTCGCCTTCGCGCCTTTGCGCTTCGTCAGCTTGCCCAGCTTGCAATCGGACTTCTTCAGCTTCTTCTTCGAAGCTTTCAGCTTCGTGCCCTTGAGCTTCGGAACCTTGCAGCCTTCGTAGGCGAAGGTCGTCACGGAGGTCGCCGTGCCGGCGATGGTGGTCACCGTGACCGGGACCTTGGCGAGGGTCTTGCTCTTCGGGGCGGTGGCGGTGATCTGCCCTTCGGAGTCGACCGTGAAGCCGGTGGCGGCGACCGAGCCGAAACTGACGGCACTGACCGAAGCGAAGTTGGCGCCCGCGATCGCCACTTTGGTCCCGCCCGAGACGGAGCCGCCGGCCGGGGAGAGGCCGCTCACCGCCGGCGGGGGAAGCAGCGTCGCCGAAAGGTTGAGGCGGTATCCGGCATATTCTTCCTGGATCGGCGTCGACACTCCGTCGGCGGCGTTCCCTTCCTGGTAGGCGAGCGTGTCGCCCAAAAGGCCGGTTTCGTAACTGCAGACCGACGGCGTCACGGCGCCCGCGTCGAAGATGTGGAACCCGAGGATGTCGCCGGCCTGGACCGGGATGCTCACCGGGAAGGTGTTCAGAGTGCTCGGTGCCAGGCCCCGTTCGTCACGGCCGACGACGGTGAAGGAGGACCCCGACCGGCGGAAGACCTTGAAGATCAGTTTCTGACCGACGCCTTCGCCCGCCAGGTGACTCCACGAAGTGATCGCGCCTGTGGTCGGGGCGACGTATCCGCTGCCCGACGCGGAGGAACTCTGGAATTCGTCCCAGCTGCCTTTGTATTCGCAGGTGTTGAGCCCGAATGGGACATCCGGGAGGGTCTGGCCCAAGGTCGTCTGTGCGCCCGCGCCCGAGGAGGCGCAGAGCGAAGCGAGGAGGACAAGGGACAGGGAGAGAGGCAGGCGGAGTCTCATCGGACGAGCCTATAGTCCGCTCAGGCGGACTCCGGCGGGATCGGCAAAGTCGTCTCGGCGGCCGGGTCGGGCTCGACCGGTTCGCTCCAACGCAGCTCCTCCGGCTCCTCGCGCATGCGGATCACCCGGGCCGGGATCCCGGCGACGACGGCGTTGGCGGGAACGTCCCTGGTGACGACGCAGTTGGTGCCGACGATCGCGTTGTCGCCGACCCGCACCCCGCGCAGGATGCAGGCGCCGTAGCCAATCCAGACGTTGTTGCCGACCTCGACGTCGCGCTTGTAGATCCCCTGCTGCCGGATCGGGCGGTCGGTTTCGACGACGCCGTGGTCGAAGTCGATGAACATCGCCCGGTCGGCGATCACGCACTGCTCGCCGATCCGCACCCGCTGGTAGGCCGAGATCGTGCACTCCTGGCCCATCACCGTCTTCGCCCCGACCTCGACCACACCCTCGTGGCAGCGAATCTTGGTCCCGTCGCCGAGCCAGACGAAGCGGCCGAGCTCGATCCGGCCGCCGCGGCCGATCTGCAGTTCGAGCCCCCTGCCGAAGAAGACCAGCCCGTCGGTCCTCCAGCGCCAGCCGGCGACCGTCAGCAGGCGGCGCCTGAGGTAGCGCCAGAGCAGGCGCGCGTAGCGCGGGGTCAGCATTCCGTTGTCGGCGCAGAAGCGGAGGGTGCGGATCACGGCGGCGGGGACTTTAGACTCAGCGCCCAATGGCCGACGTCGCCAAGACAGCCCCTCTCTCCGAGCGCCTCGTCGCCGGCGACAAACGCGCGCTGGCGCGGGCGATCACCCTGATCGAGTCCGACGACCCCGCCGGCTGGGAGCTGGTGCGTGAGGTCTACCCCCGCACCGGCAGCGCCCGCATCGTCGGCTTCACCGGCCCGCCCGGTGTCGGCAAGAGCACCCTGATCGGGGCGCTGACCGCGGAGTTGCGCAAGGCCGAGCGCCAGGTGGCGGTGCTCTCGATCGACCCCTCGAGCCCGTTCACGCAGGGCGCCCTGCTCGGCGACCGGATCCGGCTCTCCGACCACTTCCTCGACGCCGGCGTCTTCATCCGCTCGATGGCCTCGCGCGGTGCCCTCGGCGGTCTCTCCGAGGCGGCCCTGCAGGTGGCGCTGGCGATGGACGCGGCCGGCAAGGACGACGTCCTGATCGAGACGGTCGGGGTCGGCCAGGCCGAGATCGACATCGTCGACCACGCCGACACCATCGTCCTCGCCCTGATGCCCGGATCGGGCGACTCGATCCAGGCGCTCAAGGCCGGGGTGATGGAGATCCCCGACATCATCGTCGTCAACAAGTCCGACCACCCGATGACCGACACGATGGTCCGCGAGGTCCGCGGGGTGCTCGCCCTCTCCCACGACCCGGAAGGCTGGAAGGTGCCGATCCTGCGCACCGAGGCCGCGCGCGGCGAGGGGGTCGAGGAGCTCGCCCGCCAGATCGACGAGCACCGGGCCTTCATCGAGGCGGCGGGGACCCTGGAGGAGCGCCGCGCCCGCAACCTCCGCAGCGAGGTGCTGGGGATCGCGGCCTCGCGGATGCGCCGCAAGCTCGAGGAGACCGCCGCCGACGACGACTGGACTCGGGACTTGATGCAGCGGGTGGTCCGCCGCGAGCTCGATCCCGCCAGCGCCGCGACCGAGCTGCTCGAGAGGAGCGGCGATGCCTGAGGAGTCCTGGCTCGGCTACGGGGTCGACGACGCCGACGGCTCGCGCGTCGGCTCGGTACAGGGCTACTACGTCGACGCGGGGACCGGCAAGCCCGCCTGGCTGGTCGCCGGGCTGGGGCGGCGGCGGGTGAAGCCGGTCGCGATCCCGATCGCCGAGTGCGCCGCCGGCGCCGGCCGGGTCTGGGTCGCCCAACGCAAGGACGCGCTGCGCTCGGCGCCCACCGTCGACCCCCGGCGTCCGCTGCTGCGCGAGCACGAGATCGCGATCTGCGCCCACTACGGGATCGGCGAGCGGGTCGGCCGCTCTGCCGAGGTCACGGGGCGGGACGAGGGCGCAGTCACGGCCAGGCCGGCCTGACGGTTGAACCGAAGGGGCCTCGCGGCCCGTAGTAGTGGCGTGGGAAGGTCGCTTCCATGGCACTGCTGATTGTGTTCGGCTTCATCGCCGGAGCGGCGACGGCGGTCTCGCCGTGCGTGCTTCCCGTCCTGCCGATCGCGCTCTCCGCCGGGGCGACCGGTGGCCGCCGCAGGCCGCTCGGGATCGTCGTCGGCCTGGCGCTCTCGTTCACTTTCGCGACCGTCGCCCTCGTCTACGTGATCTCCGCCCTCGGTCTCGCCGGCGACCTCCTGCGCAACATCGCGATCGCGGTCCTGATCGGGTTCGGGGTCCTGCTCATGGTCCCGCCCCTCGCGGCGAGGGTCGAGGCGTGGCTGAGTCGCTACGCCGGCCGCGCCGGGGTCAAGACCGGGGGGGACGGGTTCTGGTCGGGGACGGCGGTGGGTGCCAGCCTCGGCCTCGTCTACGCCCCCTGCGCGGGGCCGATCCTGGCCGGCGTCATCACCGTCTCCGCCTCGCAGGAGTTCACCGCCGGGCGCCTCGCTGTCGCCCTCAGCTACGGGCTCGGCTCGGCCCTCGTCCTCTACCTCCTGATGCTGGGGGGGCGCCGCCTGGTCCGGCCCCTGGCCCGCCGCGGCCCTGGCCTGCAGATCGCGACCGGCGCTGTGATGGTCGCCTTCGCGCTGGCGATGCTGGGCGACTACGACATCCGCTTCCAGGAACGGATCGCCGACGACCTACCGGCGTTCCTCGTCAACCCGACCGAAGAGCTCGAGGACACGGCGGCCGCCCGTTCGGCGATCGCCGACGCAAGGGGAGAAGAGGCGCACGGGATCGGGGCCGTGGCGGCGGCCGTGCCCGAGCACGCGAAGGCCGCCGGGCGTGGGCCGGGCTCGGGCCTGCCGGTCCTCGGCGTGGCGCCGGAATTCGTCGGCAACCAGCGCTGGTTCAACACCCCGGGCGCCCGCCCGCTCACCCTCCGCGGGCTCCGCGGCCGCGTCGTCCTGATCGATTTCTGGACCTACAGCTGCATCAACTGCATCCGCACGTTCCCGTACCTCAAGGCCTGGGACGAGCGCTACCGCAAGGACGGGCTGACGATCGTCGGCGTCCATGCGCCGGAGTTCCCGTTCGAGAAGGACGCCGGCAACGTCGAGGACGCGATCGAGCGCGCCGGGTTGAGCTATCCGGTCGCCCAGGACAACGACCTCGCCACCTGGTCGGCCTGGGGCAACATGTACTGGCCGGCCGAGTACTTCGTCGACTCCCGGGGGCGGGTCCGCTACACGCATTTCGGCGAGGGCGAATACGGGGAGAAGGAGGAGGTGATCCGCGAGCTGCTGGCCGAAGCCGGCCGCGCCCCGGGGAGGGGCATGGCGGGCGGCCGCGGGCCCGAGCCGTCGAAAACGATGACGACGCCGGAGACCTACCTCGGCGCCTCCCGGGCGGAACGGTTCACGAACCCGATCCTCTCGCCGGGCTCGCACGAGTTCGACGCCCCGCCCGCCCCGCCGCCGGACAACGAATTCACCTACCGGGGAGGCTGGCGGATCGGCCTCGACTCGGCCACCGCGGAGGAGGGCGCCTCGCTGGAGCTCTCCTTCGGCGCCAAGCGCGTCTTCCTCGTGCTGGGGACTCCCGACGACGAGCCGCGGCGGATGCGGGTCCTGCTCGACGGCAAGCCGATCCCCGAGGCGCTGGCGGGTGCCGACGTCCACGGCGGCGTCGCCACGATCTCGGCCCACCGCCTCTACGACCTGGTCGACCTGCCGCGGGTCCAGCACCGCACCGTGACCCTCATCCCCGAATCGGGTATCGAGGGCTACGCCTTCACCTTCGGCTAGCTCAGCAGCCGAGCTGGCGGGCGATCACCATCTGCTGCACCTCGTCGGTGCCCTCGCCGATCGTGAGGATCTTGGCGTCGCGATAGAAGCGGCAGACGGGGTACTCCTCGATGAAGCCGTAGCCGCCGTGAATCTGGACCGCCTCCTCGGTGGCCCTGACCGCCAGGCGGCCGGTGATCAGCTTCGCCTGGGCGGCGGTGAGGGTGAAGCTCTGGCCTGCGTCCTTCTCCAGCGCCGCCCGCCAGGTCAGCAGCCGCGCCGCCTCGATCTGGGCCGAGAGGTCGGCGATCTTCGCCTGGATCGCCTGGAACTTGGAGATCGGCTTGCCGAAGGCCCGGCGCTCCTTCGCGTAGGCGATCGCCTCGTCGAGCGCCCCCTGGGCGAGGCCGACGCCCATCGCCGCGACCCCGATCCGGCCGCCGTCGAGGATGTGGAGGAAGTTCTTGAAGCCGTCGCCGCGGCGGCCGAGGAGGTTGGACTCGGGAACCCGGCAGGACTCGAACGTGAGCGGGCGGGTGTCGGAGGCGTTCCAGCCCATCTTCCGGTAGGCCTCGCCGATCTCGTAGCCCGGGGTGCCGTTGGGGACGATGATGTTCGAGATCTCCTTGCGCCCGTCCGCCTCCCCGGTCACGGCGGTGATCGAGACGCAGCCCGAGATCTTGGTGCCGGAGTTGGTGATGAACTGCTTGGCGCCGTCGATCTTCCACTCGCCGTCCTCGAGTTCGGCCCTGGTCCGCACGTTGCCGGCGTCGGATCCGGCTTCGGGCTCGGTCAGACCGAAGGACGCGAGGGTCTCGCCCCTGCAGAGGCGCGGCAGCCACTCCGACTTCTGCTCGTCGCTGCCCCAGAGGTGAATCGGCATCGTCCCGAGCGAGGTGTGGGCGGCCATCGTGATGCAGACCGAGGAGTCGATGCGCGCCAGCTCTTCGACCGCCAACACGTAGGAGAGCGTGTCGGCGCCGCCACCGCCGTACTCCTCCGGGAACGGGATCCCCATCAGCCCCAGCTCGCCCATCTTGGCGACGATCTCGTACGGGAACGACTTGGTCCGATCGAGCTCCTCCGCGACGGGCCGCACCTCATTGCGGGCGAAGTCCCTGACCGTGTCCCGCAGCAGTCGCTGCTCATCGCTCAACTCAAAGTCCACGGGCGCCATCCTATTTGGCCTGGATGGCCGGTCGCGTGCGACACTGGCTGCAGTGTCTCGCCTGCGGCTTTTGGCCGTCCTGCCGGCTTTTCTGCTCGCGATGGGCGCTGGAGAGACGGCCTCGGCGGCTCCGCCCCTGACGCTCGGGCAGTCGGCTTCCTCGACGGCCGGCGGCTGCACCCTCTGCACCGCCGTGCAGTTCGCCACCGCGGCCGGCTCCCCCTACCTGATCCCGGCAGACGGCGTACTAGTCAGAGCCGGCTTCTACGTCGGGCCTACGACCGAAGCAAGCGATTTCGCCCAGGCCCGCGCGTTCAGTAAAACCGGCGCCGGGAACGCGGTGGTCACCGCCGAGGGCACGAAACACCCGCTCGACGGCCTCGATGTCGGATTGCACACCTTCTTCGAGCGGATCCCGGTCGCGGTCGGCGACGTGCTCGGCGCGCGCTTCGACAGCACCCCGAACGTCAACGGCACGCCGGCCACCTTCACGACGCCTTCCCCGCTCGACGAAGCCGGCACGACAGTCTTTCCCACCGATCCGGAGCTCGGCGACGGCTTCGCGACATCCGTGTTCGGGAGCCAGAGAGTCAATGTGCGGGCCCTCTTCGAGGTTGATGAAGACCACGACGGCTACGGCGACACCTCCCAGGACCTCTGTCCGGGCTCGCCGGTCGGGGGCGCCGCTTGCTCGGGAACCCTCTTTGGCGGCGATATGCAGGGCGCCTTCATCCCGACCAGCGGCTCATGCACGTACGCCTGCATTCGAGTGCAGAAGTCCATCGCCGGCGCATCGACCGCGGTGCCGTTCGCCGGCGTCGTCGTCCGCTGGCGCCTGCTGTCCGCGCCGGCCGGGGACTACGGCATTCGCGTCCTCAGCCCGACCGACGGTCCCAGCTACAGGATCACCGCATTGAGCTCCCCGGAGTCGGTGGCAGATCCGGGGTCGACAGCGGCGATCGATATTTTTCAGACTCGGCTGCCGATCCCGTCCGGAAGCTATGTCGGGCTAGCGCCCCCGCCGTTCGAGGGACAGCCCTACCGAGAGCTCATGCCCGGATCGGCGTATACCACGGCGAACGACGGCCCCACGGGCACCGAGGTTCCCCTGGGCGGTTCCGCCGGCAATGACCGGGAGCTCCTCTACAACGCCGACATCGAGCCGGACGCCGACGGCGACGGATACGGCGACATCAGCCAGGACGCCTGCCCCTCCGACGGCTCCTCCGCGGGTGGCGCCTGCCCGCAGTCGCCGCCGCCCCCGGTCGTCATCGTCGACGAGTTCGAGTCCTGCGGAGGCAAGCGCGCGACCCGGGTCGGCACCGCCGGCAAGGACGATTTGAAAGGCACGAAACGCGCCGACGTGTTCGTCGCGCTCGGCGGCGACGACACGATCAAGGCGCTGGCCGGGAACGACCTGGTCTGCGCCGGCAAGGGCAGGGACACGGTCCTCGGCGGTCCCGGCAAGGACCGCCTGATCGGCGAAGGGGGAGTCGACACTCTCCGCGGCGGTCCCGGCAAGGACAAGCTGATCGGCGGTCCCGGCAAAGACCTGCAGCGGCAGTAGCCGAACCCCCCGCGCCCTACGGCTAAAGCTGGAGCGACTTGACCTGCAGCAGCTCCTCGATCGCGAAGCGGCCGTTCTCGCGGCCGTGACCGGACTGCTTGTAGCCGCCGAACGGGGCGATCGGGTTGAAGGCGCCACCGTTGATCTCGATCTGGCCGGTGCGGATACGGCGGGCGACGCCGATCGCACGCTCCTGGTCGGCGGACCAGACGCCGCCGGCGAGCCCGTACTGGGTGTCGTTGGCGATCCGGACCGCGTCGGCCTCGTCGGTGTAGGGCTGGATCGCGAGGACCGGCCCGAAGATCTCCTCCTGGGCGATCGTCATCTCCGGCGTCACCTTCGAGAAGACGGTGGGGCGGACGAAGTAGCCGCGGTCTAGGCCCTCGGGGGGCGTGGCGCCGCCGGTGAGCAGCTCGGCACCCTCCTCCTGGCCCTTCTCGATGAAGCCGCGGACCCGCTCGCGCTGGGTCTCGGAGACCAGCGGCCCGAGGCGCGTCGACTCGTCGAACGGGTCGCCGGGGGTGAAGGCCTCAGCCGCCTCGACGGCGATCTGCTCGGCTTCGGCGAGCTTCTCGGCGGGGACGAGCATCCGGGTCAGGGCGCTGCAGGTCTGGCCCGAGTTGAGGTAGCACTTGGCGACGCCGTCGGGAATCGATCGGGTGAGGTCGGCATCGTCGAGCATCACGTTCGGCGACTTGCCGCCGAGCTCCATCGCGACCGGCTTCACGGTCGCCGAGGCGAGCTCGGAGACACGGCGCCCGGCCCGGGTCGAGCCGGTGAAGGAGACCATGTCGACACCCGGGTGGCCGGCGATCGCCTCGCCGACCTCGGGGCCGGTGCCGGTGACGAGGTTGAAGACGCCCGGCGGCAGCCCGGCGGCCTCGATCACCTCGGCGAGGATGAAGGCGTTGAGGGGGACGATCTCGCTCGGCTTCAGGACCACGGTGCAGCCCGCCGCGAGGGCGGGGGCGACCTTGGCCGCAATCTGGTTCAGGGGGTAGTTCCAGGGCGTGATCGCGCCGAGCACGCCGACCGGCTCGCGCAGGATCCGCGAGTTGCCGATCTCCTCTTCCCAGGCGACTTCTTCCATCAGCCCGGGCATCGCGGCGAACTGGCCGGTGGGGAGGCCGGCCTGGATCATCTGGCTGAGCTTGATCGGCATCCCGAGCTCCTGGGCGATCGTCGCTCCGATCTCCTCGGAGCGCTCGCCCAGCCCGGCGGCGATCGCGCCCAGGTAGCCGGCGCGCTCCTCGCGCGAGGTCTGCGACCAGGAGTCGAACGCCTCGCGGGCCGCGACCACCGCGCGGTCGGCGTCGGCAGCGGTGCAAGAGACGATCGTCCCGATCGTCTCCTCGGTCGCAGAGTTGGTCACCTCGAGCGTCTCGCCGCCCTCGGGCTCGACCCACTCGCCGCCGATGAAGATCTTGTCGCGGGCCTGAACCTCCGCTGCCGTTGCCATCTCGCTCCTCCTAGGTCGCCTTGGCCGGTGAGGCCAACGCTAGCGCCTCGACGCCGGGGCCGGGCAGGGCGCGCGCGTCGCGGGCATGGAGGACCTCGCCGCACTCCGCGCAGATGCCGCGATCGTCGACCCGGCCGCCGCAACGCTTGTGGACGATCAGCATCGGCGGGCCGTCGGGGCTGGGGGGGGAGTGGCGGTCGCCCCAGGCGAGCAGCGCGATCAGCGCCGGCCAGAGGTCGAGCCCCTTCTCGGTGAGGAAGTACTCGTAGCGCGGCGGGCTCTCCTGGTAGGCGCGGCGTTCGAGGATGTTCTCCTCGACCAGGCGCTGAAGCCGGTTGGTGAGCACGTTGCGGGCGATCCCGAGGCCCTTCTGGAGGGAGTCGAAGCGGCGCCTGCCGTTCATCACGTCGCGGACGATCAACAGCGACCAGCGCTCCCCGACGACCTCGAGCGCGCTAGCGATCGAGCACATCTGACCGGGATAGTCGTGACGCAGCACGTATGTGATCTTGGCACACTCAGTTGCTTCACGCAACTGACTCCTGTAAGGTCCCGTTGCAAGAGAGTTGCTTGAAGCAACCCAGCCCGAAAAGCCGACTGGAGGCGAATTCAGATGAGGCTGATGAATCGCAGCAGACGACAGCGCGCCAAGACCCCGACGATCTCGATCAGCCAGGCCGAGATCACCGCCGACCTGCTCTACCCCGCCAGCCGCCGGCCCGGCCCGGTCGACAGGGCGGTGGCAGCTCGAGGACGGCGCCGATGATCGCGAAGTCAGGCATCCACCTGCTCGTCTTCGCCCGCCGGCCGAAGCGCGGACGGCGCCGGTGAGCGACCCGATCGCGAGCGTCCGGCTCGACCCGGACGCGTCTGCCGCCGAGGTCGCCGAGGCCTACGCAGAGCAGCACCCCGAGACCAGCCGCAGCCGCACCCTCGTCTGGCAGGACCCGGTCCCGACCGCGGCCGCCGGCGCGACGATGACCGGCATGGAGTACATGACCGCGGTCGTCGAGGGCCAGGTGCCGCCGCCGCCGATCGCGGTGGTGATGCGGATGCGCCCGATCGAGATCTCCGAGGGCCGCGCCGTCTTCCAGGGCGAGCCCGGGGAGGAGCACTACAACCCGATCGGCGTCGTCCACGGCGGCTACGCCGCGACCCTGCTCGACTCGGCGCTCGGCTGCGCCGTTCACACGACGCTGGAGGCCGGCGTCGGCTACACCTCGCTCGGCCTCGAGGCCAAGTACGTGCGGCCGATCACCCGCGACACCGGCAAGGTCCTGTGCGAGGCGAACGTCCTCTACCGCGGTCGCAAGCAGGCGACGGCGGAGGCGAACCTGACCGCGGCCGACAGCGGCAAGCTGCTCGCCCACGGCGTCGCCACCTGCATGATCCTCGGCGACGCCTAGCCGGCGTCCCGCTGCGCAGGCGCCCCGGCCCGCCTCGCGAGCATGGCGCTGGCGATCAGCGTCCAGATCCCGAGGCCGATGAAGGCGGCGAAGCCGAGGGGCGTCACCGCGATCACCCCGAGCACGATCGCAGCCCAGGCGAGCCATCTCGGCAGCAGGCCCGTCTTCAGGGCGCCGACCCCGGTGCCGAGCAGGAAGGCGGCGGTGCCGACCGCGACGGTGAAGAACATGTTCATTTCGAGCGCGTTGAGAGTCTGCAGCGTGGTCACGTCGAGGTCGTCGGCGGCGTCGGCCGCGGTGAACGCGAGGCCGGCGAAGATCGTCAGTCCGACCGTGAAGATGATTCCCCCCGCGAGGCTGACGTTCGACGCCGCCGAGGAGGCGTCGCGGACGCCGCGCAGCAGGGAGGCGATCGCGGCGGAGAAGATCAGGAAGAAGAGTCCGGCGAGGCCGAGCAGGGCGGAGGCGAACTGGAGCTCGCTTTCGTCGCCGTAGTAGGAGACGAGCTCGCTGTCCGGAGCACCGAGATCCGGTGGTTCGCCGCCGACGATGAACGACAACGCCGTCAACAACACCGCTGCGACGCCGCTCAGGGGTAGGAGCTGCCTGCTGGTCATGCTTCCTCCTCGCTCACGGCCCGCCGATCGGACTCGGAGCCGCAAACCTACATCCGCGAGACGAGCGCAACAAGTAGCCGGACTCCGTAGCCGCTCGCGTCCTTGCCGGTGTACTCGCGGCCGACGTCCCAGGCGGTGCCGGCGATGTCGACATGGGCCCAGGGCGTCTCGCCGACGAACTCCTCGAGGAAGGAGGCGGCGGTGATCGTCCCCGCCTCGCGCTTGGAGCCGAGGTTGGAGAGGTCGGCGACCGTGCCCTTCATCATCGCCTTGTACTCCGGGTGCAGGGGCAGGCGCCAGACCAGCTCGCCGGTACTCGCGCCGGCGCCCTCGATGGCGGCGGCGAGCTCGTCGTCGTTGGCGATCAGGCCCGCATAGGTCGAGCCGAGCGCGATCATCACGGCGCCGGTCAGGGTCGCGATGTCGACGACCCGCTCGGCACCGAGCTCGATCGCGTAGGCGAGGGCGTCGGCGAGGATCAGCCGGCCCTCGGCGTCGGTGTTGTTCACCTCGACGGTCTTGCCGTTGTACTGGGTGATGATGTCGCCGGGCTTGATCGCCGACCCCGAGGGCATGTTCTCGGTGGCCGGGACGACGGCGAGCAGCTCGAGCTCGAGGCCGAGCTCGGCGATCGCGCCGACCGCCTCGATCACGGCGGCCCCGCCCGACATGTCCATCTTCATCTCGTGCATCGCCTGGCCCGGCTTCAGCGAGATGCCGCCGGTGTCGAAGGTGACGCCCTTGCCGACCAGGCCCAGGGTCGGTCCCGAGCCGCCGCCGGAGTAGCGGAGGACGATCAGCCGCGGGTCCTCCTCGGAGCCCTGGCTGACGGCGACCAGGCCGCCCATGTCCTTGGCGGCGATCTCGCCGCGCCCGAGCGCCTCGAAGTGGAGCGAGTCGTGGGCCGAGGCGATTTCCTCGGCGCGGTTGGCGAGAAAGGTCGGGGTGGCGACGTTGGCGGGCAGGCTCTGGAGGTCGCGGGCTCGGTTCTGGGCGAGCGCGCAGACTCGCGCCGCCTCGGCCGCCTCCTTGACCTCCGCCGGCCCGAGCAGGATCAGGGAGTCGATCCGCGGTGGCGCCGGCGAGTCCGGGTCCTCTGCCTGGAAGCGGTCGAAGCGGTAGGAGCCGAGGATCGTGCCGGTGACGATGCCCTCGGCGACCGCGGCGCCCTCCCCGGTCTCGGGCAGCAGCCAGACCAGCTCCGCGACCCCGAGGTCGGCGGCCGCCCCGGCGGCGAGCGCGGCGGCGACCCGGGCGCGCTCGGCGTCGAAGTCGCCCTGCTTGCCGAGGCCGACGACGAGGGCGCGGCCGGGCTTCTCGGGGTGCACGTGGGCGAGCTTCTTGAAGGCGCCCTTCGCCTCGGCGGCCCCGGGGGCGTCGCTCAGCTCGGGCGGCAGCTCGCCGTCCTCGAAGAGGCCGACGACGAGGAGGTCCGCGTCGATCGCGGTGGCTGGCGCCTGGGCGACTCCGACTCTCACGGCTCGCGAGTCTATGCGCTGTGTCACGCAACCCTCCGGCGCTGTCTCGCTATCGTCCCCGGTGGGCCAGGCGGCCCACGTTCGAGCCGAGATCCGGCATAAAACCAAGACGAAAGGTCCGCGATGCCCAGCACAGTCATCCTCGGAACTGCCCGCACGCCCTTCGGCAAGATGGGCGGCACACTCTCTTCCCTCGACGCCACCGACCTCGGGGGCCACGCGATCTCCGCCGCCCTCGAGCGGTCGGGAGTCGACGCCGAGCAGGTCGATCAGGTCGTTTTCGGCCAGGTCCTGCAGGCCGGCCAGGGGCAGATCCCCTCGCGCCAGGCCCAGATCAAAGGCGGCATCCCCAAGGAGGTCCCGTCGGAGACGATCAACAAGGTCTGTGCCTCGGGCATGCGCTCGCTCGGGATCGCCGACATGGCGATCCGCGCCGGCGACGCCGAGGTCGCCGTCACCGGTGGCATGGAGTCGATGAGCAAGGCTCCCTACCTCCTGCCGGGGGCCCGCTTCGGGTTCCGGATGGGGGACGTGAACTCGATCGATTCGATGACCCACGACGGGCTGACCAACCCGTTCACCGAGAAGCAGATGATCAACGAGGCCAGCGAGGTCTCGAACGAGCTCGAGATCACCCGCGCCGACATGGACAAATTCGCCGAGCGCTCGCACCGCCTTGCCGCCGAGGCGACCGACGCCGGCCGCCTCGCCGATGAGATCGTCGGCGTCACGGTCAAGTCGCGCAAGGGCGAAAACACGATCGAGGCCGACGAGGCGATCCGCGCCGACACCACGGTCGAGACCCTCGCCGGGCTGCGCCCGATCGGTGGCGAGGACGCCACCCACACCGCCGGCAACGCCCCCGGCGTCAACGACGGCGCCGGCGCGATCGTCGTCTCCTCGGCGGATTGGGCCGAGAAGGAGGGCCGCACGGTCCTCGCCCGCGTCCTCTCCTACGGAACCGTCGCCGACGACTTCCCGTACCTGGCGAAGACGCCGGCGAACGCCGCCAAGCAGGCGCTCGAGAAAATCGGCAAGTCGCCCGAGGAGGTCGACCTCTGGGAGATCAACGAGGCCTTCGCCTCGGTCGCCCTCAACTCGGTGCGGATGCTCGGCGTCGAGGAGGACAAGGTCAACGTCAACGGCGGCGCGATCGCCCTCGGACACCCGATCGGAGCCTCCGGCTCGCGGATCGTCGGCTCGCTCGTGCACGAGCTCAGCCGTCGCGGCGGCGGTCTCGGGGTAGCCGCGATCTGCAGCGGCGGCGGCCAGGGCGACGCGATCGTCATCGAGGTCCCGGGCGCGTAGCCCGGGGAGGCCGATGCCTCCTCGCGGGGCGGCATTCTTCGATCTGGACAAGACCCTGATGGCGGGGTCGTCGGGAATGCCGTTCGCGCGGGTCGCGATGCGGCACGGCATCGTCAGCCGCCGGCAGGTCGCGAGCTGGGGCGTCGAGCACATGCGCTACAGGCTGCGCGGCACCACCGACGAGCGCACGACCGAAGTCTTGCGCCAGGCCCGTGACCTGATCTCCGGGGTCCGCTCCAGGGACATCGAGCGGATGAACCCGGAGGTGATGGCGGCGGTCCTGCCGCGGATCTACCCGCAGATGCTGGAAGAGGTCCACTCCCATCAGGACGCCGGCCGGGCCACCTTCATCGTCAGTGCCGCCGGCAACGGCGTCGTCGAACAGCTCGCCCACGTCCTCGGCATGGACGGCGGCATCGGCACCAAGTACGAGGTCGACGGCGACGGCTCCTTCACCGGGCGCTTCGACGGCCCCTTCGTCTACGGGCCCGGCAAGGTCGAGGCGATGGGGGCCTTCGCCGCCGAGCACGGGATCTCGCTCGAGCAGTCCTACGCCTACTCGGACTCGCTCTCGGACCTGCCGATGCTGGAAGCCGTCGGCCACCCGGTGGTGGTCAACCCCGACCCGGCGCTGGCGGCGATCGCCAAGCGCGAGGGATGGCAGCTGATGCGCTTCGAGCGCCTCGGCCGGCGCCTGGCGATCGGCGCCACGGCGCTGCTCGCCGCCGCGGTCGGCTGGGGCGGCTCCCGCTACGCGGCCCGGCGCTCCGCCTAGACTTCCCCCATGGCGACTGAGCCGCGCCAGCGGCCGGATATCGATGGGCGCGATGAGGAGCACTCGACGATGTCGGGCCATCCGATCGAGCCCCTTTACGGCCCAGAGGGGGCTGCCGCGGACCCCGAGTCCGCCCGGATAGGGCGCCCCGGCGAGTACCCGTTCACCCGCGGGCCGTACCCCTCGATGTACCGGGGCAAGCTCTGGACGATGCGGCAGTTCGCCGGCTTCGGCACGGTCGAGGAGACCAATGAGCGCTTCCACTACCTGCTCGACCACGGCCAGACGGGGCTTTCAACCGCCTTCGACATGCCGACCCTGATGGGCTACGACTCCGACCACGTCCGCAGCCTCGGCGAGGTCGGGCGCGAGGGCGTCGCCGTCGACACCCTCGACGACATGGAACAGCTCTTCGAGGGCATCCCGCTGGGTGGGGTCACCACTTCGATGACGATCAACGCCCCGGCGGCGATCCTGCTCGCGTATTACGTGCTCGTCGGCGAGGCACAGGGCGTGCCGCCGGAGAAGCTCGGCGGCACGATCCAGACCGACATCCTCAAGGAGTACATCGCCCAGAAGGAGTGGTGCTTCCCGATCACACCGGCTCTGCGCCTGGTCACCGACATGATCGAGTGGTGCACGGCGAACATGCCGCGCTGGCACCCGGTCTCGATCTCCGGCTACCACATCCGCGAGGCCGGCTCGACCGCCCAGCAGGAGCTCGCCTTCACGCTCAAGGACGGCTTCACCTACGTCGAGGAAGCGATCGATCGCGGCCTCGACGTCGACGACTTCGCGCCGCGGCTCTCGTTCTTCTTCAACGCCCACGTCGACTTCTTCGAGGAGATCGCCAAGTACCGGGCCGCGCGCCGGATCTGGGCCCGCGAGATGAAGGAGACCTACGGCGCCACGAAGGAGGAGTCGATGCGGCTCCGCTTCCACGCCCAGACCGCCGGCGTGTCGCTGACAGCCCAGCAGCCCCTGAACAACATCGTCCGCACCTCGGTCGAGGCGCTGGCGGCTGTCCTCGGGGGCACCCAGTCCCTGCACACCAACTCCTACGACGAGGCGCTGGCGCTGCCGACCGAGGAGGCGGTGCGGGTCGCGCTCCGCACCCAGCAGATCATCGCCTTCGAGTCCGGGGCGCCGAGCACCCCGGACCCGCTCGGCGGCTCCTGGTTCGTCGAGAAGCTGACCGACGAGATGGAGGCCGCCGCCTACGACTACTTCGCCCGGATCGATGAGCTGGGGGGGATGGTCGAGGCGATCCGCCGCAACTTCCCCCAGCGCGAGATCGCCGATGCCGCCTTCACCTTCCAGCGCGAGCTCGACGAGCGCAAGCGGATCGTCGTCGGCGTCAACGACTTCACCGAGGGAGACGGGGCGGAGACCCCGATCCTGCGGATCGACCCGGCTCTCGAACAGAAGCAGAGGGACCGGCTCGCCGCGACCAAGGCGACGCGCGACTCGCAGGATGTCGAGGCCGCCCTGGCGGCGCTGAAACGGGCCGCCGCCGGCGAGGAGAACCTGATGCCGGCGATCATCGAGGCCGCCCGCGCCCGCGCCACCGAGGGCGAGATGATCGCCGCGATGCAAGAGGTCTTCGGCACCTACACCGAGACCCCGGTCTTCTAGGCGCCGTCGCGATGCGAACGGCACCCGTAGCGCTGTGGCTCGTCGTTCTCGTCGCCGGCCTGCACCCGGCGATCGCGTCCGCAGCGGACGGCGGGGGGGAAATCAAGCTGGTGGCGCCGCTCCAGGCCAGCAACGGCCTCTCGGCCAGGCTCGACGCGGATCAGGATGGGATCCAGCTGACGATCAGAAAACAGAACCAGTACGCGCTTTACCTCGCACAGGGGGAAGTGCGCCCGGACGGAGTCACGGTGAAGTTCGGTCGCTTCGGCGAATTCATCGCCGACTATGAACCGACTCGTACCTTGACCTCGCGAGAGCCCGGTCGTCACTGCGAGGGAGAGCCGCAAACCTTCACGGAAGGGTTTCTCCGCGGCACCCTTCGCTTCCGCGGGGAGCGGGGTTACGTCCGAATTGAGGCAGCACAGGCGAAGGCAACGATGGAACTCCGTCCGGAATGGACATGCGACTACGCGAGGCCGGCGACTAGCCGGCCCCAGTCGCCCCGGGAACGCGACCTGGACCAGGCGACGCTGACCGCGCGGTCCTCCGGAAAACCGTCGATCCGGTTCACGGCGTACAGTCGGCTCGAGGCGGGCAAGAAGCCTGCCGCCGGCTTCGCCGCCTCCCGAATAGAGAGGTTGGATGGTGTGGACATCGTTCGCTTGACAACCGCCGAAACGCGTTCCGCCGGCGGGTTTTCGTTCGACCACCGGGCCGGGACCGCCCGAGTCGACCCGCCGGCGCCGTTCTCCGGGTCCGCTCAATTTCTGCGCCGGCCAGGTGCCCCCGACCTCTGGGCCGGCGATCTCTCCGCGCATTTCCTGGGTCTCGGACGCGTCCGCTTCGCCGGCCGCGGCTTTCGGGCGGGCCTTGCGCCCGAACTTCCCAACTTTGAGCGCGCAGGCTGAAACCCAATGGCGAGACGCTACGCTTCCCGGCGCTATGGAGGCCGCAACCGCTAGAAAGATTCGCGTCGTCGTCGCCAAGCCTGGCCTCGACGGTCACGATCGTGGCGCCAAGATCATCGCCAGGGCGCTGCGGGACGCCGGCATGGAGGTGATCTACACCGGCCTGCACCAGACTCCGGAGCAGATCGCCGAGACGGTGATCCAGGAGGACGCCGACGCCGTCGGCCTCTCGATCCTCTCCGGCGCCCACATGACGCTGGTCCCGAAAGTGGTCGCGCTGCTCGCCGAGCAGGGCGTCGACGACGTTCTCGTCACGGTCGGAGGGACGATTCCGGCCGAGGACATCCCGGAGCTGAAGAATCTCGGCGTGGCCGCGGTATTCACGCCGGGAGCGGGTACAGACGAGATCGTCGAGTTCATCCGCGAGGGCGCTACAGAGCGCCACGCCGGCTGAGCCTTCGCACCAATACAGTGACGAACCGCACACGACTGAACATCACACCGCTGCATGTATAGATAGACTGATTGACTGGTCAGTCAACCAGAGAAACCGAGTCCCAAGGAGCTAAATCTTGAAGATCTGCGTCCTGGTCAAGGAGGTTCCGGACGCCGCCGTTCAGAAGCGCATCGACCCGAACACGATGCGGCTGGACCGAGGCGGCGAGAAGAACCTCAATCCCTTCGATACCCATGCCATCGAGGCTGCCATGCAGATCAAGGAGGGCGGCGCGATTCCGGTCGAGGAGGTCGTCGCGGTGACGATGGGCCCCGATTCCGCCGTCCGCGCCCTGCACAAGGCGGTCGCGCTCGGAGCGGACCGCTCGGTCCACCTCTCCGACGATGCGCTGTCCGGCTCTGACGTCTGCGCAACCGGCTACTCGCTGGCCAAGGTGCTCGAGTCCGAGAGCCCCGACCTGGTCCTGCTCGGCCAGCAGTCGGACGACGGCGAGTGCTACACGATCGGCGCCGTCGTCGCCGATCACCTGCAGATGCCGTCGCTGACCCAGGTGATCAAGATCGACGTCACCGACGGCAAGCTGCGCTGCGAGCGCCAGGCCGAGTACGGCTACGACACCGTCGAGATCGAGCTCCCGGCCGTGATCAGCGTCGGCGACGCGATCAACGAGCCCCGCTACCCGAGCCTGAAAGCGATCATGGGGGCGAAGAAAAAGCCCCTCGACGCGAAGGCGACCGGCGACGTCGGCATCGACGGCGGCATGGTCGGCGAGGGCGGTTCGAAGACATCGGTCCTCTCCCTCAACCCGCCTCCCGCCAAGGAGGCCGGCGAGATCATCGAGGACGAGGACACCAACGAGACGGTCGAAAAGATCGTCGCCTGGCTCGACGAGAGGAAGCTGATCTAGATGGCAGGCATCCTGACCTACGCCCTTCACGACGACGAGGGCAACTTCAACAAGAACAGCCTCGGGGCCATTTCCGAGGCCAAGAAGCTGGCCGACCAGATCGGCGGCGATGCCGCGGTGATGGTCGTCGGCGACATCGCCGACGACGCCTGCGCCTCGCTCGGCAACTACGGGGCCGCCAAGGTCTACCGCGCCAAGAGCGTTCCGGAGGGCCTCGCCCAGCCGATCGTCGACGCGATGGCCAAGGTCATCCAGGACGACGGCTACGGCTACGCGCTGTTCGGCGGCGGCCTGCTCGGCTTCGAGATCGGCGCCGGCCTCACCGCCCGCCTCAACGCCGGGGTCACCATGGAGGTCACCCAGGTCAAGGTCCAGGACGGCAAGCTGGTCGCCGAGCGTCCGATCCTCCAGGACTCGCAGATCGCCGACGTCGGCTACGTCTCCGAGCCCGGCATCATCATCGGCCGCCTCAACGCCTTCGACACGGTCGAGTCCGGTGGGACCGCCGAGGTCATCGACGTCGAGGTCGAGCTCTCGCCCTGGTCGACCAAGGCGAAGATGGTCCAGCGTGGCGAGCAGCGCGGCGCCGACGTCAACATCGAGGACGCCGACATCCTCGTCGGCGGCGGTCGCGGACTCGGGGCCAAAGAGGGCTTCGATCTCTGCGAGGAACTGGCCGACAGCATGGGCGGCGCCGTCGCGGCGACCCGCGCCGTGGTCGACGCCGGCTGGTACCCCTACGCGGCCCAGATCGGCCAGACCGGCAAGACGGTCGCGCCGAAGCTCTACCTGGCCGCGGGTATCTCCGGCGCCATCCAGCACAAGGTCGGGATGCAGAGCTCGGAGAACATCCTCGCCATCAACAAGGATCAGAACGCGCCGATCTTCGAGTTCTCGGATCTCGGCGTGGTCGGGGATCTGCACAAGATCCTCCCGAAGCTGACCGAGGCGATCAAAGCGAAGAAGGGCCAGTGAGCGTGGAGCGGGTTCGCGTCGCGGATTGACCCTTCGCGGGCCCGCGAAGCGTGAACATTCGCTCTGAGTCACCCCACCCTCGCTAAGGAGTCAGAGATGCCGGCAGTGAGACCGATCGATTTCCCCCCGCCGTTCGACAGCGCCGACGTGATCGGCCCGCCGACCGACCCGGAGGACGACCGCATCGAGGTCGGCGTCGCGATCGTCGGCGGCGGCCCGGCCGGCCTCGCTTGCGCGAACCGGCTGATGCAGCTGCTCGAGGACGAGCCGGAGCTGACCGAGAAGCTCGGCGAAGTCCCGGTTGCCGTGATCGAGAAGGGCAAAGTCGCCGGCGCCCATCTGCTCTCCGGCGCCAATGTCGATCCCTCGGCGCTGACCCGGCTGTTCCCGGACATGGACCCGGCCGACTGGCCTGCGGTCTACCAGGAGGTCACCAAGGACGCGACCTACTTCCTGACTTCGAAGAAAGCGTTCCCGCTGAAGCCGCCGCCGCCCAACTTCCGCAAAGAGGGCACCTACACGCTCTCGGTCGCGAAACTCGGTCGCTTCCTCGCCGAGAAGGCCGAAGAGGCGGGCGTCTACATCCTCGCTGAGACCGCCGCGACCAAGCTGCTGGTCGAGGACCGGATCGTCCGCGGCGTGCGCTCGGGCGACCGCGGCCGCGGCAAGGACGGCGAAGAGCTCGGCAACTTCGAGCCCGGCTCCGACGTCGTCGCCAAGGCCACGGTTCTGGCCGAGGGCACGATCGGCCACCTCACCTACTCCGCCTACGACTACTTCGACATCGGTGGCTCCGACCCGCAGGCGTGGGAGCTCGGGGTGAAGGAGATCTGGGAGGTCCCGAAGCCGCTCGACCGGGTCATTCACACGCTGGGCTGGCCCCTGCGCTGGGGCCCGAAATACAAAGAGGCCGGCGGCAGCTTCATCTACCCGATGGGTGAGGACAAGATCTGCTTCGGGCTCGTGGTCGGCCTCGACTACACCGACGCGACCTTCTCCGTCCACGACGAGCTGCAGAAATTCAAGCAGCACCCCTTCATCGCCAAGCTCATCGAGGGCGGCAAACGAGTCGGCTGGGGAGCGAAGACGATTCCCTCGGGCGGATACTGGGCGCTGCCGAAACGTTTCTCGGTGCCGGGCATGCTGGTCGCCGGCGACGCGGCTGGGATGGTCAACATCGCCGAACTCGCCGGGGTCCATTACGCGATGCACGCGGGGATGTACGCGGCCGAGGCGATCGTCGAGTCGCTCAAGGCCGACATCGACTCGGTCAACTTCGAAAACTACGACGCCATGATCCGCAAGTCGGTGATCGAGAAAGACCTCTACCGCTCCCGCAACATGAAGCAGCCGCTGACCAGGGGCCTGATCTTCGGAGGGGCGATGGGCTCGATGATGGTCGCCACCAAAGGCGCCTTCCCGGGCGGTCACTGGAAGGTCGAGGATGACGCCGAGCCCGCCATGTTCCTCGGCAGCGCCGGTGACAAGTACTCGAAGCCGGACAACGAGGTCACCTTCAACAAGCTCGACTCGGTCTTTCTTTCCGGCAACGCGACCCGCGACGACGCCCCCAACCACGTCCGGATCCAGACCAAGGTGCCGAAGGAGATCGCCCAGACCTGGGTCTCGATGTGCCCGGCCCAGGTCTACGAGATCCCCGAGGACCAGCTCGAGAACGGCGCCGCCGAGGTCGACGTCCACGTCACCGCCTCGAACTGCGTCCAGTGCGGCGCGATCACCGCCAAGGGCGGCCGGCTCACCCTTCCCGAGGGTGGGGACGGGCCGCTCTACCAAGAGACCTAGGGTTTCTCACAACGCCTAGAGCTGTTGACAGAGGGGCTCGGATCCTCGCGCAGGGTTCGCGGCCGTAGCGATTCGGGTTAGAGGCCGTTGCGAGGGTCTTTCTTGGGACCCGGGTCGTCGTGCCACCAGACCTGCAGGGCGTACACGGTCGCCTCTACGGCGATCGCTGCCACCACGACGAGAACGCCGATGAAGGTTTCCGTGTCCACGCGGCCGAGGCTATCGGGGTTTCAAACGGACCCCTCCGGGGCAGGTTTTTTGTGAGTATGGAGGCATCGACGGCGCGAGCCGAGACCTCGTTCGGGGAGGCGGTGAGGGATATCGCCCGTCAGCGTCCCGCGGCGGTCGCCTTCGGCGTGATCGGGCTGATCGTCCTCGTCCTGATCGCGGCCAATGGGCTCCATGACGTCGCCCAGGCTTCGCTGAACGGGCTCACGCTCGGCGTCATCTACGCGCTCGGGGCGGTCGGGCTGACGCTCGTCTACGGGATTTTGCGGCTCGTCAACTTCGCCCACGGCGACTTCCTCACCTTCGGCGCGTACATGGCCTACCTGGTCAACGTCACCTGGGGGATGCCGCTGGTCGCGGCGATCTTCTTCGCGATGGCGAGCACGGCGCTGCTGGGCCTGCTCTCGGAGCGGGTGATGTGGGGCCCGATGCGCGCCAGAGGGGCGGGCTTCCTGCAGCTGATCCTGATGTCGCTCGGTCTCGCCTTCGTGATCCGCTCGGCGATCCAGTGGTTCTGGGGAACCGAGATCCGCACCCTCGACGTCGACGTCACCGCCAGCGTCAGCTTTCTCGGGCTGCGGATCGGCCAGACCGAGCTGCTGGTCGTGGTGATCGGGGTCGTGGTGCTCTTGGCGGTCGGCCTCGTGCTCCGCTGCAGCCTGCTCGGCAAGCGGATGCGTGCGCTCTCGGACAACCTCGACCTGGCCGAGACCGCCGGCATCGACACCCGGCGGGTGATTCTCTACACCTGGCTCTTCTCCGGCGCTCTCGCGGGACTCGCCGGGGTCCTCTCCGGCGCCCTCACCAACCTCAGGCCCGAGCTCGGCTTCGAGCTGCTGCTGCCGATCTTTGCCGCGGTGATCCTCGGCGGCATCGGCAGCGCCTTCGGCGCCCTCAGCGCCGGCCTTGTCCTCGGCGTCGTGATCGAGCTCTCGACCCTCGTCGTCGAGCCGCGCTGGAAGGTGACCGTCGGCTTCGTCGCCCTGATCGTCGCCCTGATCATCAGACCGCAGGGGATCTTCGGGAAAGCGAAGGAGATATGACCCCGCTTGCGGTCACCTTCGACGCCTTCACCGACGTCGGCTTCTGGAGCGGGGTCCTGGTCGTCGCCGGGATCTATGCCGTGGTCACCCTCGGCCTGCAGCTGAACGTCGGCTACACCGGGCTGATCAACTTCGGCCAGGCCGGGTTCATGGCCGTCGGCGGCTACTCGATGGCGATCCTCGTCCTCGAGGCGGGCTGGTCGTTTTGGCTGGCACTGCCGGCAGCTGTCCTGATCACGATGGCCTTCGGGGTCCTCGTCGGCCTCCCGGCGATGCGGCTGCGCGCCGACTACTTCGCGATCGTCACCCTGGCGATGGCGGAGGTCGTGCGCCTGATCGCGCAGAACGCCCGTGGCCTGACCGGGGGCAACCAAGGCCTCTACTGCGAATTCGAAGGGGTCGACCAGGCCTGCTTCGACGACTCCTGGCGCTCGCTCTCCGGCTCGATCCTCGACTTCGTCGAAAACTTCTGGTCCGATCCCGAGGCTCTGGTGCCGTTGCTGATCGTCGTCTGGGTGACGGTCGTCGTCGCCACGATCGTCCTCTCCCACATCCAGAAGACGCCATGGGGCCGGGTCCTGCGGGCGATCAGGGAGGACGAGGACGCCGCCCGCGCGCTCGGCAAGAACACGATCAGCTTCAAGCTCCAGTCGCTGGCGATCTCGGCGATGCTCGGTGCGATCGGCGGCTTCTTCCTCGCGCTCTTCCTCGCCACGATCCACCCTGACGACTACGAGCCGATCGTGACCTTCTTCGCCTTCGGCGTCCTCATCCTCGGCGGCCTCGCCAGCTACCGCGGAGTGGCGGTCGGGGCGATCCTGCTCTGGGCCCTGTTGGAAGGGACGCGTTTCGTCGACCTGCCGATCAGCGAGGAGAAGGCGGCGGCGCTGCGCTTCGCGATCGTCGGCTTCGTCCTGATCGGCCTGATGGCGTTCAGGCCGCAGGGGATGTTCGGCAAGAAGGAGGAGATGGTCCTCGGTGACTGAGGCCGGGCGAGAACTGCTCGAGGTCGACGGCGTCTTCAAGCGCTTCGGTGGCATCAACGCCGTCGACGGCGCCGGATTCGAGGTCGAGGAGGGCTCGATCACCGCCCTGATCGGCCCCAACGGGGCCGGCAAGACGACCCTCTTCAACGTCGTCACCGGCTTCCAGCGCGGCGATCGCGGCTCGGTCCGGCTCGCCGGTGACCAGATCATGGGCGCCTCGGCCCACTCGATCGCCAGGCGGGGGATGGTGCGCACCTTCCAGATCACCAAGGCGCTGGCGGCGATGCCGGTGATCGACAACGTGATGCTGGCCGCGCCCGACCAGCCGGGGGAGAAGCTGCGCGACGTCTTCTTCCGCCCGCGGGCGGTTCGGAGCCGCGAGCGCGAGGTCCGCGCCGGCGCCGAGGAGCTGCTCGAGGTCTTCGACCTCGCGGGTCACGCCGAGGCCTACGCGGGGACGCTCTCGGGTGGCCAGCGCAAGCTGCTGGAGCTGGCCCGGGCGCTGATGGCGAGCCCCCGCCTGTTGCTGCTCGACGAGCCGATGGCGGGCATCAACCCGACGCTGGGCCTGCGCCTGCTCGACCACATGCAACGCCTGCGAAAAGAGCGGGGGACGACCTTCCTGTTCATCGAGCACGACATGGAGGTGGTCATGAACCACTCCGACCGCGTCATCGTGATGGCCGACGGCAAGGTGATCGCGGCGGGCGAGCCGCACGCCGTCCGCGGCGACCCCGCCGTGGTCGACGCCTACCTCGGTGGCGCCGCATGAGCGAGAACGGCTACGTCCTCGCGACCGAGGGCCTGACGGCCGGCTATGTCGCCGACGCCGACGTCATCGACGGGGTGACGATCGGCGTTCGCGAGGGCGAGATCGCGACCGTGGTCGGCCCCAACGGCGCCGGCAAGTCGACCCTCTTGAAGACGATCTTCGGCCTGCTGAAGCCGCGGCAGGGCCAGGTTCTGCTGCGCGGCGAGACGATCGCCGGGTTGGCCCCGCACTCGATCGCCGGGCGCGGGCTCAGCTACGTGCCCCAGCTCGACAATGTCTTCCCCAGCCTCACGGTCGAGGAGAACCTCGAGCTCGGCGCACTCGAGCGCGCCGACGTCAAGGACCGGATCGGCGACATGTATGACGTCTTTCCACGCCTCGGCGAACGTCGCCGGCAGGCGGCGGGGACGATGAGCGGCGGCGAGCGCCAGATGCTGGCGATGGCGAGGGCGCTGATGCCGCACCCGAAAGTCCTGCTGCTGGACGAGCCATCGGCCGGGCTGGCGCCGGCCTTCGTCGAGACGATCTTCGAGAAGGTCGGCGAGATCAACGAAGCCGGCGTCACCGTGGTGATGGTCGAGCAGAACGCCCGCCGGGCGCTGGCGATGTCGGACCGCGGCTACGTCCTCGACCTCGGCCGCAACCGCTTCGAGGGCGCGGGCCGGGACCTGCTCGAGGACCCCAAGGTCGTCGACCTCTACCTCGGCGGCACGGCCCGGATCGACCGGGCGGTGCCGCGAGGCGAGGGTCCCTGAGCGTTATTCGTCTGCCGATACCTCGACGGTGTCGACCTTGACGAGCTTGCCTCCCTTGAATTCGGAGACGTCGTATATGTAGCGGGAGAGGTCCCCGTTCTCATCCCAGTCGACCGGGCCGGAGGCGCCTTCGTAATCGATGTCCTCGCCGTTTTCGAGGGCATCGATCGCCTCCGGGAGTTGCTCGAACGTGACCTTCTTCCCGGGAGGCCCGGTGACGTCTACCACCGCTTCGGCCATCTCGGTCCCGTCGGTCGAGCCAGCCGCGACCGCCGCCAGGTAGCAGAGGATCACGTCGTCGAACGAGGTCGAGTCGAACAGGTTCCGTTTTGGCCCCGGAGCCCCTTCGTAGAGCGTGTCGAACGCTTTCGGCGCGTTGCCCGAGAACGTGCCGGGCGCGGTGCCGAGCATTCCCTCGGTCGCCTCCCCGCCGATTTCTTCCACCAATTCGGTGGAGTTGAGACCGTCGGTGATGAACGTGTCTTCGGCTTTCCACTTGCCCGTGCGGACCAACGCCGGGCCCAGCTTCGCGAACGTTTCCGGGAAGTCGATGATCACGAAGTTGTCGGGGTCTCCCGACACGATCTCGTCGGCCTCCGAGTTGTAGCTCGGCTGTTCGGGGTCGTAGATGACCTTGGCGCCCACCGTGGCGCCGCGCTTTTCGAGTTCGGCCGCCAGCGAGTCGGCGAAGCCGGTCCCGTAGAGGTCGTTGCGGGCGCCGATGTTGATCGTCTTGCCTTTCAGCCCGTCGAGTTCCTCTTCCATCCGGTCGGCCAGCGCCTTGCCTTGCAGACCGTCGGGCGGCGCCGTCCTCGCGAACAGGCCTTCGTCGTCGAGATCGGAGAGCGCGTCCGCAGTCGAGGCGGGCGAGATCAGGAGCACGCCCTCGGGGACGGTGACCGAGCGAGCTACCGCGACGGTGGCCGTCGAGGCATAGTCGCCGGAGATGCAGGTGGCGCCGTCGGCGATCAGTTTGCGCGCCGCCTGGACGCCGCCCTGGTCATCGGACGCTCCGTCCTCGGCGACGACGTTGACGGTGTCGTCGACTTTCGCGGTCTTGATCGCGGCGTCGATCTCCTGGCCGGCGAGTTCGCCCGCCTTCTCGCCGGCGGCGCCGTATGGCGCGAGGTCACCGGTGAGCGGGACGAGGTTGCCGATCGTCAGGTCGAGCTGCTCCGAGCCGCCGCCACCGGTGTCGCCGGTGTCGCTCTCGTCGCTGCCGCAGGCCACGACGCCGAAGCCCAGAGCCAGGGCGGTGACGGCGGCGGCCAATACCAGGGTTGGCCTCTTCACGAGATTCCCTCCTTTGTCGGACTGTGCCCTTTCTCCCAGGGCAAGCCGATTCGTTTACCTGGAGCTACCCAAGCGGGGGCGGTTTCAACCGCCCGGCCGCCACCTCTGCGGCGGCCGGGTAGGTTCACCGCCGTGGTTGCTCTCGGGATAGTCGCGGCGGTCGGGGCGTCGCTGCTCTACAACACCTCGATCGCGCTGCAGGCGCTCGAGGCGCGCGACGTCCCGGGCGAGCACTCCCTGCGCCCGTCGTTGATCGGCCGGTTGCTGCGCAACCGCCGCTGGCTGGGGGCGACGGCTATCGGTTTCGTCGGCTGGCCGCTGGAGATCGTCGCCCTGATGCTGGCGCCGTTGACCGTGGTCCAGCCATGCCTGGCCAGCGGCCTGATCCTGCTGCTCTGGCTCGGCGTCTCGAAGCTGGGGGAGACGCCCGGTTCTCGCGAGTACCTCGCCGTCGCGGCGATCGTGACGGGTGTGATCGGTGTCGCCCTGGTCGCGCCCGAGCGCAGCACCGACCACGCCGACACGATCGTCATCGCCCTGGCCCTGTTCATCGTCGCGATCCCGATCGCGCTTCCGTACCTGCTGCGGGGGCGCGCGATCGCCGCCGGCACGATCGCCGTGATCAGTGCCGGCGCCGGCTACGCCTGGACCGCGATCGCCAGCAAGCTGCTGACCGACGAGCTCGCGGCTGGGGCGCTGCTGGTCGCCGCCGCCTGGCTGGCGACCGCGGCGATCACCGAGGGGCTGGCGCTCCTCAGTGAGATGAGCGCCCTGCAACAGCGCCCCGCGACGCGGGTGGCGCCGGTGATGTTCGCGGTCCAGGTGCTGCTGCCGGTCCTGCTGGCGCCTTTGATCTTCAACGAGTCCTGGGGCCAGACGCCGCTCGACGGGGCAGTTCTCGTCGCGTTCATGTGCGCGGCTGTTTCCGGGACCGTGTTGCTGGCCGGATCGCCTGCCGTCGGAGCGGTTCTCGAGTCCGCGCATAGCGAGGACACCGCCTCAGCCTGATCTGGTCTCGCTGCTAGCCTTGCGGCGCTTTCGTGGCCCCAGTCGACGACACGCGATCCGACGCGAGCAGTTTCGCGATCGGGTTCGACCACCGCGATCGCGGTCGTCTCTTCGAGTTGTGGACCGAGGTGCTCGACTCCGAGCAGTGGTCGGAGGGCCGCCAGCTCGAGGCGTTCGAGGCGCGCTGGTCGCGGTGGAACGGCCTCGCTTCCGTCGGCCTCTCGAGCTGGGCCGGCGGCGCCCTCGCCGCGCTCGAGTTCGCGGGCGTCCGCGGCAGCACCGTGCTCTGCCCCTCCAACACCTTCATGGCGACGCCGCTGGCCGCGATCAAGGCAGGGGCCGAGGTCGAGTTCGTCGACTGCAACCGCGAGGACCTCTGCGTCTCCTTCGAGGACTTCGAGGCGAAGGCTGAGCAGCACAAGCCACGGGCGGCGATCCTCGTCCACATCGGTGGGCACCTGGCCTTCGACTCGGAGCGGATCGCCGAGTACTGCCGGCAGAACGACATCTTCCTGCTCGAGGACTGCGCCCATGCCCACGGGGCGAGCTGGAACGGGTCGAAGCCGGGCGGCTACGGCGACGCCGGCGTCTACTCGTTCTACGCGACCAAGACGGTCTCCACCGGCGAGGGGGGCGTGCTGGTCTCCAGGCACGACGACCTGATCGAGTTCGCACGCAAGTTCCGCAATTACGGCAAGTTCGAGCACGAGGTCGACGGGCTCAACTTCAGGATGAGCGAGTTCACCGCCGCCCTGGCGCTGGTCCAGGCCGAGCGCATGGAGGAGGTCGTCGCCTGGAAGAACGAGTACGCGCGCGAGCACCTCGACGCCCTGCACCCGGCCCGGCTCGAGCTCCCCGAGGGAATGACCTCGGGCCTCTACAAGTACGTCGTCTTCGAAGGGGTCGAGGCGGGGACGGGCCGCGTCTACGGGGAGCCGTGTCACCGGATCATGCGGCGCGAGGGGGAGTTCCCGAACGCCGACTGGGTTGCCGAGAACCACTGGTGCGTGCCGCTCTACTACCGGCCCGACGGTCGCGAGGAAGCACTCGCCGGGGAGGGCTCCCGATGAGGGTCCTGGTCACCGGCGGCGGTGGTTTCATCGGCTCCCACGTCGTCGACCGGCTGCGCGACCGTGGCCTGACGCCTCGCATCTTCGACCTCAGCGCTTCGCCATACCACTCGCCCCTTGAAGTCGAGACCTTCACCGGCAGCATCACCGACCCCGCCAACCTCGACCTCGCGATGCGCGACTGCGACGCCGTCATCCACCTCGCCGCCGTCGCCGACGTCGGCCACGTCCACGCCGACCCGGTGCTCGCCGAGGAGGTCAACACCCGCGGCACCCTCAACGTGCTCGAGGCCGCCTGCCGGGCCGAGGTCGGTCGCGTCGTCTACGGCTCGACCACCTGGGTCTACAGCGACTGCGTCGAGCAGGAGGTCGACGAGGACACCCCGATCCCGGCGCCGCGACATCTCTACACGGCGACCAAGCTCGCCGGCGAGACCTACTGCGCCGGCTACGCGGAGCTGTTCGGCCTCGAGACGACCGTGCTGCGCTTCGGCATCCCCTACGGGCCCAGGGCGCGGGCGGCCGGCGTCGTCGCCAAGTTCACCGACCTTGCGATGGAAGGGAAGGCGCTGACGATCGCCGGCGATGGCAGCCAGACCCGCAGCTTCATCTATGTCGAAGACCTCGCCGACGGGATCATCGCCTCGCTCGCCCCCGAGGCGGCGGGACGGACCTACAACCTCTCCGGCGACGAGGTCGTGACGATCCTCGAGATCGCCGAGCGGGTGCAGGAAAACCTCGAGGGCTGCGAGATCACCCATACGCCGCCGCGGCCGGGAGATTTCCCCGGCAAGGCGATCTCGAACGAGCGCGCGCTCGAGGAGATCGGGTGGGAGGCACGGACCAGCTTCAAGGACGGCGTCCGCCAGTACGTCGAGTGGGTCAAGGGCACGATCCGCCCACCCGACCCCGTGCCCGGCACCCGGCCTTCGATGAACGGCAACGAACGCGCTGCCGGGGCGCTGCTGTCCGGCGTGTCCCACCTGGAAGAGCGTCCACCGAGGGTGCTGGTTCTCACCGCCGACATCGGCGAGGGGCACGACCTGCCGGCGCGGATCGTCAAATCCGACATCGAGGCGACATCCCCTGACGCCGAGGTTGAGATCGCCAACGGCCTCGAAGCGATGGGGAAGGTCTGCTCCGTCGTCGCCCGAGACGGCTCGCGATTCAGCTTCAAGTGGACCCCCTGGCTGTTCGATGCCCAGTACTGGTTGATAACCAGGTTCGCCCCGACCCGATGGCTGATGCACCATCTCTCCTACTGGCTCGGCGCTCGCGGCCTGATGGAGTTGATCGTCAAGAACGAACCCGACGTGATCGTCTCGACCTACCCGGGCGTGACCGCGGTGCTCGGGATGCTGCGCGAGAACCGCCGCCTGCCGATCCCAGTGCACTCGGCGATCACCGACCTCGCCGGCCTGCGCTACTGGGTGCACCCCGGCGTCGACCTTCACTTCGTCACACACCCGGAGTCGATCGAGGAGGTCGAGCGGCTGGTCGGTCCGGGATCGGTCGAGTGGATGCGGCCACCTATCGACAACGAGTTCTTGATGCCGAGAACCCGCGGCGACGCCCGCGAGGCACTCGACGTCCCCGCCCACGCCCGGCTCGTGCTCGTCTCCGGCGGGGGTTGGGGGGTCGGCGACCTCGAGGGTGCGGTCCGGATCGCGCTCTCCGACGGGGAGACGCTCGTCACCTGTATCACCGGCCGCAACGAGCCGGTCCGCGAAAAGCTCGAGCAGCGCTTCGGCGACAACGACCGGGTTCGAGTGCTTGGCTTCACCGAGCAGATGAGCGACTGGATGGCCGCCGCCGACGCGATGGTCCACTCGACCGCGGGCCTGACCGTCCTCGAGGCCCACATCCGCGGCTGCCCGGTCGTCTCCTACGGTTTCTCGGTCGGTCACCTGAGGGCCAACAACGCCGCCTTCGAGCGCTTCGGCCTGGCCGAGGTCGCGAACTCCGAGCACGAGCTCGAGTCGATGCTGCGCCACGTCACCCGCCAGCGCAGCTCGCCCGACTCGTCCTTCGCCTCATTGCCTCCGATCTCGGCACGGGTGCTCGCCGCCCGCCCGCGGGTGCGCCAGCAGCCGGTCTGGAAGGTGCGGGCCGAGCGTACCGCCACCGCCGTCGGCATGACCGCGATCGCCGCCGCGGTCGTCATCGCGGTCACCCTTTTCCTCAACTGGGAGGGCCCCTACCATGCCGCCGCAAAAATCGTGAAGCCGATCGAGAGCAGGGTCCACTTCGGCAAGGCCGAGGAAGTGCAGCCCGCCGCCCAGGTCTCCCGACCGGCCGGTCGCGACGGGAAGCGCGACCCGGCTCCTTGATCGCGGCGTTGGCGGGAGCGGCGCTCTCGGCCGGCGCCGCCCTCCACGCCGGCCCGGCGCTGGCACCGGTGGTTCCCGCCGTCGGCGACGCGCTGGGCATCACGCTCCGCCAGGAGGGTGCGGACGGGGTCGCGATCACCTTCGACGACGGCCCTCACCCGGAGGGAACGCCGCTCGTGCTGGAGACCCTGCGAGAGGCGGGGGCGGCAGCCACCTTCTTCCTCGCCGGCGAGCAGGTCGAGCGGCGGCCGGCGCTGGCCGCCGAGATCGTCGCCGCCGGGCACCGGGTCGAGCTGCACTGCCACCGGCATCGCAACCAGCTGCGCCTGAGCCCGCGTCGGCTGCTCGAGGACGCGGAGCGGGGGAGGGCGGCGATCGAGGAGGCGAGCGGCCAGGCGATCCACGACTACCGGCCGCCCTACGGGATCTTCAGCGCCTCCGGGCTGCGAGCCATTCGCGGTCGCGGCTGGCGGCCGGTCCTATGGTCGCTCTGGGGACAGGACTGGAAGCGACGGGCGACACCGGAGTCGATCGTCCGCAACTCGACGGAGGGCGCCCGCGGGGGCGACATCCTCCTCCTCCATGACGCCGACTACTACAGCGCCGGCGGCTCCTGGACCTGCACCGCGGCGGCGCTGCCGAGAATCTTGGACGGGCTTGCGACCCAGGGGCTGAGGGTCGTTTCGCTGCGTCGCTGAGTCGGGGGTGCCGCACTCCACGTGTCGCATCCCGCGAACGCTTCGTCGAGTCGCCTCGCCATCGCGCTCCGCGGTCGATCCTGGTCGAAGACTTCCTTGGGCATCGCCTCTCCGTCCTCTGTGGGGTGACCGTCACAGAAGCATGGCCGCTCGATCAGACGAGAAAGCTGCGCAGCGCAAAAAGAGACCCCAAAGTGGGCTTTTATCTCCCCCTAACTAGAGACGAATGCCGCAATCTCGTCGGCCAGTCGCTGCGGTTGGTCGATCGGGACGAACGTCTTTGCGCCCGGGATCTCGACGATCCGCGCGTTCCCGGCTTCGGACGCCAGCCTTTCCGCGTACTTGAGCGGGAAGAGTCGATCCCCCGGCGCCCAGGTGAGGAGGATCGGGAGCTCGGAGCCGCGCAGCTTCTCCGCGGCCTCGAGCGTGTAGCGCTTGTTCATCCCGGTGGTCACCTTCTTGACGTCGCGGCGGATGTCCGAGTCCTTCATGGCCGGCCGCATCCAGGACGCGACCAGGTCATGCGGCAGCGGCTCGTTCGTGAACGGCCGGAAGGCGGCCCGGGCCAGGGCGGGGATCCGGAACGGAGCCGAGAGCAGCGTCATGCCACCCGGGAGGCCCGCGATCGGGGGCATCGTCTTGAAGATCCCGGGCGGGAAGTTCTCATGGGTGTCGCAGTTGGTCAGGACCAGACGGCCGATCCGCTCCGGGTGGCGGGTGACGAGGACCTGCGACATCGCGCCGCCGCTGTCGTTACCGACGATCGTGACGTCCTCGAGGTCGAGCGCCTCGAGGAAGCTCGCGATCGTCGCGGCGATGCCGTAGGGGGAGAGATCGGCATCGGGGTTCATCGCGATCTGTTGGGCGCCGATCGGCCAGTCGGGCGCGAGGCAGCGGAACCGATCCGAGAGCCCGTCGACGACGCCGTCCCAGAGCCGCCCGTCGACCAGGTAGCCGTGGACGAAGACGATCGGTTTGCCCTGTCCCTCGTCGCGGTAGCGGATGCGGCCGGCCGGTAGGTCGACCTCCGAACGGGTGGGCGCCGCGGTGGTGGTCATCTTTCGTCCTCCTGGATGGCGTAGGTTCGATTTCGGGTCCGGCGCCGGGTAAGATAGATACAAACTGTATGAATGTCAAAGATCAGACGACGAGCTCCGGCGGGCGGCGCAGCCAGGCCGAGCGCTCCGAATCGACTCGCGGGGCGCTGGTCGCCGCCGCCCGGAGCCTGTTCGCCGAGCGCGGTTACGCGGGCGTCGGGACCGAGGAGATCGTGCGGACCGCAGGCGTCACCCGAGGCGCCCTCTACCACCACTTCAAAGACAAGCGGGAGCTCTTCGAGGCGGTCTACGTCCAGATCGAGGTCGAGCTCACCGAGCAGATCGCCGCAAGCGCCCTGAGCGGCGGCGCGGAATCGCCGATCGCGGCGATGCAGCTCGCGGTCGATCAGTTCCTCAGGGCCTGCACCGAGCCCGAGGTCCAACAGATCGCGCTGCTCGACGGCCCCTCGGTGCTCGGCTGGGACCGCTGGCGCGAGATCGGGGCCGAGCACGGTCTCGGCCTGGTAGAGGCCAGCCTCCAGGGGGCGATCGACGTCGGCGAGATCGAGGAGCAGCCGGTGCGCCCCCTCGCCCATGTTCTGCTCGGCGCCCTCGACGAGGCGGCGATGCTCGTCTCGCGCTCCGAGGACCCCGAGAGCGCCAGGGTCGAAGTCGGGAAGACTTTGGGGGCGCTACTCGGTGCGCTGCGGCGACCCGCCTAGGGCCGGCGCCTGTGCCTTGTGCGCGGTCCTTTCGAGCAGGTCCCGGCTCGCCCGACGCGACTCCTTCTGCGCGTACATGCGCAGGTCGGCGAGCTGCAGGGCGTCGTGGGAGGTCTCGGCCTCCTGGGGGATCTGGGCGATGCCCCATGCGGCGCTGACCTCGACGCCGCGCTGGCTCTCGGTGAGCGAAGAGGCGGCGGCGCGAGCCACCTCGTCGAAGCGATCCTCCTCGCAGGTCAGGAGCAGGCAGAACTCGTCGCCGCCGAAGCGGTAGGCGACCCCATCGTTGCCGACGCTCCGGCGCAGCTCGCCCCCCAACCGGGTGAGGAGAGCGTCGCCGGCCGGATGGCCGAAGGTGTCGTTGAAGCGCTTGAAACCGTTGAGGTCGAAGAGGAGGACCGCCACCGGCCGCTCTGTGGTCGCGTTCTCGCACTCCGCGGCGAGGTCGACTTGCATGCCGCCGCGGTTCACCAGCCCGGTCAGGGGATCGGTCCGGACCTGCTGGAGGAGCATGTTGTTCTCGCGGACGCTGACCGCCAGGCGGACGATGACGGCGATCATCGTCGCCACCGTGAGGACCGTGGCAAGGCTGCTGCTGGTGCTCGAGTACTGCATCGCGAAGAGCCCGATCATCACCGATGCGAAGACGCCGGGGACGATCAGCTCGCGCCAGCCGTCGATCTTCTCGGGGCCGTGGATTTCGCCGCCCTGGAAGCGCCAGGCCCCGGCGGCCAGCGCGCAGGCGCCGAGCGCGTAGAAGGGTTCGGTCCAGACGCCTTCGGGGATCCCGGCGGAAGTCGACTGCAGCGAGTAGGCGATGTCGGCGAACGCGATCGAGGTGAGGCCGACGAGGATCAGGGACCAGGCCGTGCGCGGATGCCAGCTGGTGAGGGCGATGATGCCGACGGTCAGCGCCAGCATCGCGATGTCCCCGAGCGGGTAGGCGAGGGTCGTCGCGACCTGGAGCGAGGTTCCGGTGGTCTGGTCGGCGATGTAGTCGAAGACGAACGCCGTTCCGAGCGCCGCCGCCCCGAGGCCGGCGATCGCGCCGTCCATCCAGAGCCGCCAGTCGAGCTCCTGGGCGCGGGCGCGAACGAGCAGGACCAGCCCGACCGCGATCAGCGGGTAGTAGGTGAGGTAGCCGACGTCGGCGAGCGACGGGTACGGGGGCGAGGGGTCGTTGACCACGAACGCCGTCCAGTAGACCTCGGCCGCCGCCCAGGAAAGGATCCCGAGCCCGATCGCGATCCAGGCCGGACGCTCGCGGCCGGCGCTGATCGAGCGCAGCAGGCAGGTCAGGCCGGCGGCGGCGATCACGGAGTCGTAGACGACACCGTTGACTTCGTCGCCGATGGAGGCGCCGCCGATCCCGAACCAGTCGTGCAGGACGATCACCGCAGTCCCGACCGCGAGCAGGGCGGCGAGAAGCACGCGCAGAACGAGCGTCGTGGGCGGTCTTGTGCCGCTGCGAGCTTCCATCACTCGTCCTCTATCGGCACCGATTGACGACTTCTCTAGACTGAAAAGCGATGAAGACCGAGATCCACCCCGATTACGTGCTCGCGAACGTGCATTGCTCGTGCGGGAACCAGTTCTACACCCGCTCGACGAAAGAGGACTTGCACGTCGAGCTCTGCTCGGAGTGCCACCCGTTCTACACCGGCAAGCAGAAGCTCGTCGACACAGGTGGCCGAGTCGAGCGCTTCCAGCGTCGCGCAGCCAAGCACGCCAAGGCCGGCCGCAGCTAGGCAAATGCGCGCGGCGGAGGGCTCTCCGGCCGTCGCCCCGACTTCGTCCAGCGAGGTCGACTCGCTGCGCATGCCCGACGGCGCCCTCGTCGCCAAGCGCGACGCGCCGGTCGGCGGCCAGGCGGTGCTCGAGGGCGTGATGATGCGCGGCATCTCGGTCTGGGCCGTCGCCGTCCGCAACCCCGAAGGCCAGATCGAGATCAGCTCCGAGCCGATCGTCCCCTGGGCGCAGCGCCACCGGATCCTGCGGGTGCCGGTGATCCGCGGCTTCGTCGCTCTGGTCGAGTCGATGAAGATCGGCTTCAAGGCGTTGGCGATCTCCGCCAACGCCCAGCTCGAGGAGGACGACGACGGCGAGCCCGAAGAGATCGGCGGCTGGGTCTGGGGCCTGACGATCGCGCTGTCGCTGGCGCTCTCGGTCGGTCTCTTCTTCGTGATCCCGGTCGGGGTCACCAGCCTGTTCAAGGACCAGCTCGGCTCGGCACTCCTCTTCTGGCTGGTCGAGGGGGTTCTGCGGACCGCGATCTTCATCGGCTACATCGTCGTGATCAGCAAACTCCCCGACCTGCGCCGGGTCTTCGAGTACCACGGTGCCGAGCACAAGACGATCTCCTGCTACGAGGCCGAGGACAGGCTCGTCCCTGAGCGCGCCAAGCTCTACTCGCGGCTGCACCCTCGCTGCGGTACCAGCTTCCTGCTGATCGTCATGGTCCTCGCGATCTTCGTCTTCGCCCCGCTCGGCCTGCCTGCCTGGTACTGGCTCCTGGCCTCGCGGATCCTCGGCATCCCGCTGATCGCGGGCCTCTCCTACGAGGTGATCAAATGGGCGGGCAAAAATCGCCGCAAACGCTGGGTCCGTGCGGTGATGTGGCCGGGCCTGATGCTGCAGAACCTGACCACCCGCGAGCCCGACGAGGAGCAGCTCGCGGTTGCGATCGCGGCGCTGGAGAGGGTGCTCGAGGAGGAGTCGCCCGAGGCTGCCGCCTCGGAGCAGCAGATCGAGATCGTCGCCTAGCGCCCTTGTCGGGGCGCGCGGTGTCTATGTTGGTCTGACCGTGTTCGAGGCCCTTGTCGACCAGATCGAGAGCCGCTTCGGCGAGCTCGAGCGGCAGATGGCCGACCCCGGCGTGATCGCCGACCGCGGCCGCTACGCCGAGGTCGGCCGCGAGTACCGCGAGCTGCAGGCGGCGCGGGCGCTCGCCGGCGAGTGGCGGACCCTGCGCGACGACCTCGAAGGCGCCCGCGAAATGATCGATGAGGACGGCGACGATCCCGAGCTGCGCAAGGTCGTCGAGGACGCCCCGGCGCGGATCGAGGAGCTCGAAGAGGAGATCCGCCTGGCAATGGTCGAGCGCGACCCCAACGACGACAAGAACGTCCTCGTCGAGATCCGGGCGGGGACCGGCGGCGACGAGGCGGCGCTCTTCGCCGGCGACCTCTACAAGATGCTGACCCGCTACGCGGAGGAGCGAGGCTTCTCGACCGAGGGGCTCTCGCAATCGGCGGCCGAGGTCGGTGGCTTCAAGGAGGTGACCTTCGCGGTCAAGGGCGAGGGCGCCTACTCGGTCTTCAAGTACGAGGGCGGCACCCATCGCGTCCAGCGCGTCCCGGAGACCGAGAGCCAGGGCCGGATCCACACCTCGACCGCGACCGTGGCCGTCTTGCCGGAGGCGGAGGAGGTCGAGGTCGAGATCGACGCCAACGACCTCCAGATCGACGTCTACCGCTCCTCCGGCCCCGGCGGCCAGTCTGTGAACACGACCGACTCGGCGGTGCGGATCACCCACAAGCCGACCGAGATCGTCGTCTCGATGCAGGACGAGAAGTCCCAGCTTCAGAACAAGGACAAGGCGATGCGGGTCCTGCGAGCCCGGCTGCTCGAGCGCGAGCGGGCCGAGCAGCAGGCGAAGATCGCCTCCGAGCGCAAGGCCCAGGTCGGCAGCGGCGAGCGCTCCGAGAAGGTCCGCACCTACAACTTCCCCCAAGGCCGGGTCACCGACCACCGGATCAAGCTGACCTCGCACAACCTCGACGGCGTCCTCGGCGGCGACGTCTCCGAGTTCACGGACGCCCTCGCCGCCGAGGAGAAACGCCGCCGCCTCGAGGCCGCGGCGGAGGAGGCGGCGGCGGAGTAGTGGTCGGCGAAGCGCTCGAGTCCGCGACCGATGCGCTCGCGGCGATCGGGGTCCCGACCCCCCGGCTGGACGCCGAAGCGATGCTGGCGGCCGCCGCCGGTTGCGACCGCTCGGCGCTGATCGCCGACCCCGCCGCGGAGCTGCCGCCGCCGGCGGCACGGGCCTTCGGTGAAATGGTCCGCCGCCGGCTGCGCCGCGAGCCGGTCGCCTACGTGCTCGGTCGCAAGGGATTCCGCCGGATCGAGCTCGAGGTCGACCGCCGCGTCCTCGTTCCCCGCCCGGAGACCGAGCTCCTGGTCGAGCTCGCCGTCGAGCTGCGACCGGCCCAGGTGCTCGACGTCGGCACCGGTTCGGGGGCGATCGCGCTCGCGGTCGCCGACGAGCTCGCCGAGTGCGAGGTGACGGCCACCGACACCTCTGCGGGGGCGCTCGAGCTGGCCCGCGCCAACGCGGAGCGGCTCGGTCTCGCACACCGCGTCCGATTCCTGGCCGGCACCCTGCCCGAGGGCGAGGGGTTCGACCTCGTCCTCGCGAACCTTCCATACGTCGCCGAGCGCGACTGGCCGGGCCTCGAGCCCGAGGTCACCCGCTGGGAGCCCCGCGAGGCCCTCCTCGCCGGCCCCGACGGCCTCGACGCCTATCGCGATTTCATCCCCCTCCTTACCTCCGCGGCGGTCGTCGCCCTCGAGGTGGGGGAGGGGCAGGCCGGAGCGGTCGCCGCGATGCTGGATGCGGCAGGCTTCACGGGGATGGAGTCGCGATTGGATCTGGCCGGAATCGAGCGGATCGTGGTGGGACGGGGGAGCCTTGGCTGAGGTCGTCTCGATCGAGCGCGACGGTGCCGATCTCGCCCGCACCGCACTGGAACGCACGATCGGCTCCGGCGGCGTCGCCGTCTTCCCGGCCGACGGGCTCTACGGGATCGCCTGCGACCCGCTCGACGCCGAGGCGATCGAGCGCGTCCACTGGATCAAGGGCCGCGACGACGGCAAGCCCTCGGCCGTCCTCTACTTCTCGCCGCTGGCGATGAGGGAGCTGGTCGAGAGCTTCGGCGAGCACGCCCGCGACGCGCTCGGCGCCCTGCTGCCGGGGCCCGTGACCCTGGTCGTCGCCAATCCCGCCCACCGCTATCCGCTCGCCTGCCGCGAGGATCCGGAGCGGCTCGGGGTGCGGCTGATATCGGGGCCGCTGGCCGGCGCGATGTGCCCGCTGTTCCAGACCTCGGCCAACCTGAGCGGGCAGCCGGCGCCCTCCACCTTCGAGGAGATCCCGGCGACGACGATCCTCGACGCCGTCGACCTCGCGATCGACGGCGGCGCCCTGACCGGGCTCCCGTCGACCGTGGTCGACATCACCGGGCTCGACGCCGACGGTGGCTGGGAGGTCCTGCGCGAGGGGGGCCTCTCGGTGGGAGACCTCGCCGCGCGGATGGCCTCGATCGACCTCTAGCTCAGCAGTGCTGCGGCCCGTCGCGGTACGGGAGGCGGACGATCCGCACCGAGCGGTTGTTGCTCTCGTTCGACTCGAAGAGCAGGTTCAGGGGGTCGACCCTCATCACGAAGGCGAAGCAACCCCGCAGGCCGGCGACGCTGACCCACTGGCGGTCGTAGTCGGAGGGGTAGATGTCCGACCAGCCGACCGAGGTGCCGCGGGTCAGGCGCCGGCGGCCGCGGTCCTGGCTGCAGGAGCCGTAGACCCGGCTGTCGGGCGAGCGCTTCAGGCCGGGCTTAGTCCGCACCAGGTCGCGGAAGCAGTAGAAGACCTTCGGACCCGTGCGGACCGGCTGCAGGGGCCGGCGCCGGTCGTCCAGGGACCAGATCTCCATGCTCAGCGGGTTGTGGACTTTCCAGTAGGCGCCGCCCCACTCGTAGCCGACGTCGTAGAAGTGGAACTGCAGGTCGGTCTGGAAGACCTCGACCCCGCCCCCGACCCGGTAGATCGCCTGGTTGGCGTGCATCCAGGCGCGTTTGTACTTGCGACCCCGCAGCTCCATCGGCCCGCGCCCGCGGGAGCGGATGTCGTTCTCGGCGTGGAGAAGGGCGCCGCGGCCGCGCGCGTAGTAGTCGGAGCCGTCGTTGGGACGACCCGAGCCCCGGTGCTCGAGGTAGAGGTCGGCTGCCGGCCCGACCTTGAGGTCGGGGCAGAGGTACTCGCCGGAGCCCGGGCCGGTGCAGGGATTCTCGTCGGCCGCTCCGCCGACCCCGCCCGGTGCCCCGGCGGCGGCGCCGACGGAGATCGCCACGACCCCGAGAGCGGCGAGGAGAACCAGCGCAAAACGGGCTTTCACAGGCCGAAGGCTATCCCGGTCCGTTGGTATCGTCGGTCACTCTGAGCGACCTACCCGAAAACTTCCAGACCGCACCGCTGGCCGATGTCGACCCCGACATCGCCGCGGTCCTCGAGGGCGAGCTGCGGCGCCAGCAGGGCACCCTGGAGATGATCGCCTCGGAGAACTTCGTGCCCCAGGCCGTCCTCGACGCGGTCGGCTCGGTGCTGACCAACAAGTACGCCGAGGGCTATCCCGGGCGGCGCTACTACGGCGGCTGCGAGGAGGTCGACGTCGCCGAGGAACTGGCGATCTCGAGGGCCAGGGAGCTGTTCGGGGCGGAGCACGCGAACGTCCAGGCCCACGCCGGCGCCCAGGCCAACAACGCGGCCTACATGGCGCTGCTCGAACCGGGGGACACGTTCCTCGGGATGGCACTCGACCATGGCGGCCATCTCAGCCACGGTATGAAGATCAACGTCTCCGGCACGCTCTACAACCCGGTCGCCTACCACGTCCGCCGCGAGGACCTTCTGGTCGACATGGACGAGGTCGCCCGCCTTGCCGAGGAGCACAGGCCGGGGGTTATCGTCGCCGGCTGGTCGGCCTACCCGCGCCAGCTCGACTTCGCCGCCTTCCGCGAGATCGCCGACTCGGTAGGGGCGAAGCTGATGGTCGACATGGCCCACTTCGCCGGCCTCGTGGCCGCCGGCGAGCACCCGAACCCGGTGCCGCACGCCGACGTCGTCACGACGACGATCCACAAGACCCTCGGTGGTCCGCGCAGCGGCATGATCCTCTGCCGCGAGGAGCACGCGAAAGCGATCGACAAAGCGATCTTCCCGGGCCAGCAGGGTGGCCCGCTGATGCACACGATCGCGGCCAAGGCCGTCGCCTTGAAGATCGCCCGCAGCGAGCAGTTCAAGGCCCGCCAGCGCCAGACGATCGCCAACGCCCAAGCCTTCGCCGCCGGCCTCGAAGCGAACGGCGTGCCCGTCCTCACCGGCGGCACCGACGTCCACCTCGTGCTCGTCGACCTGACGCCGTCGGGGCTCGACGGCCAGACCGCCGAGGACCGCCTCGACGCGGTCGGGATCACCGTCAACCGCAACGCGATCCCGTTCGACGAGCGGCCGCCGATGAACCCGTCGGGCCTGCGGATCGGGACCCCGGCGCTGACCACCCGCGGCCTGCTCGAAGAGGACATGACCGAGATCGCCGAGATCGTCTCCGTCGCCCTCGGCGACGACTTCGACTCCCAGAAGGACGCCCTCCGCGAGCGCAGCCAGGCCCTGATGGAGAAGTACCCGCTCTACCCCCAGCTTTCGGCGCCAGCGGCAGTGTGATCGACCGCCCCTCGTCGTCGGTCGTCGGTCGGTGCGGTGGCTCGCGGGGGGTGGCGTCGAGCGGGGGGCCCAGCCCGAGGAGCAACTGCACCGCAGGGTTGGGGGGTCCCGCTCGGCGACAGGACCCGCCGCGCATAGCGCAGCGAAGGACGACCGACCCATGAAGGTTTGGGTGGATTGCACTGCCGCCGCGCACCCGCTGGTCCTGCGGCCGATCATCGAGCGGCTCGAAGCTGACGGGCACGAGGTGTTCGTGACCGCGCGTGAGTACGGGCAGACGCTCGGCATCCTCGATCGGCTCGGAATCCCGTACGCGACGGTGGGCAGCCATGGCGGCGGGTCCTGGCTCGGCAAGGGGCGGGCGCTGGCCGGGCGCTCGGCGCGGCTGGCCCGGGTCGTCTGGAAGCGCCGCCCCGATCTCGGCATCGCCCATGGCTCGGTCGACCTCGCCGTCGTCGCCGCCGCCTTCCGGATGCCGACCGCCCAGATGCAGGACTACGAGTTCGCCGGGCTGCAGCGGCAGATCGCCTTCCGGGTGGCGCGCAGGGTGCTGGTCCCGGACACGATCCCGGTCGAGCGGATGAGGAAGATCGGCGCCAAGGAGAGCAAGCTGGTCCGCTACCCCGGCCTCAAGGAGGAGTACTACCTGGACGGCTTCGAGGCGGATCCGGCGGTTCTCGAGGAGCTCGGGCTCGACCGCGAGAAGGTCTTGGTCGTGGTCCGGCCGCCGCCCGAGACCTCGGAGTACCACGCCCGCAACGACCTCTATGGAGAGACGATCGAGCGGCTCGCCGCCGCTCCGGAGGCGCAGGCGGTGGTCATCCCGCGCACCGACCGGCAGGGTGAGGAGGCGCGGGCGATGAACGCTCCCAACCTGATCGTGCCCGAGCGCGCGATCGACGCCCAGAGCCTGATCGCATTCGCCGACCTCGTGGTCAGCGCGGGGGGGACGATGAACCGTGAGGCCGTCGCCCTCGGGACCCCGGTCTTCACCACCTTCACCGGCGAGATGGGCGGCGTCGACGAGGCGCTGATCGCGGCGGGACGGCTGCAGGTCCTCCGTGACCCCGGCGCCCTGGAGCTGCGCAAGCGCGAGGCACCGGTCGGCGTCCTCCACCCGCGGGACCCCCAGCTGCTGGTCGATGGAGTGCTCGGCGCTGTCTCAGGCGTGGAGTAGCCTGACGGCGCCCACATCGCGTCCGGGCACGCCCCAATGGCCCCGACGACCACAGACGCATTCTTCGCTTTCGCAGTGGCCGCCGCGGTCGCCTGGCTGCTGGTCCCCTACGCCGAGCGCCTCGCGTTCCGGATCGGCGCCATCGACCTGCCCAAGGAGCGCGGCCTGCACGACCGGCCGATGCCCCGCCTCTCCGGCCTGGCGATCTTCGCCGGGATCGAGATCGCGGGCTGGATCTGGCTTCCGCCCGACGGCGAGACCCGCTCGATCCTGATCGGCGCCGCCGCGATCGCCGCGGTCGGGGTCCTCGACGACGTCCGCGGCCTGCCGGCCCTGGCGAAGCTGCTCGGCCAGGTGGCGGCGGCGACGATCCCCGTCGTCGGTGGCGTCCGCGTCGACAACCTGACGCTGCCCTTCTTCGGTGGCTTCGAGCTCGGCTGGCTCGCCTACCCGCTGACCGTGCTCGGGATCGTCGCCGTGATCAACGTCATCAACTTCCTCGACGGGGTCGACGGCCTCGCCGCCGGGGTCTGCACGATCGCGGCGATCGCGCTGGCGGTGATCGCCCTTTCGCTCGAACGCAACGCCGCCGGGGTGTTGGCGGCGCTGACCGCCGGCGGTGCGCTCGGTTTCCTCCGCCACGGCTTCCCGCCGGCGACCAGCTTCATGGGCGACACCGGCTCCAACCTGCTCGGCTACCTGCTGGCCACCGCCTCGGTCCAGGGGGCGCTGAAGACCAACGCCGTGGTCGCCCTCGTCTTCCCGCTCGTCGTTCTCGCGGTGCCGATCCTCGACACCGGCTTCGTCGTCGCCAAGCGGCTGAAATATCGCCAGCCCATCTACCAGGCCGACAGCTGGCACTTCCACCACCGGATGGCGAACATCGGCTTCAGCCAGCGGCGAACGCTGGCCTACCTCTACGGCTGGACGCTGGTCCTGGCCGGCCTCGCTCTGGCCCTGCGCTTCGTCCCATACAGCGACGACCACGGGCATTTCGACGCCCTCTGGACCGCAGTCATGGTCGCCTTCGGGATCGCCGCAGTCGCCTCCAGCATCTACTTGATCTACGTGCTCGAGATACTCAAGCTTCGCCGCGGACGACTCAATCCGGAGACCGGTGAGTTCGAGGCGATCGAGCCGGACGACGCTAGTAACAGGTTGTGACAAACCTCACGAATCGGCTCTAGAAAGCGGATCGACGGCCCTTTCGGTTATAGTCGCTCATCCGCTTCTCGACCCCGAGCAAGGCGGATTTATGTCTCCTCCCAAGTACGTCGACCTGGTGGTTCTAGTTGCCGCACTCGCGGTTTTCGTGCTTGGTGGATTGCCGATGGTCGGCTACGCCGCCGCCGCGGCGGCCTGGCTGGCCCAGCGTGGGATCCAGGTCCTCGCGGGCCGCAAGGTCGCGGCCGAGCTCGCCGCCGGCCAGCGTCAGGGGGCGATGGCGACCGTCGCCGGCTCGTCTCTCGGCCGGGTCTGGTTGATGGCCACCGCCGTGCTCCTCGTCGGCCTGCTCGCCGGACGCGAGGACGGCCTCGCCGCAGCGGTCCTGCTCGCGACCCTCTTCACCACCTCCTTCGCCGCCCAGGGCCTCGCGCACCTGCTCGAGCCGTCGGGCAAGCCGGAGCGAGCTTCGTGAAGACCAAAACCAAAGTCCTGATCGGGCTCGGCGCCTACTTCGCGATCGCGATCCTGATGTTCCTGATCTTCGGCGACGCCGGCAAAAACGAAGAGTTCCAGCCTCAGAACGAGTTCAAGCTCGAACCGTGGGTGACGCTCGAACTCGGCGGCATCGACCTCAGCATCAACAAGGCAGTCGTGTACCTGCTTCTTGCCAGCGTCCTGACGATCGTGACGATGGTCTGGATCGCGCGCCGCATGCAGCAGAAGCCGAACCGGGTCCAGACCGCGATCGAGGTCGCCTACGACATGACCAAAAACACGATCACCGGCGGCAACCTCGAGCCGAAAATGGCGAGCCGCTGGTTCCCGTTCCTGGCCGCCCTCTTCTTCTGGATCTGGTTCTCGAACATGATCGGGTTCCTGCCGCTGCCGACCAACACCGAGCACACGGTCGACGTCTTCGGGGTCGCGATCCCCTCCTTCGCGATCTACGCGGCGACCGCAAACCTCTCGATCCCACTGGTGCTCACCCTGGTCGTCTGGATCTCCTACCACGTCGAAGGAGTCAGGGCCAAGGGCCTCGTCAAGTACCTGGCAAGCTGGCTTCCCCCGGGCCTCGAGGACATGAACCCGGCCGCCAAGGGCTTCATCTTCATCATCGAGGCGATCTCGCACTTCGCCCGGCTGATCTCGCTCTCGGTGCGACTCTTCGCCAACATCCTCGCCGGCCACCTGCTGCTCCTCTTCATGGGTGGCGGCCTCGCCGTGCTGCTCGGGATCGCGGCGCTCGGCGCCCTCACCTTCCCGCTGGCGTTCTTCTTCTTCATCCTCGAGGTCGGTCTTATCGCGACCCTGCAGGCATTCATCTTCTCGACCCTTACCGCCATCTACCTCGGCGGAGCCACCTCCGCAAGCCACTAGAAAAGGAGCACTGTTTTCATGGACCTGTCCCCTGTTGCCGCCGCGATCTCAGACGAAGGGATCGAATCGGCCGGAAAGGCGATCGCACTCGGCGTTGGTGCGGGCCTCGGCTCGATCGGAGCCGGCATCGGCATCGGCTTTATCTTCGGCAAGGAGATCGAGTCTGTCGCCCGCCAGCCCGAGATGAAAGACGAGCTCCAGAGCATTCGCTGGCTCGGCTTCGCGCTTACGGAGGCCGTGGCCTTCTACACCTTCATCTTCGGCCTGATCGCCTTCTTCCTCTAGGCCGACGCGCGAATGGAGCTCTTCAGCGCAATAGCGGGATTCCTCCCACTCGCCGCCGAGGCTGCCGAGCACGGCAGCGAAGAGGGCGGCAGCTTCCTGGTCTCCCCGGGCCTCGGCCTGATGATCTGGACGCTGGTCCTGTTCCTGTTCACGATGTGGGTCCTCAGTAAGCTCGCCTTCCCGAAAATCCAGGAGGCGCTCGACAAACGGGCGAAGACGATCGCCGAGTCGATCGATGTCGCCGAACGGCAGCGTAAGGAATCCGACGAGCTGCTCGAGGAGTACCGCCAGCGCCTCAGCGAGGCACGCGAGCAGGCCGACGACATCATGGCCCGCGCTCGCAAAGCGGGAGAGGTCGCGGAGGCGGAGGCCACGACCGCCGGCAAGGAGAAACGCGAGGAGCTGGTCGACGCCGCGAAGCGGGACATCGAGGCCGAGACCCGTCGCTCGCTGCAGCAGATCCGCAAAGAGGTCGCGGACCTGACCGTTCTGGCGACCGAGAAGGTCACCCGCAAATCGCTCAGCGCCGAGGACCAGCAGCGCCTGGTCGAGGAGGCGCTCAGCGAGGTCGACTTCAGCAAGCTCTCGGGGTCGGAGAACTAGAGGTGCCCGCGGTCGACCACGTATATGCCGAAGCCCTCTTCGATGTCGCGAAGGAGAAGGGCAAGCTCGACGAGGTCGGCGAGCAGCTCGATCAGTTCACCGACGCGCTCGACAACGAGCACGACGCCCAGGTCTACTTCTTCAGCCCCTACTTCACCTCGGCTGAGAAGAAAGAGGGCCTGAGCCGGATGCTGAGCGGCGCCGACCCGGAGCTGTCGAACTTCCTCGAGCTGCTGATCGAGAAGCACCGCATGAACGAGATTTTCCGCGTCCGTAACCGCTTCGAGCAGCTTTGGAAGCAGGAGAACAAGCGTCTCGACGTGACCGTCACCAGCGCCGTCGAGCTCGACCCATCGGTGGTCGAGAAGGTCGGCTCGGAGGTCGAGCGCCAGACCGGCCAGAAGGTCGAGCTGGCGAGCAAGGTCGACGAGGGCATCCTCGGCGGCATCGTTCTCCAGGTCGGGAACATGGTCTTGGACGCGAGCATCCGCAGTCGCTTGGAGAAACTTCGAAAGAGCGTCGCGCAGGCGGCGCACTAGAGGGAGCAGGAAAAGGAAATGGAGATCAAGCCGGACGAGATCGCATCGATCCTCAGGGAGAGGATCGAGGGAATGGACACCGCGAGCGCCGACCTCTCGGAGGTCGGGACGGTGCTGTCCGTGGCCGACGGAATCGCCCGCGTCCATGGCCTCGACAACTGCATGGCCCTGGAGATGCTCGACCTGCCGCACGGGGTCACCGGGCTGGCGCTGAACCTCGAGTCCGACAACGTCGGCGCCGTGCTGTTCGGCGAGTGGGACAAAATCGTCGAGGGCGACACGGTCAAGCGCACCGGCGAGCTCCTGCGGATCCCGGTCGGCGACGAGCTCCTGGGCCGGATGGTCGACCCGCTCGGCCGTCCGCTCGACGACAAGGGCGACATCCAGACCACCCAGTTCCGCCCGGCCGAGTTCAAAGCCCCGGGCGTCGTCCAGCGACAGCCGGTCACCGAGCCCGTGCAGACGGGCCTGATGGCGATCGACGGGATGATCCCGATCGGCCGTGGCCAGCGAGAGCTGATCATCGGCGACCGCCAGACCGGTAAGACCGCGATCGGCATCGACACGATCATCAACAACAAGGACAAGGACCTGATCAGCATCTACGTCGCTGTCGGTCAGCGCATGTCCACGGTCGTCCAGCTGAAGGAGGTGCTCGAGGAAAACGGCGCGATGGAGAACTCGATCATCGTCGCCGCGCCCGCCGACGAGGCGGCGCCGATCAAGTACATCGCCCCCTACGCGGGCTGCGCGATGGGCGAGCATTTCCTCTACAACGGCAAACACGCCCTCTGCGTCTACGACGACCTCACAAAACACGCTTACGCGTACCGCCAGATGTCGCTCTTGCTGCGGCGGCCGCCGGGGCGCGAGGCGTACCCGGGCGATGTCTTCTACCTGCACTCGCGGCTCCTCGAGCGGGCGGTGAAACTGAACGACGAGCTCGGCGGCGGCTCGCTGACGGCGCTGCCGATCATCGAGACCCAGGCCTCCGACGTCTCCGCGTATATCCCGACCAACGTGATCTCGATCACCGACGGCCAGATCTTCCTCGAGTCGGATCTCTTCAACTCGGGCGTGAGGCCGGCGATCAACGTCGGCATCTCGGTCTCCCGAGTCGGTGGTAACGCGCAGACGAAGGCGATGAAGAAGGTCGCCGGAAAACTGCGCCTCGACCTCTCCCAGTTCCGCGATCTCGAGGCCTTCGCCCAATTCGGCTCCGAGCTCGACCCGGAGACGCAGAAGTCCCTCAACCGCGGCCAGCGGCTGGTCGAGCTCCTCAAACAGAAGGAGCGCGAACCGCTCGAGATGGCCGACCAGGTCTCCTCGATCTACGCGGGCACCGGCGGCTTCCTCGACCGGATCGCGGTCGAGCGGGTCGGCGAGTTCCTCAGCGACCTGCGGATCCGCCTGCGCTCGGAGAAGAGCGACCTGCTCGGCCGGATCACCGATACCGGCAAGCTCGAGGAGGACGACGAAAAGGAGCTCGGCGCGGCGATCGCCGAGTTCGTCGACGATTTCGGGCCCGACTTCGACGAGAACGGCGATCCGGTCGAGGCCGGCGAGTCCGACCGGATCAAGTCCGAGGAGGAGCGCAGCAAACCGAGCCGGGTCGAGGAGGCCGAGGGCTCCGGCGATTCCGAGGGGTCCGACGACTCCGAGGGGTCCGACACCGAGGAGGAGAAAGAGGCGACTCCCGCCTGACCGGCGGCAGCGCCCTAGCTCATGGCCTCCCAGAAGGACGTCAAGACGCGCATCGCGTCGATCAAGAACATCAACAAGATCACGCGTGCGATGGAGATGGTCGCCGCGGCGCGCCTACGCCGGGCCGAGGAGCGGATCGAGAAACTCCGCCCCTACGCCCAGGGCATCCGCAAGATGACCCGGCGGGCGGCCGAGAACGCCGGTGGGATCCCGCAGCACCCGGTCCTCAGCGAGCGCGAGCAAGAGAAGCGAGTCGGCATCATCCTCATCACCGGCGATCGCGGCCTGGCGGGCGCCTTCAACACGAACATCATCCGTGATGGGATGCGCCTCGGCCGTGAGCTCCGCCAGGACAGCAAGGAGACGGCCTTCTACGCGGTCGGCCGCAAGGGCGTCTCGGCTCTGACCTTTCGCAAGCAGGAGCTGAGCGGCGAATACACCGGCTTCACCGATCGTCCCGGCTACGCCAATGCGCGTGAGATCGGCGACGAGCTGACCGCGCGCTTCGTCGACGAGGAGCTCGACCGCGTCGAGCTCGTCTTCAACCACTACGTCTCACCCCTGACCCAGCACGTCTGGCGCCAGACCCTTCTCCCGCTGCAGCAGGCCGAGGTGATCGGCGAAGGCTCGGGCGAGGAGGAGCAGCGCGAGGAGCAGACCGAGATCGAGGAGGCCCACAGTCGCTCGAGCTGGGAATACGAGCCGGAAGCGGAGTTGCTGCTCGCCCAGCTCGTGCCGGAGTACGTGAACATCTCGGTCTATCGGGCCCTGCTCGAGTCGGCCGCCTCCGAGCTGGGGGCGCGGATGACCGCGATGCGCAACGCGGCGGAGAACGCCGAAACGATGATGGACGACCTGACCCTCGAGATGAACCGGGCCCGGCAGGCGGAAATCACCCAGGAGATCCTCGAGGTCGTCGGCGGCGCCGAGGCGCTCGGATAAAGCTTCGATAGGAGAGAAAAGGAACCAATGGCTGAGAACAACGGAACGAACGTAGGGAGTGTCGAGCAGGTCACCGGCGTGGTCGTCGACGCAGTCTTCCCGGACAAGCTGCCGGAGATCTACTCGGCGGTGAAGATCGAGATGGCCGGCGACGGCGACAACGAACCGACCGAACTGGTCTGCGAGGTCCAGCAGCACCTCGGCGACGACCGCGTGCGCACCGTCGCCATGGACGCCACCGACGGCCTCCAGCGCGGCGACAAGGTGACCGACACCGGCGGGCCGATCACGGTCCCGGTCGGCGACGCCACCCTCGGCCGCATCTTCAACCTTCTCGGCGAGCCGATCGACGAAGGGGCCGAGCTCGAGGAGGGAGGGGAGCGCTGGCCGATCCATCGTCCCGCCCCGAAGGCCTCCGACCTCGCTCCCACCCAGGAGATCCTCGAGACCGGGATCAAGGTCATCGACCTGCTCGCGCCCTACGCCAAGGGCGGCAAGGTCGGGCTGTTCGGCGGCGCCGGCGTCGGCAAGACCGTTCTGATCCAGGAGCTCATCCGCTCGATCGCCGAGGAGCACGAAGGGCTCTCCGCCTTCGTCGGCGTCGGCGAGCGCTCGCGAGAGGGGAACGACCTCTGGCTCGAGATGAAAGAGTCGGGCGTGATCGACAAGACCATGCTCGTCTTCGGCCAGATGAACGAGCCCCCGGGCGCGCGCCTGCGAGTCGCCCTCTCCGGGCTGACGATGGCCGAGTACTACCGCGAGCAGGGCGGCCAGGACGTCCTGCTCTTCATCGACAACATCTTCCGGTTCGTCCAGGCGGGCTCGGAGGTCTCGGCCCTGCTCGGGCGGATGCCCTCCGCGGTCGGCTACCAGCCGACGCTGGAGACCGAGATGGGCGGGCTGCAGGAGCGGATCACCTCGACCGAGCGTGGCTCGGTCACCTCGATCCAGGCCGTCTACGTCCCCGCCGACGACTACACCGACCCGGCTCCGGCCTCGGTGTTCGCCCACCTCAACGCGACGACGGCGCTCTCGCGGTCGATCTCGGAGAAAGGGATCTACCCCGCGGTCGACCCGCTCGACTCGAGCTCGACGATCCTCAAGCCCGACATCCTCGGCGAGGAGCACTACCGCACCGCGACCGAGGTCCAGGAAGTCCTGCAGCGCTACAAGGAGCTCCAGGACATCATCGCCATCCTCGGAATCGACGAGCTCTCCGACGAGGACAAGCAGACGGTCTCGCGGGCACGCAAGATCGAGCGCTTCCTCTCGCAGCCGTTCTTCGTCGCCGAGCAGTTCACGGGGCGCACCGGCGAGTACGTGCCGGTTGCCGAGACGGTGCGCGGCTTCCGCGAGATCCTCGACGGCGAGCACGACGACCTCTCCGAGGGCGCCTTCTACATGCAGGGCTCGATCGACCAGGTAACCGAGAACGCCAAGGCCGCGGCAGCGGCGTAGGCAGACGTGGCCGCCGAGCACAAGCTGGACGTCGAGGTCCTGACCCCGGAGGGTGAGGTCTTCAACGGTGAGGTGCGCCAGGTCTCGACTCGGACCGCGGGCGGCGAGATCGGGATCCTCGCCAACCACGCGCCGCTGCTGGCGGCGCTCCGGCCCTCCGAGCTC
>DATDCK010000031.1:0-25076 GCA_036524375.1 Solirubrobacterales bacterium | reverse complement strand
CGGGATCATGGGTGAGGCGCGGGCGCGGAACCTGGTCGAGCTGAACCGGATCCGCAAGAAGCAGGGTGAGGCGCCGCTGCCCTACATCCTCTGCATCATCGACGAGCTCGCCGACCTGATGATGGTCGCGCCGGCCGAGGTCGAGGACTCGATCATCCGCCTCGCCCAGAAGTCGCGGGCGACGGGTATCCACCTCGTGCTCGCGACCCAGCGGCCCTCGACCGACATCATCACCGGCACGATCAAGGTCAACATCCCGGCCCGGATCGCCTTTGCCGTCTCCTCGCAGACCGACTCGCGCGTGATCCTCGACCAGGGCGGGGCCGAGGCCCTGCTGGGCCAAGGGGACATGCTCCTCCGCGGCGCCGGCACCTCGAAGCTGGCGCGGATCCAGGGCGCCTTCATCACCGAGGAGGAGATCGCCCGCATCACCAAGCACTGGGCCAAGCAGGGCGAGCCCGAATTCGAGGAGCAGCTGCTGGAGGTCAACGAGGTCGTGCAGGAGGGCGTCGAAGCCGATGGCGACTTCGATCCCGACGCCGACGACCTGCTCGACGACGCGATCAAGATCGTGGTCGAGACCGAAACCGCTTCCGTCTCGATGATCCAACGCCGCCTGCGGGTCGGCTACACCCGCGCCGGGCGCCTGATCGACATGCTCGAGCGCCGAGGCGTCATCTCCGGCTACGAAGGCTCCAAACCCCGTCAGGTGCTGATCGCGCCGGCCGACCTCGCGCGCGTGCTCAGCGGCGGCGGGGCCGCGGGCGAGCCGGTCGCGGTCGACTCCGAGCCCGGCGACTGAGCGGACCCGGTCCGGTAGCTTCCGTCCCCATGAGCGAGGGGCCGGTCAGAGCCGGGATAGTGGTCACCGGGACCGAGGTCCTGACCGGGCGAATCGTCGACCGCAACGGGCCCTGGGTCTCCGAAGCGCTGGCCGAGCTCGGCGTCGAGGTCGCCCACATCCTGATCGTCGCCGACCGGCCCGACGACCTCGAGGCCGCCCTGCGCTTCCTCGCCGAGGAGGGCATGGACCTGATCGTCACCTCCGGTGGGCTCGGCCCGACCGCCGACGACCTCACCGCCGAGGTGGTCGGCCGCTTCGCCGGCCGCGAGCTGGTCCTCGACGAGGAGGTCGAGGCGAAGATCGCCGAGATCCTGCGCGAGTTCGCGAAGCGATTCGACTTCGACCGGGAGGCGGTGATGGAGGCCAATCGCAAGCAGGCGATGATCCCCGAGGGCGCCGACGCACTCGATCCGGTCGGCACCGCACCGGGCCTCGTCGTCCCCGCCGGCGAGCTGGCGATCGTGGTCCTGCCCGGGCCGCCCCGTGAGCTGCAGCCGATGTGGCCGGCGGCGCTCGAGACCGAGCCTGTGCGTGAGATCTTGGCGCGCGCCACCCCGCTTCGCGGCTACACCCTGAGGATGTTCGGCATCCCCGAGTCCGAAATCGCCAAGAGCCTGCGCGAGATGGAGGACGAGGGGGTGGCGCTGCCGGAGGTGGAGATCACGACCTGCCTGCGGCGCGGGGAGATCGAGATCGACGTCCGCTACCGCGACGAGGCGACGGCGACGGCCGAGGCGGTCCGCGCCGGCCTCGGCAAGCGCCATCCCGCCCAGCTCTTCAGCGAAGACGGGACGACGATCGACGCCCAGGTCGCGGCGCTGCTGGCCGGCCGCCGGCTCGGCCTGGCGGAGTCATGCAGCGGCGGCCTGATGGCGGCACGGATCACCAGCCTCCCCGGAGCCTCGGCCTATATGGCGGGCAGCGTCGTCTCCTATTCGAACGAGTCGAAGGTCGACCTCCTGGGCGTCGACCCGGGGTTGATCGAGGAACACGGCGCTGTCTCGCCGCAGGTCGCCGAGGCGATGGCGCTGGGCGCCCTGGATCGTTTCGGCGCCGACGTCGCCGTCTCGATCACGGGCATCGCCGGGCCCGACGGCGGCAGCGAGGAGAAGCCGGTCGGCTACGTCTGCTTCAACGCCCGACTCTCCGACGGGACGGCGATCGCACGCGAACCGGTGATCCCCGGCGGTCGCGAGGACATCCGCGAACGCTCGGCGCTCGTCGGGCTGCACCTGTTGCGGATGCTGCTCGGCGGCGGCGATCCCGCGCTTTAGACCTTCGCCGCGGATTTCTTGCGAAGCGATGTTGTCTCGCGCGATTTCGGCCCGTAGCGTGGCCAGGCGATGACCAAGGAGCGCCTCAAGAGCCCCCGGGCACGCCTTTTCGTGGCGCTCGACCTTCCCGACGAGACCCGGCGGGAGATCGAGACCTGGGGCGAGCGGGAGCTCTCCGATCCGGCCCTGAGGCCACTGCCGGCCGACTCCCTTCACGTGACGCTCGTCTTCCTCGGCTACAGGCCGGAGAAGGAGATCGACGAGATTGCCGGCGTCCTCGAGCGGGCAGGGTCGTTCCCGGCGCAGACGATCCGGCTTCTGGACCCGGTTCGGCGGCCGGAGCGGGGGAGGGCGCGACTGTACGCGCTCCCGATCGATTCGGCGGGGCTGGTCGACCTCCAGGCGGACCTGGAGGGTGGGCTGGCGTCGGCCGGACTGCACGAGCCTGAGAAGCGGCGTTTCTGGCCCCACCTGACGGTCGCGAGGGTGAGGCCGGAGAACCGCGGGTCGAGGCGCCCGCGAGCCGTTCCAAGGCCCCCGGGGCCGCTGCCGCAGGGTCTCTTGCAGCCCGCCCTTGGCGTCCGGGTCTCGCTTTACCGTTCTGAACTCAAGCCATGGGGTGCGACCTATTCCCCGTTGGCGCATATCGACTTGAGGTGAAACAGATGGCAGACAGGAAACCGGCTTTGAAAGAGGCCACGGCGAAGGAAGCCAAGGCCAAGGACGCGGCACTCGAGAACGCGGTCACGGGGATCCACAAGGAGTTCGGCGAGGGCATGCTGATGCGCCTCGGCGAGGACAGCAAAATCCAGATCGCCTCGATCCCGACCGGCTCCCTTGCCCTCGACCTGGCGCTCGGCATCGGCGGCGTCCCTCGTGGCCGCATCGTCGAGATCTTCGGCCCCGAGTCCTCCGGTAAGACGACCCTGATCTACCACGTGATCGCCCAGGCGCAGGCCCGCGGCGGCGTCTGCGTCTTCATCGACACCGAGCACGCGATGGACCCGATCTACGCAACCGCGATCGGTGTCGACTGCGACGAGCTCCTCGTCTCCCAGCCCGACTACGGCGAGCAGGCCCTGCAGATCGCCGATCGGCTGATCGCCTCGGCGGCGATCGACGTCGTCGCGATCGACTCGGTCGCGGCGCTGACCCCGAAAGCCGAGCTCGAAGGCCAGATCGGGGACCAGACGGTCGGTCTTCAGGCCCGCCTGATGTCGCAGGCGATGCGCAAACTGGCCGGCAACCTCAACCGAACCAACACCGTCTGCCTCTTCACCAACCAGATCCGCGAAAAAGTCGGGGTCCAGTTCGGGTCCCCCGAGACCCAGCCCGGAGGCCGGGCGCTCAAGTTCGCCTCCTCGCAGCGCCTCGACATCCGCCGGATCGAAACGCTGAAAGAAGGCACCGAGGCCGTCGGCAACCGGGTCCGCGTGAAAGTGGTCAAGAACAAAGTCGCGGCTCCGTTCCGCCAGGCCGAGTTCGACATCGAGTACGGCGAGGGGATCTCGCGAGAGGGCGGGCTCCTCGACTTCGGCATCGAGCAGGACCTGGTCCAGAAATCGGGCTCGTTCTTCTCCTACGGCGAGACCCGCCTCGGCCAGGGGCGCAACAACGCCAAGCAGTTCCTCAAGGACAACCCGGAGCTGGCGGCGGAGATCGAAGGGAAGATCCGCACCGCGCTCGGGTTGGATGCCGGTCCGGCCCCTGCTCCCGCGCCTGAGGCGACGCCTGGGGACGCCGGACAGGAGACCGCCGAGGTCAAAGCCGCCTAGATAGGATGCGCGCCGCATGAGCGACGCGACAATTTTCTACATCCTCGCCGGGATCCTCGCCGGAATGGCGGTGATCGTCAGCTTCATCGGCATCAAAGTCGAGAACTTCCCGGGCAAGGCCGGCCCGGTGGTGATCCTCGCCTTCGTCGCGCTGATCGGAGGCGCCATCACCTTCTCGGTCCTCAACGGCCAGCATGAGGAAGAGGTCCGCGCGGCCGAGCTCGAGGAGGCGGGCGAGGTCTTCGAAGAGGAGGAGGCCAATCCAGAGGACAACGTTCCGGGCGCTGAACAGGGCGCCGAGGAAGCTCCCACCCGAGAGGAAGCAGGCAAGACGGCCGGCGGCGACGCCGGGGGGACCGTGCAGTTGGCGGCATCGCCCACCGAAATCGCCTACGACACGAAGACCCTGACCAGCAAGCCCGGTGAGGTGACCATCGAATTCGAAAACCCGGCGGCGATCGCCCATGACGTGGCGATCGAGGCGGCCGGCCAGGAGCTCGCCAAGACCGATCTGATCAGCGAAAGCGAGACGACGGTGAGCGCCGACCTCAAACCCGGCTCCTACACCTTCCTCTGCACAGTCCCAGGACATGCCGAAGCCGGCATGCAAGGCATCCTGACGGTCAAGTAGCAGCGCAGCTCGGCGTCCTCGGTCGCTTGCGTGCGGTGCACGCTGCGCTCCCTGCGCCCTTGATCTGCTTGCTCCCTGACCGTCAGTACCCTGCACGGTTATGAGCAAGCGGTTCCATGTGACGACTTTCGGGTGTCAGATGAATGTGCACGACTCCGAGCGCATGCAGGGGATGCTCGAGTCGCTGGGCTACGAGGCGGCCGAGGCGCGCGAGGACGCCGACCTGATCCTCTTCAACACCTGCTCGATCCGCGAGTCGGCCGACAACCGCTTCCTCGCCCACCTCGGCGAGGCGAAGCGCCTCAAGGGCGAGGATCCGGAGCGGGTCGTCGGCGTCGGTGGCTGTTGGGCCCAGTCGGTCAAGGACGAGGTCTTCCGCCGCTTCCCCTTCGTCGACGTCGCCTTCGGGCCCGGGCAGATCCACAAGCTGGCCGAGTTCCTCAACTCGGACTCCCTCAGCGCCCAGGGCTACTTCGAGTTCGAGGACTTCTCCGGCCACCTCCCGACCCGTCGCGAGCGGCGCTTCCAGGGCTGGCTGCAGATCTCCCAGGGCTGCAACTGCCGCTGCTCCTATTGCATCGTCCCCTCGACCCGGGGCCGCGAGGTCAGCCGCGACCCGTCGGAGCTCCTCGCCGAGGCCGAGGGTCTCGCCGCCGACGGCGTCCGCGAGGTCACCCTGCTGGGGCAGAACGTGAACAGCTACGGCCGTGACCTGCCGCCGGAGTCCCGGATCGGGTTCTCGGACCTGCTGGCGCAGGTCGACGCGATCGAGGGCATCGATCGCATCCGCTACACCAGCCCGCACCCGAAGGACATGAAGGAGGACGTGGTTCGGGCCCACGCCGAGCTGCCGGGGCTGTGCGAGCACGTCCACCTGCCGCTGCAGTCCGGATCCAGCAGGATCCTGAAGCGGATGCGACGCACCTACGACCGCGATCGCTACATGGACCGCGTCGACCTGATCCGCGAGCACGTGCCCGACTGCGCGATCACCACCGACATCATCGTCGGCTTCCCGGGTGAGAGCGAGGCCGACTTCGCGGAAACGCTCGAGGTCGTCGAAGAGGTCGGCTACGACGGCGCCTTCACTTTCGTCTTCTCACCACGGCGGGAGACCGAGGCGGCGACGATGGGCGAGGCGGTGCCGCACCCGGTCAAGGTCGAGCGCATGAAACGCCTCGTCGACCTGGTCCAGCGCCGGGCCGGCGAGCGCGCCCAGCGCTTCGTCGGCCGCGAGATGGAGGTCCTTGTCGAGGGCGCGAGCCGCACCGACCCTTCGCGCCTGCGGGGTCGAAGCCGCCACAACAAGGCGGTCAACTTCGAAGGGATCGCCGCGCCGGGCAGCCTCGTCGAGGTCCGGATCGACGCGGCGACGTCGCAGACGCTCTCCGGGGTCGCCGCCGTTCCCGTCTCCCTGTGAGGGTCGTCGGGATCTTCGGTCCGACCGGGGTCGGCAAGACCGGCGTCGCGGTGGCCCTCGCCGAGCGCCTGCGCGAGCAGGACGAGGACCCGATCGCGATCTCCTGCGACGCGCTGCAGGTCTACGAGGGGCTCGAGCAACTGACCGGAGCCGCCGGCGAGGCGGAAAGGACGCGTCTCGAGCACCGTCTCATCGGCTTCGTTCCGGTCACGAGCCCGTTCTCGGTCGGTGACTACATGCGGCGAGCCCACGAGGAGGTGGACGCCGCCCTCGAGGCCGGAAGGCGTCCGCTCGTCGTCGGCGGCACCGGCCTCTACCTGCGGGCCGCGGTGGCAGAGCTCTCGCTGGTCAAGGCGCCGCCCGAATCCGAGAGCTCCGAGCTCTGGTCGCCCGAGACCCGCCACCCGACCACGATCTTCGGCCTCGACATGGAGCGCTCCCTCCTCTACGAGCGGATCGACGCTCGCACCGAGGCGATTGCCACCTCGGGAGCACTCGAGGAGGTGCGAGTCGCCGAGGCCGCCGGGCCCTCTCGCACCGCCCGCAAGGCGCTGGGGTTCGACGAGCTGCTCGGAGGCGACCTCGAGCTGATGAAGAGGCGCTCTCGCAACTACGCCCGTCGGCAGCTGACCTGGATGCGGAAGATCCCGAATCTGGTCGCGATCGACCGCACCGGCCGCGACGACGCCGACGTCGCGGCCGAAATCGCCGGCGCCCTCTCCGACTAGTCTGCCCGCATGCGATTCGAGAAGTGGCAGGCGCTGGGCAACGACTACCTGATCGTCGAGGCGGACTCGCTGCCCTGGGAGCTGACCCCGGGCCGGGTCCGGAGGCTCTGCGACCCCCACTTCGGGATCGGCTCCGACGGGGTGCTGCTGCTCTCGCGCAGCGACGACCCCGGGTTCGTCGCCGAGTTGCGGATCTTCAACCCCGACGGCTCCGAGGCCGAGCTCTCGGGCAACGGCGCCCGCGAGGCGATTCTCTACCAGCGCCGCCACGGCTGGACCGACGCCGAGACCTTCTCGATCCTGACCGCGGCTGGTCCGATCACTCCGACGATCACCTCGGAGCGGACCTGCTCGGTCGACATGGGCCGTGCCGCGACGGTTTCCAAGGACTTCCCGAGCGGCTCCGAGGACGGACGCGGGTGCGTCGTCGCCGACGGGCACGCCTGGGACTTCCAGCATGTCTCGATCGGCAACCCCCAGTGCGCGATCGTCGTCGGCGACCGGCTCGAGCAGCTCGACCTCGGCGCGATCGGCCCTGAGATCGAAGCCGACGAGCTGTTCCCGAACCGCACCAATGTCTCTTTCCTGAGAGTCGACGGCAGCCGAGTGCGGGCGCGGATCTTCGAGCGCGGGGTGGGGGAGACGCTCTCCTCCGGCACCGGGGCGAGCGGCGCCGCGGTCACCGCCTTCATCAACGGGGCTTCGAGCCCGATCACGGTCGAGCTCGACGGCGGCGAGCTCGAGGTCGAGGTCTCGGCCGACCTCGACGTGCGGTTGACCGGGTGGGCGGAGCCGGTCTGCTCCGGCGAGCTCTCCGCCGAGCTGCTCGAAGCACTCGCGGTCGACGAGGAATAGATTTCCGCGACCGTGGGAATCACCGATCCGTCCAAGCGCCTGGAGGCGATGCCGCCGTACATGTTCGCCGAACTCGAGCGGCGGGTCGCCGACAAGCGCGCCGCGGGGATCGACGTGATCAGCCTAGGCATCGGCGATCCCGACGAGCCGACCTACCCGCACATCGTCAAGGCGATGCAGGCGGCGGTCGCGGATCCGGGCAACCAGAAGTACCCCAGCAATCGCGGCCGGGCCGAGTTCCGCGAGGCCTTCGCCGGCTTCTACGACGCCCGCTTCGGGGTCGAGATCGATCCCGAGACCGAGGTGATCCCGGCGATCGGCGCCAAGGAGTGCATCTACAACCTCTGTTTCGCCTTCCTCGACCAGGGCGGGGTCGCGCTCGCCTCCGACCCCGGCTACCCCGTCTACACCGGCGGCCCGATCCTCGCCGGCGCCACTCCCGAGCTGCTGCCGCTCGTGCCCGAGCTCGGCTATGCGCCGGACCTCGGCGCGGTCCCGGCCGAGACCGCCGCGAGGGCGAGGCTGATGTTCCTCAACTACCCGAACAACCCGAGCGGCGCGATCGTCCCCGAGGGCTTCTTCGAGATGGTCGTCTCCTTCGCCCGCGAGCACGAGATCCTCGTCGTCCACGACAACGCCTACTCGGAGACCACCTACGACGGCTACGTGGCGCCGAGCTTCCTGGCGACGCCGGGTGCGAAGGAGGTCGGGGTCGAGGTCTTCTCGCTCTCCAAGGGCTACAACATGACCGGCTGGCGCTGTGCCGCGATCCTCGGTAACGCCGACGCGATCGAGACCTACTGGCGCCTGAAGACGAACGTCGACTCCGGTCTTTTCGAGGCCGTCCAGCTGGCCGGCGCCGCCGCTCTCGGGGGCCCGGCCGGGCCGCTGCAGCGGATGAACGAGACCTACTCCCGCCGCCGCGACCTCGTGGTCGGGGCGCTGCGCGAGATCGGCGTCGACGTCCAACCCCCGAAGGGGACGATCTACGTATGGGCGCCGGTTCCCGAGGGGCACACATCGACCTCGTTCGCCGAGCTGGTGCTCGAAGAGGCGGCCGTGATCGTCTCGCCGGGCTCGATGTACGGGCCCAGCGGCGAGGGCTTCTTCAGGATCTCCCTGACGACGCCCGACGACCGCATCGAAGAGGCGGTCGAGCGGATGCGCGAGCACCTGGCCTGAGCCAGGCGCCCGCGCCCCGGGGTTCTCGCTATTCGATCTCGAGCTCGTTGACCATGCCTTTGACGGCATGGGGCGGCCCGCCCTGGCGGTCGCTGATGAAGCACATCATCGCGTAGGTGCCGGGTTCCAGATTGAGCTCGACGAGCTGTGTTTCGCCGCCTTCGATCACCGCGGTGTGGTCGCCGCCCTCTTCTTCGAGCGGCGGTTCGCCTTTGTTCGTTTTGATCGCGTCCTGGACCTCCTTGAAGGTGGCGCCGTCTTTGAGCTTGGCGACGATCAGGTGGTGCGGCTGGGCGCCGACGTTCTCGAAGGCGACCTCGTTTTCGCCGGCTTCGAGGCCGTCCGCTTCGAACTTGTACTCAGCGGCGGTGACGGTCTTGTCCGACTCCAGCTCCGCGTCGTCGGCCTCGCCGCTGACCTTGATCGCGGCGAAGCTCGAGGGATCGGGTTTACCTTCGAGGTTGGTCGTGTAGTACGTGCCCGGCTCGAGGATCTGGGTCACGGTCCTGCTCTTGCCGCCTTCGATGCCGCTGACCCCGCCGCCGGCGAAGAACCAGTCGGGGAAGGGTTTGCCAGACGATGCGCCGCCCAGGGCTTTCACCACTTCCTCGGCGTCATGGTTGCCCTCGACCCGGATCAGCTGCAGCTCGGCTTCGTCGCCCGTCGCGTTCTTGAACGTGATCTGAGCCTCGCCCGGCTCCGCCGTCGCCGGCGCGCTGAACTTGGCGGACTGTCCGCCCTTGAGTTCTACGTTCAATTCCTGGGCGTCGTCCTCACTGTCGCCGCAGGCGGCGAGGGCAAGGGCTGCCATCACCGCAAGCGCTGCGCAGAGAACAGCAAGTAGCCGTGAACGGCCGGGACCTGAAGTCACTGGGATTCTCCCCTTCGATAGGTGGTCGGACGCGAGTGGACGTACCCGCACAAAAGAGAACCTAACGCCTGCGGCGGCGTCCGGTCCACCTACACTTGGTGATGTGAGGAGGGCGATCCGGACCGGGGGCTTGACAGCGCTCGCCTGCCTTGCGATGGGGGCGACGTCGCAGGCATGGCAGGTGGAGTACGCGAGCGGCCCGGACCCGGCGACCGAGCGCTGGCCCGCGTGGCCCCATTCGGCCACCTGCCTGGAAACGACCTTCGACCCGGTCGCGACCTTCAGCGGTCCCACCGAAGCCGAGAATGGAACGGGGGCACCCGAAGAGGCGCTCAGGGCCTACCTCTCGGAAGGCCTGCACGCAAGCCTTCCACTGAAGAACTGGAGGGGACTGAGCGTGACCGAAAGCGAGGCGAGGTTCGCCGCGGGCCGGCTCGGCCTGGGGCTGATCACACTGCGCCTCATCTCCACCGATGGTCGCTGGGCGGTGAGCGGGTCGCCGAGCGATTGCATGGCCCAGACCTCGAGTGAAACCGCCGACGCGTTGCGCTGGCGACTCCAGCGTCCCCAACGGTTGCATCGCAAGACACGGGCGCTACGGATCGACACCACCGTAGAGGCGTGCCGGCCGCCCCCGGCCGGCGACCTGGGGCGCGAATTTCGGAGCATCGGCCGCGACCTGGTGCTCACGGTCTGGAGAGAGCGGCCGACAGGCCCCGAGCCGAAGTGCTTGCGGCGGACGACCTACTCGCTGACCGTCCCGCTGCCGGGCAACCTCGGCAAGCGCCGGGTCTGGGACGGCTCCACTTACCCGCCGCGCCGGATCGGCTAGGCCGCCTCGCGCTCCTCGCGCTTGCGCCAGTAGCGGTCGAGCCCACGCCACTGGTACTGCGGCGGCACGCACTGGATCAGCTCCTCGGCAGCCTTTTCGGTCGACGCCCGCGATGCCACCAGGGCGCGGTGGCGCTTCTCATAGGCCTCCTCGTCGAGCTCCTTGGCCAGGTCGGCCTCCTCGCGCAGCCGCTTGCGGACCGTGGCCAGGTGGGGCTCGGGGTCCTCGATCGCGCCGAAGTGGGTCACGGCGAGGCGCTCGGGCTGCCAGGCCTCGACGGTCGCGATCGAGTCGAGCCAGGTCTCGATGTCGATGTCGGGCGGCGGCGTGGGGGGGACGACGAGGTTGGTGCCTGGGATCAGGCAGGCGGCGACGTCGCCGACGAAGGCGGTGCCGCTCTCCTCGTGCAGGTAGCAGACGTGATGGGAGGCGTGACCGGGGGTGTAGGCGACTCGCATGCCGAGGACTGTCTCGCCGCCGCTCAGGGCCTTCACGTTCCCCTCGGGCACCGGCACGATCTCGCCCCAGAGGCGCTCCATGGCGTCGCCGTAGAGCCGCTCGGCGCTGGCCAGAAGGCGCGATGGGTCGATCAGGTGGGGCGCGCCGCGCTCGTGCACGTAGACCTCGGTCTCGGGCCAGCGGCGGACGATCGCGCCGGTGGCCGCCGCGTGGTCGAGGTGGATGTGGGTGAGAACCACCGCCCGCGGCTGCTCGTCTCCGAGCTTCGCCAGCAGCGTTTCGAGCGAGGACTCGGGCCCGGGGTCGACGAGGGCGCCGTCGACCTCCCAGCAGCCGATCACGTGCTCGCGGCCGAGGTGCTCTACGTCGATGACGCGCATCGAGGGGTCAGGCCGCGGGGGCGGGAAAGCGGTCGTCCGCCGCGAGGGTTTCGCGCAGCCCCTCTTCGAGGCCCCGCGGGGCGTACCCGAGCTCCCGGGCGGCCTTGTCGTAGCTGGCCCAGAAGGTGACGTCGTCGCCGGAGGAGATCAGCTCTCGCAGGTTCGGCGGCTGCCCCATCAGCTTGCCGACCAGCGGTCCGATCGGAGTAAGGGCCTTGAGGACGGGCGTCGGCAGGTCGTGCTTGGGGGCCTTGCGGCCGCTGACCTTGGCGACCATCTCGATCGCCCCTCGCATCGTCGTCTCCGGGCCACTGATCACGTAGGCCTCTCCCGCCACGCCTTTGTCCAGCCCGAGGAGGATGCCGGCGGCGATGTCGTCGACGTGGCTCATGCAGATTCCGAGGCTCGCGAGCGGCAGCAGGACCAGCTTGCCGGCGAAGAATTCCTCGAGCAGGTCGGCAACCTGGGAGGTGTCCCCAGGACCGTAGACGCCGCCCGGCTGGACGGTCACGCACGGCAGGCCCTCGGCCATCATCCGCTTGGCGACCTTGTGGGCCTCGAGCTTGGTCTCCTCGTAGTAGGAGGTGAATTCCTTGCCCGGGTGCTCGTAGGTCTCGTCGACCGTCTTTCCGTGGGTGTCGCCGAAGACGCCGCAGGTCGAGACGTAGACGGTCTTGGCGATTGCGGCGTCCTTGGCGGCGCCGAGCACGTTCTCGGTGCCGACCACGTTCGCCTCGTACATCGCCGGGTGCTGCGACTTGGGGATCCCGACCTCGTACATCGCGGCGGCATGGATGACCGCGTCGCAGCCCTCCATCGCGCTCGCCAGGGCCGCCCGGTCGCCGAGGTCGCCGGCGACGGTCGAGCAGCCGAGCTCGGTAACCGCGGCGGCCTTCTCGGGGCTGCGGACGAGGCAAGCCACCTCGTCGCCCCTCTCGCGCAGCTGGCGGGCCACGGTGCCGCCGATGAAGCCGGTGCCGCCGGTGAGGAAGACCTTCATCGGCGCGAAGCCTATACGCGATCCTGGCCGCCCGGCCAGGACGCCGAGATCGCCGCCTACAATCGAGCGAGTGGATAGATCCAGGAACGGCCGTTCCAAACAGACCGCTTACGCGGCGGGCGATGGCGCCGGTGTCGCGAACCCGCGTGCGCGCCAGCGGGCGCTAGCGATCGGCATCGTCGACGGCCGCGACGAAGGCGAGCCGCTCGCCGAGCTGAAGGAGCTGCTGCGGACCGCAGGGGTCGCCACCGCCGGGACCGCGACTCAGCAGCGCCCCGCGCCCGACCCCGATCGCTACTTCGGGCGGGGGCGGCTGGCCGAGCTGAAGAGCGAGATCAAGGCCTGCGACGCCAACCTGGTCGCCTGCGACGACGAGCTCGCCCCGCGCCAGGAGCGCAACCTCGAGGCCGAGCTCGGGGTGCCGGTGATCGACCGCACCGCGGTGATCCTCGACATCTTCGCCGACCACGCCCACTCGGCCGAGGGAAAGCTCCAGGTCGAGCTCGCGCAGCTCGAGTACAACATGGCCCGCATGCGTGGGCTCTGGACCCACCTCGAGCGCCTCGGCGCCGGCAGGATGGACGGCGGCATCGGGACCAGGGGCCCCGGAGAGAGCCAGATCGAGACCGACCGCCGGCTCGCCCGCGACCGGATCTCCGCCCTGCGCCGACGGCTTACCCGCCTCGAGCGCAACCGCGGCGTGATGCGAGCACGTCGGGATCGCTCGTCGCTGCCCAGGGTGGCGCTGGCCGGCTACACAAACGCCGGCAAGTCGACCCTGCTGAACGCCCTGACCGGAGCCGAGGTCGGGGTCGGCGACCGGCTCTTCCACACACTCGACCCGACCACCCGCAGCCTCGAGCTCTCCGGGCGCGACTACCTGCTCACCGACACGGTCGGTTTCATCGAGAAGCTGCCCCATCAGCTGGTCGAGGCCTTCAAGGCCACGCTGGAGGAGACCGTGCTCGCCGACCTGATCCTCCAGGTCGTCGACGCCTCGGCCCCCGAGGAGCAGCTGCGCGGCGACATGACCGCCGTCGACGAGGTGCTCGAGGAGATCGGGGCGGGATCGAAGCCGCGCCTGCTCGTCCTCAACAAGGCCGATCTGCTCGACGATGAGGATCGCGCCGACGTCCTCTTGCGCCATCCCGACGCGGTCCTGGTCTCGGCACTCGAGGGCAGCGGGCTCGAGCCATTGCGGGAGCGGGTCGAGGCCTCCTTCGAGGAGACGCTGACCGAGGTCGAGCTGCTGATCCCCTACGCAGAGGGCGCCCGCCTGCACGAGTTGCACGAGCTGGTCGGCGACCTCGAGCGCACGGATCGCGAGGACGGCGTCCTCGTCCACGCCAAGGTCCCGGTCGCCGAGCTGCACCGATTCGACGATCTCGCCGTCGTCTAGGGTTGCGGCCGTGAACCTGAACGTCGCGCTGCTGCGCGAGGAGGCGAAGCTGCCCACGAGGGCGCACGAGGGCGATGCCGGCCTCGACCTCTATGCCTGCGAGGCCGCCCACATCGGCCCCGGAGAGCGCTGGAGCGTCGCCACCGGGGTCGCGGTCGAGGTCCCGGCCGGGCACGCCGGTCTTGTCCTGCCGCGCTCCGGCCTCGCCCGCGAGCGCGGCATCGCGCTGGTCAACAGCCCGGGCCTGATCGATGCCGGCTACCGCGGTGAGATCTCGGTCCTCCTGCTCAACACCGACCCGGCGGAAACATTCCGCGTCGAGGTCGGCGATCGTATCGCCCAGCTGCTCGTCGTCTCGATCGCCACGCCCGAGCCGGTTCAGGTCGAGGCGCTCGCCGAGACCGCCAGGGGCGAGGGCGGCTTCGGCTCCAGCGGCCGCTAGCGCCGCTCGGCCACGGCGCGGCGGGCGTTCTCGTGCGCGGCTCGCTCCATCGAGTCCTCGAGGGGCTGAAGCTGCGGGTCGGAGCCGTAGCGGCGCTCGAGCGCGAGCGCGATCAGGCGGTCGGCCAGCCAGGCGTTCTTCGGCAGCAGCGGCCCGTGCAGGTAGGTACCGATCAGGTTGCCCTGGCGGACGCCCTCGAGCTCGTCGACGCCGTTGTTGCCGAAGCCGCTGAGCACTTTGCCGAGGGGCTCGGCATCGGCGCCGAGGTAAGTACGCCCACCGTGGTTCTCGAAGCCGGCGATCGTCTTCGGGCCCTCACCCAGGTCTGCCTCGATCGCGACGTTGCCGATCAGCCGCGGGCCCGGCTCGCGGACGGTCTCGAGGTCGGCCAGTCCGAGGCCGGGAAGTCGCTCTTCGTCGAGCTGGTAGCTGTGGCCGAGCAGCTGGTAGCCGCCGCAGACCGCCAGCAGCGCGGCGCCGTCGGAAACGGCCGATGCCAGCGCGTCTCGCTTGGTGGCGGCCATGTCACCGGCCACCGCTCGCTGGTCGCGGTCCTGGCCGCCGCCGATGTAGAAGAGGTCGTGGGCGCCGGGGTCGACCGCGTCGCCAGGACCGGCGCCGCGGTGCTCGAAGCCGATCCCGCGCCACTCACAGCGCCGCTGCAGGAAGATGATGTTTCCCCGGTCCGCGTAGATGTTCATCTGCTCGGGGTAGAGGGATAGGACGCGGAGCTCCATCAGGCTCGATTCTCCAGCAGGAGGACGGTGGAGCCGACGTGGAGGTCGGTCGCGGGGATCTCGAGCCGGCGCCCGACCTCGAAGCCGGCTTCGCGGCCCTCGGCCTCGACCGTCGCGGCGTCGAGCAACAGCAGCGGGATCTCGTCGACTTCGTCGTCGAGCTCACCGCTGGGGGAGACGATCTGCCGCAGGCGGCGGATCACGATCGCGCCCGCATCGAGGGTGGCGTCGAGCGGCAGGCTCGAGAACACCCAGCCCTCGACCTCACGGGTGTCGGGGAGCGGGGGAGGGACGTCCTCGACCAGCTCGTCGGGGAAGCCGTCGACGATCGCGACCGCCATCGTGCCGCCGGGCCGCAGGTGCTCGCGGGCGCAGCGCATGCAGGCGACCCGCTGCTCGGGGCCCTCGAAGAGCTGGATCAGCTGCATCGGTGCCAGAACCGTCGCGAACTCGCGGTCGAGCTTGAAGTCGCGGGCGTCGGCGGCAGTCGTCTCGACGCTCAATCCGGCCTCCTGCGAGCGCCTTCGCAGCGCCTCGACGAGCTCGAGGTCGACGTCGAGTCCGTGGACGTCGTGCCCGCGGCGAGCGAGGTGGAGAGCGACGCGCCCCGTCCCGCAGCCGAGGTCGAGGAGCGGCCCGCGGCCGTCAGTCGCGAGCTCCTCCCAGAGGCCGAGGTCGGCCTCGAAGCCGCCGCACTCGACCTCGTGCCAGATGACGGCGGTGGTCACGGGGGCGGCGCTCAACGCCAGAACTCCTTGGCCAGGCCACGGTCGGAGAGCAGCTTGCGAAGCTCGAGGAGGGCGGTGTAGGTGGGGAGAGCGAAGAGCCGCGCCGGGGCATCTTCCACGGCCCGGTCGAGCGAGGCCGGAATCGACTCCTCGACCGCGATCGACTCCTCGGGCCAGCCCGCGTACTTGAGCCGCAGCGCGATCTCCGGTGCCCGGGTGCCGGCGCAGGTCACCCGTCGCACCGAGCCGGCGAGGAGCTCGAAGTCGGCGTCCCAGACCCAGGAGACGTCGCGACCGTCGGCGATACCGTCATTGAGTGCGATCCAAAGGTCGACGCCGTCCTCATCGGCCTCGAGCCCCAGTGTGCGGAGGACCTCGTTGGTCCCGGCCGGGTTCTTGATCAGGAGGATCGAGACGCTCTTCTCGCCGATCGCGACCGTCTCCACGCGCCCGAAGGCGGCGCGTACGTCTCCGAGGGCGGCGGCGGCCTCGCGGGCAGGGACACCGAGCTCGATCGCCGCTCCCAGCGCGGCGAGCGCGTTGTAGACGTTGTAGAGGCCGGGAAGCGGCAGCGAGAGCTCGAGCTCCCCGCCGTCGGGAAGCCGCACCTTCGAGCGCGAGCCGCTCATCCCCTGCAGCTCGATCTCGGTTGCCGCGAGGTCCGGGGTGGGGCGGGCGGCGCCGCAGTCGGGGCAGGAGTAGTGGCCGAGGTGGCCGACGAAGGCACGCTCGTAGGCGTAGGGGTGGCCGCAACGGCGGCAGTGCTTGGCATCGGAGGCGTGCTGGAGCTCAGGCAGGGCCTGGGAGGGATCGTCGATCCCGAAGTAGACGGTGCCCTCGCGGCGGCCACTCTCGCCGTCGCGGCCGAGGTCGGCGATCAACGGATCGTCGGCGTTGAGGACGAATCGCGTGCGGCCTACCCGCCGGCCGACCAGGGTCGCCCATTCGTCGGCGAGGGTCTCGACCTCGCCGTAGCGGTCGAGCTGGTCGCGGAAGAGGTTGCCGAGCACGATCAGGCCGGGGTCGAGTTCGGCGGCTACCTTCGGCAGCCAGGCCTCGTCGACCTCGAAAAGGCCCTCCTGTCCCTTCTGGTCGAGAAGGGCGGTGGCGACGCCCCAGGTCATGTTGGACCCGGCCCGGTTGTGGATCGGGTCGCGGCCCTGGGCGGCGAGGATGGCGGCGATCATCCCGGCGGTCGTCGTCTTGCCGTTGGTGGCGCTGACGATCGTCGCCTGCCGCAACGGCGCCCCGAGACGGGCGATCGCGTCGGGCGCCATCCGCAGCAGAACCCGGCCGGGCAGCGTGGTGCCGCCGCCGCGTCCGCTGATGCGGCTCGCCGAGCCGATCCCGCGGGCCAGGGCCCGCTTGATGGCGAAGCTCAGGGTGCGATCACCTTCAGCGCCGAGGGGAGGACGCGCAGCGAAGCCGGCAGGTCGGCGAGATGCTCGCCGTCGGCGTAGACCGGGAACGGGCTGCTGGCGCTGAGCTCGAGGTGGCGGGCTCGGAACACGCGCACCTCGTCCTCCTCGACGTGGGTGCCCTTGAACACCTTCGGCAGGTTACCCACGAAGCGCAGCTTGCCGACGTCGCCAACGGCGACTATGTCGAACTCGCCGTCGTCGAGCTCGGCGTCGGGGGCGATGAACATGCCACCGCCGAAGGCTTTGTTGTTGGCGACCGAGACCGAGTAGCCGGTGAATCGGTAGCGCTCGTCGTCGGCACGGACCGTGAAACGGGCCGGCTTCCACCTGATCAGGGTCCGGATCGCGGCGAAGGCGTAGACCAGGTTGCCGCGCAGGAAGCTTGTTTCGTTCGCGACCCGGTTGGCTTCGGAGTCGAAGCCGACGCTGACGATGCCGAGGAAGCGCTTGCCGTTGACCTCGCCGACGTCGATCGTCCGGGTCCGGCCGGCGGCGATCACCGCGACCGCCTCCTCGGGCTCCTCGGGAATGCCCAGGACCCGGGCGAGGTCGTTGCCGCGGCCGCCCGGGATGATCCCCAGGGGCGTCTCGGACCCCGCCATCGCCCCGCCGATCGCCCCGATCAGGCCATCGCCGCTGAGCACGACCGGGATCTCGCCCACCTCGATCGCGGCGAGCGCCTGTTCGACGCCGTGCTCGAGGCTCTTGGTCCGCTGGACTCTGAAGACCGTCCGCCGCGCGTCCAGCGCCGCCTCGATGCGCGGCAGGAGCTTCATGCCCTTGCCGCCGCCGGAGGACGGGTTGACGAGGATCGCGAGCGGCGCCTCGGGGTCGAGGCGGCCGCCCTCGCCGCTTTCGTCGCCAGTCATGTTTTGCAGACTAATTGCGGGGCGCGTCGGCCTCCGCCGTGGCGAGCCGCATGAGAAGGAACTCCCCGTCGCCGGACTCGGCGCCCGGACCGGCCGCGACGAACCCCTGCCCCTGCAGCGGTTTCCTCGCATCCCGGGAGGTGCCGAGGGGACCCCTGGCGCGGGGGGTGCCGGAGACGATCAGCAGGCCCCCGGGGCGCGAGACCCGGGCCAGCTCGGCGGGGTCGAGGCGACCGTTGCGCTGGACGACCAGGTCGAAGTGATCGGCGGGGAAGGGGAGGCTCGCGGGCTCGCCGACCTTGAAGGCGACCCGGCCCTCGGGGTCGAGGCCGACACGGTCGGTGGCGGCCCGTACGGCGTCCTCGGAGGCGTCGAGCCCACGGACGCGCGCCCGCGGGTACTCGCGGGCGAGGAACAGGGTTGCGTCGCCCGCGCCGCAGCCGATCTCGAGCACGCGCTCGGGCTCGCCCTCCACGTCGAGGAGGGCGCGAGCGAACCCGGTCAGGTCGGGCGCCTCCAAGAGCCGATCTTCGCACGCGCGCGCCTGCCGCTCCAGTCGAATAGGGTGCCGACGCTATGGAGAGGGAGGCGCCCGACCGTCGTTGGATCATCCTCGCCGTCTTCGCGGCGATCGCCGTCGCGGTCGTGGCCGCGATCCTGATCGGGCGCAGCGGTGGGAGCGACGAGGAGGAGTCGAGCTCGACCGCCTCCGGCTGTAAGGAGGTCGCCGACCCGAAACCGAAGGACGTCTCCCTGAAGGCGCCGAAGCAGACCGTCAAACCCAGTGACGAGCTGACGGCCAGGGTCGAGACCAGCTGCGGCGAGTTCGCGATCGCGCTCGACTCCAAACGGGCGCCGAAGACCGTCAACTCATTCGTTTACCTCTCCGAAGAAGGGTTCTACGACGGCCTGCCCTTCCACCGGATCATCCCCGGCTTCGTGGTCCAGGGCGGCGATCCGACCGGCGGCGGTTCCGGTGGACCCGGCTACAGCGTCGACGAGAAACCGCCCTCCAACCTCGCCTACACCAAAGGCGTGGTCGCGATGGCGAAGACCGAAGCCGAGCCGCCCGGGCGCTCCGGCAGCCAGTTCTACGTGGTGGTCGGCGCCGACGCCGGCCTGCCGCCGGAATACGCGCTGGTCGGCAAGGTCAGCGAGGGCCTCGACGTGGTCGAGAAGATCGCCGGGCTCGGCAGCCAGGCCGGGACGCCGAAACAGACCGTCGTCATCGAACGCGTCGAGATCGAGTCCTCCTAACGTCTAGGGTTGGCCGCATGGCCAAGGTCGACGTCGGCGACACCGCACCGGATTTCGAGCTGCCGGGCACCGAGGGAAAGACGTACCGGCTCTCCGACTACCGGGGCCGCAACGTCGTCCTCGCCTTCTACCCGGGCGACGCGACCCACACCTGCACCAAGCAGTTCTGCTCCTACCGCGAAGAGAGCGGCCGGATCGACCAGCTCGACGCCGAGGTGCTCGGCATCTCGCCGCAGTCGGTCGACTCGCACGAGCGTTGGACCAAAGAGCAGGAACTGAACGTGCCGCTGCTCGCCGACGAGGACATCGCCGTCTCGAAGAGCTACGGGGTGACGGGCTGGATCGGGCCGCTCGCGCGGCTGACCGAGATCTCCGGCGAGACGGTAGACGGCCGCTACGTGCAGCGCGCGATCTTCGTCATCGACGGCGAGGGAGTCGTGCGCTACCGCCACGTCTCGCGGACCGGCGCCACGTACCAGTCGGTCGGCGACCTCGAGCGGGCCGTCGCCGCGATCGGCTGATGCCGCCGGCCGAGCCGGTCGCGTTCGAGGTCGGCTCTTGGCCCACGATCCGCGGCGAGGCGGCGGGGGAGGGCGCGCCGACCGTGCTCTGCCACGGACTGACCGCGACCCGGCGCTACGTGGTCCACGGATCGCGGGTACTGGAGCGCTCCGGAAACCGACTCCTCACCTACGACGCCCGCGGTCACGGCGGGTCCGACCCCGCCCCGGGGGGGCGGGGTTATGGATACCCGGAGCTGGCGGCGGACCTCGGCGCCGTGATCGACGCCGAGGCCGGGAGCGGGCCGCTGACGATCGGCGGCCACTCGATGGGCGCCCACACGGCGCTCGCCTACGCGCTCGCCAATCCCGAGCGCGTCGCGCGGCTGGTTGTGATCGGCCCGGTCTACGCCGACGAGATCGACGAGGACGGGCTCGGATACTGGGACGGGCTCGCCGAAGCCCTCGAGAACGGTGGGACCGACGGCTTCGTCGACTACATCGACCGCCACACCGAAACCGACCCCGCCTGGCGCGACTCGGTCCTGCGCTTCACCCGCGAGCGGATCTCGCGCCACAGCCACCTCGACGCCGTCGCGCAGGCGCTCCGCGAGGTGCCGCGCTCGCGCCCGTTCGGGGACCTCGCGGAGCTCGAGGCGCTGGAGATGCCGGCCTTGGTGGTCGCCAGCGGCGACGATGCCGACCCCGGGCACCCGCGGGCGGTGGCCGAGGAGTACGCGCGCCGGCTGCCGCGTGGGAGGTTGTTGGCGGAGGAGGAGGGCGCCTCGCCGCTGGCCTGGCAGGGTGGCCGTCTCTCGCGCGAGATCGCGGCGTTCTGCGCCGAGGGGCGCGAAACGCAAGAATGACGGCCATGACCAGCGGCGGCGAGGGAACCCCGATCGACGACGGGGCTGCGATCCACTACTCGGCGGTGGCGGCGGGAACGCCGGTTTACTCGTCCGACGGGGTCGAAGTCGGCACCGTGCGGGAGACGCTCGACAACTACCGCGAGCACATCTTCGACGGCCTGATCTTCAAGGACAACGGCGGCACGGTGCGCTTTGCCGACGCCCCCGAGGTCGCCCGAACCGCCGAACGCGGGGTGACGCTCAGCATCGATGCCGAGGCGGCTGCGCAGCTCGGCCCGCCGGAGCAGCAGCCGGGACCGCCCACGGGCGGCGGCTCCGGCGGTGGCGTTTTCGGGCGCCTGTTCGGCCGCAAGCGCTAGATGGGCACCCTCGCTTGAGAATCGACGAGGGCTCGCTGCGTATGGTCGCGACCTTCCTGGCGGCGCTGGGAGTCGGGGTCGCCACCTACATCGCGATCGCCGACTCGGGCGGCGGCGCGCCGGCCTGCATCGGCGGCAGCGGCGGCTGCCAGACGGTCGCCGACAGCTCCTACTCGCACCTGCTCGGCATCAACATCGCGATCCTCGGAGTCCTCGCCTATCTGCTCTTGCTAGGCGCCGCCTGGGGGCGCGGCGACCTGGCTCGGATGGGGGGCTTCGTCGTCGCCCTCGGCGGTTTCGGCTACAGCGTCTACCTCACCTACCTGGAGCTCTGGGTGATCGAAGCGATCTGCCAATGGTGCGTCGCGAGCGCGGTCCTGATGACGCTCCTGTTCGCCGTCAACGCGATGCGCATGGTCCGCTACGTGGGGACGCCGGCATGAGCGAGGGTGGGAGCGACCAGCGCCGCCAGAACCTGCTCAAGATCGCCAGCGCGGCGGTCTTCCTTGCCGTGATCGCGGTCGCGGTCCTGATCGTCGTCAGCACCGGCGAAGACGACGGTGGCGACGCCGACGCCATCGAGGGCGCGGCCCAGGTGAACAAGCAGCTGCAGGGGATCCCGCAGGACGGGTTGGTCCTCGGCGAGTCGGGCGCGAAGGTGAAGCTGGTCGAGTTCGGCGACCTCAAGTGCCCGGTCTGCGCCTCCTACGCGGAGGAAGTCATCCCGGAGGTGATCGACAGCGAGGTGAGGACGGGCCAAGCGCGGATCGAATTCCGCAGCTACACGATCATCGACGAGCAGTCCGGTCCGGCCGGAGCCGCCGCGATCGCAGCCGGCGAGCAGGGACGCGGCTGGAACTTCGTCGAGATCTTCTACCGGAACCAGGGCAACGAGGCCGCGGCTTACGTGACCGACGAATTCCTCACCGCGGTGGCCGAAGCGGCCGGGGTGAAGGACATCGCGAGGTGGGACCGAGACCGCCAGGGCTCTCGAGCGATCAACGAGGTCGCAGCCTCGACCGCCGCCGCCGAAAAGCTCGGCTTCACCGGGACGCCGTCGTTTGCGGTCGAAGGCCCGGCCACGGACGGCCTCGAGCCCTTCGAAGCCTACGAATCGCCGGTCGACCAGCTGGAAGCGGCGATCGCAGGGGCCCAGTAGGGGATTTCGCGGCTGAATCGGGCCCTTATGCCTGTAAATCCATCTGGGTTTACATAACCACCATTATCGTGCGCAGGAACCGAATCTGACCCTCGTTTCGGCACTTTGCCCCCCTTTGGCGGGGTCAACTGATGAAGCGACGAGTTCCTGGGCGACGGTTAGGCGCTGACGACGGCGCTGCCGCGGACGAGCGGCTTGACGATCGGTGGCGCCTTGGGCAGCTCACCGGCCTCGACGGCGCCCAATGTCAGGCCTGGAGTCGCCTCGATCGCCGCGACCGTGTCGCGGTTGCAGTGGCAACCGTCGGCGAGGAAGTGCCACGGGCGTTCGAGGCGGTCCTGCCAGCGTGCCAAGCCGGGATCCTCGGCGCGAACGTGCTCGAGGAACAGCAGCTGCCCGCCGGGTTTGAGCACGCGCGCGGCCTCGGCCAGCGACGCGCCCGGGCTCGGAACCGTGCAGAGGACCAGCGTGAAGGCGACCGTGTCGAAGGAGTCGTCGTCGAATGGCAACGTTTCGGCCGGAGCGGCGACGATCTCCGCGGTGCTCGTTGACTCGGAAACTTTTTCCCTCAACTGGCGCAGCATGTGCGGGTCGGGCTCGGCCAGCACCAACTCGGAGACCGCCTGCGGGTAGAGCTCGAGGTTCGCTCCGGTGCCGGCGCCGAGGTCGATCGTCCGCCCTCGCGCGGGCGCCAGGGCTTCGCGCCGCATCTCCCGCAGGCCCGCTTCTTCGGTGGCCTTGAAGCAGGTGTCGTAGAGGGCGGAGAATCCCCTCCCCCACGTCGCGTCGTAGATTCGCCCCATGGGTGAGGCCAATCCCTAGGCGGCTTCGCGCTCTTTCTCGGCGCGCTCCTCGGCGCTCGGCTCCGAGCTCGCGGCACGAGTCTCGTAGGAGGCACGGGCACCGTGGTCGACCTCGGTCATCAGCTTGTCGACCTTCATCAGTCGGCCCATTGCCTCGCGGAAGCCCCGCGGCATCAGGGTCAGGAACTTGTAGATGATCGAGTTCTCCTTCGGGACCCAGACGTCGTAGCGCTTCGTTTCCAGCGCCTCGACGATCGCGTCGGCGACGTCGGAGGCCTCAACCGGTTTCACCCAGCGCTGGCCGACGCCGCTGGTGAGCTCGGTGTTGACGACGGTCGGCATCACGCAGGAGATGTCGATGCCGGTGCCGCGCAGCTCGGCCTTGACGCCCTCGCTGAGCCCGACGACGGCGTGCTTGGTCGCCGAGTAGGTCGAGATCCCCGGCAGCGCGCCTTTTCCGGCCTGGGAGGCGATGTTGACGATGTGGCCCGTCCGTCGCGGGCCCATCCGCTCGATCGCGAACTGGGTCCCGGTGATGACGCCGTGGAGGTTGATGTCGATCTGGCGATGGAGCGACTCGACCGACTCCTCGGCGAACGGCGTCACCGGCATGATCCCGGCGTTGTTGATGACGACGTCGAGCGGGCCGAGCTGACGCTCGGCCTCGTCGAGGAAGCTCGCGAAGGAGTCACGGTCGGTGACGTCCACCGGCAGCGCCACGGTGCCGCCGCCCAGCCCCGCCGCCGTCTCCTCGGCGAGGGCGGTGTCGATGTCGCCGATCGCGACCCGGCAGCCCTTGCGGACCAGTGCGGTGGCGGTCGCCTTGCCGATTCCCCGGGCACCGCCGGTGATCGCGACGACCTTGCCGTTCAGTGGAGTGCGCTCTTTCGCCATCGTTACCTCCTCGCCGGCGCGCTCAGGCCGCCGGCTTGTAGACCGTGACCACGGCTGCACCGCCGAGGCCGATGTTGTGTTGGAGGGCGATCTTGGCGCCCTCGACCTGCCGCGCGTCGGCTTCGCCGCGCAGCTGCCAGTTCAGCTCCGAGCACTGCGCCAGCCCGGTCGCGCCGAGCGGGTGGCCCTTGGAGATCAAGCCCCCGGAGGGATTGACGACGACCTTGCCGCCGTAGGTGGTCGCCTCTTCCTCGACCAGCTTGTGCGCCTCGCCCTCGGCCGCGAAGCCGAGCGCTTCGTAGGTGATGAGCTCGTTGGCGCTGAAGCAGTCGTGGAGCTCGCAGACGTCGACTTCCTCGGCGGCGATCCCGGCCTCCTCGTAGGCCTCGCGAGCCGCCTTCGCCGACATGTCGGAGCCGACGATCGTCATGCAGTCGGCGTCCTCGTCGAAGGTGGAGCTGAGGTCGGTGACCATCGACTGGCCGGCGATCTCGATCGCCTGGCTCCAGAGGTCGTGCTCGTCGACGTAGCGCTCGGAGGCGACGATCGCGCAGGCCGAGCCGTCTGAGGTCGGCGAGCACTGCAGCTTGGTCAGCGGGTCGTGGATCATCTTCGCCGCCTTGATGTCCTCGATCGTGTACTCGTCCTGGAACTGGGCGTAGGGGTTGTTGACCGAGTGCTTGTGGTTCTTCCACCCGATCCAGGCGTAGTGGTCGGGGTTCGACCCGTACTTCTCCATGTGGTCGCGGCCTGCGTTGCCGAACATCTGCGGCGCCGGCGGCGACTGCTCCGGGTCGCGGATCTCGAACATCCGCATCGCGTGCTTGTCGAGCGCGTTGGTGCGGTCGGTGTACTTGACCCCGAGGCTGCCGGGCTCCATCTTCTCGAAGCCGAGCGCCAATGCGCAGTCGACGACGCCGCCCTTGACGGCCTGGCGCGCCAGAAACAGCGCCGAGGAGCCGGTCGAGCAGTTGTTGTTGACGTTGACGACCGGGATCCCGGTCAGGCCGAGCTGGTAGAGCGCGCGCTGGCCGTAGGTCGAGTCGCCGTAGCAGTAGCCGGCGAAGGCCTGCTCGACGTCCTCGTACGGAATGCCGGCGTCGGACAGCGCCTTCTCCCCCGCCTCTTTGGCCCAGTCGGGGTAGTCGCCCTCCTTGGTTCCGGGCTTCTCGAACTTGGTCATCCCGACCCCGATCACGAACGTGCGGTTGCTCAAAGTCTGCTCCTGACGATCTTCTGCCGCCGCTCTCTCGCGACGGGTGCGATTTGGCTGGCTGGCCAGGAAATCTACAGGGCGTGACCGGCGATTACTTCTTGCGCTTCTTTTTCTTCTTCTTGACCAGCTTCGCCTTCTTGGTCTTCGTCGCTTCTGTGTTGCCCGTCGGCGT
>DATDCK010000030.1:0-55480 GCA_036524375.1 Solirubrobacterales bacterium | reverse complement strand
CGCTCAAGTGTTCGGGAGACCCCCGAACGCCGCTGTGACGCAACCGCGCTCTTAGGCGGGCAGGGTTGGAGACCTCGGACGTGCGCCTTTACTTCAGCTCGTCGAGCTTGGCCCAGCGGGGGTCGGTGCCGGTGTCGTGCTCATGGTCCTCGGGGTCAGAGTCGTTGAGCGACTCGCCGCAGACCGCGCAGAGACCGGCGCAGTCGGGACGGCAGAGGATCCGCCCCGGAAGGGCGAGGACGGCGGCGTCGTGCGCCCAGCGGCCGAGGTCGAGGGTGTCCTCGTGGTCGTCGACGTAGGGACTGCGCAGCTCCTCGTCCTCGGCTTCGGCCTGATCGACCTCGCGGGAGTCGACCTCGGTCTCGACCCGGGCGGGCTCGAGGCAGCGCATGCACGGGCCCTCGACGGCGATCGGGAATCGGAGGCGGAAGGCGTAGCCACCGCTCGGGCGCGAGACGTCGAGCCTGGCCCGGACCAGGTCCGGCGCGAGGTTGTATTCCTGGCCGCCCAGCTCCAGCGCGTCGAGGTGGATGTCCAGGTCGAGCCTGGTCCCGTCTCCATAGCTGAGGCCGAGGCTGTCGAGATCGATGGTCGTGGACACTTACGATGCCTCCTCTCGGACGAGATTACGGAATGGGCCAATTCGACTGGACACCCGACGAGTACCTGGAGCGGATCCGCTCGCGGATCCCGCGCTACGAGGAGCTGCAGGAGCAGGCGATCGCCGCGGTGCCCTTTTCGCCCGAGCGCGTGCTCGAGCTGGGGATGGGGACCGGGGAGACGACCCGGCGCCTGATCGAGGCGCACCCCGAGGCCTGGGTGATCGGCCTCGACGCCAGCCCCGACATGGTCTTCCGCGCCCGCGAGACATACGACGACGTCCAGCTCGCCCGGATGCAGGACCCGCTGCCGGACGGTCCCTGGGACCTGGTGATCTCGGTGCTCTCGGTCAACGAGCTCGACGAGGAGCAGCGGCGGGCGCTGTTCCGGCGGGTCCGCGAGCACTCGCGCTCGCTCGTGATCGGCGACGTCTTCGAGCCGCGGCAGCTGGCGGCGGCGGTCGAGTGGTCCGGCGGCGAGGTCGCCTGGCAGGCCGACGACCTTGCCGTTGTCAGGGCTGTATACGACGGCGGCTGACGGCCCGCTACCATTCCGCGACCGATGGCCGTCCCGAAGAAGAGAACTTCCAGCGCCCGCCGCGACAAGCGCCGGGCCAATCACAAGGCAGGGAAGCCGCGCCTCAACCGCTGCCCCCGCTGCCATAGCCCCCGCCTCCCGCACCGGGTCTGCCCGACCTGTGGCACCTACGCGGGGCGCGAGGTCGTTTCGCACCGGATCGCCGATCCGACCGAGGGCGCGGCTCAACACACCCCCGAGTAGTGGTGGCCGCCGGGCGCGGCGCCATCGTCGCCCTCGATGGGCACGGAGCCGAGCAGGGCCTCGACGTGCTCGCCGAGGGCGTGCGGCTCGCCGCCGCCGACGGGATCCGCGTTCGCGTCTTCGGGGCCTCCGGCCTCGAGCTCGGCGGAGCCGACGGAGCCGAGCTGATCGCGACCGAGGAATCGATCGCGAACGAGGACGACGCGGTTCCCGCCGTCCGCTCCCGCCCCGATGCCTCCGTGGTCAGGGCCGCGGCCGACGTCGCCGCCGGCGAATCCGCGGCGATGGTCAGCCATGGCTCGACCGGGGCGACGATGGCTGCCGCCACCTTCGGCCTGCGCCGGCTGCAGGGCGTCCAGCGCCCGGCCCTTGCCGTGCGCCTGCCGGTGCCCGGCAAGCCCGTCCTCTTCCTCGACGTCGGTGCCAACGTCGAGGTCCGGCCCCAGCACCTGGTCCAGTTCGCCTTCCTCGGCGCCGCCTTCAGCGAGGCGGTCCTCGGCGTCTCCGCCCCCCGGGTGGGTTTGCTCTCGGTCGGCGAGGAGTCGGGCAAGGGCAGGGAGGAGGTCGTCGCCGCCCACGAGATGCTGAGCGGGGCGGAGGGCATCGACTTCATCGGCAACGTCGAGGGCCGCGACCTGACCGATGCCGTCGCCGACGTCGTCGTCACCGACGGCTTCACCGGCAACGTCTCCCTCAAGCTGATGGAGGGGACGGCGCGGAGGGTGACCGGGGCGATCCGCGGCGCGGCCCGCTCCAACCCGGTCTCCGCACTCGGCGGCCTGATGATGCGCCCGGCCCTCGGCGGCCTGCGTCGCGAGCTCCATCCCGACACGACCGGCGGCGCGATCCTGCTCGGCCTCCGCGGCATCGCCGTCGTCGGCCATGGCAGCGCCGGCGCCGAGGGAATCGCCAACTCGGTCCGCCTCGCCGCTCGCTCGATCGAGGCCGACGCGATCGGGCGCACCGCCGAGCTGATCCGCGAGGGGGGAGTCGGGCGCGGCGTGATAGGAAACGAGCGATGACCAAGGACGAAGTCCTAAGCCTGGTCCGCGATCACCTCTCGGAGGAGCTCGAAGTCGACCCCGGCCGGATCGAGGCGGGGACCCGCTTCAAGGAGGACCTCGACGCCGACTCGCTCGATCTCTATGAGCTGGTCATGGAGCTCGAGGATCGCTACGGGATCTCCGTCTCCGAGCAGGAGGCGACTCGGATCAAGACCGTCGGCGACGCCGTCGACTTCGTCGTCGAGCACGCCCCGGCTTGAGCTCACTCGCGGAACTGATCGACGAGCTTCCGGAGCAACTCCGCGGGCAGGCCCTGACCCACGCGACCTGGACCGAGGAGCGCTCCGAGTCCTACGAGCGGCTCGCCTACCTCGGCGACAGCGTCCTTGCCCTCGCCGTCGCCTCCGACCTGCTCGAACGTTTCCCGGGCGAAGACGCCGGCGCCCTGACCAAGATCCACAACCAGGCGGTCAGCGGGGTCTCCTGCGCCGAGGTCGGCCGCGATCTCGGCGTGCCGGAGATGCTGGCGATGGCCCAGCCCGACGCCGAGCTGGCGATCCCGGCCGACGTCCTGCTCGAAGGCGCCCGGCCGCTGCCGGAGGTGACCGAGGCGCTGATCGGGGCCTGCTTCCGGGCTTTCGGCTTCGAGCGCGTCGCCGCCGCCGTGGTCGAGGCCTTCGAGGACCAGATCGCCGCCGGCGCCGAGTCCCCGGTCGACTTCAAGTCCGCCCTCCAGGAGCTCCTCGCGCAGCGGCGGGCGCGCGTAAGCTATGAGGTGATCGCCGAAGCAGGGCCCGCGCACCAGCGCACCTTCGAAGTGGCGGCGGTCGTCGATTCCGAGCGCGTCGGGACGGGGCGGGGGCGAAGCAAGAAGGTGGCCGAGCAGGCGGCCGCGGAGGAGGCCCTGGGGCAGCTCGGGGCCGGAAATTAGGCAATGGCGTCGCGTCCGACCGGGACGCGAGCCTTAGGTTGAGGCAACCGAATGTATTTGCGATCGATCGAGATGAAGGGGTTCAAGTCCTTCCCGGAGCGGGCGAGGCTCGAGTTCTCGCCCGGGGTCAGCGTCATCGTCGGCCCCAACGGCTCCGGCAAGTCGAACATCACCGACGCCGTCCTCTGGGCGCTGGGCGAGCAGAGCCCCGGAGCGATCCGCGGCGCCTCGATGCAGGACGTGATCTCGGCCGGCGGCAAAGGGGTCGGCCGCCGCCGCGCCGCCGAGGTCGAGGTCGTGATCGACAACTCCGAGGGACGCGCGGCGACCGAGTTCAACGAGGTCTCGATCCAGCGCACCCTCGATCGCGGCGGTGAGGGCGGCTACCGGCTGAACGGGGCCCGCTGCCGCCTCGCCGACGTCGTCGAGGTCCTCTCCGACACCAACCTCGGGCGCGAGATGCACTCGGTCATCAGCCAGGGCCGGGTCGAGAAGATCGTCCACTCGAAGCCGCGCGAGCGCCGGCTGCTGGTCGAGGAGGCAGCCGGCCTCGGCAAGCACCGCAAGCGCCGCCGCCGTGCCGAGCTGAAACTGCGCACCGCCGGCGACAACCTCGACCGCGCGCTCGACGTCGAGCGAGAGGCGCGGGCGCGGCTGCGCCCGCTGAAGCGCCAGGCGCAGGCGGCAGAGCTCGGTGCCCGGATCGAGAAGGAGGAGCTGGAACTGAAGGGCCGGCTCGTCGCCGAGGAGCTCCGCTTCGGCGAGGACCGGGCGGTGGCCGCCGAGAAGGCCGCCGAGAAGGCCAGGGCCGAGCGCGCCCGGCTCGACACGGCGCTGGCCGAGGTAAGCGAGAAGCGGCGCGACGCCGAGGAGCGCTTCGCCGCCCGCGACCGCGAGCGGACCCGGGCCTGGGGGATGCTGACCAAGCTCCGCGGCGAGCAGCAGCGGATCGGCGTGCTCGCTTCGACGCTCGCCGATCGCGAGGCCGAGATCGGGCGGCGGCTGGAGACGCTCCGGGCCGAGCTCGGGCCGCTGACCCTCGATGTCGGCAGCGACGTCCAGCCGGGCGAGCGCGTGCGCAAGCTCGAGGACGAGCTCGGCGAGATCGAGGCCGGCCTCGGCGCCGCCTCGGACGGACTCGCACGGGCCCGTTCCGACGCCGCCTCGGAGACGGCACGCGAGTCGGCGCTCGGGGCCGGCCGCAGCGGCGCCGAGCGCGCCGTCCGGCACGCCCGCCGGGCCGAGGGCCTGCTCGGGGAGCGCCACCGCGAGGCCCTCCGCAAGCGCCTCACCGACGGCGAGGGCCTCCTGGCGGCGGTCCGCGACGCGGCGGCCGACGCCGCCGCCGTCGAGTCCGCGATCCGCACCCGAGTCGAGCGCACCGAGGGCATGGTCGTCGGCGGCCCCGGCGAGAGCGATGAGCTCGCCGAGGAGATGAAAGCCTGCTCGCAGCGCGAGTTCGAGATCCAGGCCGAGCTCAAGACCGCCTCCGACACCCTCACCGCGGCCGAGGTCGAGGCCGCCCAGCTCGGCGACCGCCGCGCCGAGGCCGCCAAGGAGCTGGCCGCGATCGCCGGGCGGCTGGAAGAGGAGGTTGGCGCCGCCGAGCGGCCGTTGAGCGACGAGGAGCGGAGCGAGATCGACCGCAAGCTCGAGCGCCTCGAGCGGCGCCGGGCCCAGATCGGCCCGGTCAACCCGCTGGCCGAGCAGGAGTATGAGGAGGAGCGCGAGCACGTCGAGGCTCTCCAGGTCCAGCGCGAGGACACCGAGCGGGGAATGCGCGAGCTCGAGGGGCTGATCCGCGACATCGACCGCGAGATCGAGCGTGCCTTCGAGGAGACCTTCGAGGCGACCTCCAAGAACTTCGAGGAGATGGTCGAGCACCTCTTCCCGGGCGGCCGCGGAAAGCTGCGGCGGGTCAGCCTGCGCCCGGTCCGCGATCCCGAGGCCGCACCCGCCGAGCGGGCCGAAAGCGCCGTCGGCGAGGTCGGCGAGGAGCTCGACGACGAAGAGGACGAACAGCGCGAGGAGCTCGGGGTCGAGATCGAGGTCACCCCGGCCGGCAAGTCGACCCGCAAGCTCTCACTGCTCTCAGGCGGCGAGAAGTCGTTAGTCGCGCTCGCCTTCGTCTTCGCCGTCTTCCTTGCGCGGCCGTGCCCGTTCTACATCCTCGACGAGGTCGAGGCCGCGCTCGACGACGCCAACATCGATCGCTTCCTGCAACTCGTCCGCCGCTTCTCCGATCGCGCCCAATTCGTGATCGTCACCCACCAGAAACGGACGATGGACGCCGCCGACGTCCTCTACGGGGTGACGATGGGCGACGACGGGGTCACCAAGGTCGTCTCGAGGCGACTGCCGCGCGAAGACGGCGCGGCCGGTGCCGTCGAGGAAGAGGAGGAGGAGGCGGGGCCGCCTCCCTTCGCCGGGATTCCCGCCGAGGACGCCGCCGCCGAGGCGGACGAGGCTCCCCAGGCCGGCCTCGAGCCGGCCACCCGGCGCGCCTCCGGCTCTGCCGAAGCTGCTTAGGCACGCCTCGCTATCCTGAGTCCGCGGATTCGGCAATTGGCCGAGCGGGAAGGAGAGGGCCGATGGCGCAGCGTCACATGGACAGGTTGACGTCGTTCGACACGTCGTTCCTGACCAACGAGAAATCCAACGGTCACATGGCGATCGGCGCGATCATGGTCTGCGAGGGCTCGGCGCCGAGCTACGAGGATTTCGTCACCCACATTCGCAGCCGCCTTCACCTGCTCCCGCGCCTGCGCCAGAAGCTGGCCTGGCCGCCGCTGAAAATGGGCACGCCGATGTGGGTCGACGACCCCGGCTTCGACGTCCACAACCACGTCCAGCACGTCACCCTGCCCTCACCGGGAACCGACGCCCAGTTCCACGAGGTGATCGGCGAGTACCTCTCGCCGCCGCTCGACCGCAACAAGCCGCTCTGGGAGCTGTGGCTTACCGACGGCTTCGAGGACGACCGCTTCGGGATCATCTACAAGACCCACCACTCGATGGCCGACGGGATCTCGGCGACCGACGTCGGGATGCTGCTCTTCGACGTCGAGCCCAAGGACGAGATCGTCCGCACCGAAGAGGCCTGGACACCGCACAAGCCGCCGACCCGCAGGCACCTGGCGGCGGAGGCGGCGCGCGGCTTCGTCCGCATGTTCGAGCGCTCCTTCGCCTGGATCCGCAACGCGATCGAGAGCCCGCGCAAGGCAGGTCGCCGCGCCGCGGACGGGATCACCGGGCTATGGGAGGTCGGCTGGAACCTGACCGACCCGGCGCCCGAGGTCATCTTCAACACCGACCTCGGCCCGCACCGCGCCTTTGCCTGGACGACGAGCGAGCTCGACGGCTTCAAGCTGATCAAGAACACGCTCGGAGGCACCGTCAACGACGTCAGCCTCGCGGTCGCCGCCGGCGCCGTGCGGCGTTGGCTTCGCGACCGCGACATCGATGCCGACCAACTCGAGCTGCGTGCCCTGGTCCCGGTCTCGGTGCGGACCGAGAACGAGCACGGCGAGCTCGGCAACCGCCTCACCGCGATGCGTGGGCCGCTGCCCGTGCACGTCGCCGACCCGGTCGAGCGGCTGCACACGGTGGCGCGCGAGATGGACGCGCTGAAGGCTTCCAAGCAGGCGCTCGGCGCGGAAGCGATCTGGGGCCTGAACGACTGGTTCCGCGAGTTCGCGCCACCCGTCCTCCTCAACCCGACCGCGGCGATCAACTTCTCGACCCGGCTCTTCAACATGCTGGTCACGAACTTCCCGGGGCCGCAGGTCCCGTTCTTCGTGCTCGGCCGCGAGCTGACCGCCGTCTACCCGATCGGCTTCCTCGCCCGGGAACACGCCCTGGCCGTGGCGATGTTCAGCTACAACGGCCATATGCACTTCGGTCTCCTCGCCGACCGCGAGACGGTGCCCGACCTGGAGACGATCGCCGGCTACATGGACGAGTGCGTGCAGGAGCTGCTCGACGCCGCCGGCGCCGGCTCCCAGGAGCAGAGCCCGCAGCTCGTCTGAGCGCGGTCCCGGCCAGGTAGCCTGCCGCCTCAATGTCGACCGGCTGGCAGGACATCCTCGATTTGGGCACCCGCGCGCGGGTTTCGGTGCCAGCCGCTGAAGAGGCCGGGCCGGATCAGGGCGGTGGGATGTTCAGGCGCCTGCGAGAGTCGCTCTCGAAGAGCCGCCAGGCGCTAGCCGACGAGATCTCGGCCAGCCTCTTCGATCGCCTCGACGACGAGACCTGGGAGCGCCTCGAGGAGGCGCTGATCCTCGCCGACGCCGGTGCCCCGACCACCGCCAAAGTGGTCGAGCGCCTCGAGCACGAGGTCGAGTCCGGCGCCGTCCCGGCCGACGGCGAGGCAATCCAGGAGCGCCTGATCGAGATCCTTGCCGAGGTCGCCTCGACTGGCCGGGCACCGATCGACCTCAGCGGCGAGCCGGCGGTGCTGGTGATGGTCGGCGTCAACGGCACCGGCAAGACGACGACGATCGGCAAGATCGCCTGGCACCTCTCGAAAGAGTTCGGCCTCTCGGTCGTGCTCGCTGCCGGGGACACCTACCGGCCCGCCGCCGCCGAGCAGCTGGCCGAGTGGGCGGATCGGGCAGGGGCCGAGTTGATCCGCTCGGAACCAGGCGGCGACCCCGGGGCCGTCGCCTACGACGCGATCGACGCCGCCCGTGCCCGCGGCGCCGACGTCGTCATCGTCGACACCGCCGGCCGCCTCCACACCGAGGGCAACCTGATGGAGGAGCTGGCCAAGGTCAGGCGGGTCATCGCCAAGCAGATGCCCGGCGCCCCGCACGAGACGCTGATCTCGATCGACGCGACCACCGGCCAGAACGGGCTGCGGCAGGCCAAGGTCTTCTCCGAAGCGGCCGAGGTCGACGGCGTCGTCCTGACCAAGCTCGACGGCACCGCTAAAGGCGGCATCACCCTGGCGATCGCCGACGAGCTCGGGATCCCGGTGAAGCTGATCGGAACCGGCGAGACGCTCGAGGACCTGCGCCCCTTCGATCCGCACGACTTCGCCAGGGCGCTGCTCGCCTAGGAACAGGTTCTAAGCTCCTACGCGATGTTCGAACAGCTTTCCGACCGACTTCAGGCGACCCTCTCCGACGTCCGCAACCGCGGCACCCTGAACGAGGGGGACGTCGACGCGGCGATGCGCGAGATCCGCCTCGCCCTGCTCGAGGCCGACGTCAACTTCAAGGTCGTCAAATCCTTCACCGCCAAGCTCAAGGAGCGCTGCCTCGGCTCCGACGTGCTCGAGAGCCTCGATCCCGGCCAGCAGGTCGTCAAGATCGTCAACGAGGAGTTGACCGAGCTGATGGGGGGCGCCGGCCGCGACCTCGCCTTCGCGCCGATGCCCGGCCCGACCGTGATCCTGATGGCAGGGCTGCAGGGCTCCGGCAAGACCACCGCCTGCGCGAAGCTGGCCAAGCACCTCAGGGACTCCGGCAAAGACGTGGCGCTCGCCGCCTGCGACGTCTTCCGCCCGGCGGCGGTCGAGCAGCTGGTCACGGTCGGCGGCAGGGCTGGAGCCACCGTCTACGAGAAAGGCACCGACGCCGACCCGGTCGAGATCGCGTCCTGGGCCCTCGACCGCGCCAAGGAGGAGCGGCGCGACGTCCTGATCGTCGACACCGCCGGCCGCCTCCACGTCGACGAGGACCTGATGGCCGAGCTGACCCGGATCCGCAAGAAGGTGAAGCCCCACGACGTCCTCCTGGTCGTCGACGCGATGACCGGCCAGGACGCTGTCGGGGTCGCCGAGACCTTCTCCGAGGCGGCCGAGTTCGACGGCGTCCTGATGACCAAGCTCGACGGCGACGCCCGCGGCGGCGCCGCGCTCTCGGTCAAGGCGGTCACCGGCAAGCCGATCCTGTTCGCCTCGACCGGCGAGAAACTCGAGGCCTTCGAGCGCTTCCACCCCGACCGGATGGCGTCCCGCATCCTCGGCATGGGCGACGTCCTCAGCCTGATCGAGAAAGCCGAGCAGCAGGTCGACGGGGACGAAGCCGAGGACCTCCAGCGCAAGCTCGAAAGCGAACAGTTCACGCTCGAGGATTTCCTCAAGCAGATGCGCCAGGTGCGGAAAATGGGCCCGCTCAGCGGCCTGCTGGGAATGATCCCGGGGATGGGCGCGATGAAGCAGCTGAAGAACGCCGACGTCGACGAGGGCGAGCTCGACCGGGTCGAGGCGATCATCCTCTCGATGACGCCGGGAGAGCGGGCCGACCCGAAATCGATCAACGGCTCGCGGCGCAAGCGGATCGCCGCCGGCTCGGGCACCAAAGTGGTGCAGGTGAAGCAGCTCGTCAAGCAGTTCGACCAGATGAAAGTGCTGATGAAGAGCATGGCCTCGGGAACCCCGCCGACCCCCCAGCAGATCGCCAAATTGCAGGCCGGCGCTGCCCCCCGACCGAAGATTCGGCGGCGCTAGGGGCTTTTCTGTACCCTGCTCGGTCCTATGGCAGTCCGGATAAGACTCAGAAGGGTGGGTTCGAAGAAGAACCCGATTTGGCGGATCGTCGTCGCCGACAAACGCTCGCCGCGCGACGGTCGCACGATCGAGACGATCGGCCAGTACAACCCGCAGACCGAGCCCTCGACGATCGTCCTCGACGAGGAGCGTGCCAAGCACTGGCTGGAGCACGGCGCCCAGCCCTCGGAGTCGGTCGCGCATCTGCTTCGCCACAAAGGCATCGCCGCCTCCGGCAGCTAGGACGGCGATGACCGAGCTTCTCGAGTTCCTCGTCAAGGCTCTGGTCGAGGATCCGGCCGCGGTCTCCGTCGAGGAGCTCGAAGAGGACGGCGACCTCGTCTACGAGATCACCGTCGCCGACGACGACCTCGGCCGGGTGATCGGCAAGGGTGGCCGGGTCGCCAACGCGATCCGCACGATCGCCAAGGCCGCGGCGGTGCGCCTCGACCGGCGCGTCATAGTCGACATCCTGGACTGAATTACTCCGCCGCCTGCTCCGGCTTCGCCGTCCGCGGGCGGCGGCAATCGCCATATCGGCGCCGCTCACGGAGAATCAGATCGTGACGTTCGCTAATTGGTTCTCCGAATGGCGTCACCTAGGGCCTGTCGCCGACCCGGTAGAACTCGTCTCTTGAAGCTGGATGTCTTCACCTTGTTCCCGGAGGCCTTCGACTGGTTTCAGTCGCAGCGCTCCGTTCGTAATGCGGTGGCCGAGGGCAACGAGCTGCGCTTCTTCGACTACCGCGACACGACGCCGCTCGGGGCCGGGCAGGTCGACGACGCTCCCTACGGGGGTGGTGCCGGGATGGTGCTGCGGGTCGACGTCGTCGACGCCGCCCTGCAGGCCGCCTACCCGAGCGGCGAGTCGCCGCGCAAGGTCCTGCTCACCCCGACCGGCCGGCTCCTCGACGACGAGCTCGCCGACGAGCTGACCGCCGAGCCTCACGTCGCCCTGCTCTGCGGTCGCTACGAGGGCTTCGACGAGCGCGTGCACGAGCACTTCGCCGACGACGAGGTCTCGATCGGCCGCTACGTCCTGGCCGGCGGCGAGCTGCCGGCGATGGTTGTCGCCGACGTCCTCATGCGCAAGCTCCCCGGGGCGCTCGGCCACGAGGACTCGGCCCGCGAGGAGTCCTTCAGCCGGCTGCTGGAGGGGATGCCCGAGTACCCGCACTACACGCGACCGCCCGTCCATCGAGGCTGGTCGGTGCCCGAGGTCCTGCTCTCCGGCGACCACGAGAAGGTCCGCGCCTGGAGGGTCGAACAGAGCCGCGCCAGGGCCGAGCAGTTCGAAGCGGGCGCTGAGTAGGTACCATTCCCCGACCGCGCGGCGCTCCGATCGGGCTCCGGCGGTTTTTTCTCGCAAGGAACAGCCATGAGCAGCGTCATCGACAGCATCGAGCGAAGCCAGCTGAAGCAGGGACTCCCTGGCTTCGACGCCGGCGATCGCGTTCGCGTCCACTTCCAGGTGATCGAGGGCACCCGCCGCCGGACCCAGGTCTTCGAGGGCATCGTCCTCAAGCGCCAGGGCTCAGGCGCGCGTGAGACCTTCACCGTCCGCAAGCAGTCCTTCGGGGTCGGGGTCGAGCGAACCTTTCCGCTGCACTCTCCGAAGATCGAGAAACTCGAGATCGCTGCCCGCGGCGATGTCCGCCGCGCCAAGCTCTACTACCTTCGAGGCAGGATCGGCAAGGCGGCCCGCGTCGCCGAGCGCCGCTGGGGCATCGACGAGGAGCTGATCTCGGCCCCGGCCGCGGTCGACGAGCCCGTCGCCATGGACGCCGAGGGCGTCAGCCAGGACGAGGCCGCCCAGGAGGAAGGCCAGGTGGCACCGCCCGAGGAGGAGAGCGCCGAGGAGTCGCCGGTGGCCGAGGAGAGCGAGGAGCAGACTTCAGAGGACGCACCGGAGGCCGAGGCCGAGGCGGAGGAGCAGCCGCAGGGGGAGGAGCAGCCGGAGGCTGAGGGTTCGTCGGAGGAGGCGCCCGCCGAGGACCAGGGGGACACCCAGGGTGATGCCGAGACGCCGGAGGACGATTCCGGCGAGGAAAAGGCCTGAGCTTCTCGATCCCGAAGCCGCAGAGCCGCGCCGGAGGGTTCGTCGAGCTCGTTGTGATCGTCGCCCTGGCGCTCGGCCTGGCGCTGGCGATCCAGGCCTGGCTGGTCAAGCCCTACCAGATCCCCTCCGAATCGATGGAGCCGACCCTCGACGTCGGCCAGCGGGTCCTCGTCAGCCGCTTCATCTACCACTTCGAAGATCCCTCGATCGGCGACATCGTCGTCTTCCACCCGCCGGTCGGCGCCGACCGCGGCACCGAGTGCGGCAAGCCCCATCCCGAAGACCAGGCCTGCGCCGTGCCGACCGTCGGCGAGTCCGATCAGAACTTCATCAAGCGGGTCGTCGCCGGGCCGGGGGACACGCTCACCGTCCGCGACGGCCACCCGGTGGTCAACGGGGTCGAGAAGACCGACGAGCCCTACACCAACCCCTGCGGCAACGGCGGAGCCTGCAATTTGCCGAAACCGATCACCATCCCGCCCGATCACTACTTCATGATGGGCGACAACCGTGGAGCGAGCGACGACAGCCGCTACTGGGGACCCGTCCCCCGAGACTGGCTCATCGGAAAGGCCTTTGCCACCTACTGGCCGCCGGACCGGGTCGGGATCTTCTAAGGCGCACCGCCGCCGGCTGGCGCGGAGCCGCCGCCTGTTCTCGTTCGACCGCGCGCTCGGCAGCCGCTGCGTGGCCGGTGCCGACGAGGCCGGCCGTGGCTGCCTGGCGGGGCCGCTGGTGGCCGCCGCGGCGATGATCGACTACGAGACGCTCTCCACCTCCGACCGGCGGGCGCTCTCGGGGCTGCACGACTCCAAGCAGCTGACCGAGGAGGGGCGCGACACGCTCTTCCCAGCCGTGCTGAGGGCGGCGACCAGGGCGGTCGTGGTAATCCGTTGCGCTCGCGGCATCGACGACCGCGGCCTCCACAACACCAACATCGAGGCGCTGGGCACCGCGCTCGAGCGCCTGCAGCCGGATCCGGGCACGACCTGCCTGGTCGACGGGTTCTCGCTGCGCAACTGCTCGGTCCCGCACCGGGCGGTGGTCGGCGGCGACGCGACCAGCGCCGCGATCGCGGCGGCATCGGTGCTGGCCAAGGTGACCCGCGACCGCTACATGCGCGGCGCCGCCGTGCGGCACCCGGGCTGGGGATTCGAGGAGCACGTCGGCTACTCGACACCCGAGCATCGCGAGGCGATCGAACGGATCGGGATCTCGCCGCTCCACCGTCGCTCGTTCCAATCGGTCGCCTACTCACAGCTCGAGCTGGGAGGGGACGACCGATCAGAAGGCGCCGCTGAGGTGCTCGAAGTCGGCGAGCCGCCCGTCGTGATCGAAGACGACGCCGACGGCGTCGAAGCGGATCTCCGCGAAGCCGGGTAGCGACCCCCGCCGCGCCGCCATCCACGCCACCGCCAGCCGCCGCACTTGGCGCTGCTTGCGGGGCCCGACCGAGAGGATCGGCCGCTCGGGGCCGTGTTCCGCGCCTGAGCGGCCCGCCTTGACCTCGACGAAGACGAGGGTGCTGCCATCGAGGGCGACGATGTCGAGCTCGCCGTAGCGCGTCCTCGCGTTGCGCTCGACGATCTCCCACTGCGCGGCTCTCAGGCGCGAGGCAACCAGGTCCTCCGCCGCCCGCCCGATCCGTTGCCGTGCCCGAGTCATGCCCTGAACCTAGGGGCGAGGGGTGCGCGTGTCCCGCACCGAGTGTCAAGACATATCGGCACGTCTTGTGTGCAACTCGTGATCCCGTGCGGCCTAGCGTCCTTGCCGTGCTCGCCACGGCTCAGACCTTCACCCTCGACGGCATCGAGGCCCGTCCGGTGCGGGTCGAGGTCGACGTCCACCGTGGCCTGCCGGCCTTCTCGGTGGTCGGCTTGCCCGATGCCGCGGTGCGCGAGGCGCGCGAGCGGGTCCGCGCCGCGCTCACGAACTGCGGCTTCGAGTTCCCCTTGCAACGGATCGTCGCCAACCTCGCCCCGGCCAGCCTCCGTAAGGCGGGCCCGGGGATGGACCTGGCGATCGCGGCGGCGCTGCTGAGCGCATCGGGTCAGATGAGATGGGCGGAGGAGGGCCGCGACGTCGCGATCGTCGGCGAGCTGGCCCTCGACGGATCGGTGCGGGCGGTGTCCGGCTGCCTCGCGATCGCGGAGGCCGCCGCCCGGGGAGGCGCCGACGCGATCGTCGTGCCCGCCGCGAACGGTCCCGAGGCGGCCTTGGCCGGTGCCCTCGACGTCATTCCGATCAGCAGCGTCGACGAATTGCCGGCGATCGCCATCGGCGAGCTCGCCCCGGCGCGGCCCGAGCCGCTCGCGCTGGCGGCGGAGCCCACCGTTGTCGGTCCCGACCTCGCCGACCTGCGCGGCCGTCGCCAGCGGCACCTCAGGCACGCGCTCGAGGTCGCCGCCGCCGGGGCCCACAGCCTGCTGATGGTTGGGCCGCCAGGGGCGGGAAAGTCGCTGGCGGCAAGCCGACTGCCCTCGATCCTGCCGCCCCTGCATGACGACGAGGCGCTCGAGGTGGCGCGGATCGCGAGCGCCTGCGGAAGGCTGGGCGAGGGCGCCCGCGGGGGCCGGCCGTTCCGCTCCCCGCACCACACGATCAGCCCGGCCGGCCTGATCGGCGGCGGCACTCCGCCGAGCCCGGGCGAGGCGACGCTCGCGCACCGCGGGGTTCTCTTCCTCGACGAGCTCTGTGAGTTTCGCCGCGACGCGCTCGAGGCCCTGCGGGCTCCGATCGAGGCCGGGTGGGTGTCGATCGCTCGGTCCGGCTCCTGGCAGCGGCTGCCCTGCCGTTTCATGCTCGTCGCCGCCGCCAACCCGTGCCCGTGTGGGCGTGGGGAGTCCGATGCGGAGTGCAGCTGCGCGCCGCTCGCCGCGAGCCGATACCGCGCCCGCCTCAGCGGTGCGCTCGCGGATCGCATCGACGTCCTCGTCGCGGTGCGGCAGCCGAGCGCGGCCGAGATCGGGGGAGAGCCGGGCGAGCCGAGTGTCGCGGTGCGGGAGCGGGTCGCGCTCGCGCGGGAGCGGCAGAACCGGCGGCTCGGCGCGGGGCGCGCCAACGCCGAGTTGACACCGGCGGAGGCGCGGGAGAGCAAGCTGAGCGACGAGGCCGAAGCCCTGCTCGCCGACGCCTACGCTCGCCGCAAGCTCAGCGGCCGTGCTCACGACCGGGCGCTGCGTCTGGCCCGCACCGTGGCCGACCTGGCCGGGGTCGAGAAGATCGGCCGCGAGGAGATGGCGCAGGCGCTGCAGCTGCGGCGGAGGGACTACGAGTGAGAGGGGAGCCGGGAGCCTGCCTCGAGTGCCTGCGCCGGGCCCGGCTGCTGGCGCTGCTCGCGCCGTACATCGAGAAGGTGGCGACGGGATCGCCGGGATCGCGCTCGCCCGAACTGCTCCGCCTCGGCGACGAAGACCTCTGCGAAGCGGTCGCCCGGAAGGCCGCCGATCGGCTGCTGCATGAGGCGGCGATGCCCGAGCGCGCGCTGCGCGCATCGCTCGAGGCGGCTGAGTGCTGGGCCTGCTGCCGGCATGACGGCAGCTTCCCGCAGGCGTTGCGCGACGCTCCCGACGGGCCGAGGGCGCTCATCGGCCGGGGCGATCCGGGCCTGCTCGGTGAGCTGGCCGACACCGGCGGGGTCGTCACCGTCGTCGGCTCGAGACGGGCGACGAGCTATGGCCGCGACCTGGCCCGCTCCCTCGGGCACGAACTCGCCGCCGCCGGGATGGTGGTGGTCAGCGGGATGGCGTTCGGGATCGACGCCTGCGCCCATCGCGGTGCGCTCGAGACCGGCCGCACGGCTGCGGTGCTCGGCTGCGGTGCCGATGTCGCCTACCCGGCGACGCACCGATCGCTCTGGCGCCGAATCCAGGAGCGGGGCCTGGTGATCTCGGAGCTGCCGCCGGGCACGGGCGCCTGGCGCTGGGCGTTCCCGGCCCGGAACAGGGTGATGGCGGCGCTGGCCGGCATGACCGTCGTCGTCGAGGCGGCGGAGCGCTCCGGCTCGTTGATCACGGCCGATCTCGCCGCCGATCTCGGCAGGGACCTCGGAGCGGTGCCGGGCCCGGTCGGGTCTCGGACATCGGCTGGGCCCAACGCCCTACTGGCGGGGGGCGCCTGCGTCGTCCGCGACGCCCAGGACGTTCTCGACGCGATGCTCGGGCCGGGGGTCAAGGTCGCGGCTCCATCGGGACCAACGCTCGACGAGGAGAGCTCGCTGGTCCTGGCCGCGGTCGAGCGCGGGATGGACACCGGCGACGCGATCGCCGCCGAGCTCGGCCTCGACGGCTCCGGAGTCGCCGCCGCCCTGGCCGGGCTCGAGGCCACCGGCTACGTCTCGTGCTCGCTGCTCGGCTCCTACTCGCGGACGCCGTTGTCGAGGCCCACGGGTGACTAGGCTGGCGCCGTGGCCGACCCTAGACCGATCCCCACGGTTCTCTCGATCGCCGGCTCAGACTCCGGCGGCGGCGCCGGGATCCAGGCTGACCTGAAGGCGTTCGCACGCTGCGGCGCGCACGGGATGACGGCGATCACCGCGATCACTGCCCAGAACACGGTCGCGGTCGAGGCTGTGGAGGCGGTCTCGCCGGCGACGATCGTCGCCCAGGTTCGGGCAGTTGCCGAGGACATCGGCGTCGATGCGGTCAAGGTCGGGATGCTCGGCACGAACGCCACGGTCGAGGCGGTCGTCGAGGCGATCGGCCTGCTCGGCGAGGCGCCCGTGGTCGTCGACCCGGTGATGGTCTCCGAGAGCGGTGCGGTGCTGCTCGACGACGACGCCCGCGAGGCGCTGGTCGGTCGGCTGCTGCCGCTTGCCGCCGTCGCGACCCCGAACCTGCCCGAGGCCCGCGCCCTGACGGGCGCCGCGGAGGGTGCGAGCCAGGAGGACCTCGCCCGGGCCGTGCTGGCCCTCGGCCCGTCGGCAGTGGTCGTCACCGGCGGCCACACCGACCATGGCGACGACCTCTTCTTCGACGGCGCCGACGTCGTCGCGATCCCCGGCGAGCGGCACGGGGAGGGTGGCGCGCACGGGTCGGGATGCACCCATTCCTCAGCCCTGGCGGCCGGGCTGGCACGCGGCTACTCGCCGCTCGATGCCGCCCGCGGCGCCCGCGCCCTCGCCTCCGAGGCCGTCGGCAACGCTTTGCGAGGACTGGGGCAGGGCCCCGGCCCGGTCGACGTCTTCGGGCTCGCGGCTGGACCACGTCAGTAGATTTCGGTCCCATGAGCGATAACGGCTCCACCACGAGCAAGCTGCCCCGCCCGCGATCGGCGGCCGTCTTCGACGGGCCCGACCGCGCCCACTCGCGTGCCTACATGAAGGGCGTCGGCTTCGACGACGACGCCCTCAGCCGACCGACGATCGGGATCGCCAACACCTGGACCGAGGCGATGCCCTGCAACTTCCACCTCCGCGGCCTCGCCGAGCACGTCAAAGAGGGCGTCCGCGCCGCCGGCGGCACGCCGATGGAGTTCAACACCGTCGCCGTCTCCGACGGTGTCACGATGGGCACCCAGGGGATGAAGGCCTCGCTGGTCAGCCGCGAGGTGATCGCCGACTCAATCGAGCTGATGGCCCGCGGCTACCAGTTCGACGCGATCGTCGCCCTCTGCGCCTGCGACAAGACGATCCCGGGCTGCGCGATGGCCCTGGCCCGGCTCGACGTCCCTTCGGTGTTGCTCTACGGCGGCTCGATCGCTCCCGGCCATTGGCACGGTCGCGACGTCACGATCCTCGACATCTTCGAGGCGATCGGCGCCCACAACGCCGGCGACATGAGCGACGAGGAACTGAACGAGCTCGAGGGCGTCGCCAGTCCCGGAGCGGGCGCCTGCGGCGGCCAGTTCACCGCCAACACGATGGCCTGCGCCTTCGAGGCCCTCGGGATCAGCGCCGGCGGCTCGGCGATGGTCCCCGCCGAAGACGATGACAAGGCGACCGTGGCCGAGCGGATCGGCGAGCTGGTGATCAAGGTCCTCAGCGACGACATCAAGCCCAGCAAGGTGATCACCCGCGACTCGCTCGAGAACGCGATCGCCTGCGTTTGCGCCTCGGGCGGCTCGACCAACGCGGTCCTGCACATGATCGCCCTCGGCCACGAGCTCGGCATCGAGCTCTCGATCGACGACTTCGAGCGGATCTCGCGGGCGACTCCGCTCTATGCGGACCTCAAGCCCGGAGGCCGCTTCGTCGCCACCGACTTGTTCGCGGCCGGCGGCGTGCCGGTCATCCTCAACCGCCTGGCCGAGAAGGGCATCCTCCACGGCGATGCGCTGACGGTTACCGGCGAGACCATCGGCGAGGTCGCTTCGGGGGCGACTGAGGCGCCGGGCCAGGAAGTCGTGCGCTCGCTCGAGGACCCGCTCAAGCCAGAAGGCGGGCTGGCGATCCTCAAGGGAAACCTCGCCCCTGAGGGCGCCGTGGTGAAGCTTGCCGGGACCGAGCGCACCGAGCAGACCGGCCCCGCCCGCGTCTTCGAGTCCGAAGAGGAATGCTTCCGCGCGGTAAAGGACCAGCAGATCGATCCCGGCGACATCGTCGTGATCCGCAACGAGGGCCCGGTCGGCGGCCCCGGCATGCGGGAGATGCTCCAGGTCACCGCGGCGATCGTCGGCGAGGGCCTGGGGGAGACCGTCGCGATGGTCACCGACGGCCGCTTCTCCGGCGCCACCCGCGGGCTGATGATCGGCCACGTCGCCCCCGAGGCGGCGAGGGGCGGGTCGATCGCGGCGATCGAAGAGGGCGACACGATCACCGTCGACATCGCCAACCGCGCCCTCTCGGTCGACCTCGACGATGAGACGATCGCGCAACGCGTTGCCGCCTACCGATCGCCGCCCTCGCCCTTCGGCTCGGGCGTGATGTCGAAGTACGCGGCGACGGTCAGCTCCGCCTCGAAGGGCGCGATCACCTGGAACGCAGAGGCCTGAGCCCTCGAAACCACACGTGCCGGTGGCCGGCGGCAACGGTCGCGGCGCTCGCCCTGCTCGCCCTGGCGGCTCTGCTGCCGCTCGGTTCGATGGCGGCTTCCGAGGGCGGATTCAGCCCCCTGATCCTCGGCGGCAAGGGAGTGCCGCAGGGTGAGGTCCAGTCACTCGTGCTCGTCGCCTACCTGATCCCCAACGAAAAGGAAGAAGCGGTCGTCTGCACGGGGACCGTGGTCGCGCCACTGGTCGTCCTCACCGCTGCCCACTGCATCGAACCGAAGAACGTCAACGTCGTCGTCGAGAACTTCCGGGTCGTCGCCGGGTCCGTCAACTGGAAAGTCCCGCCCCGGCGGATTCTCGATGTCACCCGGGTCACCGCCTACCCCGGCCACGACGTGAGCACCGGTTTCGGCGACGTCGCCGTCCTCCAGCTCGCCTCACCGGCGGAAGTCCCGGCGACGCAGGTCGCGGGCCGTCATTTCTGGTCGGGCCCGACCCCGGCGAAGATGGTGGGGTGGGGGAAGACCTCCCCGGCCCAGCACCGCGCCACCTACGTCCTCCACCGGGCCGGCACCGTGATCCAGCCGGACCGCCTCTGCGAAATGCTGGGCGCGGCGCCGGGTCTCCTCTGCACGGCCGGTACTCGCCGACTGCGGACGTCTGCGTGCTACGGCGACTCCGGTGGCCCGCTGCTGATTCGCCAGCCCTGGGACGGCCGCCTGGTCGCGGCCGGTGTCCTCTACGGCGGGTCCGCCTGCAATCGCAACTCCGGGGTCAACTACTACACGCCCAGCTACAGGTTCGGGAAGTGGCTCCGCGCCCGCATCGCCGAAGCGGAGGCCTAACCAAGTTCTCGTGCTCCCCTAGGCGTAGCCCATCCGTTCCAGCACCGGGATCTCGCGGATCTGCGGGGGCTGGAGGTGGTCCCAGAGGAGCCCGCGAGGGCGGTCGTACTGGCGCTCGACGTCGATCACGGCGCGGGGGGTGGCGATCAGGTCGACCGGCAGGTCGTGGGCGGTCATCATCAGGTGGCGGCGGAGGATCTGGGTCGGGTGGACGGTCGTCGCGACCGTGGTGTGCTCGTCGATCTTGCCGGCGTCGCAGAGGATCCCGAACTCGAGGTCCGAGTAGCCACCGCCCTTGCCGACCCTGGCGCCGCTGAGGTTGACCGCGACCGAGCCACAGAGGACGAAGTCGATCTCGGGCAACTCGTCGAGGGCGACCATCGCGCCGTGCTTGAGCGCCCCCTTGATCGTCGCCGCCTCTTTGATCGCCGCTTTCGAGAGATGCTTCGGGTCGAGGACGCGGAAGGGATGGGGGTCGCGCAGGCGCGGCACCGCCATGATCACCGTCTTGCCGTCCTCGAGCGCCGCCCTGCGCACGTGGGTCTGCGGCGAGTCGGGGTTGGCCTTGATCGTCCGCGCCTGGCGCCAGACTCGGTGCCCGGAGAGCTTCTCGGCCGCCAGGCGGGCGCCGGCGAAATTGGGGATCCGGCCCTCGGCGCCGGGGAAGCGAGAAACGCCTTCGCGTTCCATCGCCTCCCAGACCTCGTGCCTGACTTCGTCCTTCGAGACCACGCCCGAAACATATCCACCGCGTCCACCGTCACCTGCCGCCGTGCTTGCAGGGAAAGAAACCTGTCCGGGCGAATGATCCCGGTGCTTAAACTTTTCGTAGGCATTTCGATGCAGACCTGAACTTTTCGAGGAGCGCTTTGGGTCGCAAGACGAAAATCGCGGTAATTACAGCTGCCTTCCTTCTTTTGATGGGGGCGATCGGCGCGTACGCCTACGACAGCAGCCAGAGCGGCAAGATCGCCGACGGCGTGACGATCGGCGGCGTCGAGGTCGGCGGCATGGAAGCTGAGGAAGCCGAAGCCGCGGTCGCCCGGCAGCTGCTCGGCCCACTGCGGCACTCGCTCAAGGTCGCCTACGACGGCGAGAGCTGGACGCTGCCCGGCAAGAAGCTGAAGCTGCACGCCGAGATCGATCGCGCCGTCGAAACCGCGCTCGACGAAAGCAAAGACGGCGGCCTGCCGGGACGCCTGATCCGCTACGTCGGCGGCGGCGAGCTCGAGGAGCAGATCCCGGCCGAAGTCACCTACTCGCAGCCGGCGGTCAATCGCTTCGTTCGCCACGTCGCCGGGGAGATCAACCGCGAACCGCAGAACGCCACGGTCGAACCGAGTGGCGCCGAACTGGTGGTGGTCCCCGCCGAGTACGGCCGCAAGCTGCGCGACAACAAGCTCACCGAGGAGATCAACGATGCGGTCCTGAACGCCAACGCCGATCGCACGATCGTCGCCGTGACCCACAACACCAAGCCCGAAGTCGCCGGTGACGAGGTCGCGGCCGAGTACCCGAGCTACCTGACCCTCGACCGCGGCAGCTACACCCTGCGGCTATACGAAGACCTGAAGCTGGCCAAGTCCTACACAGTCGCCGTCGGCCAGGAAGGCCTCGAAACCCCCGAAGGTCTCTATGCGATCCAGGAAATGGCGGAAAACCCGACCTGGAACGTGCCCGAATCGGACTGGGCCGGCTCGCTCGCCGGACAGTCGATCCCGCCCGGGCCCTCGAACCCGATCAAGGCCCGTTGGATGGGCATCTACGAAGGCGCCGGCATCCACGGCACCGAAGAAACCTCTTCGCTGGGTACCGCGGCCTCGCACGGCTGCGTGCGGATGTCGATCCCGGACGTCGAAGAACTCTACGACCGGGTCGAAGTCGGAACCCCGATCTACATCGGCTAGAGGCCCCGAAGGGGACACGGCGAACTCGTTGGGCATGACCTGGGAAGAAGCCCTTGCCGGCTATGACCGCGATCTCGGCGCTCGCCACATCGCCGAGCGCACCCGCCGCGCCTACGGCATCGACCTCGGCCAGTTCTCCGAGTGGGCCGACGGCGAAGGGCGCGAGCCCGGCTCGGTGCGCCACCGCGACGTTCGCCGCTATGGGGCGGCGCTCTCTGAGGCAGGGGCTGCGGCGGCGACCGTAGCTCGCAAGCTGGCCGCGATCCGCGGCCTCTACGACTTCCTCGTCCGCACCGAGAGGGTCGGCGGCAACCCTGCCGACCTCGTCTCCAGCCCGAAGCGCGAGCAGAAGCTGCCGAAGGTCCTGAGCGCCGACCAGGTCCGCGACCTGCTCGAGCGGATTCCCGCCCACACGGCGTTGGAGCTGCGCGATCGGGCGATGCTGGAGCTCGCCTACTCCTGCGGGCTGCGCTGCGAGGAGATCGTCAACCTCGACCTCGGCTCGCTCGACTTCGAGTCCGAGCGGGTTCGCGTCATGGGGAAGGGCTCGAAGGAGCGGCTGCTGCCGGTGGGGGAGCCCGCGCAGCGTGCGATCCGCCGCTATCTGGAGCGGGGGCGGCCGGCGCTCGAATCCGACCGCGACCAGACCGCGCTCTTCGTCTCCAAGAACGGGTTGAGGCTCTCCAACTCCGACATCACCCGGCGGCTCGGCCTCTGGGTGCGCGAGGCGGCCCTCGCGGGCGGCGTCTCGCCCCACAGCCTCCGTCACAGTTTCGCGACGCATCTGCTCGAAGGCGGGGCCGATTTACGCACGATTCAGGAGCTCCTCGGGCACGCTTCTATCTCCACCACACAGGTCTACACGCGGGTCGACGCGGCCCGCCTCAGAGACGCATATGCCGCTACCCATCCCCGTGCCTGAGCAGGGAACCGGCGCGCGACCGTAGAATTGCCCGAAAGCGCATGGAAACTGGGGTAAAAGAGGTCGAGCTGCGGGACCTGTGGCGTCGTTACAAGGACGACGGCGACGCCACCGCGCGCGAGCGCCTGGTCGTCGCCTACTCGCCGATGGTCAAATTCGTCGCCGGCCGGCTCGGCGCCGGCCTGCCTTCGCACGTGGACGACGCCGACCTCATCTCCTACGGCCTGATGGGACTGATCGGCGCGATCGAACGTTTCGAGCCTGAGCGCGGGATCAAGTTCGAGACCTTCGCGATGACCCGGATCCGCGGCGCGATCATCGACGAGCTGCGCTCGCTCGACTGGGTGCCGCGCTCGGTCCGCTCGAGGGCGCGCGAAATCGAGAAAGCCCAGTCGAAACTCGAGCACGAACTCCAGCGGGCGCCGTCCGAGGCCGAGCTGGCGGCGAAACTCGGGATCGACGAGGAGGAACTGCAGTCCTCGCTGCTCGAGATCGCCAACTCCTCGGTCTACGCGCTCGACGAGCTCTGGACCGTCTCCGACTCCTCCGGCGACCAGGTCTCGCTGCTCGACACGATCAAAGACCCGCGTGCCGACGACCCGCAGGAATCGCTCGACAGCAGCGAGATCAAGGACCGCCTGACCGACGCGATCTCCTCGCTGCCCGAGCGTGAGCAGCTCGTGGTCGCCCTCTACTACTACGAGAACCTCACCCTGCGCGAGATCGGCGAGGTCCTCGGGGTCACCGAGTCTCGGGTCTCCCAGCTGCACACCAAGGCGGTCATGCGGTTGAAGTCGCACTTGCAACAGGTGTAGCTTTCTTGCGTGCCTCATAAGGCCGCAGACCGGATTCGAAATGTCGCCCTGATCGGGCACCGGGGCAGCGGCAAGACCAGCCTGCACGAGGCGCTCCTCTACGAGGCGGGCGCGGTGAATCGACTCGGGACGGTCGGCGAGGGGACCACGCTCTCCGACCACGCGCCCGACGAGCAGCAGCGCCAGATGTCGATCGACGTCGCCCTGGCCGGCTTCACCCATTCCGACCGTGAGATCAACCTGCTCGACACCCCGGGCGAGCCGAGCTTCATCGCCGACGCGATCTCCGCCCTGCGGGTCGCCGACTCCGCCGTCGTCGTCGTCAACGGCGTCAACGGGGTCGAGGTCAGCACCGAGCGGCTCTGGCGCCGGGCCGACGCCGAAGGGCTGGCGCGGCTCATCTACGTCAACATGCTCGACCGCGAGCGCGCCGACTTCTTCGCGGTCCTCGACTCGCTCAAGTCCAGTTTCGGGCCGCACGCGGTGGCGACCGAGATCCCGATCGGGTCCGACCAGGAGTTGCGCGGCGTCGTCGACCTGATCGATATGAAGGCCTTCGTCTACGAGGCCGGCCCCGAGCGCGGCTCGGCCGAGGAGATCGAGGTGCCGGAGGAGCTGCGGGCGACCGCCGAGGAGTACCGCGAGAAGCTGATGGACGAGGTCGCCGAGAACTCCGACGAGCTGATGGAGCGCTACCTCGACGGCGAGGAGATCGACCACGAGGAGATCGTCACCGTGCTGAAGCGCGGCGTCACCGCCGGCAAGGTGTTCCCGGTCACCTGCGGCGCCGCGACCCGCAACCTCGGCACCGACCGGCTGCTGGCCGCCCTGGTCGAGGACCTGCCCTCGCCGGCGATGCGCGGCGCCGTCGCGGCGAACGGAGCCGGCGGGGACGGGATCGAGCTCGAGCCCGACGATGACGCTCCCGCCGTCGCCTACGTCTTCAAGACCCTGGCCGACCCCTACGCCGGCCGGATCAACCTCTTCCGCGTCTACCGCGGGACCGTCCGCTCGGACTCGCATGCGGTCAACGTCAGCCGCCGGCGCAAGGAGAGGATCGGCCACCTCGGGCGGCCGCTGGGCAAGGACCTCGAGCAGATCTCCGAGCTCGGAGCCGGCGACATCGGCGCCGTCGCGAAGTTGAAGGAGACCCGGGCGGGGGACGTGCTCTGCGAGGAGGAAGGCGACGTCGCCTTCGCGCCCCTGGACCTGCCTTCACCGGTGATGGCCTTCGCCTATGAGGCGCGCTCGAAGGGGGACGAGGACAAGGCGGCCTCCGCCGTGCGCAGGCTGACCGAAGAGGACCCGACCCTCGACGTCCACCGCGATGCCCAGACTGGCGAGCAGATCATCGCCGGCCTCACCCAGGTCCACGTCGAGGTCACGATCGAGCGGATGAAGGAGCGATTCGGCGTCGAGATCGACCTGCACCCGCCGCAGGTGCCCTACCGCGAGTCGATCCGCCGCCCCGCCGAGGCCCACTCGCGGTACAAGAAGCAGTCCGGCGGCCGTGGCCAGTTCGCCGACTGCCGGATCGAGATCGAGCCGGCCGAAGACGGGACCGGCCTCGAGTTCGTCAACCGGATCAAGGGCGCGGCGATCCCCGGCGGTTTCATCCCGGCGGTCGAGAAGGGGGTGGTCGAGGCGATGGACCACGGCACCGTCGCCGGCTACCCGGTCAAGGACGTCACCGTTCGCCTCGTCGACGGCAAGCACCACGACGTCGACTCCTCGGAGATGGCCTTCAAGCTGGCCGGCTCGATGGCGTTCCGCGAGGCGATGGAAGCGGCCGACCCGGTTCTGCTCGAGCCGGTCGTCCGGCTTACCGTCAGCTGCCCCGATGAGATCGTCGGCGACGTGATCGGCGACCTCAACGCCCGCCGCGGCCATCCGCTGGGGATGGAGCGGAAGGGGTCGAGCACCGAGGTCCGGGCCGAGGTCCCGATGGCGGAGGTCCTCGACTACGCCCCCGACCTGCGCTCGATCAGCGGCGGCCGGGCCGACTTTGCGATGGAGTTCGACCGCTACGAGGAGGTGCCCGCCCACCTTGCCACGCGGGTGGTCGGGGAATCCCAGCCCGGCGCTCAGGTCGGTGCCTGAGCGGGCCGTTGCTACGTTGGCGACGTGAGCAAGGATCGTGCCTGTCCAACCGCCCCCGGGGCCACCGTCGGCCGCCGCCGGAGGAGCCGGGAAAAGGGCGGTCCCGCGGTTCGCCTGGAGCTCGCGGTCGAGATCTTCAACGCCAGTCGCGAGTCGCGGCTGGTGGCCGGGCTGGTCCGGACCCTGGGCGAGCCGACCGTCTCGATCGGGGCGGCGGCGGCCTCGCAGACCGAGGTCCGGATCACCGTCGCCTGGGAGCTCTCCTGGTACCAGTGGGCGGTCGACGTGGCGAGCGATCCGGGCACCGTCGCGCGGATCGGCAACGGTCGCGAGAAGACCGAGCTCGACGGCTCGGCGCGAATGTGGAACGGCGGCGCCGCCAAGGGCGGCGAGCTCTTCCTCGGCCGGCCGCGGCGCGACACCGCGGGCCGCCGGCGCCTGGGCCGGCTGAGACTGCGGTGAAGGTCGTCGTCAACGTCGACGGCGGCTCCCGCGGCAACCCGGGGCCGGCGGCGATCGCAGCCGTGGTCCAGGACGAGAGCGGCGGAATCCTGACCGAGCGCGGCGAGCGGATCGGGCCCGCGACCAACAACGTCGCCGAGTACAAAGCCCTGCTGCTCGGGATCGCCCAGGCCGGCGAGATCGGCGCCACCGAGGTCGAGCTGGTCGGCGACTCGGAGCTGATCGTCAAGCAGGTGAAGGGCGAGTACAAGGTCAAGGACGCGACGATGAAGGAGCTCCATGCCGAGGTGAAGCGGGCGCTGGCGCCGTTCGAGGCCTGGTCGATCAGGCACGTTCGCCGCGAGCAGAACGCCGAGGCGGACCGGCTCGTCAACGAGGTGCTCGACGGTGGCTGAGACTCCGGCGCCGATCGATCCCGGCGTCGACATCGGCCACGTCCACCTCAAAGTGGCCGACCTCGACCGCGCCCTCGACTTCTACACCGGCGTCCTCGGCTTTGAGCTGCAGCAGCGGATCGGCGACGACGCCGCCTTCATCTCGGCCGGCGGCTACCACCATCACATCGGCCTCAACACCTGGCACTCGAAGGGCGGCTCGCCACCGCCCGCGAACAGCACCGGCCTCTTCCACACCGCGATCCGCTACCCGACCCGCAAGGCCCTGGCCGTCGCGCTCCAGCGAGTGGCCGAGGCGGGGGTGCCGATCTCAGGCGCGTCCGACCACGGGGTCAGCGAGGCGATCTATCTCACCGACCCGGACGGCAATGGCGTCGAGCTCTACTGGGACCGACCGCGGGACGAGTGGCCGCGGCCGGACGACGGCGAGGACGCTGTGACCATGGGGACGGTTCCCCTCGACCTCAAGAGCCTGGTCGCCGAGCTCTAGGCACCGAGTATCGCTTCCAGCAGGTTCGGCTTGAACGGCTCGGTGCCGGGCACCAGCTGCAGGCCCGGGAACCCGTGGGAACGCGCGTAGGCGAGCTCCTTGGCGAGGTCGCCGACTCCGTTGGTGCCGGCCAGAGGGGCGATCTGGAGGGTGCTGAGCACGCCGATCGCCTCGCCGGACTCGTTGTAGAAGCCGCTGCCCGAGTCGCCGGGCACGCCCGGAGTCAGCGTCAGCACGATGTGGCTCCATCCGTTGCCTTCGTTCTGGAGGACGAGGCCCTGCTTCGGGCTAAGTGTGGTGACCCCGAGTCGCAGTTCGGAGTTGCCGTAGGAGTAGACGTTGGAGCCGGCCTCGCCCGCCGCTCCGACGCCGGTCGGGCCGCCGAAGGCGGGGATCGAGGGGTTGACCTTGCCGATGTCGGCCGCGTCGATCTGGATCAGGGCGAAATCGTTGAAGGCGCAGGCGTCGGGATCCGACTCGCCGGCCGCCTGCATCGCGAGCCAGGAGTTGTAGGCGAGGGTGCCCGGATTGTCGGCGCCGGTCACTTCGACCGGGGTCCCGAGCGGCAGCGAGCCGCTGGTGCAGCCGTCGGTTTCGGTCTGTCCGCCCGTGCCCGAGCAGTGGGCCGCCTGGCCGAGGAAGACGCGTTCGCCTTCCTGGAAGACGAAGTTGGAGGTGCACTGGGCGCCTTCGGTAAAGACCTGGACCCCGGGGTGGACGGTCGCTGAGGAGGCGGGCGCCCAAGCCGAGTCAACCGCCACCGCGCGCTTCAGCGATAGCGCTCCGGCGTTTGGTGCCGCGAAGGCGGCGGCGAGGAGGGCGACGGCGGCGAGTGCCAGGACGGGGCGGATGCGGCGGGGAGTCATCGGGCTCCTTGGTAGGGGACTACCGAATATTATGTACTCTTATCACACAATTATGAGTGGTCAGCGGGGCCGCAGTGCGCGAGAGCGAGATATTGCGTCTCCCAGACGTAATTTCGCTCCCTCGGCCGGGGGAGGGGCTCGCATCGAGCGCGGATCCGGGCAGGATTGAGCACGGTCCTCGACGAATGCTCCCGCACATGAGAACTCTCAAAGCAGCGCTCCTCGTCCTCGTCCCCCTCGTCCTGGTCCTCGCCGCCGGTTGCGGCTCGAGCTCCGACGACACGAACTCCGACGCCGATTCCGACGTCTTCCGACTCGGCCTCGAGGCGCCCCTCTCGGGCGAACAGGCCGTGCTCGGCGAAGGGATGTTGAAAGGCGCCGAACTCGCTGCCGAAAAGCTCAACGAAAAAGTCGGGATCGAAGGGCGGGACGTCGAGATCGTGCCGATCGACGACGCTGCCGACCCCGAGACCGGCGTCGAAGCTGCCGAAGCCGCGATCGACGACGGCCTCGACGGCGTCGTCGGCCCCTACAACTCCTCAGTCGGCGAAGTCACCCTGCCGCTCTACCTGAAGGCCGGCCTAGTCCCGGTCAGGCTGACGTCGGACACCTCGACCAACGGCCAGGGGTTCACCCTGCAGCCGATGAGCGACCAGATCGCACCGGTCGCCTCCCAGGCCCTGACCGACTGGCTCGGCGCCAAGAAGGTCGCGATCGCCTACGACCCGACCCCGGGCTACACCCTGACCGTCTCCAAGGCCGTCAAGAGCTCCCTCGAAGCGGCCGGCGTCGAGGTGACCGCCTACGAGAAGGTCAAACCGGGCGAAGACGACTACACCGACGTCGTCGACAAGCTCGCGGCCACCGATCCGGACGTGATCTACGCCGCCGTCTACTTCCCCGAGGGCGGCCTGATCGCCAAGGAGATGGCCGAAGGCAATGTCAAGGCCCAGTGTGTGGCCGACTACGCCTCCTACGACACCGGCTTCGTCGACACCGCGGGCATCCCCGCGGCGCGCAAATGCCCGGTCGTCGGCGTGCCAGCGCCCGAAGACTTCGAGGGCGCGACCGGCCATGTCGCCGACTACGAAGCCGCGTTCGATGAGGCGCCCGGTACCTGGAGCCCCTACACCTACGACTCGGTCAACTTCCTCGCCGAAGGCGTTGAGAAGGCCGGCGGCAACGACTCCAAGAAGTTGACCAAGCAGCTCGACGCCGTCAAGGGCTGGAAGGGCTGGACCGGCTCGGTGACGATCGATGCGCCGACCGGCAACCGCGATCCCGCCACGGTCGTAATCGTCGACACCGACGCCGAGGGCAACCTCCACGTCGACAAGTCCTGGGCCAAGGCCGTCGGCGCCCCCTACTAGTCCAGGCTAGAATCCCCCCGATCATGCGGCTGTAGCTCAGCTGGCTAGAGCGTCTGCTTGCCATGCAGAAGGTCGAGGGTTCGAATCCCTTCAGCCGCTTAGGTGAAAGCCCCGCTCCGGCGGGGCTTTCACGTTCTCCTGGGATGATGCGTCCGAGCTCGAGCTCGCTCCCCGCCTCCTGCCTTTAAGTTCCGGGCATGCCTGACACCGTCATCGTCGTGCTCGCTGGAATCGGGACAGCTCTTGCGACCGGACTGGGTGCGGTGCCGGTTTTCTTCCTCGGTAAGCGGGCGACCGCGCTGACGCCCTTTCTGCTTGGTGTCGCGGTGGGGGTGATGGGGGTCGCTTCGATTGCCGGCTTGCTGATTCCGGCTGCCGAAGAAGGCTCGGCGCCGGCGTTGGCTGCCGGTCTCGTCACCGGGGGCCTGCTGGTGGCGGTGGTGAAGCGAAGACTGACCCCCAAATCTGTCTTCATGGGCCGCTCGGGCCCGGCCTCTCGCACGTCGGCACTCGTCTTCTTCGTCCTCTTTGTCCACAGCTTTCCCGAGGGGCTGGCGATCGGGACTGCTTTCGCCTCGGATCGGGCGGGACTGAGCCTTTTCGTCATCCTCGCAATCGCCCTTCAGAACATTCCCGAGGGCACGAGCATTGCGATTCCGATGGCGGTAGCCGGATTCAGTCGCAGCCGTCAGTTCTGGGGTGCCGTCGCCACCAGCGCTCCACAGCCGGTCGGAGCCCTGTTCGCGTTCCTCCTTGTGGAGCAAGTCCAGGGGCTGCTCCCCTTCTCCTTTGCGTTTGCCGCTGGGGCGATGCTGACCCTGATCGCGATCGAGATGCTGCCGAAGGCCTACGCCCGGCCAGCGAAGCCACTCGGACCAAGCGTCGGAATCGCTCTCGGTGCCATCGTCATGTTGGGATTGAGCCTTCTGCTCGGAGTCTGATTCGGCGAGCCCACGCGACGAAGCGTCGCAGGGCCCGCGCGAGGTCGATTGGGTCCGGTTGGCGACCATCGTTCAAGACTTGTTGTCGATCGCCGTCTATCTGGCGATCGCCACGCCGATAGCCACCTGATGTCGGATCGACCCGGCCTGGTCAACCCTCACTCGCCAAGCGGTCCAGGAGCTCCGCAACGGCATCGGGGTCCTCGATTATCGGGAAGTGACCGCTGCGGAGCTCGATCGGGTCGATGCCGAGCAGCTCCCGCGATCGCCGTCTTCGGCTCCCAGGCGGTGGTGCCGTCTGCGCCCGCCTCGGGAAATGGGATTCCCTCCCGAAAAGCGCCTGGCGCACCCGGCGGCGGCTCGACCGACCCCATCCGGGGGCAGAGGTAGACAAGCAACGCGATCGAGCGGGCAGCGGCGACCAGCGGTCCGAGGGCCGATCTCTGCGAATGAGCGACGACGACCACCGGGGGATCGGAATCGTCCAGCGCCTCGAGCGTGGGGCGAACACGCTGCGCGTATCCGGCCGCGGGGTCGTGAAGCGGGAGGTCGGGAGCGACGGCGCTGTGGCCGAGCCTCTCGAGCCTCTCGGTCAGCGGCCCCAACAGGAGGGCTCGTGCCAGGCGCCGTGCAGGAGGCAGAACGTCGCCACCAACTCGGTATACCACCCTCATCTCCGGCTGGGGCGCATTAGGGTCGGGGCATGGATTTCGGTGGTGGCCAGGAGACGTGTCCTCTGCCCGCGCATCTGGTCCTGGCAGAGGTGGCGAGGACTCACAACCAGGCCGGCGCCTGGTGCAAGGTCTTCGACAGCGAGTACCGGGTCGCCTATTTCTCCGACGAGGGCCGCCTCACCTACGGCGGACTGACAGGAATGGTCCCGGTGCCGCTCGGCGCCTTCATCTTCGGGACCGAGTACGTGGACGCGATGCTCAGCTGGCCGGGGGCTGTCTGGGGGATCGGTGGCGCCCGCGAACTCTTCACGGCGATGGGCCCGTGGGTACTTGCGGATACCCCCGGAGGGCGCGAGGAACTGCGCGAGAAGGTGGACTCCCGCCTCCAGGATCTGGTCGACGGACTCCAGCCGGCGAAAGGCTCGACGGCGATCACCTTTGGGCTCTCCGGTTTCGCACCGGGCGCGAAGGCCCCGTTCGAGGTCAAGCACCATGCGATGCGAATACGCGATGAGGATGGTCGGTTCATCGGGGTCGTGATGCAACTGAAGCCGGCGGTGGGGATGTCGACGATCGGGGCGATTGCATCGATCGGCGATCTGGGCCACTTTGAGCGAATGCAGCGCGTCGCCAATGCGGGGCGACGCCCGGCGGCGATCCTCTTCGCCGACCTCGAAGGCTCCTCTTCGCTCGCGCGCCGCCTCTCCACGGCCAGCTACTTCGCGCTCGGCCGCCGCCTCGTACGAGCTGCGGATCAGTGTGTGGTCGATGCCGGAGGGTTGGTCGGCAGGCACGTCGGCGATGGAGTCGTGGCGTTCTTTCTGGTCGAGACCGCCGGGTCCGACTCCACGGCCGCGCGCAACTGCATCAGTGCCGCCCGCGCGCTCAGGGAGGCCGTCGATGAGGTCGCCGCCCGCAGCGAATTGCAGCCGGCTGACGTGGTCCTGAGATTCGGCCTGCACTGGGGCTCCAGCCTCTACGTCGGCAACATCTCGACCGCCGGGCGATCCGAGGTCACCGCTCTTGGTGACGAGGTCAACGAAGCCGCGCGCGTCGAGGCCTGCGCAAGTGGCGGCCGGGCGCTCGCCTCCAAGGACCTGATGGAGCGACTCGATCCCGACGACGCGGCGGCGCTCGACATCGACCCCGCCCGCGCCACCTACACGCCGCTCGGCGAGCTCACGACGGCTACCGAGAAGGCTCGCCGCGACGCTCCGACCATCCCCGTCTGCGAGGTATAGGGCGGGTTTGGACTCTGCGAATCGGAGCAGCCGGTCCTGGATCGAGCTTTGGCCAATAGGGTTGGCAGCCAGATGCCTGCTCCGAAACGGAATGCGAAACGCGGCGAGCGACCCGACTACGGCTGGGTGATCAGCTTCGGTTGCAAAACCGAGGGTGCGCTGAAGCGACTGAAGGTCGACACCGATCCGGCGAGCGACACGCGACCGATCGAAGTGCCGTGCAGCTGCGGCGAGGTCCACCGCGTGACCGTCTCCCCGTACCGCCGGCGCCGCGCGGCCGACGAGGCCTTCGACCTCGAGGTCGTCTCGCTCGACGAGCTTCGCCCCGCCGTCGAGTAGGTCTCCGTGGGAGAGAAGGGCACGGGAACCGTGATCGCCGTCGGCGCCGTGATCGGGTTGATCGTCGGCATCGTCGTCAGCGTGACCACGGAGCTACCGCTTGCCCCGGAGATCGGGTTGGCGGCCGGTGCCCTTATCGCCTGGCTGTGGCGCCGGCGAGGATCTCCACCGAGCGGACCCGACCCGACACCGTCGGGGCGTAGTGGACCGTGATCAGCTCGTCGGCCCCCGTCTGCTCCTGAAAGCGGTCTAGGTAAGCGGCGGCGGTCTCCGCGGTGCCGACCGCCGTGTAGGTGAGCATCTCGTCGACCGCGGCGCCCTGGGGAGATTCGAGGGTCGCTGTGACCTCCTCGTCCGTTAGCCGGCGGTCGCCACGGCTGAAGAGGCTCTTCGCGCGGGAACGGCGGGTCACCTCGAGGTTCTCTGCCGCGGCCTCCTCCGTTTCGGCGGCGATCACACCGACCCCGGCCATCAGGTAGGGACGATCGAGCTGCTTCGAGGGCTTGAACTCCGCCCGGTAGACCTTGATCGCCTCGTCCAGCGCTGCCGGCGCGAAGTGGGAGGCGAAGGCGTATGGAAGCCCGAGCATCGCCGCGAGCTGGGCGCCGAACAGCGATGAGCCGAGCATGTAGAGGGGGACGTGGGTGCCCTGGCCGGGGATCGCGCGGATCCCGGGCAGCGGGCTCTCGTCGCCGAGCAGGCCCTGCAGCTCGACCACGTCCCCGGGGAAGCCCTCCTCGGCCTCCCGGGTCCGTCGCAGCGCCCTGGCGGTGGCCTGGTCGCTGCCGGGGGCGCGGCCGAGGCCGAGGTCGATCCGGCCGGGGTGCAGCTCCTCGAGGGTGCCGTATTGCTCGGCGATCACCAGGGGCGAGTGGTTGGGCAGCATCACCCCGCCGGCGCCGAGCCGGATCGTCTCGGTGTGGGCGGCGATGTGCGCGATCAGGACGGCGGTCGCCGAAGAGGCGATCGAGCGGATGTTGTGGTGCTCGGCGTACCAGACCCGCCGGTAGCCGCTGCGCTCTGCGCTCCGGGCCAGCTCGACGCTGCCCGCGAGGCTCTCGGCGACGGTCTCGTCGCGCCCGACGAAGGCGAGGTCGAGGATCGAGAGGGGAACAGCGGCCATTCCCGGGGACGATAGGGGTCCCGAGGAGCGGCTAGTGCTTGGCGCGGTAGTGCAGGTGGACGACGCCGTCGTCGAAACGCCCCTGACCGACGAGCTCGAGCTCGAGCCGCTGGCCCTTTGGCAGGGCCGGCTTGCCGCCGCCGATGACGACGGGGTGGAGGAAGAGGTGGACTTCGTCGACGAGGCCGGCCTCGAGGGCGCTCGCGGCGAGGCCGGGGCCACCGACGCCGACGTCGCGCTCGGCCGACTCCACCAGTTGCTTGACCGCGACGGGGTCGAACTCGCGCTCGATCCGGGTGCGGGCGCTCGCCGCCTCCTCGAGGGTGCCCGAGTAGACGACCTTCTCCGCGGCCCTCCAGACCTCGGCATAGTCGCGAATGACCGCCGGCTGATCGGGAACGTCGTCGATCGTCTCCCAGGCGACCATCGTCTCGTACATGCGGCGCCCGTAGAGGTAGGTGCCGAGCTGCCGCTCGAGGTCGTTGACGAAGGCGTGGAGCTCCTCGCCGGGTTTCGCCCAGCCGAAGCCACCGTCCTCGTCCTCGACGTAGAGGTCGAGGGAGGCGATCGCCGCGTAGATCAACTTGGCCATCGCCTCCCATCAAAGCACCGCGCTTCGATCAGGCGCGCTCGGGCTCCTCGACCTCGACCTTCTTGGGCTCCGGCTCATCGTTGTCGATCGAGCCTTTGAACTCGCGGATCCCCTTGCCCAGCGACTTCCCGAGGTCGGGAAGGCGTTTGGGCCCGAAGATCACCAGGGCGATGATCAGGACGATCGCTATCTCCATCGGTCCGACGCTAGGCATGCGTCCACGCCTCCTATTTGAGGAAGCCGGTCGCTTCGACCGCCTTCAGCACTTTCGCCGCGGTGAACGGCTTGTCGAAGGAGCCGTCGGGAACGATGCCTTTCGGGCTGCCCTTGACGAGCAGCCCGATCACCGACGCGTGCCGGGCCTCGATCGTCGCGATCGAGAGCGCCGCGGCGACATTGGCGGGAGACGTGATGTTGAGCGCCTGTCCGAGGTAGGCGTGGACGCCGGTGTTCTCCAGGGCGTAGGCCGTTTCGATGAACTTTTTCTCGTCCGAGGTCGTGCCGCCAAAATCGACCTTCGGGGCGGCGACGGCTTTCTTGCCGAGCGCCTTCTTCAGGTAGGCGACGTGGGCGTTCTCGTCCTTGGTCACGGTCTGCAGGAAGACCTGCGCCTGCTTGTCCTTGATGAACGTGCTCTTGCTCTGGTTGGCGGTCGCCTCGTTGTAGAAGGCGGCCTCCAGGTACTCCAGGGTCAGGGCGAAGTTGAGGACGCCGATGTCGCCCTTGCCGAATTTCGCCGGCGGGCGGCCCTTGCCGGCAGCCATCGCGGCGCCGGGGGTGAGAGCGCCCAAGATGGCGCCTCCGCCCAGCACGGCGCCACCTGCGAGCCCGGCCTTCTTGAGGAAGTCGGCGCGGGTGTCGCCGCCGTCGAGGCCCTCGATCGCCTCGTGTGCTGTTTCGCGGATCGCGCCCTCGGCGTCGACTCGCTCGATGTCAAACTCGGAGCTCATAGGGATTCCTTTCGCGGGGGAATGGTGTCCACGGCTACGCGAGGGAGGCGCGACCCGATCACTCGCGCTCGAGGTTGTGTGCGGAATCGACACTGCGAGCCGCCCGGGCCCTACTAGAGTCCCGGTGTGATGAGCAGCACCGCAGAGCATGTCGACGTCCTCATCGTCGGCGCCGGCATCTCGGGCGTCGGCGCTGCCTACCACCTGCAGAAGCGCAGCCCCGGCAAGAGCTACGCGATCCTCGAGTCCAAGGACGTCATCGGCGGCACCTGGGACCTCTTCCGTTACCCGGGGATCCGCTCTGACTCCGACATGCACACCCTCGGCTACAACTTCAAGCCCTGGACGGCGGCGCAGTCGATCGCCGACGGCGACTCGATCCTCGACTACGTGCGGGAGACCGCCGCCGAGAACGGGATCGACCGCCACATCCGCTTCAACCACAAGGCCACCTCCGCCGCCTGGTCGACGAACGACGGGCGCTGGACGGTCGAGGCCGAGCGCTCCGACACCGACGAGACGGTGACGATCACCTGCGACTTCCTCTTCATGGCCAGCGGCTACTTCCGTCACGACCGCGGCTTCACCCCGGAGTTCCCGGGGATCGAGAGCTTCGGCGGCGCGGTGATCCATCCCCAGCACTGGCCCGAGGACCTCGACTACGAGGGCAAGCGGGTGGTCGTGGTCGGCAGCGGCGCCACCGCCGTCACCCTGGTCCCGGCCCTGGCCGAGAAGGCCGCGAAGGTGACGATGTTGCAGCGCTCGCCCACCTACGTGATCTCGCTGCCCGGCGAAGACGCGATCGCGGTGGGCCTGCGCAAGGTCCTGCCCGAGAAGGCCGCCTACGCGGTCACGCGCTGGAAGAACGTTCTCCTGCAGTCGGCCTTCTACCGGCTCTGCAAGCGCTTCCCGGGCCGGATGAAGGCGCTGCTGCTCAAAGGGATGAAGAAGGGCCTGCCGGAAGGCTTCGACGTCGACAAGCACTTCAACCCGAAATACAACCCCTGGGACCAGCGCGTCTGCCTGATTCCGGACGGGGATCTCTTCGACGCCCTCGCCGCCGGTCGCGCCGACGTCGTCACCGACACGATCAAGGTCTTCGACGAGGCGGGGATCGAGCTCGACTCCGGCGACCGGATCGACGCCGACATCGTCATCACCGCGACCGGCCTCAACCTGCTCTTCCTCGGCGACGTCGACGTCTCGGTCGACGGCACCCGGCCCGACATCCCCAACTCCTTCACCTACAAGGGGATGATGCTCAACGACATCCCCAACTTCGCCTTCGCGCTTGGCTACACCAACGCCTCCTGGACGCTGAAGGTCGACCTCGTCTGCGAATACGCCTGCCGGCTCATCAACTACATGGACGCCAACGGCTACCGCGAATGCGTGCCGCGGGTGACCGACCCGACCGTGACCGAGGAGCAGCTGATCGACTTCAACTCGGGATACGTGCTGCGCTCGCTGCACGAACTCCCGAAACAGGGATCGAAGATCCCCTGGAAGCTGCGCCAGAACTACGTCCGCGACGTGCCGGAACTGCGCCGCGGCGAGCTCGCCGACGGCACCATGCAGTTCTCGCGTGGCGCCACCGCATCGACCCCGCCTGAGGCCGAGGTCGCCAGCAGCGGAATCCCCGGCTGACCGAGCTCGGTCCCGCCGCTAGGCTTCACGTCGCTCGGCGCCTTGGCGGAGTGGCTACGCAGCGGCCTGCAAAGCCGTTTACACCGGTTCGATTCCGGTAGGCGCCGTCCGAGCAAATCGGAAAGTCCCCGGCTTCTACCGGCACCACGGATAGGGTTCAGGCGTGCCTGAGCCGGAGTTGAATGCCCGCCGCTGAGCCATTGTTGAGCGCCCCCCGTTCGTCTCATCGGCTGGTGCAGACCGCCTTTGGCCTCTACCGGCGGTTCCCGCTGCTCTTCTTCGTTCTCGCCTCCGGGGTGATCTTGCCCTACGAGGTGATCGTGCTGGCGACCACCGGTACCGGTCCCTTCGCGCATGGGTCACTCAGCTTCGGCGTCGGGTCCTTGCTGGCGCTGATCGAGTTGGCTCTGATCGGACCTCTGGTTTCGGCGATGCACGTTCATGCGGTCAAGGAGGTGGCAGAGGGCCGGGAACCACGGCTGGTACCCATCGCCCGGCACGGACTGAGGGTTCTGCCAGTTGTCGCGGCGGCAACGATCGTCTCCTGGCTCGGGATTGGCTTGGGATTCCTGCTCCTGATCATTCCTGGCGTCCTCCTCTGGTTGCGCTGGTATGTCGTCGCCCAGGCCGCCGCAATCGAGAACGAGGGCTGGCTTCCCGCGTTGCGCAGCAGTCACCGGCTGACCGCAGACAACTACGGCCATATCTTCGTCTTCGGGATCTATGTCGGCTTGATCACCATCGTGCCGACACTTTTGGTCGGCTTGGCATTCGGAGACCAAACCACCACCGTGGTCTCGTTCCTTGTCGGTGTGCTCCTCCAGGTCGTCACCTGGTCCTTCGCCGCCCTGGCGGCTGGGCTCCTCTACTTCGACCTCCGGGCTCGTTTCGTCCCCGTCGCTGCCCCGGATGCAACACCGGAGCAGCCTCTTGGGGAAGGTGGCCCTCCCGCGGTGCGTCACCCCTGGGACCCGGATAGCTACGAGGACCAGAATCGGCCCAAAGGCTGGTATGTCGATCCATCCGCTCCCCACCGGATGCGCTTCTGGGGCCTAGGTGACCCGCCCGAGTGGGGAGCCACCACGCAGACGCCAAGAAAGATCAGACGAGCCTGGCGAGCGGCGCAGCGAGATGAGAGTGGGCCTGATGACAGCCGCGATGAGCCGCGAGACTGGGGGAACTTCGGCTAGTGCCTAAGTTCTGTGGCCATTACTGGCCGGTCAATGCGAGGAGGCGCATCGGCTGCCCGGTTGCACTTCGTGTGCTCAGGCTTCGATCGCTGCCCGCCAGGCGCAAGCGGGCGTGGGCCATCACGCCAAGACCCGAGGCGTCCATGAATTCACAGTCTGCGAGGTCGATCAGGACGTCGTCGGCGTCACCGGTGCGGTCGTCGATCGCCTCTCTGAGCTGGCCGGAGGTGGCGAGGTCGAGCTCGCCGATCACCCGCAGCTCTCGCTCACCGTGGATGATCGTCTCCTCGAGCTGAAATGGCTGGGGGCGTCCCCGGGCGATCAATTGGTCGATCATGAACACGTCCTTGCCTCACCCTCGCGTGCGAGTCCGAGCGTATGGAAGAGGGCGAAGAAAGAACCAGGCGACCGGAAGTTGCCTATCCAGGCTACCGCTGCCTCCTAATCCCTCTGGAAATGCGGGTGTTGCTGGAGCAGGTGGCGGACGACGCCGTCCTCCCGGTTCGACCCCACGACTTCGTCGGCCAGCTCGAGTATCTGGGGGTGGGCGTTGGCCGGGGCGATGGCCAGGTCCGCGACTTCGAACAGGCCGACGTCGTTGAGGTGGTCGCCACAGGCGATCACCCTGGACCCCTCGAGGCCGGCCGCGGCGAGCAGGGGTTCGATCGCGGCTCCCTTCTCAGCCAGCCGGTCCTGGACCTGGACCTCGGTCCAGCCGGGGACGTAGAAGTTCGTCGCTCCGTAGACGCTGGCGGCATCGCCCAAAAGCGTCGACAGATGAGCTGCCAGGGCCTCGCCCTCCGGATCCGGGACGAAGCCGGTGATCGCCGCAACCCCGTCCGGGACCGCCGCCAGGTCCCCGCCTCCGACGATCTCGGTTCCGTATCTCCGCTTGCCTTCGGCGAACCAATTGCTGCCGGGGTTGAGCGTAGTGCCGCAATGGACGCGATCCCGGACCCCGTCCCAGGCGCTCACGACCGGGTCGGCGCCCGCCTCTTGCATCGCCGCGACCGTTGTCGCGACCGCCTCGGGCCGGAGGAGCCTGGCGTGGAGGCGCCGCCCGCTCGCGAGCTCGGAGACGAAGGCCCCGTTGACCTCGATCACCGGCAGTCGGATCTCGACCCCGGCAAGGCGGTCGCGGATCGAGAGGGTTCGACGCGAGGTGGCGACGGTCAGTTGGACCCCGGCGCCGAGCAGCCTGTTCAGCCCGGACTTCGCGAACTCGCTCAGCCTCGCGTCGGGGTCGAGCAGGGTTCCGTCCAGATCGCAGATGACGACCTCCTCGGGCACGACCGGCAACTAAAGCAGAGGGAAGAAGTGAGTGGCCGACGAGAACCCGTTGGGCAATTAGCAGTCCCCGCAGACCACTCAAATTTGCTTTACCCGTCGTTGGCCCCGAGATAACAGTGAGGCCCGCGAGCGGGTCAGGCGGAGGCCGACCAAGGGACCGCCTGACCCGGACGCGAGGTCTTTAGCCCTGGTCGGGCTCGGGGGGAGGACCTTCCTCGGGATCGGGCTCGGCGGGAGGGTCGACAGCGGGGTCCGGGTCGGCCGGCGGGTCGCCGGACGGCTCGGGCGAAGGGTCGGGCTCCGGGGGCGCCTCGGGGGTGTTCGGCGTCTCCGGTGTCTCGGCGCGGACCTCCTCCGGCCGGGCGAGGGTGCTCTCTGCAGTTGAACCCATAAGAATCTCCTTGCGTAGTGCTGCGTTGCCCTGCGGGTACCCACGGGCAAGGGGCGGAAACGGAACGAATGAGACCCAGCTGTCGATTTCGGCTTTTCCCGTTCGTCCGGAGGTTGTAAGAACCACCCCAAAGGAGGAACGATGAAGTACATCCTGCTGATCCACCAGGGCTCGACCCCGACTCCCCGGACCGAGTCGTGGAACGACCTCTCCGAGGACGAGAAGAAGCAGATCTACGCCGACTACCAGGCGATCAACCAGACCCCCGGAGTGACGCCGGGGGTGCCGATGGCCGACCCGTCGATGGCGACCACCGTCAGGGTCGAGGGCGGCGACACGCTCACCACCGACGGTCCCTTCGTCGAGGCCAAGGAGGCGCTCGGCGGCTACTTCGTCCTCGAGGCCGACGACCTCGACGCGGCGATCGAGCTAGCCGCCAAGGTCCCGGCCGCCCGCTACGGCGGCGCGGTGGAAGTGCGGCCGATGGAGTCCTACTGATCGACGACGTCTTCCGCGATGAGTGGGGTCGCGTCCTCGCCTCGCTGATCGGCTTCCTCGGCGACTTCGACCTCGCCGAGGAGGCCGCCCAGGAGGCCTTCGCGACCGCCACCGAGCGCTGGCCGCGCGAAGGCCGACCCGAGAATCCGGCCGCCTGGCTGATCGCCACCGGCCGTAACCGGGCGATCGACCGGATCCGCCGCGACCGCACCCTGGCCGAGAAGTCGAAGCTGCTCGACCGCCCGGAGCCGGCGCAACTGGATAGCGAGATGGACGCCTTCCCCGACGAACGCCTGGAGCTGATCTTCACCTGCTGCCACCCGGCCCTTTCCACCGAGGCCCAGGTGGCGCTCACCCTGCGCACCCTCGGTGGGCTCGAGACCGAGGAGATCGCCCGCGCCTTCCTCGTCCCGCCGTCGACGATGGCGCAGCGACTGGTCCGCGCCAAGAAGAAGATCCGCGCCGCGGGCATTCCATTCAGGGTCCCGCCCGAGCACCTGCTGCCCGACCGTCTGGCGGCGGTCCTCGCCACCGTCTACCTGATCTTCAACGAGGGCTACGGCGGCCGCACCGACCTCGCCGACGAGGCGATCCGCCTCGGCTCCGCGCTGGCCGATCTGATGCCCGACGAGCCCGAGGCCCAGGCCCTGCTCGCCTTGATGCTGCTCCACGACGCCCGCCGCGAGGCGCGCTTCGCCGCGGGCGAGCCAGTCCTGATCGCTGACCAGGACCCCCGCCTCTGGGACCGCGAGCGGATCGCGGCCGGGAAGCTGGCGCTGGCCCGAGCCGAGGCGCTGCGTGGCTCCGGCCCGTACCTGCTGCAGGCCCAGATCGCCGCCGCCCACCTCGAGGAGGAGCGCGATTGGCGCCTGATCGCCGTCCTCTACGGGGAGCTGGCCCGCCGCACCGGATCGCCCGTCGTCGAGCTCAACCGTGCCGTCGCGATCGCCGAAGTCGAGGGGCCGGAGGCCGGCCTCGAGGCGATCGCCGGGCTCGAGTCGGAGCTCGGCTCCTACCCCTACCTGCACTCGACCCGCGCCGACTTCCTCCGCCGCCTCGAGCGGCGGGAAGAGGCCCGCGCCTGCTACGAGCGGGCGCTCGAGCACGCCGCCTTCGAGCCCGACCGTCGTTTCCTCGAGGGGCGCATCGAGGAAATGTCCTGACTCGAGGGCCCAGGGCGGATAGTGTGGGTGCTCGGGGAGAGATGGGATCACCGTTCAACAGCATTCTTTGCGGGGTGGAAGGGAACCCGGCCAGCACCGAGGCCGCGCGCCAGGCGATCGCGCTCGCAGATAACGAGGCGAAGCTCTACTTCACCGCGGTCTACACCAGCTTCGAACTCGGGCCCGACTACCACAAGGACACGCTCGAGAAGAGCCTCGAAGAGGCCGCGGTCCTCGCCGGCGACGCCGGAGTCTCGGCTTCGTACCACCTGCGTGAGGGGCGCTACGCGATCGACGTGCTGCTCTCCGAAAGCAAGGACCACGACCTCCTGGTGATCGGCACCCACGGCAGGTCCCGCGCCCGCGGGATCATGTTCGGCAGCACCGCCACGAAGGCGGCGCACAACCTCGAGGGGCCGCTGCTGATCGCCCGCCAGGACCCCGGCGGGGGCTCGTTCGCAGAGCGGATCGTCTTCGCCACCGACGGCTCGACCGGCTCCTGGGCGCCGGCCCATGCCGCCGCTGAGCTTGCTGCCAGGTTCGAATCGAAGCTCGAGGTCCTCCACGTAGACGACGGCAAGCACGGGGGCGCCCGGCCGGTGATCGAGGAGCAGGTCGCGGAGATGAGCGAGGTCAGCGGCACCGAGCCGGAGCTCACCACCCACGAGGGAAATGCCAGCAAGGAGATCGTCGAGGTCGCCAAGGGCAGCGGCGCCTCGCTGATCGTCACCGGACGGCGCGGCCTCAAGGGCATCAAGTCTCTGGGCAGCGTCAGCGAGCGGATCGTCAGCGGCGCCCACTGCTCGGTGCTGCTGGTCCCGGCCGGCGAGCGGGCCTGAGCCTCAGTCGGGGCGCTGCCAGTTGGGCCTGACGTAGGTCTCCTCGAAGCCTGCTCGGAGGATGTTGCGGTAGCTGGCCGAGGGTCGGTCCTCGGTCCGTTCGCCGGTCTCGACGAAGAGCGTCCGGCAGCCGGCACCTTCGGCGTCTTCGATCCGCCGTCGCAGCAGCGCCGACTGGCAGCCGCGACCGCGGGCGTGCTCGAGCGTCGCCGCGATACCGAACTCGGCCATCTCGCCGTCGATCAGCAGCGCCGCGCAGCCGCCCGGCTCACCGTCGACTTCGGCCAGGTAGCAGCGCCAATCCTGGTGGCCGGGAAGCCGGTCGAAGAGCGCGGCGGCCCAATCGGGCAGGCCGAAGCCGGAGGCGACGATCGCCCCGAAGTCGGCGCCTTCGCCCCTGGCCAACTCGCGAATCTCGACCCCCCTGGGGAGATCCGCGTTCTCGAGGACGGTGCCACCCGGACGCTTGAACTTCATCCAGCCGTAGCCGTGCTCGAAGCCGTTCGCCCGCAGCCACTCCTCGGCCGCGGCGGCGCCCGCTACCGCCGGAGTGACCGGCACGTAGTAGGAGACGCCGAGCGAGTCGGCCCAGGCGATCGCCGCCTCCAGATGACCGTCGCCGACCGCGTCGGGAGTCGCGGCGCCGAGGACCAGGTTCAGCCATCTCGAGTCCGGGAGGTCGCGGATCGCGGTCACCTGGATCGGGCCGAATGAGCGGGCCTCGACGCCGCGTGCGGCGGCGATCGCCGGGTCGGTCGATCCCCAGATGTCGCGCCAGAGGCGCTGCTCGACGAGGTCCATGGTCGAAACGCTAGCCCCAGGAACGGAAAAGGGCCCCCGAGGGGGCCCTTAGCTTCCGAAGGACGTACCACCAAGTGAATCGTTTGTCCCCTGGCTCGTCGGTCCTGTTTGACTAAGGAACACCCCTTAGCCCAAATTGTTTCGCCATCAGCAATCGGCCTTTGCAGGGGAATCCTTTAGGAATCTGCTGGCAGCGTGCCGCTGCTAGATTCCGGCGCCCCGGGCGTATAGCTCAGTTGGGAGAGCGCCAGCTCGACAAGCTGGAGGTCACTGGTTCGAGCCCAGTTACGCCCATTCCCCCGGATTTCCCTTTCCTGCGCGCCCTGTTGTAGATCGATTACTTCTCGGGCGGCGTGCCGACCGGCGGCCAGATGCGGCGCGGCGGTTCGCTGCTGCCGTCGAAGAAGATCAGCTTCCTGGCCGGTCGCTTCGTTCTCACTTTTTCGCTGGTCCAGCGGAACTCCATCGTGCAGGCGACGCCGTATTCGATTCCGTCAGCGCCGTAACTGCGTTTCTTCGCCGGAATTTCGGCGGTGGCGTAGATCACTGCTGACTTGAATGGCCGGGCCTTCGTCTTGGGCCGTTCTTCGAGCCTGACGCTGTTCAGGCGCTTTTCGCTACCGCAGTTGTTTGCGAAGCTGAACTTGAACCAGTGACCGGCGGTGACGCCGTTCGGCCTGTCTCCTCTGGGCCTGGGTCCGAATACACCGATACTCAGGGGCGCGACGTACGCGGGTTCTTCGATGACCGTGACTGGCCCGACACGGTCTTCAAGGGCCGATGCCGGCTCGACGCCGCGCCCAAGCAAGGCGCCGCTCAGGGCAGCGAGGGCCAGAAGGAATCCCGCCAGCACCCTTGTCTTGACCCTAGGCCCGCCCATCCGTTTCCAAGGCTAGCGCGGCAGAAGGGCGCCGTCGCCAGGTAGGGACTGACAAATGCCGCGGCACTGCGTTTCTTGTCCCAATAGCCCCTACCTCCAGGACAGGCCCGCCGAATGTCACTCGTCATGATCCTCGTTGCGTCGATATCCGTAGTCGTCGCCGCTCTTGCGCTGTTTCTCACGGCAGCAGCTCTCTCCGTGGACGGGACCCGGCGCAGCTACGAAAAGGCATTGGCCATCTTGGAACGGCCCGAGCGCCTGTCGCCCGAGAACGGGACCGAACGCTTGACGGCAACGAAGGGCCTGGAAATCTCGGCAACGGCTGAGTTCACAGACTGGCGATTCCCGGATCGTCGGCGAATCGGACCCGGTCAAGGGGTGCGGCAGAGTCCCAGACCCACGATCCGGGTAGTCGACAAGACAGCTCCAGGAAGGGACCATGACCATGAGTGACACGGATGGCAATCCGCTGGACCGAAGAGCGGTCGCCGCAGGCATCGCCGCCGCCGCATTTGTCTTCATCCTCGGCTTGACGCTGTTCGCCGGCGCTTCGGAGGGGGCGCCTGACGACACCGCAGACCTCTCCATCGCCAAGACCGACTCGCCCGATCCCGTTTCCGTGGGGGCCGCGCTGACGTACTCAATTCAGGTGGCGAACGCCGGCCCCGACACCGCCACCGAGGTGGTCGTCACCGACGACCTGCCCAAGGGCGTGAGCTTTGTCTCGGCAGATCCCACCCAGGGAAGCTGTGCCCTCAGCAGCAATAAGCGGAGGGTCACCTGCAAACTCGGGACGATCGGCGTCGTCTCCGGTCCCGTCTACAGCCCCCCGGGTGTCGACTACAGTCCGGCCGCGGCGATCTCGATCAGGGTGCTGGCTCCCAAGAAGGCGGGCTCGATCTCCAACAAAGCCAGCGTCAAAGGCCTCGAGAAAGACCCGAAATCGGGCAACGACAAAGCGACTGCGACCACCCGGGTCATCGCCGCTCCGAAAGCGGGGAAAGGACCGACCTGCCGCGGTCGGCGAGCGACTCTGATCGGCACCGTCAGAGCCGACGTACTGACCGGAACGGCAGGCCGCGACGTGGTCGTCGCCCGGCGCGGAGGCGATCGGATCGCCACCCTTGGCGGCAGCGATCTGGTCTGCGCCGGCACGGGCAACGACGTGACCAACGCGGGCGCTCGATCCGACCGGGTCCTCGCCGGGCCCGGAGCCGACCGTGTCCTCGGCAAAGGCGGCAGCGACACGCTCAAGGGCGGGCGAGGCCCCGATCGCATTCGAGGCGGGCGTGGGGCGGACCTGCTGGCCGGCGGACCGGGGCGAGATCGCTGCTTCGGAGGCCCCGGCGCCGACAGCTTCCGCAGCTGCTGAGAGCTCAGACCTCGGCCGGCAGCTTCACCTCGGTCAGCCGGATCGAGTTGCCGGAAGGGTCGCGGAAGCCGGAGTCGATTCCGTAGGGACGCTCTTCGGGCGCCTCGGTGAACTCGACCCCGCGGTCCTTCAGCTCCTCGTAGCTGGCCTGGCAGTCGTCGGTGGTGAGGAAGACCGTGCCGGCGAAGCCCTTCGACATCACGGTCCTGACCTGCTCGGCGGTCTCGGCGTCCATCACCGGCTCGCCTGGGATCGCCATCAGGACGATCGAAATCTCGGGCTGGGACGGGGGTCCGACGGTCAGCCAGCGGAAGTCGCCCATCTCGGGCAGGGTGGCATCGACTTGGACCTCGAAGCCGACCTTCTCGGTGTAGAACGCGAGCGCCTCGTCCTGGTCGTGGACCCACAGTTGCGCGTTTGCGATCTTGATCATCGTTCTCTCCTTGTGAGGTTGGACAGTGGGGCGATGCTAGGCCGGGGCGGCGTTCTTGTCTTCTCGAAACGTGCGGCGTTTGGGGCGGCTGTAGGCCCGCACGACACAGCCCGGCACGACAGCCTTGGCGACGGCCGGCGGATGGGCCTCGCGGTACTCGGTCGGGGTCATCTCGAAGTGCCGCTTGAAGCTGCTCGTGAACGAGCCGATGCCCTGCAGCCCCACCGAGAGGCAGACGTCGGCGACCGAGCGGTCGGTGTTGCGGAGCAGCGCCGCGGCTCGCTCGAGGCGCCGGGTCAGCAGGTAGGAGCGCGGGGACTCGCCGAAGGCCTTCTTGAACTCGCGGCTGAAGTGGGCGCGGGAGAGTCCGGCGGCGCCGGCCATGTCGTCGACGTCGATGTCCTCGGCGTAGCGCGCGTCCGCCAGGTCCCTGGCGCGGAGCAGATGACGGGCGGGAGGGGCGAACGCCATGGCTCAGTCTAGGCAGGGGCGTCGCGGCTAGAGTGAGGCCGATGAGAGCCAGGCTCGCGTCGGTCGCGACTAGGCGCCGCCGGTGATTGCAACCCTCGCGGCAACCCTGACTGTCTGCTCGGCCTCGCTGCTCATCGGCCAGGCGGCGGTGGCGCTCTGCGGGTGCCGCCACTGGTCATGGCTCTCGCCCGCGATCGGGCTGGCGCTGGTCAGCGCCATCTGCTGGGGGACGGTGCGCCTGCCCGGCGACGGCCTGGTCTCGGCAATCGCCGTCCTCCTTGCCGCCGCCGCCTCGCTCGCCTACCTCGCCCGGGGCGGCGGCGAGTGGGACGGAGAGTGGCGGCTCGGACTGCCGGTCGCGCTCGCCGCGCTCCTGGCGGCCTCGTTGCCGTTCTTCGCCGAGGGCCACTTCGGGATCCTCGGGACCGGCTTCAACCCCGACATGTCGCAGCACCTGCTGGCGGGCGATCGGCTCGCCGGGGGCCACGGCTCCGAGCTCCTCTCACAGGGATACCCGCTCGGCCCCCACGCGATCGTCGTAGCACTCAACAAGGGCCTCGGGATCGGCCTCGTTCAGGGCTTCGACGGCCTCACGGTCGCGGTCGCGGTGCTGGCGCCGCTGACCGCGCTCGCCGCCTTCCATGGCGAGCGCCCGCTGCCGCGAATCGCCGCGGCGCTCGTCACCGGCCTCACCTACATGGTCGCCTCCTACTTCGCCCAGGGCGCCTTCAAGGAGACGATGCAGGCGCTCTTCGTGCTCGCCTTCGTGATCTCCCTGCGGGAGGTCGCCCGCAGCCCGGACTGGCGCCGGGCGCCATTGCGCTTCGTCCCCGCGGCCCTGATCGCGGTCGGCAGCGTCTACGCCTACAGCTATCCCGGCCTGGTTTGGCTGATCGGGGCCGCGGTCATCTGGGTCGGCATCGAGCTGCTGCTGGGGCGACCCCCGGCGATCGGGCCCGGGGCCCTGCGGGCGGGGCTGCTGGCCCTGCTCGCCTTCGTGGTCCTAATCGCTCCCGAGGTCGGGCGGATGGTCGAATTCCACAACTTCGAGACGTTCGACCCCAACGGCCCGGGCCTGGGAAACCTCTTCGGCCAGGTCTCGCCGGCCGAGGCGCTCGGGATCTGGCCCTCAGGCGACTTCCGCCTCACCCCCGGCGACGGCGCGGTGCCGGCGCTCGGCTACTACCTCGGCGCCTGCTTCGCGGGGATCCTCTTCCTCTACGGCACGATCCTCTGCTGGAGCCGGCGCGAGTTCGCGGTCCTCTCCGGGGTCGTCGCCGTGATCGCGATCTACATCGCGGCGCGGGTCGGCGGCACTCCGTACACGGCGGCCAAGGCGATCGTGGTCGCCTCCCCGGTGCTGGCCCTGGCGATCCTGATCCCGCTCGTGCGCCGGCCCGCTGGCTGGCTGTACCTGCTGGCGGCGGGCGGTTGCGCGCTCCTCGCCCTCGCCAACGCTCCGGTCGGCCCCTCGTCCTACTCGCCGGCGCTGACCGGCCTGCGGCCGGCAATCGCCGAGGGCTCAACGCTCTACCTGGCCTCCGACCGGCTGCTCGACGAGGAACACGGCGAGCGCTACGTGGTCTGGGAGCTGCGCGGCGGTCGGGTCTGCGTGGGCCGCATCTCCGAAGCCGGCGGCCGCCCGCCTCAGGGCTTGCGCTTCGTCATCGCCGAACGCGGCTCCGTCGAAGATGCAACCGGGAGAGGTGACGAGAGCGTCGTGCCGCCACCGTTCGCCGGCTTGCGCCTCCGCCAGGTCGCCGGCCCCTATGTGCTCTGGGAAGTTGCCACCCCGCCGCGAGACGAAGGACCCTGCCCCTTGATCGCCGTCCGCCAGGCCCGCGCCGCCCGCTAACTACGCCGAGTGGTCGTTTGCGGGCGTCATAGGCCCAAGGAACGACCACTCGGCCGGGAGGCACACCACGGGTAGCATGGCCCGCCAATGGAGGCGAGCGCGCAGATCACGGTCAAGTTGCCCGACGGCAAGCCGCTCGAGCTGCCCGCCGGCGCCAGCGGCGCCGATGCCGCTGCGGCGATCGGGCCCGGCTTGGCCAAGGCGGCGTTGGCGATCAGGGTCGACGGCGAGCTGCGCGACCTCGGGGCGGCGCTGCCCGACGGGGTCGAGATCGGGATCGTCACCGACCGCGACCCCGAGGCGCTGGCGCTGATCCGCCACGATGCCGCCCACGTCATGGCCGAGGCGGTCCAGGAGCTCTTCCCGGGGACCAAGGTGACGATCGGGCCCGCGATCGAGGACGGCTTCTACTACGACTTCGAGTTCCCGCCCGACGTCAAGATCACCGATGCCGACCTCGAGCCGATCGAGGAGGCGATGCGCGCCCACATCGGCGCCAAGGAGGAGTTCTCGCGCCGCGACGTCCCCGTCGCCGAGGCGATCGAGATCTTCAAGGGCCAGGACGAGGGCTTCAAGGTCGAGTTGATCGAGGACCTGGTCCGCGACGAAGGCGTCGAGACCGTCTCGCTCTACCGCAACGGCCCCTTCGAGGACCTCTGCCGCGGCCCCCACGGCCCCGACACCGGCCGGATCAAGGCGATCAAGCTCAACTCGGTCGCCGGCGCCTACTGGCGAGGTGACGAGAACCGCGAGATGCTGACCCGGATCTACGGGACCGCCTTCTTCTCGAAGAAGGACCTCGCCGAGCACCTCGAGCGGATCGAGCAGGCGAAGGCACGCGACCACCGGCGCCTTGGACCCCAGCTGGGGATATTCATGCTCCGCGAGGAGGCGCCGGGGATGCCGTTCTGGCTCGACAACGGCACGACGCTTCTGCGCCTGATCGAGGCCGAGGTCCAGAACCAGCTCGACAAGCGCGGCTACGAGGAGATCAAGACGCCGGAGGTGATGGACGTCGAGCTCTGGCATCGCTCCGGCCACTACGACAACTACCGCGAGAACATGTACTTCACCGAGTCCGGCGAGCGCGAGTTCGCGATCCGGCCGATGAACTGCCCCGGCGCCTGCCTCGTCTTCGGCGCCGAGCGCCACTCATACCGTGAGCTGCCGCTGCGGATCGCCGAGTTCGGCCAGGTCAGCCGCGCCGAGCGCGAGGGCGTCCTCCACGGGCTCCTACGCGTCCGCGCCTTCACCCAGGACGACGCTCACATCTACTGCACGCCCGAGCAGATCGTCGACGAGGTGACCGCGGTCTGCGAGGCGATCGACGAGCTCTACGCGCGCTTCGGCTTCGAGGACGTCCGCGTCGAGCTCTCGACCCGGCCGGAGAAGTCGATCGGAAGCGCCGAGGAGTGGGAGAACGCCGAGACCGCGCTGCGCCAGGCGCTCGAGGCGCAGGGCCGAGAGTTCCAGCTCAACCCCGGCGACGGCGCCTTCTACGGGCCGAAGGTCGACTTCCACGTCACCGACGCCCTCGGGCGCTCCTGGCAATGCGGAACCTGCCAGGTCGACTTCTTCATGCCGGAGCGATTCGACCTCTCCTACACCGACGCCGACGACGAGCAGCGCCGGCCGGTGATGATCCATCGAGCCCTGCTCGGCTCGATGGAGCGCTTCGCAGGGATCCTGATCGAGCACTACGCCGGCCGCTTCCCGGTCTGGCTGGCGCCAGTACAGGCGGTGGTGCTCCCCGTAGCCGACCGCCACCAGGCCTACGCCGAGGATGTCGCCGAGGGGCTGCGCGGAGCCGGGGTCAGGGTCGCGGTCGACTCGCGCTCGGAGTCGGTCGGCAAGAAGATCCGGGACGCCGAGCTCGGCCGCTATCCCTACATGCTGGTCGTGGGGGACAAGGAGCAGGAGGCCGGGGCGGTTGCCGTTCGCGGCCATGAGGAGGGCGAGGTCGGTGCGATGCCGCTGACCGACTTCGCGACTCGCGTCAAGGCCGAGAGCGCCCGAGACTGAGTGATCTTGCGTGCCGGCCGACGGCCTGTACACTCCGCACACTTGATCGCGGGCCCAGAAAACCTTTGACGCCACTCGGCTCTTCTCGATAGTGCCGGTTCCCCGCAGGTTCGATCGGCGCCTCCCAGAGCGCGACAAGACTCGGACGAACGAGCGAATTCGAGTTCCGCAGGTTCGCTTGATCGGCGCCGACGGCGAGCAGCTCGGCATCGTCGACATCGACGACGCCCTCAAGCGCGCCCAGGACGCCGACCTCGACCTGGTCGAGGTCGCGCCGGGCTCGAAACCGCCGGTCACCCGCCTGCTCGACTACTCGAAGTACAAGTACGAGCAGGAGCAGAAGCAGAAGCAGGCCCGCAAGCACCAGCAGCAGGTCAACATCCGCGAGATAAAGCTGCGGCCGAAGATCGCCCAGCACGACTACGAAACCAAGAAGGGCCACGTCGAGCGCTTCCTCAAGCACAACGACAAGGTCAAGGTGACGATTATGTTCCGCGGCCGCGAGCAGGCCCACCCAGAGCGCGGTCGCAACCTTCTCCAGCGACTCTTCGAGGACCTCGACGGCCTCGCCGTGATCGAGTCGGCGCCGCTCCAGGAAGGCCGCAACATGAGCATGCTGCTGGCCCCCGGCAAAGAGGCGGCGAAAGCCGCCGAGGACGCCAAGCAGGACGATGGCGCCGCGGACGACGCGGGCGCCGCTGACGACGCGGCCGCCGCGGGCTAGCCGCCGGTCCCCGGCCTCGCGAGCCCCGGCACCTCGCGCGCCTGCCCTCGCAGTCTGAGCGCGATCCGACCTTTCTGCGCTGCCTCGACGTACTTCGCCGTGATGTCGATCACGCACAAGCCGCGCGGGCCCTTTGGGAGCTGGAGCCGGCGGTGCACGGGCCGGCGAGCCACGAATTCGTCGCCGCCCACCGGGCCGGGCGAGTCGGAGCAGAGGACGAACCATTCGACCGCGACCGGCGCCGACGGTCGGGGCGCGACATCGAGCACCAGTCGCTTCGGGGCCATTACGGTCGTCCCGGCGGCGACCGTCTTCGGATGGTCGTCGATCACCGTGCCGACCTCGAGGACCCTCGCGTCGGCTCCCGCGACGGGCCCGGCAAGGCAGAGCAGGAACGTCAACCCTGTCGCGGCGCCCCGTCTCACGCGCTGAACCGTAGAGGCGCTAGCCGAGCCCGGCGACGACATCGGCCAGGCGCTCAGCCGCGCGGCCGTCCCAGAGCGCCGGCGGCTCCAGCCGCTCTGCGCTGCGGGACCCAAGCAATTGCGGGATCGTGGCGATCGCGGCCGGGTCGAGCCCGAGCAGGGTGTTGGTGCCGGCGCGCACGGTCACCGGCCGCTCGGTGTTGTCGCGCAGGGTGAAGCAGGGGACACCGAGGTAGGTGGTCTCCTCCTGGATCCCGCCCGAGTCGGTGAGGACGCCGCCGGCGTCGGCGATGAGCGAGAGGAAGTCGAGGTAGCCGAGCGGCTCGGTCAGGGTCAGCCCGGCCAAATTTGCGGCGGCGATGCCCTCCATCATCTTCCGGGTCCGAGGGTGGACCGGGAACAGGACTGGGATCTCGGCCGCGACCGCGCCCAGGCGCTCGATCGTCTCGCCGAGCAGCGGCCCGTCGACGAGGGCCGGGCGGTGCAGGGTGACGAGCAGATAGCCGCCGGGCTCGGCGCCGAGCCGTGCCGCCGTCCCGAGCTCGCGAAACCGACCTTCGAGCGCGACCAGGGTGTCGATCATCGTGTTGCCGACGAAGTGCATCCGCGCCTCGGGGATGCCCTCGGCCCGGAGGTTCTCCTCGGCCTCGTCGCTGTGGAGGAAGAGGTGGTCGCCGAGGTGGTCGGCGACGATCCGGTTGAGCTCCTCGGGCATCGTCCGGTCGAAGCTGCGCAGGCCCGACTCGATGTGGCCGACGGCGATCCCCAGCTTCGTCGCGGTCACGGTCGCCGCCATCGTCGAGTTGACGTCGCCGGGGACGAGCACGAGATCGGGCTCTTCGTCGAGCAGCACCGGCTCCAGCCGCTCGATCACCCGGGCAGTCTGTTGGGCGTGGCTGCCGGACCCGACCTCGAGCATGTGGTCGGGCTCGGGCATGCCGAGCTCCTCGAAGAAGACCGCCGACATCTGGCGGTCGTAGTGCTGGCCGGTGTGGACGATCGCGTGCCCGGCATCGGGCAGGCGGGCGCGCAGGGCGCCGATCACCGGCGCCGTCTTGACCAGGTTTGGCCGCGTCCCGACCACGTAGAGGATGCGCATGCGGCGCCAGCGTACCTTTGGCGCTGAAGGAATCCGGCGCGGTCTGCTTCAATAGCGGACCCGATGCCGAAGATGAAAACCCATTCGGGCGCCAAGAAGCGCTTCCGCAAGACCGCCAAGGGCAAGCTCCGTGGGCGGCGCGCGTATTCGAGCCACATCCTCGAGAAAAAGTCGCCGAAGCGCAAGCGGCAGATGGCGCGGCCGGTCGAGATCGCGAAACCGGACCAGAAGCGGGTCAGGCAGCTGCTCGGAGGCAAGAAGTGAGCCGCGTCAAGCGCTCCGTGCACGCCAAAAAGAAGCGCCGCAAGGTGCTGAAGGAAGCCAAGGGCTACTACGGCCGCAAGCATTCCTCCTACCGCTTCGCCAAAGAGCAGGTCCAGCGCTCTGGGATGTACGCCTACCGGGACCGGCGCAACAAAAAGCGCGAGTTCCGTCGCCTCTGGATCACGCGGATCAACGCCGCCGCGCGGCTCGAGGGCATGAGCTACTCCGAACTGATCCACGGCCTCGACAAAGCCGGCGTCGAGGTCAACCGCAAGATGCTCGCCGACATCGCAGTCGAGGATCGCGACGCCTTCCGCCGATTTGTGGAGCTCGCCCGGGAGGGTGCGGCCGCCTAGCCGCGCACCGAAACCTCTTTCCCGGACGGGCCGCCGAAGTTTCAGGCGGCCCTTTGTCGTTCCAGGAGAAGAAAGACTCGAAAAGAAAGACAACCCCGATGATCGAGAGCCCCCAGAACGAGAAGTTGAAGCTGGTCCGCAAGCTGCGCGATCGAAAGCACCGCGAGCGCGAGGGGCTGTTCGTCACCGAGGGCGAGGACCTGCTGGCGGCGGGTAAGGCCGCCGGTGCCGAGCCGCGGCTGCTGTTGACGGCGCCCGGCTCGGAGCTGGGGGGCGAGGAGGTCGAGCGCGATCTGCTCGACTCGGTCTCCGAGCTCGGCTCCGGCACCCGGGCGATCGCGGTCTGGGAGCGCCCCGAGGGGACCCCCGCCGTCGAGCCCTGCGTCTACCTCCACGGCGTCGGCGACCCCGGCAACGTCGGGGCGGTGGTCCGCTCCGCCCACGCCCTGCTCGATGCCGCCGCCGTCCTCGGCCCCGGCTGCGCCGACCCCTTCTCCCACCGTGCCGCCCGCGCCAGCATGGGATCGGTCTTCGCGCGGACCCCGCTGATGGCCCCCCTCGAGGCGACGCCGGAACCGCGCGTCGCCCTCGTCGCCCATGGCGGCGAGGGGCTCGAGGGGCTCGCCGGCGCGGCGACGGTCTGCCTCGGCGCCGAGCGCGAGGGCCTGCCCGCCGATGTCCTCGCCGGCTGTCAGGCGCAGGTGACGATTCCGTTGCGCGCCGAGGACGCCGAGTCGCTGAACGTCGCGGCGGCGGCGGCGATAGCGTGCGACCGCATGCGGGAGGGACGGCCGGATGCTTGAGCGGATCGAGGAGATCAGGAGCGAGGGCGCGGCCGCGATCGAGGCCGCCTCCGGCAGCGCCGCGCTCGAGGAGCTGCGGGTCCGCTACCTGGGCCGCAAATCGGAGCTGACCTCGATCCTGCGCGGCATCGCCGACCTTCCCCAGGAGGAACGTGGGGCGGTCGGGGGCGGCGCCAATAAGGCCCAGAAGGCGCTCGAGGAGCTGCTCGAGGTCCGTGCCGCCGAGCTCGACGCCTCGGAGCTCGAGGCCAGCCTGTCCGGCGAGCAGGTCGACGTCACCCTGCCGGGGGCGCCGCAGCGGCCAGTCGGCCACCTGCACCTGATCACCCGCACGACGCGGCAGATCGAGGACGTGATGATCGGGCTCGGCTACCGGGTCATGGAGGGGCCGGAGGTCGAGCACGACCACTACAACTTCACCGCCCTCAACCACCCGCCCGGGCACCCGGCGCGGATGCTGCAGGACACCTTCTACGTGCAGTCGGACCCCGAGCTGCTGCTCCGCACCCACACCTCGCCGGTGCAGCCGCGCTCGATGGAGGCCCAGCCGCCGCCGATCTTCATCATCGCCCCGGGCAAGGTCTACCGGCGCGACTCCGACGCCACCCACAGCCCGATGTTCCACCAGGTCGAGGGGCTGGCGATCGGCGAGGGGATCACGCTGGCAGACCTCCAGGGCACCCTCGAAGAGATGCTGCGGGCGATCTTCGGGTCCGGCCGCGAGGCCCGGATGCGCCCTCACTTCTTCCCCTTCACCGAGCCCAGCGTCGAGTTCGACGTCTCCTGCTTCCAGTGCGACGGGACCGGCCGCCTCGACGGCGACCTGCGCTGCAACCTCTGCAAGGGGATCGGCTGGATCGAGGTCGGCGGCGCCGGCATGGTCGACCCCAACGTGCTCGGCTTCGTCGAGTCCAACGGCTACGACCCGGAGCGCGTCCAGGGCTTCGCCTTCGGCATGGGGGTGGAGCGGATCGCGATGCTGCGCCACGGCGTCCCCGACCTGCGGCGTTTCTTCGACAACGACATCCGCGTCTTGGAGCAGTTCTCATGAAGGTCCCGTACTCCTGGCTGTGCGAGCACTGCGACCCCGGGGTGGGCGCTGAGGAGCTGGCCGAGCGGCTGGCGATGACCGGCACCGAGGTGGAGCGGGTGACGACGCTCGGTCCCGCCTCGACCGACGGCTTCGTCGTCGGCAGGGTGCTGACCCGCGAGGAGCACCCGGACGCCGACCGGCTCAGCGTCTGCGCCGTCGACACCGGCGACGGTGCCGATCGATCGATCGTCTGCGGGGCACCCAACGTCGACGCCGGCCAGACCGTCGCCGTCGCCCTGCCCGGCGCCCGCCTGCCCGACGGCACCAAGCTGCGCAAGGCGAAGCTGCGCGGGGTTGCCTCCGAAGGGATGATCCTCTCCGCCACCGAGCTCGGTCTCGGCGAGGACTCGGAGGGGATCATGGTCCTCGACGACGGCCCGGCGCCCGGCGCCCCGCTGGAGGAGGCGTTGCCGCTGGCCGAGCCGGTCCTCGAGCTCGAGGTCACCCCGAATCGGGTCGACTGCTTCGGCGTCTACGGGGTAGCCCGCGAGGTCCACGCGATCAGCGCCGCGCCGCTCGAGGAGAAGCCTTGGACCGAGGACGCGTCGGCCAACGGTGAGGGGGATGTGGCCGACCGCGCCTCGGTCGAGGTGCATGTACCCGATCTCTGTCCGAGATTCACCGCCCGTGTCTTCACCGGCGTCGAGATCGGTCCTTCGCCCGATTGGCTTCAGGCGAGGCTGACCGCGGCCGGGCAGCGCCCGATCAACAACGTCGTCGACATCACCAACTACGTGATGCTGCTGACTGCCCAGCCGCTGCACGCCTTCGACCTCGACAGGGTCCCCGGCGGCAAGCTGATCGTCCGCACCGCAGAGCCGGGCGAGAAGATGACCACCCTCGACGGTGTCGAGCGCGCGCTCGACACCGAGACGGTCCTCGTATGCGACGCGAACGGCCCGACGTCGCTGGCCGGCGTCATGGGCGGCGCGCACTCCGAGGTGAGCGAGGCCACGACCCGCGTCCTGCTCGAGGTCGCCAACTGGCACGCGCCGACGATCCAGCGGACGTCGACGCGGCTGGGGCTGCGCAGCGAAG
>DATDCK010000029.1:0-155030 GCA_036524375.1 Solirubrobacterales bacterium | reverse complement strand
CTCCGAGTGGACATATCGGCCCGTCGGCGCGGAAGATCGGGTCGATCGGGGTCCACGTGAGCCGGGGTGTCACCACCCACGGGATGGCGATCAACGTCAACAACGACCTGCAGCCGTTCGAGTGGGTGGTCCCCTGCGGGATCGAGGGCTGCCGGGTCACGTCGTTGGGCCGCGAGCTCGGGGCGGAGCAGGACCTCGGCGGGTTCGCCGACACAGTCGCCGAGCGCTATGGCGAGGTCTACGGCAGGGTCCCGGTCGAGTCAGGGCCGGAGCCGATCCTCAGTACGCTCAGGACATGAGCGAGACTGCCGAGCGCGTCCACGTCACCCGCTCGCGGGCCAAGCCCGGCGGGGTCGCCGCCGAGGCCGACGGGACCGTCCCCTTCAAGCGCGCCCGCAAGCCGCCGTGGCTGAAAGTGCCGGCTCCGGGCGGGCCCAACTACCGCCGCCTCAAGGCCGACATCGGCTCCGACAACCTGCACACCGTCTGCGAGGAGGCGAACTGCCCCAACGTCGGCGAGTGCTGGGAGCGCGGCACCGCGACCTTCATGATCCTCGGCGACGTCTGCACCCGCCGCTGCGGGTTCTGCAACGTCAAAACCGGCGTGCCGACCTGGCACGACCCACTGGAGCCGGCCCGTGTCGCACGTCAGGTCAAGCAGATGGGCCTGCGCCATGCCGTCGTCACCTCGGTCGACCGCGACGACCTGCCGGACTACGGGGCCAGCGCCTTCGTCGGCGTCATCCGCTCGATCCGGATGCAGGCACCCGGTTGCAAGGTCGAGGTCCTGACCCCCGACTTCCGCGGCCAGGAGATGCCGCTGGCGAAGGTGATCGCCGAGCGCCCCGACGTCTTCAACCACAACGTCGAGACCGTCCCCGGCCTCTATTCGAAGGCCAGGCGCGGGTCCAAGTTCCTGCGATCGGCGCGGGTGCTGCGCCTGGCGAAGGAGATGGGGGGCGACGAGGTGGTGACGAAGTCGGGGCTGATGGTCGGGCTCGGTGAGACCCAGGAGGAAATGATCGAGACCTTCGGCATCCTCCGCGAGCACCGGGTCCAGGTCCTCACCGTCGGCCAGTACCTGCGCCCGACCGAGAACCACCTGCCGGTCGTCCGCTATTGGCACCCCGATGAGTTCGCCGCGCTAGAGAAGGCGGCCTATGAGATGGGCTTCGAGTCGGTCGCGGCCGGGCCCCTGGTCCGCTCCAGCTACCACGCCGACCAGAACCTGCCCGAGCGCAAGCGCGCCGCCGTCTAGGCGTTTACCGGCGCGTGCCCTAGGCGGTGTCGAGCAGGGAGCGCCCGGCAAGGTCGCTGGCGAACGCCTCGACGTCCGCCAGCGCACGCTCCCCGTCGATTCCGAACTCGGAGGCGAGGCCGACGGCGAGCTCGGCGACGGTTTCCGGCTGCTCGAGCCGCTCCCACAACCAGGCGCCGGTCTGGTTGAGCCGCACGGCGACTTTGTCCTCGACGTCGAGCAGCACGGTCTCCTCCGGCAGCTCGCCGTGAACCGCGCGGTCGGCCCTTCGCAAGGTCGTCTCGGGTCCGATCTCCGGGGCGCTCACGTTCCATAGCCTACGCGCGAATGGGAAGCCTCTACGGATACGAGATCGAGACCGATCTGCAGCTGGAGCGGCTGAACGAGGCACCGGGTGAACGGGGGACGCTGGCCCTCGCCACTTCCTCTTCGCCACTGCCGATCCCCGATGAGGATCCGGTCGCGACGCTCGAGACCGAGGACGGAGCGGTCGTCGTCTACTCCTCCTACGAGGTCGAGGGGGGCTGCCTGTTGACGATGCCGCCCTCCGGGTCGTTCCTGATCGAGCCCGGCCCCGGCCGGGTGACCGCGGACACGACCGAGCGCGACGAGCTCTTCGAGCACCGGCTCGAGTCGGCGGCCGTCTGCACGCTGCTGGCGATGCGCGGAGACCTCGCACTGCATGCCGCCGCGATCGAAGCCGGCGACGGGCGCGCCGTCGTGTTCTGCGGCCCCTCGCACCGCGGCAAGTCGACGATCGCACGCGCCCTGGCCGCCGGCGGGCATCGTGTGCTGGCGGAGGACGGGCTGGTGGTGACCCTCGACGGGCCGCCGGTCGCCTATCCGGGCGCACGCGGGATCCGGGTGCGAGACGAGCACGGAAAGGTGACGCTCGACACCGAGACCGGCCCCGGCGAGCCCGGCCACTGCGACGTGGCGGCGGTGATCCTGCTGGGGGAGCGGGGCGAGGACCTGGCGATCGAGCGCCTGGAGCCGGCGGAGGCGATGGCCAGCTTCACCTCCTCGCTGATCCACCCCGGCGGCCGCCCCGGAATCGCCGTCGCCTTCGCGAACCTTGCTCGCCTCTTCCACTCCGTCCCGCCGGTTTCCGCCTCGGTGCCGGACGACCTCGACGCTCTGCCGAGGGCCGCCGGAGAATTGCTCGACGCAGCGCTCGTCGCGCATTAGACTCGCCCCAGTCGGACCCCCACCCAGGAGGAGAGATGACAGACCCCACGCCGTACGAGGCGCCCAGCGTTCAAGAGATCGACAACGGCGGCTACCCGATCGAGACTGTCGCCGGCACCAGCAACCAGTGATGAGCGGCCAGCCGAAGCCTTACGAGGCACCCAGCGTCGAGGAGATCGACAGCGACGGGCCGGTTGAGACCACGCCCGGAGCGACGAACGGTCCGCCCGGATGAGCAGTCAGGAGAAGGCGCCCTACGAGGCGCCGAGCGTGGAGGAGATCGAGGGCGAGGCCCCGATCGATACCTCGCCTGGGATCGTCAGTTAGATCGCGAAGGAAGCGCACCCTGAACGAAAGGAAGCCATGACCGAGAGCCCGAAGCCGTACGAAGCGCCCAGCGTCGAGGAGATTGCCGACGGGCACTGCCCGATCGACACGGTCTCGATGATCAGCGGCCCAGTCGAGTAGCCCCCTGAGGAGCCGCGCCGAAAACTTCACCCTGGGCCGGCTGGCGTGGAGGCTCGGGCGTGGGCGCGGCCCCACCGTCCTCACCGAGACGCCGGAGCGGCCGATCGGCGCCAAGCTGGAGATCACCTACGCCTGCAACCTGCGCTGCGACTTCTGTTACACCGACAGCCCGCGGCGCACCTTGCAGCGCACGCCGGAGTTGAGCGACGAGGAGTGGAGACGGGTCGTCGACGAGTGTCTCGAGCTCGGGATCGTCGAGGCGGTCGTCACCGGCGGCGAGCCGCTACTGCGCCAGGAGGCGACTCTCGGGATCGTCGAGCAACTGGCCGGCGCCGGTGTCGGGGTCACCCTCAACACCAACGGTTGGTTCGTCGACGAGGAGGTGACCGAGCGGCTCGGTGCCCTGCGCGGAGTCACCGCCCACATCTCCGTCGACGGGGCGCGGGCGGGGCTGCACGACGCCTCACGCGGCGTCCCCGGCAGCTGGCGCCGGGCGATCGAGGGGATCGACCGCCTGCTCGGCGCCGGGGTCGGCGTCTGCGTCGTCCACGTCGTCACCCCGGACAACGAGAAGGGAGTGCCGGAGCTGCTCGAGCAGATGTGGACGCTCGGGGTGCCCTGGGTCCGGATGACGCCGGTGGTCGTCACCGGTGCCGCCGCGCGCGGCGGCGACTGGTCGGTCTCGCGCCAGGACCTGCAGCGCGCGGTCAACGAGTTCGAAGCGCGGCACGGCGAGGCGATGCGGATCCAGCTGGTGCCCGGCACCGGCGGGACGATCGCGATGCAGGGGCGCCAGGCGCCCGGCAGCTTCCTGGTCCGCCCGAACGGCGACGTGCGGCCCGACTCGATGCGGCCGTTCACCTTCGGTAACGCCGCCACCGACGGCGTCGCCTCCTGCTGGGAGTCATTACGCCAAGGCTGGGACGACGAGCGGATCAACCGCTGGGCGGAGAAGATGAAGGGCTCGAGCGACCTGCCGAAACAGGACCTCGTCGCCTACCTCGACGACGAGGTCGAGATCGCCGGCGAGAGCACCGATCGCGGGACCGGGCGCGACGCTCCTGTTCCCGCCAAGTCCCCGCCGAAGGCGGTCGACCCCGAGACTGACCTGGCCGAGGCTCAGGCGAAGATCCGCGAGCTTGCGCTGGCGCGCCGCTACCGGCAGGCGCCGCTGCGCTCGACCGGCGGTCCCGCGACCCGCTTCGTGCGACTGGGAAGCGACGGCACCTACCTGCGGCTGAACGAGTCGGGCGCACTGGTCATGGACTCGCTCGACGGCGGCACGGTCGCTGACGCGGCGACTGAGCTCGAGCGTCGCTACGGGATCGCCGAGGAGCGCGCGGTCGCCGACGCGATCGGCGCCTGCCGCGAGCTGCAGCGCCAGCGGGTCGTCCTCGCCGAGGGCGCCCGCGAGGGCTTCCTGGTCGAGGCGGGGACTAGCGACCTGCCCGGCTCGGTGCCGGAAGGCTGAGCCCGCCTCAGGCCAGGTCGATCTTCTCCGGGTTGGCCGGGTCGTAGAAGACGTCGAGCCTGCGGCCCTGCTCGATCGTCCCGAGCCGGCCCGCGGAGAACTTGCGCTTCACCTGGAAGGGCACGCCGCCCCCCTTCGGCCAGACCTCGAGCGTCAGCTCGACCATCTGATAGCCGGCCACCGATCCGGTCGTCCCGACGGCATCGAGGATCGTCGCCTTCGCCCGCTGGCTGCCGGCCGGCGGCTTGTCCTTCTTGCCGGGGGCGGACAGATAGACGAGGAGCAGGCCGCTCAGCCCACATCCCAATGCGACGCCGATCGCACCGAGGCGCGCCTCCTCGATCGGCGGGACGATCGAGAAAACGAGCCCGATCAGGCCCAGGATCAGCAGGAAAACGCCCGAGATGAACACGCGGGAAATTTACACTCGCTCTTGTCAGGGCGATAGGGTCGAGCCGTAAATTCGGGGAGCCGGCAGGGGTCCCCTGAGCCAAAGGAGCGCAGCGAGATGGGCATGTTCAAGGACATGAGGGACCTGACCAAGGCCGGCAACCAGATGAAGAAGGAACAAGGCGGCAGCCTCAAGATGATGAAAGACGGCCTCGCCCAGGCGAACGAGATGGTTCAGGGCGTGCAGGCCGACCAGGAGCTCGCCGAGCGCCTCGCCAACGAAGGCGTCGACGCGACCGCGACGATCGTCTCGATGCAGGCCACCGGCGCCACGATCAACATGCAGCCCGAGCTGCTCTTCCAGCTCAACCTCGACGTCAACGGCAGCACCTCGGAAGTGACCCACAAGCAGGTCGTCTCCCCCGCCGTGATCGGCCAGCTCCAGCCCGGCGCCCAGGTACCGGTCAAGGTCGACCCGAACGACCACTCGGCGCTGATGATCGGCCTCGCCGGCTAGTCCGGCGAGCCGACACGAGAGTGGAGCCAGCCGGGTTCGAACCGGCGACCTCCTGCTTGCAAAGCAGGCGCTCTGCCAGCTGAGCTATGGCCCCGTGCGCTTGAAAGTCTAGAACCGCCGACGGCTCAGTCGTCGAAGTCGAAATCCTTCGGGGGCTTCTGCTCGAACCAGAGTCGGTCGTCCTCCGGCGCCTCCTCGAGGAAGTCCGGGGTCTCCTCGAGGGCGTCGTGGTCGGTGTCGCCTTTCGGCGTCTCGGGCTCGTGCTCGTCGGTGCGATCCGAGACCGCCTCGTGCTCGTCGGTCTGCTCGTGCTCGGGGACCGTCTCGTAGACCTGGGTGTGATCGGAAGCCGGCTCGGGCTCGACGGGCTCGTCCTCGACGACGACGTGCTCGTCCGACTCGGGCTCGGTGACCGGCGCCTCGAGCGCCTGGTCGAGCTCGTCGGAGAGGCGCTGCTCGTTCCAAAAGGCGTCGTCCTCCTCGGAATCCTCCTGCTCGGCCTCGGCGGCGGGCTCGAGGTCATGGATCGGCTCGGAGGGGACAAGCCTCGGCTCGGAGATCTCCTCGGCGACGAGGTCCTCGTCGGCCGGCGCGGGCTCCTCGGTCGGGACCGCGGCCTCGGCGTCCCCGAAGGCCTCCTCGACGTCGTACATCTCGGTCGGCTGGTCGGCGATCGCGTGGCGCTCCTCGGTGTTGGGCCCGCTCTGGACCGGCTCGGGAACGGCCTCGTGTTCTCCGGCGGGATGGTCCTCCTCGGCCGCCGGCTCGGGCTCGTCCTCCTTCGCGGCGGTCTCGTCGTCGCCCTCGGGCTCGGGCTCCGGCTCGGGCTCGTCCTTCGCGGTCTCGGGGGCCTCCTGGAGGTCGACCAGGCCGGCGGTGGGCCGGCGCCTGGCAGGCGCCTCGGCAACGGGTTCCTCGTCCCCATCGCCCAGGTCCGGCTGCGCCATGAACTCGGTCGCGGCCTCAGCCACGGGGTCGGGCTGCTCGTCGCCCGGGCGTCCCGGTGGGCCGAACGCGTCGTCCTCGAGCTGCTTCAGCTCGCCGTCGTCAGCGCCGTGTTGGCGCTTGAGCTCGAGATGCTCTCGGATTGCCTCGTCGAGAATGCCCATAGCCGTTCCCTGGGGAACCTAAAGCCTATGTGGTTATCCTTGCCGTTACCAGAGGCCTGAGAGGTTCGTTTCAGGCCACCCGATGGGGCTATAGCTCAGCTGGAAGAGCGCCTGGATCGCACCCAGGAGGTCGGCGGTTCGAGTCCGCCTAGCTCCACTTCGATTCCCGCCGGCGGCGAGCTGCCAAAGGCGAGGAAGGCCCGGACGCTGGGAGATCAGGGACATCCCCCACAGCGCCCGGGCCTTCCTCACACTCGGCAGGTCCTGCTCCCTGTGGCGACCCCTGAGCCCATCACCTGCTCCCTGCCCCAAGGTCGTGGCGGAACTGTAAACAGACATGCCTACCGCTGTCAAGAAGTCCTGCCAAACAATCGAGAGTACCGCGCCTGTAGCCATACAATGCGCAGGGTTCTTCATGGGAAACTCGACACTTGTTCAGGGATCACTAGGGTCCGCGCACCGAATGGTCGTCACGCCCTGGGGGGACTCCGATGCCTTGCGAGAGAGGCAACTGCAGCCGGTTCGCGGAACCCCCTCCGCGCGCGTTGAAGAGAACCAGCGCGAGCGTCTCTACGCGGCGATGGTCGCCTGCGTTGCCAAACAGGGCTTCGCGGCGACGACGGTCTCGGACCTGACCGAGCTCTCGGGCGTCTCCAGTCGCTCCTTCTACGACCTGTTCGGCGACAAATCGACCTGCCTGCTGGCAACCGTCGAGGAGATGGTGGGCAAGGCGACCCGGGTCGTCGCGGCGAACACCGAGGATGGCGACGAGGACCTCGAGACCCTGATCGCCCGTCTCTACCGCGCCTTCGCGTCCACGGTCGCGACCCAGCCCGCCGCGGCCAAGGTCTGCCTGACCGAGTCCCTCGCCGCCGGGCCGGCCGCCTTCGACCCGATCGAACGGGCGATCGCGGATTACGAAAAGGCGATCCTGCGGCGCTACGCCGTGTCCCCCGAGCGCATCGGGATGCCCGCCCAGATGGTCGCGGCGAGGATGGGCGGCATCGTCGAAGTCGCGCGGGCACGACTTCGGCTCGGCACCGAGGCGGAGCTCGCGACCTTCGAGGAAGACATCCTCGCCCTGATCCTGGCGGACCGCCCTCCCCCCCAGCCGCTGCGGCTCGGCGTCCGGCCCCAGAAGGCCGAGACCGAAAGCGTCAGCTCCCCCGACCATGCCGACCGTGCGATCCGGGCCTTCTTCGTGCTCGTCGACGAACAGGGATACCCCCAGACCACCGTCGACCAGGTCGTCAAACGGGCCTCGATGTCGGCGCGGACCTTCTACGCGAACTTCAAAGGCAAGGAAGACCTCCTGATGGCCGCGATCGACAGTGCTTGCGCCCAGGGAGTCGCGGCGGTCACGGCTGCCTTCACCCGCCACCCGGACTGGCCGGACGCGGTGCGGGCCGGGATCGGCGCCCTTCTCAACTTCCTCGCCTCGCGCCCCGGCCTCGCGAAGCTGATGACGGTCGAGGTCTACGCCGCCGGCGAGGAGGCGCTCGAACGGCGGGCCCACGGCCTGGCCCCGATCGCGGCCTTGATCGAAGCGAACACGGTCGAGTGGGCCCACCTGCACCCGGTCATCTACGAGACACTCGCCGGCGGCGTGTACCAGCTGCTTCGCAGCGCCGTGATCAAAGGCGGGGCCGACTCGCTCCCCGCCCTCACCCCCGTCTGCACCTACCTGACCCTGGCGCCGTTCATCGGCGCCGACACCGCCTGCGCCGCGGCAAACGGCGATCGCGGGGATGCCGAGGACCCCGCCCCGCTCTGGAGCCTCGCCCCGCGCCCGGGGGCGATCCCGTTCAGGGCACACCTCACCTCGGCGATGAAGGCGATGGCAATCCTCGAACGCAAGACCGCGACGGCACCTGAGATCGCCGAGGAGACGGGCGAAGACCCGGCCGTCGTTTCCGAGTACATGGGCAAGCTGGCGTCGATCTCGGCGGTGGTGATCGTCTCAGAGCGGGACGGCGAGACGGTGTATGGCTCTGAGCCCAACCTCCAGAAACACAAAATCCTCGGCAACCATCAGGCGGCGACGATGTCGCCTCAGGAACGAGCCGATATCTCCGAGTACGTCTGGCAGCTGATTCGCGACGACGTCGAGGACTCGCTCCATGGCGGCCCCTTCGACGTGAGGTTGGATCGGATCCTGGCCCGATCGCCGATGACCGTCGACGAAGCGGGATGGCGAGAAATGATCGACCTCCACGCGCAGATGATCTACGCCGGGTTCCAGGTTCAGGCCCGGAGCACCGAGCGCATGAAGGACAGCGGGGAGAGCGGCTTCAAGCTGCGAAGCATGCAGGCGTTGTTCGAGCCAAAACCCGACGACGACGAGCGGTAGGCCCTGACATTCCCGGCCCCGGCCCGTTCCAGTGGCGCAAGCCACTGAAAGGCAAGGAAATGGTCGGAGCGATCATCGCGCTTCTCGTCGTCGTCGCGATAGTTCTGGTGCTGCTGAAGGTTGCCGTGGCCGGCGGGATCCTCGGCCTGATCGCGGTGATCCTCTTGATCCTGCTCGTGCTCGGGCGGATCTGATTTCCGTCCGGGCCTGCTACTCGAGCCCTGACTGCCGCAGGGCCGCGCGGAATGCTTTGGCCTTGCGGGCGAGTTTCGGGGTGGCGACCGCGCTGAAGCGGAGCTTGCCCTTGCGATAGCCCCAGACGCGGTCGCCGCCGGGGCCCTTGCGCTTGACGAAGAGGCCCTTGCCGAGCTTCTTGGCGTGCTTCGGCTTGCCCTTGCCGGCGGCCGTGCTGAGGACCAGCACCGTCTTGCCCGAGCCGTCGAAGACGACCGCGGCGCCGGCGCTCTTCGCCCGCTTCGCCTTGCCCCGTGAGGAGCACCAGCGGAAGGCGGTGTCGGCGCGCCGGCCCGGCTGGCCGGCGGCCATCAGGGTCTGGTGGGTGTCGCGGCCCAACCTCAGCGGCCCGAAGCCGGTGCGCGAGAGGCGCTTCGGCGGCGCCAGGCAGCGCGGGCCGGGGACGCCGACGGCCCGCTCCCAGGTCTGCAGGTAGGCCTCGGCTCCGTTCATCAGGTCGTCGGCGATCGGCTTGCCGGCGAGCAGGCGCAGCTGCTCCATCCAGTCGGGGTGCAGCCCATATTGGGCGACGCCATCGACGTTGACGTCCCAGGTCCGCTGGCCGGCGACTTGCTTCTCGAAGGTGACGCGGCCGTCGAGCGACTTGAACGGATAGGCGACCGGGCTCGGCTGCCCGGCCCCGCGGGCGGAGGGCTGGGCGTGGAAGCCGTTGGCGTCGGCGCCGAAGCCCATCCCGAACTTGAAGCGGGGGTCGGAGGCGGCCTTCAGCTGCTGCCACTCCTCGATGAAGCTCTCGGCGCCGGAGGTGATCGGCTCGGCGAAGCCGCCGAGCCGGTAGATCCGCGGCCACATGTGGGAGTCGCTCCAGGAGTGCGAAGCGATCAGGCCCGAGTAGCCGTGCTGTTCGGCGATCTCCAGCACCCGCTTGGCGGTTCGCTCGCCCTCGTGGTCGAGCTCGATCATCAGGCCGCGGTCGATCATCTGCTCGATCAGGAATTCCCCCAGCGGGGTGAGGCCGCGAGCATTGCAATGCGGCGGCGGCCCGTAGACCGGGGCCGTGCCGCCGGGCAGGAGGCTGAGCGCCGCGGCGCCGAGGATCCCCGCTTCTCCTCCGGGCAGCGCCGTGTCCTGCTCGTTGTCGTGCTCGGGCCCCTCGCAGGGCTGGATGTTCCAGAAGGCGCCCGTCTGCTTGAGGTTGGCGGCGTTGATCGCGACCCCGAAGGCGCCGCCGTCGAAGCGGACGCCACCGAAGGCGTTGTCGAACTTGTGGATCGGGAACAGCGAGGCGACTCCCATCGCTTCGATTTCGTCGAGGCCGCGGACGATCTGGTCGCGGTCGCAGCGCGGCTGCGCCTCGGAGCCGCCGCAGTCGAAGATCTCCGAGGTCTCGATCCCGAGCACGACCGCAAGCTTGCCTTCGTTGATCACGGTCCGGGCCTCGAACGGGGAGCGGACGATCCGGAACCAGCCCTGGCCCGGACCGCCGGCCTGGGCGTCGATGTATTCCTCGAGCTCATGGATCCGCCGTGCCTGCAGGCGGATGCTGTCCATGTCCCGGCAGCTGTTGTGCTTGATCGGGTAGATGTCGCAGAGGGCGACGTTCTCGACCAGGTCGTTGACCATGATCCGGACGCCGCCGAGGTAGGCGCGCTCGATCCAGCGGTAGTAGGTCTGCTCGTGGGTCAGCGACTCGGGGGCGGGCCAATCCTTGAACGTCGGCCAGCCGACCGGGTCGTGGGTGCGAACCGGATTTCCGTAGAGGACGTTCTCGAGCGCCGCGGCGGCTCCGTTCGGGTAGTGGTCGGGGCAGTCGATGAGCGCCGCCGGTGCGCCGTAGCGGCTCCACGGTTCGCCGCAGTGCGCGTCGCCACCGAGGAACTCGTAGGCGGTGACGTGGTTGTGGCCGTCGATCGTGCCCTCGACTTCGCCGTAGGAGGTGGCGCCGCGCCAGGGCTCGCCGCTGGCCCCGAGACCCGGCTCCGGAAAGCTCGAGCAGCCCTCGGCCGGCTGCGGGACGACCGTCGCGCCCTGCCCGTTCGACTGGATCAGGCGGCCGGAGCCGTCGACCGCCAGCGAGCGGCCGCTGCCGAGGCTGACGAGCTCGAAGCCCGCGCCGGAGTCGCGCAGCCCCCAGTCGGCGGTCGGCCCCGGCCGCGCGGCGGCGAGGACCGTATTGCCGAGGGCGCCGGTCGCGATCAGCCGGCCGTCGGGATCCTGGAGCAGGTAGCTGCCGAGGCCCGAGGCCTTCATGTAGAAGGGCGAGCCGGCGCCGCTGCGGACCGCGTAGCCGAGGCCGCTGCTGGTCACCTCCCCGGCGCCGATCCGCAGGGTTCGGCATTCGCCGGCGAGCGAGTAGCGCGAGTCCACTGCCGACGCGGGCGAAGCCGGAATCGACCCGAGGAGGGCGGCGAGCAGGGCGACAACGGCGACCGGGCGGGGGATTCGCATCCCCGGGGTTCTACCAAATAATGGGGAGGAAGGTCAAGGAAAATTGAGGGGACTGGCTAGCTCTCGACGAAGTAGGAGCCTGAGCCCGAGCCGTCCGAGAACCAACGGCTGGTCACGGTCTTCTTGCGGGTGAAGAACTCGACCGCGTCGGGGCCGTGGGCGTGGAGGTCGCCGAGGAAGGAGTCGTTCCAGCCGGAGAAGGGGAAGAAGGCGACCGGTGCGGCGACGCCGATGTTGACGCCGATCATCCCCGCCTCGACGCCGGCCCGGAAGCGCCGCACCGAGGCTCCCGACTCGGTGAAGATCGAGGCGCCGTTGCCGAACCGGCTGGCGCCGATCAGCTCGATCGCCTCCTCGATGTCGCCGACCGCGACCACCGAGAGCACGGGGCCGAAGATCTCCTCGCTCGCGGCCTCGCTGCCGGGTGGGACGTCGTCGAGGATCGTCGGGCCGACGTAGGAGCCGCCGCCCGGCCCCTCGACCCCGCGCCCGTCGACGGCGACGGTCGCCCCTTCCTCCTCGGCGCGGCCGATCGCGGCGACGATCCGCTCCCTCGCCGCGGCCGAGATCACCGGGCCGACGTCAACGTCCTCGTCGATGCCGTCGCCGACCTTGAGCTTTTCGGTCGCCTCGCGCAGCGCCGGCATCAGCGCGTCGTGGGCGCTGCCGACGGTGACGACGACCGAGCCGGCCATGCAGCGCTGGCCGGCGGCGCCGAAGGCCGAGCCGGTGAGCCCGGCGACGGTCCTGTCGATCACCGCGTCCGGCATCACGACCATGTGGTTCTTGGCGCCGCCGAGGGCCTGCACGCGCTTGCCGGCCTTCGCCGCGCGTTCGTAGACGAGTCGCGCCACCGGCGCCGACCCGACGAAGGAGACGGCGTCGATGCCCGGGTGGTCGAGGATCCCCTCGACCACCTCGCGGCCGCCGTTGACGAGGTTGACGACACCCGGCGGCAGCTCGATCTCCTCGAGCGCCTCGAAGGCGATCTGCTGGGTCAGGGGCACCTGCTCGGACGGCTTCAGCACGAAGGCGTTGCCGCAGGCGATCGCGAAGGGCAGGAACCAGAACGGGACCATCGCCGGAAAGTTGAAGGGGACGATCGCGGCGCAGACGCCGACCGGCTGGCGAACGGTTTCGGCGTCGATCCCGCGCGAGACGTCTTCGGCGACCCGGCCCTGGATCGTGATCGGGATCGCGCAGGCGGCCTCGACCATCTCGATCATCCGCGACACCTCGGCGCGGGCGTCGGCGATCGTCTTGCCCATCTCGGCCGTCACCGAACGGGCGAGCTCCTCGCGGCGGGCGTCGAGGGCGGCGCGCAGGGCGAAGAGCCGCCGGCCGCGCTCGATCACCGAGACCGCGCGCCAAGCGGGCAGCGCCGCCCGGGCCGCCTCGACCGCGGCGTCGAGGTCGCTCGCGGAGGAGAGCGGGACGCGGGCGAGAGTCGCACCGCTGGCGGGCTCGGTGACGTCGAGCAGCTCCGTCGCCGCCGAACTGGCAACCCAGGAGCCGTTGACGTAGTTGCGGAGGACTCGCGGCTCGTCGCTCATCGATTCATGATGACGCCTAGTGGCCGTCGGCCGAGAAGTGCTGGTAATCCTTGGGCCAGGCCCAGTCCCCGCCCCAGCCCCAGCCCGCCTCCGCGAAAGCGCGCACGACGGGGCCGCCGCGGTGGACCAGCCCCTTGGCGCGGCGGGAGCGCCGGGCGAACCGAGCGCCCGCCGGCGGCGAGACGTAGCCGGAGGCGGTCACGTAGGGGTTCTCGACCGGGTTCAGGTCGATTGCTCGCCCGTAGGCGTGCTCGGACCAGCGGCTGGTGCCGGCCACGGGACGGCAGTTGAAGGCCGAGGTGTTGTCGGCCTTCATGCTGCGGTGGTCGTCGGCGCCGTAGGCGTCGACCAGCCGCATGCGTCGGATCGGGTAGCGCTGCCGGTAGAGCGAACGCATCACCCGCAGGATCGGGCGCGCCTGGTCGCGGTGGATCACCAGCCGCCCGCCGTGGACCCGGCCGTCGAACCCCCAGCGACGGACGGTCAGGAGGCGGAGGTCGACGAAGCCGACCGGGCAGCCGGGGTGCCAGGAGACCCCGGTCATCCTCGCCCTGGTCTCCGGGTCGATCTTCTCGGCCCGCCCGTGGAACGGCGGCGCCGCCAGCAGCGCGACGATCGTCGCGATCAGCCGGATCGGCCGCGCTCCTCACGGCGGTGACGCCGCAGGACCGGCGCCGCGTAGCCGATCAGCATGCCGATGCCGACCGCGACCAACAGGGTGACGATCAGCGGTGCGTTGACGCTGATGAAGAGCACGTCGACGCGGACCTCCTGCGAGTTCTGCAGGGCGACGATCAGGACCAGGCCGGCCAGGATCCCGATCGCCCAGGTGCGCCAGTTGGTGCTCTTCTCGTCCTTCGGCACGCTCCGTCAGGCTACCCGCGCGACGGCTTTCTCAGCCCTCGAGCCGCTTGACCCGTTTATCGAGCGCTTCCAGTTCGCCTTCGGTGCGTTCTTGTTTTTCGAACAGTTGCGAGTAATCGTCCTCGAGCCTGGTCACGTCGCTTTTCAGTTCGGCGTTCTCTTCGGCGACCTTCTTGTTCGAGGCCGCGAGGTTGTTGAGCCGACGTTCTGCTTCCTTGCGCTCCGCCCGCACCGCGCGTTTGATCTGAAGACGGTCTTCCGCGGCCAGCTGGTCGGCCTTGTCGGAGGCTGCCTTCTCGCCTTCGACCGCGACGCCGGCGGCTTCCAGTTCTTCGCTGATCTGGCTGGTCACCTTGTCCTCGTCGACGCTGCTGTTCTTGGCGGAGATGGCGAAGACGAGACCGACTACGGCCACGATCAAGACCACGATCCCCAGTACCCAGAGCCATTTTGTGTCACTGCCATAGTCATCCATGGGCCGCACACTAACCACGGTCCAGGCGGCGCTGGACGCCTAGCCGGGCGCGACCCGGCAGTGGCCGGCGACGATCTGCGTCACCGGCTTGCCTTCACTGAGGAAGAAGGTGCCGCGAGCGGCCCTGAACGGAGCTTCGCGGACACCCTCGGGGGCCGGGCAGCTGGCCGAGAGGAAGCTGCGCGGCCGGCCGCGGTAGCGGTACTCGCGCTCGAGGGTCAGGTCGAAACCGGTGACGTAGCCCCATTCGTTGCCGACGTTCGGCATCTTCACGATCAGGGTCGAGCCGAACTGCCCCGACTCTTCCCGCCTGACCCTCATCACCAGAACTTCGGAATTCGGCGCCGGGCGGGTGCCGAACACGTGCGCGAGCAGGACGTGGCGTCCGCCGACGACGGCGTTGAACGCGAGCATCCGACCGGAGGCGGGAAAGGGAGACTGTTCGGGGATGTCGATGTGGGCGCGAAAGTGCCCGGATCCGACCAGGGCATCGCCGCATGCAGCCAGGGCCTGCCCGGTCGTGCTGGAGAGAACCCGACGGCGCTTGCAGGTCGGCAGCCCGCGGGTCGAGACTACGCCGTGGCGGTTGATCGCGATCTCGACCCGGCGGATCCCCGCCGGCCTCCCGTCTCCGATCGGTCTCACCGTGCCCGAGACCGCGAGCGCGACCGGCGCAGGCTTCACCCGCGGGAGGACATTGGGGGTGATCCTGCCGTGGAAGCTGACCCGGGCGTTGCCGCCGGTCACGACTTCAGCCTGGGCAGCGACCCCGGCCGCGGCGGCGAGCATGCCGGTCGCTGCGACCGCCGCGAGGGCCCGTCGCATCTCCGCCTACCCGCCTGCCGGCCGGTAGACGAGGATCGCGACCCCGTCGCCGACGACTTTCGAGTCGGAGAGGGTCAGCGCCTTGAGGCTGTCGCTGGCGCCGAAGAGGCGCTTGCCGGAGCCGAGCACGACCGGGAAGACCATCAACCGCAGCTCGTCGACGAGGCCCTCCTCGAGCAGAGCCTGCGCGAGGGTTGCGCTGCCGTGGACGACGACGTCGCCGTCGTGCGCGTCCCTGAGCTTCGCGACCTCCGCCGCCAGCTCGCCACCGCCGCCGATAACGGTCGAGTTGCTCCACTCCGGGTCGGTGAGGGTCGAGGAGACGACGTACTTGGGCATCGAGTTGAACTTGTCGGCGAAATCCCCCTCGCGCTCGGGCCAAGCTTCGGCGAAGCCTTCGTAGGTGACCCGTCCGAGCAGCAGCGCGTCGGAGTCGTTGGTCTCGTCGAGCTTGAAGCGATCGCCCTCCTCGCCGCGCTCGAACTTGAAGCTCCAGCCGCCGTGCTCGAAATCCTCGGAGCCGCCGGGGTCCTCGAGCACACCGTCGAGTGAGAGGAACTCGGTGATCACGATTTTCCCCATCAGCTCAGGTCCTCCAGCATCTGCAGCATCCGTCGATGGTACGAGAGCCCTGCGAGCAGCGTCAACTCGGAGCGCTCGTAGCCCTCGACCCCGCGCACGCCCTCGAGCAGGCCGTTCAGCTCCTCGAGCTTGGCGTGGTGCCAGGCCGTGCGCTCGTCGACCATCCCGCCGGGGTCGCCGCCGGCGAAGACTTTGAGCACCATCTCGTCGCGCAGCTGCGGCGCCGCGATCCCGGGGTCCTCGGCCCAGGCGCGCAGCGCCTCCCGGCCGCGGTCGGTCATCGCGTAGGTCTTGCGACGGCGTCCCCCCTTCTCCTGGCTGACGCTCAGGTAGCCGCTGTCGGCGAGCCGCGCGGGCTCCTCGTAGGCAGTCGTGTGGGGCACCGGCCAGAAGTTCTGGATCGATTTCTCGATCGACTGTTTGAGGTCGTAGGACGTCGCCTCGCCGATCTGGTCGAGCACGGCCAGCACCGCGTAGGAGGTCGTCGTCAGTTTCACCGCCTTGCTTTTCATGATGCAGTACGTATAGTACGTGACGAACTATCGACAGGAGGCCAGCAATGACGATCGGTTCGAACCAGTACGACGCGGTGGTGGTCGGCGGCAGCCTCGCAGGGTGCACGGCGGCGATCCTCCTCGGCCGCGAGGGAATGCGGGTCGCGGTTGTCGAGAAGCAGCCCGAGCCCGAGGGCTTCAAGCGAATGTGCTCGCACTTCATCCAGGCCGGTGGAGTTCCGGCGATCGAACGCCTCGGCCTCCTCGAGTCGATCGAAGAAGCGGGCGGGGTCCGTTCGCGGATCCGGGCCTGGACCCCGGAGGGATGGATCGTGGCGCCGCCTGAGAAGGCGGGTAACTGCCTCAACCTGCGGCGCGAAAAGCTCGACCCGATGGTCCGCCAGATGGCCGCGGACACCGAGGGCGTCGATGTCCTGCTCGGCAGCACGGCGGTCGAGCTGACGAAGAGCGGCGGCGTCTTCTCCGGCGTCACCGTCCGCGATCGCGAGGGCAACGAGGAGACCCTGGGGGCGAAGCTCGTGATCGGTGCCGATGGGCGCGACTCGAAGGTCGCCAAGCTCTCCGGGGTGCGCGAGAAGACGCACCCCCACGGCCGCTTCGCCTACGGCACCTACTTCGAGGGCGCGGCGCCGGAGGGCGCCCCCGACGGGACGATCTGGATGACCGATCCCCAGTGGGCCGCCGCCTTCCCCACCGACGAGGGCCTGACCTTCTACGCGGTGATGCCGACGATGGACCACCTCCCGAAGTTCAAGCGCGACCCCGAGCGGGCGATTGTGGACTTCATCGCCGAGCTGCCGGAACCGCCGCCGATCCACGACGGCCGTCGGGTCGACGACGTGCTCGGGAAGATCGACATGACCAATCGGGTCCGCGGACCCGTCGCCCCGGGCCTGGCGCTGATCGGGGACGCGGCGCTCGCCACCGACCCGCTGTTCGGCGTCGGCTGCGGCTGGGCCTTCCAGTCGGGCGAGTGGCTGGCGGACTCGGTCGCGCCCGCCCTGCGTGGCGAGGAGTCGCTCGAACGCGGCCTGAAGCGGTACCGCAAGGCGCACCGCCGCCAGCTCGGCGCCCACGCCTTTTTGATCCACGACCAGGCCGACGGGCGGCGCTTCAATGCCAACGAGCGAATGTTGTTCCGGGCGGCGGCCAGGGACCCGAAGGTGGCGGCGCTCGTCGACGAGCTGGCTACCAGGCGCTCGCACCCGGCCAGCGTCTTCGCGCGGGCGCTCCCGCGGGCGCTCATGGTCAACGCCCGCAACGCGCTCAGCCGCGACGGGCTCGCCGAACACGCCCCGGGCGGGCGGGTCCGGACCGTCGCCGGCTAGCGCCGCGCCCGGGCCGTCAGCCCCTGCTCGCGGCGCGGTCGCGGTGCTTGCACCCCGGCCAGCAGCAGGGCCGGCGCTGGCCTTCCTCGAGCTCTTCTCGGGTCCGGCGGATGCGGCGTTCTCGAGTCGCCTGCTGCTTGGCATCCTCCACCCAGCAGATGAACTCGTTGCGTGCCAAGGGCGTGATGTCCTTCCAGGCATCGAGTGCGGTGGTGTTGGCCACCAACGTCTCGCGCAGGTCTTTCGGCAGCTTGTGCACCACCCCGCCCGGAACTCGTTGGTTGCTGCTTCTCATATGGCGACGCCGTTGGCGCTGAGCGCGACCTCGATGTTTCCGCGGGTCGCGTTCGAGTAGGGGCAGACCTTGTGGGCGGCGCGGACGAGCTCGGCAGCCTCGTCCGGGTCGGCGACCGACGGCAGGGTGACGGCGAGCTCGACGGCGAGCGTGAAGCTCCGTTCCTCGCCGGTGACGAGGGAGACGGAGGAATCGATTTCCACGTCTCCCGCCTCGAGCTTGCGGCGGCGGGCGACGGCGCCGAGGGCGCTCTCGAAGCAAGAGGCGTAGCCGACCGCGAAGAGCTGCTCAGGGTTGGTTCCGCCGACGTCGTCGCCCCCGACCGGGGGACGAAGGTCGACCTCCAATGCGCCGTCGGAGCTGCGTCCGTGGCCTTCCAATCTGCCGCCTGTGACGTGGGCCTTCGCGGTGTAGATCGTCTTCCCGATCAGAGCAGTCTAAGCGTGTCGCCACCCCGGCCCCGCTCGGAAAAATGGGCGCTGCCGGACTTGATGCGGAGCAATCGCTGGTCGGCCACACGCAGCAGAGTCTCGAAGTCGCGCCCGTCCTCGGGGAAGACCGCCACGCCAACCGAGGCGCGGGGCGAGGGCAGGCTCGAGTCCGGGCCCGGGCGGGAGACCGCGTCGCGGACGGCACCGGCGAGCCCCCGGGCACCGTCGCCTCGAGCCCCGGGGGCGACGACCGCGAACTCGTCGCCGCCGATCCGGGCCAAGAGGTCGTTCGAGCGCAGGACCAAGCCGGCTCGCTCGGCGGTCTGGCGGAGGACGGCGTCACCGACCTGGTGCCCGTGGTCGTCGTTGATCGCCTTGAAGTCGTCGACGTCGACGATCAGCAGCGCCAGCGGCTCGTCGTCGCCTTGGCGGCGGGCGCTGCCCGGGCCCGTCCGCGCCTCGATCTCGCGCCGCAGGGCGGAGTCGAAGGCACGGCGGTTGGCGACCCCGGTCAACGGGTCGCGATTGGCGATCTGGCGCTGGCGCGCCTCGGCCTCGACCAGGTGGCGCTTGAGGTTGACCATCACGCCGGTGACCGCGAGGAAGCCGAGGGCGAGGGCGAGGTAGCGGGGGACGAAGGCGTTGTCGACCGCGCTGTCGTCGTAGAGCAGCGGCGCCCCGGCGACCACGACCAGCTCGATCGCCAGCGGCCAGGCCCAGCGCGGCGGGAAGAAGAGCGCGGCGTAGAGGAGCGAGCAGACCAGCAGCGGCTCGACGTAGCTGATCGATGCCCCCGTCAGGTAGATCGCGACGCCGACCACCGGGATCGTGACGACCATCCCGATCGCCAGCGCCCGCATCGAGGCGTCCTCCCAGGGGATCAGCCCGGTGACGCTGCCGATGCCGTAGGCGAGGACGACCGCGGAGAGGGCGAGGACGACGGCGACATCCTGATGTGAGGCGCCGGGGAGGAAGGTGCCGACGATCCCGATCAGGGCACCGAGGATCCAGAGGCCTCCGGAGATCCTCCCCATCCGCGAGCGCTCGTCGTATGGCGCTTCGGTGCTCATTCCGCCCTATCGACGGATCGGCGCCCGGTGTTGAGTCAGGAACCGTCCTGGACGAGGCCGATCAGGTGACCCTCGGGGTCCGTGAACTGGCCGAGCTCGACTTCGTCGTTGACCTTCTGCGGGCCCATCACCCTGGTCCCGCCGAGGCTCTCGGCCTTGACCAGGGCGGCCTCGACGTCGGGGACCGCGACGTAGAAGGTGACGTGTCCCTCGACCCCCTCGTAACCGCCGGCGACGCCGCCGCCGATTCCGAAGCTGCCGTCGGGCGCGGGGTTGTCGGCTTTGTCGACCACCCCGTAGTTCATCGGGTTGTCGGCGTCGATCTTCCAGTCGAACAGCTCGGAGTAGTAGCTCCTCAGCTTGCCCGGGTCCTGGCCGATCACCTCGAAATGCACGACTGGCTGTCCCATGTCTCCTCCTTCTTTCGCCCCGGCGTCGCCGGGATCAGATCGTCGCGTCGGAATAGGCCGGCTCGGCCTGCTGCTTCGACTCCTGGTCGCCCTCGGCGTCGGGCCCACCGCCCTCGCCGTGGGCTGCCGCCAGCGCCTCCATGTCGGGCTGGCGCAGAACGGTGATCGCGACGACAAGGGCGATCGCGACCAGGCCGGCTCCGATCAGGTAGGCGACGTGGAAGCCCGAGTTGAGGGCCTCTAGGTGGGCGACGCCGCCATCTTCCTGCGAGGACGTCCGCTCCGCGGCAAGGGTGGCGAGCACCGCGAGACCGATCGCGCCGCCGACCTGCATGCTGGTGTTGACCACGCCGGAAGCGAGCCCGGACTCCTCCGGGGTGGCATCCGACATCGCCAGGGTCATCAGCGACGGGAACGAGGTGCCGACCCCGAAGCCGACCAGCAACAGCGGCGGCAGCAGGTCGGTCAGGTAGTTGCCGTCGACCGGCGTGCGGGCGAAGAGCAGCAGCCCGATGCCGACGATCGCGACGCCCGGGATCAGGGTGGTGCGCGGGCCGAAGCGCATGATCAGTTTTTCCGAGAAGCCGAGCGAGAGAGCGCCCATCACCACCGTCGTCGGCAGGAAGGCGAGGCCGACTTCGAGCGCGTCGTAATCGAGGACCTGCTGCAGGTAAAGGGCGCCGAGGAAGAACATCCCGAACATCCCCGCCACCAGCAGGGCTTGGACGATGTTGGCACCGGAGAGGTTGCGGCTGCGGAAGAGGCTGAGCGGCACCAGCGGGTTCGAGACCCGCGCCTGCCGGAACAGGAAGCCGGCGAACAGCAACGCGGAGCCGGCGCTGAGCAGAAGGGTCTGCGCCGAGGTCCAGCCGTGCTCGTTGATCCCGAGGATCGCGTAGGTGCCGATCATCAGCGAGCCGGTGATCAGTGCGGCGCCGATCACATCGGCGCCTTCCTTGAGCCCGACTCCGGGCCGGTCCGGGACCAAGCGCAGGGCGCCGTAGAGAACGCCGAGCCCGATCGGGAGGTTGATCAAGAAGATCCAGTGCCAGCTGATCGCCTGGGTCAGGATGCCACCGAGAAGCAGCCCGATCGAGCCTCCGGCGGAGGCGACGAAGCCGAACACTCCGATCGCTTTCGCCTGCTCGCGCGGCTTGGGGAACATGGTCACGATCATCCCCAGCACCACCGCCGACGCGAAGGCACCGCCGACCCCGGCGAAGAAGCGCCCGCCGATCAGCATCGCCTGGTTCTCGGCGACAGCGCAGAGCAGAGAGGCGAAGATGAAAACCGCCAACCCGCCGAGGAAGATCCGCCGCTGGCCGATCAGGTCGCCCATCCGCCCGGCAAGCAGCAGCAGGCCGCCGAACGGGATCAGGTAGGAGTTCACGACCCAGGCGAGGTCGCTCTGGGAGAAGTCGAGGCTGTCCTGGATCGAGGGCAGTGCGACGTTCACGATCGTCACGTCGAGGACGATCATCAGCACCCCGCCGCAGAGGACGTACAGGGCGAGCCAGCGGCTGCGATCGTCTTGTTCGGCTGTCATCTGTCTCGTTCTCCTTTCGTCGGTTTCGGCTGCCGGTCACGGGACCGTAGCAGATGGTTCAAAAAAGCAACTACCCGGTTGCAAAATTGAAGTAACCGGGGTAGACTTTGCCCGATGGCAAAGGCGAAAAAGCGTTCCTACGGTGAGGCATGTCGCCTCGCTCATGCGCTCGACCTCGTCGGTGAGAGGTGGGCGCTGCTCGTCGTCCGGGAGCTTCTGCTCGGCCCCAAGCGCTTCACCGACCTGCGTCGGGGGCTTCCAAACGCCAGCACCAACATCCTTGCAGAGCGGCTCCGCAACCTCGAGGACGGTGGCGTGATCCGCAAGCGCAAGCTGCCCCCGCCCGCCGCCGCCAGCGTCTACGAGCTGACCCGGTGGGGCGCCGACCTGGAGCCGATCGTGACCCGCCTCGGCGCCTGGGGCGCACGCTCGCCTTCCCCGCCGTGCACCGAGGAGATCAACTCCGACTCGATCGTCCTGGCCCTGCGCTCCCTATTCGACGCCGAGGCCGGCGCCGACGTCGACTTCGAGGTCGCCCTGCGGCTCGACGGTGACGATTTCCGAGCCGCTGTCCACAGCGGCGAGCTCGAGGTCGGTCGGGGCGCCGTCGAGGATCCGGACGCCACCCTGGTGGGCGCCGCCGGCTCTTTCGCCGCCGTCCTCGGCGGCCAGCTGCCGCTCGACGCGGCGATCACCGCCGGCGAGGTGGAAGTGGTCCACGGCCGGCGCGCCCTCGGCCGCTTCCTCAAGCTGTTCCCGATGCCGGAGCTGGCGGCGGCATGAGCTCGAAGCTCTCGGAGACCTTCTCGGCGACTTTGGTCAAGAGCCCCGCCAAGGGCGGCTGGACCTACGTCGTCTGGCCCGAGTCGGTCGAGTTCTTCGCCACCCGTGGCCTGGTCAAGGTCCGGGGCAGCGTCGACGGCGAGCCCTTCGCGAGCTCGTTCATGGCGATGGGCGACGGCACCCACAAGCTGCCGATCAAGGCCTCGATCCGGGACGCGATCGGCAAGCAGGCCGGCGACGAGGTCTCGGTCTCGCTCGAAGAGCGGCTCTAGCTCCGGACCCGGCGCGATTCGGCGAGCAGCTCGGCGAGCTCCTCGCGGTCGACCGCCTCGAGCCGCAGCAGGACATGGGGGTGCCCGTCGTAGTGGGAGGTTGTGAAGAACTTCTCCGGCTCGCCTTCGATCAGGAACTCCTTTTCCTCGATCCCCTCGCACCAGAGGACGAGGACGCCCTCTTCGCGGATCCGGGCGAAGAGGCGGTCCTTGACGCGGAAGCCGGGCATCCCGTAGAAGGGTTTCTCGACCGTGCCGGGCAGGGCGAGCGCCAGCTCGCGGACGTCGTCCTCGGTGCTCATCGCCCGACCTTAGCGGCGGTCGGGAGAGTCACCGCCCGCGGCGCCCGAAGTTGTGGCCGGCGGGCGCCACGGCGCGCAGCTCGGCGACGGCGCGCTCGCGGATCCGGCGCCTCCCCGTCGCCGAGGCTGAGATTTTGCTTGCCCGAGACGTCTTATCTTGGCCTCGGCCGAGGGGGGTCGAGGATCGGCGCTCGAGCTCGGCGACCGCGTGGACGAGGACGTTGACGACGCCTTCGCGGCGCTCCAGGCGTCCACGGGCGCGGAGCAGGGAGGCGGCACGGACCAGGGCGCGGTGGCGCTCGTAGACGGGCGGCGGGACGATCAGGTTGACGACGCCGCGCTCGTCCTCGAAGAGCATGAAGACGATCCCCTTCGCGGTCTCGGGCCGCTGGCGGGCGACGACCATGCCGGCGATCTCGACCTCGCTGCCGTCGGCGACCCGGTCGAGGTCGGTGCTGCGCAGGATCGCGGGGTCGAGGTCGTCGCGCATCAACGCCATCGGGTGCTCGTCGAGGGTGATCCCGGTCGAGCGGTAGTCGGCGATCATCCGCTCCCAGCCACCGAGCGGCTTCAGCGCGGGCGGCGCGGTCGGCTCCAGCGGCAGGGTCAGCTGGGCGCCGGGAGAGCTCGGCGCCACCCCGACCTGCCAGAGGGCGCCGCGGCGGTCCTCGCCCGAAGCCGGCAGCTCGTCAAGGGCCCCCGCCCAGGCCAGGCGTTCGAGCCCGTCGCGACCGGCCCCCGAGCGCGAGGCGAGATCGGCGACGCCCCGGTACTCGCCGCCCTCACGGGCGGCCACCAGGCTCCGCATCTCCTCCTCGTGCACGCCCTTCACGTAGCCGAGCCCGATCCGCACGACCAGCCCGCCCCGCGGCCGCTCGACATGGCAAAGGACCCGGCTGCGGTTGACGTCGGGGCCGGCGAGGCGGATGCCGCGCCGCTGCGCCTCATGGGCGAGCGAGTCGGGCGGGTAGAAGCCCATCGGCTGCTCGTTCAGCAGCGCGCAGAGGAACTCCGGCCCACGGTGGACCCGCAGCCAGGCCGACTGGTAGGCGAGCAGGCCGAAGGCGACCGAGTGCGCCTTCGGGAAGCCGAACCCGGAGAAGCCCTGGATCTGTTCCCAGACCCGCTGCGCGACCCGGCGCTCGACCCCGTTGGCGGCGGCGCCGTCGACGAAGCGACGGTGATGCTCGGCGATCGCCGCCTCGGAGTGGCGACGGCTCATCGCCCGCCGCAGCGACTCCGCTTCGGCGGCGGTGAACCCGGACAGTGCCCGCGCCACTTCGAGCACCTGCTCCTGGTAGACGATCGTGCCGAGCGTCTCCTCCAGCACCGGCTCCAGCAGCGGGTGCGCGTAGGGGACCTCGAAGGAGGGGTCCTCGCGCAGCAGCTTGCGCCTCTCGATGTACGGGTGGACGGCACCGCCCTGGATCGGGCCCGGGCGGATCAGCGCCACCTGCACGGTGATGTCTTCGAGGTTCGCGGGCAGGGTGCGGGGCAGCATCTGCATCTGGGCCCGGCTCTCGATCTGGAAGACGCCGGTCGTCTCGGCGGCGCGGATCGATTCGAAGGTCTGCTCGTCCTCGTGGTCGATGCGGGAGAGGTCGAGCACCTCGTCCCGCGTCCGCCGCACTTCGTCGACGCAGCGCTCGACCGCGGAGAGCATGCCGAGCCCGAGCAGGTCGATCTTGAGGAAGCCGGCGTCGGCGCAGGAGTCCTTGTCCCACTGGACGATCTGGCGCCCCTCCATCGCCGCCGGGACGACCGGGCAGACGTCGATCAGCGGCCGGGTCGAGATCACCATCCCGCCCGGGTGCTGGGAGGCGTGGCGGGGAAGGCCCATAACCTCGCCGCAGAGCTCGACCAGGGTGCGCCAGCCCGGCGCGGCGGCGCGCCGGGGGCCGATCGCGGCGGCGACGTCGCGCTCGAGCTCGATCGTCGTCTCGTGGAAGCCGAGCACCTTCGCGACCCGGTCGATCTCGGCCGGTGGCAGCGCCAGCGCCTTGCCGAGGTCGCGCACCGCCCCGCGCGGGCGATAGGTCGGGAAGGCGGCGACCAGGGCCGAGCGGTCGGCGCCGTAGACGTCGTGCACGCGCGGGATCAGGACCTCGCGGATGTCGCGGGGGAAGTCGAGGTCGATGTCGGGCATCGAGGTGACTTCGTCGTTGAGGAAGCGCCCGGTGAAGAGCTTTTTCTCGACCGGGTCGATGTGGGAGAGGCCGGTCAGGTAGCAGACGATCGAGCTGACGCTGGAGCCCCTCCCCCGCCCCGGCGGCAGCACCGAGCGGGCCGAGGCCGGGCCGCGGACCTCGCGGGCGACCTCGCGGGCCAGCTCGAGCAGCTCGCGGTGGAGGAGGAAGAACCCCGAGAGGCCGAGCTTGCGGATCGTCGCCAGCTCCGACTCGAGCCGCGCCTCCGCCTCGGGACGGCTCGGGCGACCGCGGTAGCGCTCCTCCAGCAGCGTCCGGCCGAGCTCGGCGAGGCGGCGGTCGGCGCTCGCGTCCTCGGCGCCGGGGTAGCGGTAGCCGAGCTCCTCGGTGAGGTCGAAACGCAACCGCTCGGCCAGCCGGACGGTCTCGGCGACGGCGGCGGGATGCTCGGCGCCGAATCTTGCCGCCATCTCCAGCGGCGAGGCGAGCGCCGAGCTCGGGTTGCCGCGGCGAATGGCCTCGGAGGCCTCGAGCGTCGTCCCGAGCCGGACCGCGACGAGGGCGTCCTGGAGGTGGGCGCGGGAGGGATCGTGGGAGTGGACGTTGCCGGTCGCCACGGTGGCGGCGCCGAGGCGCTCGGCGAGAGCGGCGAGCCAGCGGTTGCGGGCGCGGTCGCGGCGCCAGTAGGGGCGCTGCAGCTCGAGCCGGAAGCGGTCGCGCCCGAAAGCGGCGAGCAGCCGCCGCGCCAGCGCCGCGCCCTCCGGCCTCTCGCCCCGCTCCCAGGCGCCGGCCACCAGCCCGTCGCGGGCGCAGCCCGAGAGGCAGACCAGCCCCCCGGCGTGCTCCTCGAGCGCCGCCAGCGAGACCCACGGCTGCGTCGCTCGGCGCTGCCGGTTGCCGCGGGTGTGGGAGTGGGCGGCGCTCAGCAGCCGGCAGAGGTTGCGGTAGCCGGCGGCCTCCTCGACCAGGAGCGTGAGGTGAGCGCCGCCCTCGAGGGTCAGCTCGGCGCCGGTGATCGGGCGCAGCCCGAGGCCCTTGCAGGCGTGGGCGAACTCCAGCGACCCCCAGATCCCGTCGTGGTCGGTGAGGGCCAGCGCCGGGTACCCGAGCCGGGCCGCGGCGGCGGCCAGCTCGTCCGGGGCCGAGGCGCCGTCGAGGAACGAGTAGGCCGAGTGGGCGTGCAGCTCTATGTATGGAACGCCCATCGTCAGGCCCGCTGCCGGTACCAACGGCCGCTGCGCCGCTCGCGGAAGACGACCGTGTCGCGGCCGTCGGCGAGGACCAGCTCGAAGTAGCTGCGGAGGACCGGGCGCGGTGTCCACCAGCGGTCCTCGACCAGCCAGTGCTCGCGCAGGGCGTCGACCCCGACCCCGGCGACCGCGTCGGGCACGCCGTCATCGCCCGTCCGCACCTCGACCCGGCGGGGGGCATAGAGCCGGCGGGGGGCGCCGGCTCTCACGGCCGGTAGGGCGTCAGGGCGGCGCGGCGCTCGGGAACCCGGGAGGCGGGGTCGACGGGAAGGACCTTGAGCAGCGCCTCCGCCCCCTGGGCGGCGCGGACCTGGCGCGCCGCGTCATCGAGACGGTGGAGGCGGTGCTCGTGCCCGCGGACCGCCGCCATTGCCATCTGCTCGCTCGCCGGGGGCCCGATCGAGAGCGCCCGCAGCCTCAGGGTGACGGCCGGCGACGGTAGGTCCTCGAGCCGCGGCGCCAGCACCATGCGCAGCGCCCGCTCGGAGGCGGTCGGGCGGCCGAGGCCCTGCTCGACGCTCCAGCTGTCGCCGTCGGCGAGCAGGGCGCCGAGGCGGAGGGAGAGCAGCGTCCTGCCCTTGCGCTGGGGGACGGCGAGGAAGCGGTCGACGAGGAGCTCGAGGGCGCGCTCGAGCTGGGGCCCCGCGGTTCCCTCGGGGAGCTCGATCGCCGCCGCCAGCTCCTCGTGGGGGCGACGGGTCCGCAGCGGCGGCTCCTCGCCGCGGGCAAGGCGATGGGCGCCGAGGCCGGGTGGCCCGAAGCGGTCCGCGACCCGCGCCGGGGCGAGGGCGGCGAGGGTGCCCAGGGTGTCGACCCCGAGCCGCTTCAGGGTCTCGAGCAGGCCCTCGCGCTCGCGCTCGCCGAGGTCGAGGCGGGGAGCCAGGGCCGCGACCGGCAGCGGGTCGAGGAACTCGCGCAGCCGCTCCGGCACCACCACCCCCTCGCCGGCACGGGCGGTGGCGAAGGCGGCGAAGCGGGTCGGAGCGACCCCGATCCGCGCCGGCAGGCTCAGCGCCCGCCGGGCCGCCTCCACGACCCCGGCGCGGCGGCCGCCGTAAATGCCGCGCAGGCCACCGACCGCGAAGAAGGCCTCGCCCGCCCGCTCCGACTCGACCGCCGCGCCGATCCCCTCGAGCCCACGCAGCTCGTCCTCCCAGACGTCCTCGCGGGGGAGCCGGCGCGCCTCGCCGACGGCGCGCAGCTCGGAATCGGGGACCAGGACACAAGCGACTTCCATACGAACGTATGTTCGTATTCGAGGAGGCGACTGTCAAGTTAAGAGGGGGTGCTGCAAGGGCTGGACCGGGTCAGGCGCCGGTGCCGCCCTCGAGCCGATCGAGGACGCTGAGCACCGCCCGCGTGTTGGCGGCGATCTGCTTGCGCCCCTCCTCCATCTCGGCGATCACCCGTGTGTAGACCTTCTCGTTGCGGAGCAGAATCTCGCGGTTGAACGCCTTCATCTCCTCCCGACCGGCACGGCCTTCCTCTTGCAGGTCCCGGATCAGTTCATGTGTGCGCTGCTGCTCATCGCGGAAGCCTTTCCAGAAATCCTGCTGTTCGCCGCGGACAACCTCCCAGAAGGTCTGTCGATCCTCACCGATGAGCTCTCTGAGGCTTTTCCGGCCGAACACCATGAAACGTATTGTCTCAGGTGAGCCCACACGGGTTACACCCGACCTGCAACAAAACGGTGACTAAAGACGCACTAGATTCTCGGCGTCGATGTGACGGGTGACGCCGCGGAAGTCGATCACCAACGGCGCCGTGCTGACGATCTGCTCGTAGTCGAACTCGGGGTGGGAGGTGACGATCGCGGCGGCGTCCACCCCACCCAACCGGTCGAGGCCGACCGAGGCGAGGTCGAGCTCGGGAAGCTCGGGGACGTGGGGGTCGTGGTAGCTGACCTCGGCGCCGAGGTTGCGCAGCAGCCGCGCGATCTTCAGCGCCGGCGACTCGCGGGTGTCCCCCACCCCGCCCTTGTAGCTGACCCCGAGGAGCAGGACGCGCGAGCCCTTGACCGGCTTGCCCGAGTCGTTCAAGGCCCGCTCGATGCGGTCGACGCAGAAGGCCGGCTGGGCCTGGTTGACCTTGCCGGCCAGCTCGATGAACTCAGGGTAGAAGTCGGCCTCGCGAGCCTTGAAGGCGAGGTAGAACGGGTCGATCGGGAGGCAGTGCCCACCCATCCCGGGGCCGGGATCGAAGCGCATGAACCCGAAGGGCTTGGTCGAGGCCGCGTCGATCACCTCCCAGACGTCGATCCCGAGCCGGTCGCAGAGCTGGGCGAGCTCGTTGACGAAGGCGATGTTGACCGAGCGGAAAATGTTCTCGAGCAGCTTCGAGAGCTCCGCCGCCTCAAGCGTCGTCAGCACCACGACTTCGTCGCAGATCGTCGCGTAGAGCTCGCGGGCGCGCTCGGTGCAGGCCTCGGTGAGGCCGCCGACCAGCTTCGGCGTGGTGCGGATCGTGTAGTCGGTCCGGCCCGGGTCGATCCGCTCCGGCGAGAACGCGAGGTGGAAGTCCTCCCCCGCCGCGAGCCCGGAGCGCTCGAGCGCCGGCAGCAGCTCCTCGCGGGTGGTCCCCGGGTACGTGGTCGACTCGAGCACGACGAGCTGGCCCTCGCGCAGGACCGCCGCCAGCGACTCCGCGGCGGCGTCGAGATAGGCGAGATCGGGTTCGCGCGAGCTCGTCAGCGGCGTCGGCACGCAGATCACGATCGCGTCGCAGGGGGCGAGGTCCTCGTGGCGGACGGTCGCGGTGAGGCGCTCGCCCAACGGCTCGAGCGCCGAGTCGGGGACGTCCTCGACGTGACTGCGGCCGGCGTTCAGCGAGTCGACCCGGTCGGTGTCGGTGTCGAGGCCGACGACATCCTGGCCCGCCTCGGCGAAGGCGACCGCGAGCGGCAGCCCGACGTAGCCGAGGCCGACGATCCCGACCTTCATCCGGAGAACTCCCCGTGGCGGCCCTCGCCGCCGGCGAAGCGGGCGGCGCCGCGCACGGCGACCTCGAGCACCTCGTTGCCGAGGCTCGCCTCGAGCGCCAGGCCGTCGGCGAGCGGCAGGCCGAAGCCCTCGATCGCCCCTCGCCGGTCGGCGAGCATCGTCTCCTGGGGGAACGAGGCGATCCGCTCGGCCAGCTCCAGCGCCCGCTCGAGGTGCTTCCCGGCCGGCACGATCTCGTTGACGAGCCCGATCCGGTGCGCCTCCTCGGCCTCGACGGGGCGACCGGTGAGGATCAGCTCCAGGGCCCGGCCCATACCGACCGTCCGCGGCAGGCGCTGGGTGCCGCCGTCGAGCAGCGGCACTCCCCAGCGGCGCTCGAAGAGGCCGAAGGTCGAGCCCTCGGTGGCGATCCGCATGTCACACCAGAGCGCCAGCTCGACCCCGCCCGCAAGGCACCAGCCCTCGACCGCGGCGATCGCCGGCTTCGAGGGGGTGAGGCGGGTCGGGCCCATCGGGCCGTCGGGGTTGGCGACATCGAGGTTCATCGCCTTGAGGTCGGCTCCGGCGCAGAACGCCTGACCGCCGGCGCCGGTGAGGACGAGGACGCGGGCGCCCTCGTCGGCCTCGAAGTCGTTCAGGCCCTGGCGGAACAGCTCGGCGGTTGTGGCGTCGACCGCATTGCGGCGCTCGGGCCTGTCGATCGTGAGGACCGCGGCGGCGCCGACCCGCTCGTAGCGAAGCTCGCTCATCTCGGAGCATCCTTCCAGAGCGGGAGCGGGCGGGCTAGTCGCGGCGGGTATCCGGGACTCGCGTGCGACGCCGTGCTCCCGGGTACGCCCCGGCGCGCGGCCGAACGGAGGGCAGGTCTCCGCGGCATCCACAAGCTATGGATCGGGTCGGACACGGCGACGTGCCCGCAAGCGGGCACGAAAAAGCAACCGGTGATGACACTCGTAGCCTGCCTCGCACGTAGCCTTCGCGCGTAGAAGCTCTTCACGTCACCTTCGAGATGGTGTCCCACTTGGCTTCCGTGGGGCCTCTCTCTCCCGGTTGCAGAAACGAACCTAGCCCGGCCCCCCGGCGAACGCAAGGGGTGTGTCGACGACGTTCCCGCAAAATCCGAGAATTTGCAGTCCGGGCCCCGTTCTTTCTACTTCCAGGCGCAGGTGGAACCGCCGCCGCCACTCCGCCTAGCTACGCTGCCGCGGTGCGCATCGACGAGATCATCGCCTCGCGGCACCCGACTTTCTCGGTCGAGTTCTTCCCGCCCAAGTCCGAGCAGGCGACCGAGCAGCTGTTCGCGACCGCCCGCTCGCTGAAGGAGCTCGAGCCCGACTTCGTCTCCGTCACCTACGGCGCCGGCGGCGGCACCCGCGACGGCACGGTCGAGATCACCCGGGCGCTGAAGGACGAGGTCGGCCTCGAGACGATGGCCCACCTGAGCTGTGTCGGCGAGAGCCGCGAGGGACTGGCGACGACGATCGACCGGATCGCCGAGGCCGGCATCGAGAACATCTTCGCCCTGCGCGGCGACCCGCCCCGAGGCGAGGAGGACTTCGTCCAGCCCGAGGGCGGGCTCGCCAGCGCTGCCGAGCTCTCCGAGTTCATCGCCGACGGTTGGGACTTCACGATCGGCGGCGCCTGCTTCCCGGAGGTCCACCCTGAGGCGCCCGACCTCGAGACCGACCTCGACTACCTGAAGACGAAGGTGGACTCCGGCGCCTCCTTCCTCATCACCCAGCTCTTCTTCGACAACAAGGTCTACTTCGACTTCGTCGAGGCGGCCCGCGCGAAGGGGATCGACGTGCCGATCATCGCCGGCGTCATCCCGGTCGCCAGCTTCGCGCAGACGAAGCGGATCTGCGACCTCTGCGACGCCTCGATCCCGGCCAACCTCGAACGCGCCTTCGCCACCGCCGGCGGCGACGAGCGGGCCGAGTTCGAGCTCGGCATCGCCTTCGCCGCCCAGCAGTGCGCCGCGCTGCTGGCCGGAGGTGCCCCCGGAATCCACTTCTACGCGCTCAACCGCGCCCCCGCGACCCGCGCGATCCTCTCCGCGCTGCGCGCCGCGCGGCCTTGGGATTAGACTTCCGCCCGCATGGCGAACCGCAGGGAAGAAGAGAGGGAGCGGCTGCGCGAAGCTCGCGAAGCCCAGGAAAAGACCCACACCTCCTCCGAGCGCAAACGGCTGATCCTCGGCTACGGGGCCGCCGGGCTGATCGGGCTGATCGTCGTCGCCGGGATCGTCGCGCTGATCCTCGGCTCGGGTGGCGATGACTCGGGCAAGTCCCGCATCAACCTCCAGAGCGGCTCGAGCAACGGGATCCAGCCCGACGAGCGCACCGGCACCACGGTCGCCGCGGCGAAAACGACGAACTTGAAACAGGCGGCGAAAGCGGCGGGCTGCGAGCTGCGGATGGGTCTCACGGACGAGGGCAAAACCCACATCCCGCCCGGCTCCGAAGCGCCCGAATACAAAACCAACCCACCGACCTCCGGCAACCACGTCGAACCGCCCTACCAGCAGGCCGACGGCGCCTACAGCGAGATGCCGCTGCCGATCGACATGGTGCACTCGCTCGAGCACGGGCGGATGGAGATCCAGTACAGCCCCGACCTTCCCGAGGACGAGCAACTGGAACTGAAGGGGCTCTACGAAACGATGTACGGGGGCACCCTGCTGTTCCCGAACGACGAAATGCCCTACGCCGTCGCCGCCACGACCTGGACCAACCTGATCGGCTGCAAAAATTACGAGGGGCAGAAAACGCTCGACGCGATCAGCGCCTTCGGCAAAGCGACCTGGGGCAAGTTCGGCGGCGAGCCGGCCCAGGCCTTCGGGCTCACCGGCCCGACCCCGGCCAACCCGAGCTAAACGGCGCGGTAGGCCGGGAAGTATTCCCCGGACTCGATCCCTTGCGAGAGCCGTGCGTAGGCCTCGGGATCGCAGACCAGCTCCGAGCTGCGCCAGGTCTCCTCGCGGTTGGCGAAGCCGCGCTTGAACTCCTCGAGGCGATCGCCGGGGACGATGCCACCGCCGAGGTTGAGCGGCAGCCCGAGGTCGCCCGCGAGCTCGACCAGGGCGGCGACGACGTTCTTCATCGGCGAGTCGCGCAGGTGCGAGTCGACGCTGCCGCTCAGGTAGTAGTGGAGGAAGCCGTCGCTGCGGGCAGCGATCGAGGCCGCCGCGACGACTCCGTCGGGAGCTACGGCCAGTGTCAGCCAGGCACTCGGCGCGGCGAGGAGCCGATCGAAGTACCCGGCGCCGAAGAAGTAGCGCTCGGCCGCCCCGGTGCGGCGCATCGTCTGCACGTAGGCCTCGAGGAAGGCGGCCCGCTCCTCGGCTGAGGCGTCGGGCCCGGGGACGATCCGCAGCTCGTACCCGCGCTTGAGGTTCTTGCGGATTTGCTGGCGGTCGCTCATCCGGCTCTTCGGCGGCAGTGCGGGGTCGGCGATCTGGACCACGTTGCGCCCGCGGGCGCCGGCGAGCGGCGGCGGGTCCTCGAGCGTGTGGCGCAGAAAGACGCTGACGAGAGCAGTCTCGGAGAAGTCGATCGCCTCGGCATCCAGGGCCGAGTGAACCTCACTTGCATCGCGATCGGAATCGCGCACCCGGGCCAGGCCGGGGTAGCCGTAGGGGGAGGTCGCGTCGATCTCGGGGCCGGCGCCGATCGGGCGGACGATCAGGGGCGCGACGAGCTCCTCCTCCCCGGCCTCGATCCGCAGCGTGTGGGTGACCCCCTCGGCCTCGAGGAACTGGGGCGAGCGGAAGAAGTGCTCCCCCGAGGACGAGGCGGCGCCGCCGTCGTCGAGCAATTCGGCCCGGGCGGTCAAAGCAGGTCCGCGGCGGCGGCGCGGAAGTCGTCGGGGAGGACGGCCCAGATCTCGAGGTCGAAGCGCTCGCCGCCGCGCTCGTCGTGGTCCTCGACCGCCTCGACGAAGTGCCAGCCGAGGCTGGAGACGGTCCGCTTCGCGGCTTCGTTGAAGGCCGGGATCTCGCCGTAGACGCGCTCGGCGCCGAACTCATCGAACGCCTTCGCGATCGTCAGCGCCTCCGCCCTGCGGCCGACGCCGCTGCGCCTCAGTTCGTCGCCGATCAGCGCCCCGAGCTCCGGGCCGCCCTCGCGGGAGAGGCCGTAGAGGGCGGTGAAGCCGACCGGCTGCTCGCGGCCCTCGACCAGGATCGCGTATTTGCGATCCTCGCCGGAGTCGTCGATCGCGCGCCGCACCCAGTCGTTTGCTTCCTCGATCGTGAAGCTCCGGCGCTGCTCGACCAGTGACTTCGTCGCCTCGCGGTTGTTGAACCAGCGGTGCACCGCCTCGGCGTCCCCGGGCTCGAACCGCCGCAGGCTGACCACCGGCGGGGCGCCCAACTCAGACCTCGATCGCGACCGGCTCGGCCGGGGTCAGCCAGCGCACCTGCCCCTCGATCCCGGCCGCGGCGAAGGCGCTCTTCACCTCGTCGGGGCCCTGGCGGAAGTGCTTCCAGCCCTCGAAGTGGAGCGGCACCAGGTTCGTGAGGTTGAACTCGCGGCAGACGCGGACGGCCTCCGCCGCGTTCATCGTGTAGCGAGCGGGGCCGGTGATCGGGAAGCGGACGCCGCCGAGGTTGACGATCGCGGTGCCGACGTCGAAGCGCTCGGCGACCTCAGCGAGACCGCCGAACCAGACGGTGTCGCCGGTGATCCAGAGTGCGCCCTCGCGCTGGCCCTCCCACTCGAGCAGGAAGCCGATCACCTCGCCGACGATCGGCCTACTCAAGGGCGGGCCGTGGCGGCAGGGGGTGGCCGTGATCCGGACCTCGGTGCCGTCGGCGGCGCTCAGCACGGTCGAGCCCCAGGGCGCCAGCCCAGCCGCGTTGCCGCCGAGACGCTTCTCGCCGGCCGGCGTCGTGATCACCCGCTTCGACTCGGGCAGCATCGCGCGGCCGGCGTCGTCGAGGTTGTCGTCGTGTTGGTCGTGGCTGAGCAGCACCGCGTCGATCGGGCCGAGCTGCGCGGCGCTCAGCGCCGGCCCGCCGAGCTTGACCGAGGAGGTGCCCCAGCCGAAGTTGTACTTGCGCCCGGGGGCATCGAAGGTCGGGTCGGTGAGCAGCCGCAGACCGGCGACCTCGATCAGCGCCGTGGGGCCGCCGATGTAGGTGATCTTGACCTCCGACACGCCGCTAACCCTAGTCGGGCGCGAGCCCACGGCCCGTCACCAGGAGGCCCGCGGTCCTCAGCAGGATCCGCGCGTCGAGGGTGGCGCTGCGGTTCTCGACGTACCAGACGTCGAGCTCGATCCGCTCCTCCCAGGGGATCCCGGCCCGCCCCTGGACCTGGGCCCAGCCGGTGATCCCCGGCTTCACCTCGTGGCGACGGCGCTGCCGCGGCGTGTAGTCGTCGACCTGGGCCGGGATCGTCGGGCGCGGGCCGACGATCGCCATCTCGCCGCGGAGGACGTTGACGAGGTTGGGGATCTCGTCGAGGGAGGTGCGGCGCAGCAGGCGGCCGGCGCCGGTCACGCGGGGGTCGTCCCGCATCACCGCGGTGCCGATGCCGACCGGGTCCGAGCCCGCCACCATCGTCCGCAGCTTCAGCATCTCGAACTCGACCCCGTCGAGGCCCACCCTTCGCTGGCGGTAGATGACCGGGCCGCGGCTGCCGAGCTTGATCGCGATCGCCGCGATCGCCAGCAGCGGCGAGAGGATCGCGACGGCGAGGGCCGCGATCGCGACGTCGACGAACCTCGGCATCAGCCGGGCTCCCCGGTCATCGTGTCCCCTCGGCCTTCTCCCAGGTCCCCGGGGCGCCGCGCCGGGCGCGGTCCCAGAGGCCGACCGCGATCGAAGCGGTGGTCATGACGTAGTAGCGGGCGATCCGGAACGGGGCGATCGGCAGGGACCTGCCGAGGATCGCGGCGAGGAGCAGGGCCGCCTGGAAACCGAGGGTCACCGAGTAGACCCAGCCCCCGCCCAGCAGGGCGACGTTCGCCAGCAGGGCGACCAGGTGCAGGAACGGGGACAGGTAGCGGAGCAGCCGGTGCGAGGCGATCTCGAAGGCATACAGCGCGGGGTACCCGCGCGGCGACAGCATTCCCTCGCCGACGACGATGTCCCAGATCCCGACCATCATCCGGCGTTTGCGGGCGAACTCCCCCTCCATGGTGGGGACCATCTTCTCCTCGGCCCGGGCGCCCGGCTCATAGAGGGAGCGCAGGCCCCGCTTGGCGAGGGCGAAGGGGAACGAGAGGTCGTGGCTCCCCGACGGGGGCAGCGCCACGTAGGCGTCGGCGCGGACCGCGTAGATGGCGCCGTTGCCGGCAGTCACCCCCGCCAGCGAGGACTCCAGCTCCCGCACGCTCATCTCGTAACGCCAGTAGGCGCCCTCGAGGTTGCCGCCCTGGGGATCGGTGAACCGGACCTGGCCGCAGGCGTAGCCGACGCCGGGATCGGCGAAGGGGGCGACCAGCCGGTGCAGGGCGTCCGCGGACCAGCTCGAGTTGGCGTCGGAGAACGCGAGGATCTCGCCACCGGCGCGCTCGGCTGCCGCGTTCTGGGCGACGACCTTGCCGCCGCGGGGAAGGTCGAGGACGAGGTCGGCGCCGGCCTCGCGGGCCCGGGCGACGGTCGTGTCTCCCGACCCGTCGGAGGCGACGATCACCTCGAGCCGCTCGCGCGGGTAGTCGAGCCCGAGCGCGTTCTCGACCTTGGCGGCGATCACGTCCTCCTCGTCGTAGGCCGCGACGATCAGTGACACAACCGGCATCTCCTCTGCTCCGGCAAGGCCGCGCTCGTCGTCACCGGAGTTCTCGCGGCCTTGCCTCCGCGTCCGGGGATGCCGGCTGCCGGTCCGGGTTCGCGTCAATACCCACAGGACCGCGGGGTAGCCGACGTGCGTGTAGACGATCGCCGCGACGCACAGCCAGAAGACGATCTCGACGGCGATCACCGGCGGGCCTCCAACAGCTCTTCGTAGAGGGCGAGCGTTTGACGGGCGACGGCGTCCCATGAGTAGGGGCCGGAGGCGGCGGCGAGCGCGGCGGCGGAGAGGGCGGCCCGGGCGGCGTCGTCGGCGGTCAGTCTCCGCAGCTCGGCGGCGAGCGCGTCGGGGTCGCCAGGGGGGACCGAGACCGCGTTGCCCTGCGCCGCGACCTCGGGGAAGCCGCCAACCGCGCTCAGCACCATCGGCTTGCCGAAGGCAAGGCCGGTGTAGAGGACCCCGGAGTGCTCGGCGTCGAGATAGGGCAGGACGAGGACATCGGCGCGGCGCATGATCGCCGGGATCTCGGCGTCCTCGACGAAGCGGGGAAGGAAGCGGACCCGCCCCTCGGCGCCGACGGCGAGGGCGCGCAGCGGCGCCAGTTCCATCCGCGGGTTGCCGACGATCCAGAGCTCCGCGCCCTCGACCCGGCGGAAGGCCTCGAGCAGGACGTCGATCCCCTTGTAGGGACGGAGCAGGCCGAAGAAGAGGATCACCGGCCCCTCGGCGCCCTCGAGCTCGGTCGGCAACGGCACCTCGGGGAGGTCGGTCAGGTAGTCGAAGGCGCCGTGGGGGATGACGCGGACGCGGCCCGGATCGAGCTCGACCTCGTCGCGCAGGCGGCCGGCGCCGTGCTCGGAGTGGGCGATCACCGCGTCCATCGCTCCGAAGGCGCGGCGGGCGCTCGCCAGCTGCCTCCGGCTCGGGGCAGGGGGCAGGACGTAGTGGGCGGTCATCACCCGCGGGCGGGCGGGCGGCAGGATCAGCGAGTCGATGCCCGGCAACGTCAGCCACTGGTAGTGGACGACGTCGGCCGCGGCGGTCGCGCGGCGCAGGCGCGCCATCCCCGGTAGGTGCTCGGCGAGCTTGAAGGCGCGGCGGGCGGGCGCGTCGAGCCCCCGGCCGGCGCTGCGGCGATAGAAGAGCTCGCGCACCCGATAGCCCTCTGCCACCGGCACCGGGCCGTAGAGGAAGCGGCTGGTCAGCAGCTCGACCTCGACGCCGGCGCGCGCGAGCGCCGCCGCCAGGGCGCGGTCGTAAGGGGGCGTGAAGGCCGACGGGTCGACTAGCTCCGCGCGCATACCTGGGCGATTATCGTGGCGACGTGCCCCCCACGCTCTCCTACTGCGTCGTGAACACGAACGGCCGCGAGGACCTGCTCACCTGCCTGGCGGCGATCGAGCGACACCACCCGCCCGAGATCGAGCACGAGATCCTCGTCCTCGACAACGCCTCGGACGACGGATCGGCCGAGGCGGTGCGCGCCCTCGACAGCGCCGCGATCAAGTTGATCGCGCTCGAGCGGCGCACCGGCAAGGGCGAGAACGACTCGACCCTGATGCGCGAGGCGCAAGGTCGCTACTGCCTGCTGCTGAACGAGGACTCGGAGCTGCGGCCGGGGGCGGCGGCGGCGCTCGTCGCGGCGCTCGATGCCGATCCGAAGGCGGGGGCGGCGGGGGCGCAGCTGCTCGACTCCGAGGGCGACCCGGTCCACTGCGCCTGGCGCTTCCCCGGCGTCGACACGGCGCTGGCCGCGGCGGTGATGCTGCAGCGCGTCTACACGGTGCAGAGCGGCGGCGAGCGAACCAGGGAGGTGGACTGGGCGCAATCGAGCGCCCTGATCGTCCGGCGCGACGCAGCGGCGGCGGTCGACTACCTGGACCCCGCCTTCTTCGTCTACTACGACGAGAGCGACTTCTGCAAGCGCCTCGCCGAGGCCGGTTGGCACACCCTCTACGTCCCCGGAGCCGAGGCGGCGCACCACGACCAGCTCACCAACGACCTCTCGGCGGGGTTGCCGCGAATCGTCGAATTCCACCGCAATCGCGAGCTCTACATGCGCAAGCACCACTCCGCCGCCGCCGCCGTGGCGGTCCGGGCGCTGACGGTCTGGTCCTACTCGATCCGCGCCCTCGCGGCCACGTTCCTGCCGCGGCACTCGGCCCGCATCTACTGGGCCCACGCCCGCCAGGCGCTGTTCCCGAGCCACGGCGAGAGCATCCGCGACCGGGCCGAGGCTCAGGGCCGGGCGTCCTCGTCGAGCATCTCCGCCTCGTAGGCCTCCGGGATCCGGCCCTCCACCGCGGTCGGGCGCTCGGAGGCGGCGCGGAAGCGCGCGACCAGCTCGCCCGGGCGGCGGAGCAACGCCAGCCAGCCCCGCTCCTCGTCGGTGAAGAAGCCGCTGAGCAGGAGCGCGAACGGATACGCGAGCCAGACCAGGGTGCGGGCGATCAAGCCCACCGCGCCCTCGGTGGGCAGCAGCAACTCGCCGAAGCCGACCAGGACGGTCGAGAGCAACAGGACCCGGACCAGGCGACCCCATTCGTAGGGAACCGGGAAGAGCCGCTGAGTGAACCCGTACATGAGGGTGAGGACGACGACGTAGGAGGCGACCAGGGCGAGGCCGGCGCCGACGATCCCGAGCGGCGGCACGAGCAGGAGGTTGAGGGCGACGTTGGCGACCAGCGCCGCCGCGGTCGCCGGGAAGTTGAACTCGGTGCGCCCGGTGCGGCCGAGAATCACGACCAGGACCATGTAGATGGCGTAGAGCGTCACCGCGGTCGCGATCAGCCCGATCGCCTCGTAGGAGTCGAAGAACTCGGGAGCGGCCAGGGCCCGGACGATCCAGCGCGAGAGCAGCCACATCCCGACGACGACGAAGGCACAGGCGGCGACGAACCAGGTGACGATCGCCGCGTAGGCGCGGCGAGCTTCGTCGTCGTCGCGGATCGAGTACGCGAGCGGCGGCCAGGCGAGCTGGAAGCCGCGGACGAGGACGTTCACCCCCTGGGCGAACTTGACCGCCAGCGAGTAGAGCCCGGCCTCGGCGAGCCCGACGGTGCGGACGATGATGATCCGGTCGACGAAGTTGAGCAGGTAGAGGGAGAGCTCGGCCGGCATCGTCGGCAGCCCGAAGCGCATCAGCCGCCGCAGCAGGGCGCGGTCGAACAGCAGCGAGAGCCGCCGGCGGTGGACGAAGATCAGGGCGAGGACGAAGGCGAAGCCGCTGGCATAGCTGCCGAGCAGGAGGCCGCGGGCACCCTCGTCCTCGCCGACGACCAGCACCACGGTCAGGCCGATTGCGGCGAGCACGCTCAGCATCGTCGTCGCGAAGTAGGCGCGGGCGCGCTCCTCGAGCCGGAAGATCGTCAGCAGGAACTCGAACAGGGTCAGGACCCAGAGGCCGCCGATCGAGATCCGGATCAGGCCGGGCGCCTGTTCGCGCAGGGACCTGGCTTCGGCCGGGTCGAGACCGTGCGAGGAGAGCAGCGCCTCGGAGAGGGGGCCGGCCAGTGGCAGCAGCACCAGGGCGGCGAGGGTCGAGAGCCAGAACAGGGCGGCGAACGAGGAGCGCAGGACCTCGGAGGGGTCCTCGTCGTCCTTGTAATAGAAGCGCAGCAGGGCCTCTATCGTCCCGAACCGGATCACGATCGAGGCGGCGACGACGGCGGCGAAGAGGACCTCGGCGGCGCCGTAGTCGGCCGGCGTCAGGTAACGCGTGTAGAGCGGCAGCAGGGCGACCGCGATCAGCTTCGAGAGCACGCTTGCCGCGGTGTAGGCGGCGCCCGTCGTCGCCAGCCTGCGCAGGTAGCCCGACATGAGCTGACCCTACGCGGGGTCGCGGACCGCCGGGGCCAGGGAGACCCCTGCCGCAAGAAGGACCCACGCTATGGGGTCCTCGTAGAACCCCGCATAGGCCATCGTGTGGACCAACAGGGCTGTGAACGCTGCGAGGACGGCGGCCCTGGCTGCGATCTCTCCGGCGGGTGGCGCGGGGGGAGGGGGGTCGAGGAGCGACCGTGGATCGACCGCAGGCCCCCCTTCCCCCGTGACAGGACCCGCCGGCCGAGCCCGCAGCAGGCCGCTGCTCATCGTCCACAGCGCCGTTGTCAACAGGGCGAGATAGGCAGCTAGCCCGAGGATGCCCTGCTCGGCGGCGACGGTGACCGGCTCGGTGTGGGAGACCGAGACCGGGACCTCGCCGGTGTCGACGTGTTCGTTGTAGGCACGTTGGAAGGAGCCCGAGCCGTAGCCCTGGACCGGCCGCTGGGCGAAGAGGTGGAGGCCGCCGGAGACGAGGTTGGCGCGACCGCTGGTGTCGATGTTGATGCGCGAGAAGTTGATCTTCGAGGAGCCGCCGACCAGGGTGACGACGAGCACCGCGGCGACGGCGCCGAGGGCGACCGAGGCCAGCGTCCACTTCATGCTCCAGCGCAGCGCCGCCAGCACCGCCAGCCCGGCCAGCAGGGCGATGAAGCTCGACTGCGAGAAGGTCGGCGCCAGGCCCAGCCAGAGGACCGCGACGAGGCCGGCCAGCAGCGCCAGCGTGCGCCGCTCACGCGCCCACATCAGGGCCGCCATCGCGATCACGATCGCCAGCGCCAGATAGCGCCCGTAGACATTCGGGTCCCAGAAGACCGAGTTGACCCGGAAGTAGGTGTGGAATTCGTTCGAGCGGATCACCTGGTCGTTCCAGAACAGCTCACGGGTCAGGTACTCGACCGAACCGACCAGGACGAAGGCGACCGCCTCGACGCCGACGACCCAGAGGATCAGGGCCAGCAGCCGCCGGTCCCAGGTCACGTCCCGCAGCAGCGCGTACACGAGGGAGAAGGGGACGAAGAAGAAGCAGACGTCCTGCAGGCCCTTGGAGAAGTCGGATGAGTACAGGGTCTGGACGGCGTACAGGGCGACCACCGCAGCAAGTGCTCGCGGCAGCCAGACGATGGGGAATCGGGCGGCGGGTCCTGACGGGGACCGTGGGGGGGCGCTGCGGGCGGCTTGGCCGGCGGGTCCTGGAGCAGCCGCTCGCCGGGACACCCACGAGGCCCAAGCAGTTGCCAGGACTCCGCCGGCGATCACTAGATACAGCGGGACCAAGAGGTTGGCGGTGTCTCCGCCGGCGTGGAGGGGGATACGGAAGGGAAGGGCGGCGACGATGGCTAGGGGCAGGAGGATCGGCCAGCGGCGGAAGCTGGCGGCGAGGCCGGCGCTGGCGAGGAGGCCCAGGGCCGCGAGGCCGAGGAGGCGGCCGCTGTCGTGGCGGAGGTCGGCGATCGCGCGGGTGTGCCACTGGTCGCCGAGGATCAGGGCCGGAAACAGGACGAGCGCCACCAGCATCGCGGCCGAGCGGGCGCGGCCGGGGGGCAGCAGGATCGCGACGACGGCGGCAGCCGCGGCGATCAACAGGCCGGCGCCGGCGAGGAAGTCGCTCAAGCGCGGTCCTTCGCGACGGCGCGAGCGGCCGCTTTGCAGGCACCGGGCACCCTGGGCGCCCGGTGCAGTTTCATCGCGCCGGGCGGCACCAGGACCCGGTCCTGCCCGAGCAGCTTCACCCGCAGCTTGTAGCGGCCGGGCGGCGCCTTGTGCCCGAAGCGGGTGCGCCCGTCCCAGTAGAAGGTGAAGAAGCGGTAGCGCTTGAGGAACGTGTCGCGGGCGAGGGTGACCATCAGCCGCCCGCCCGGTTTCACCACCTGGATCACGGCGTCATCGGATTGGGTCACCCGGAATCGGATCCGCTCGCGATCGAATACGCAGTCGCCGTTGGGGGTGAATGAGCGGCTTTCGACGACGCCGAAGGTGACCCGGTCCAGAACCAGCGGGTCGCGCTTCAGCCGCTGCGACCAGGCGAATGCAGCGAGCGTGGCGAGGACGAGGAGAGCGAAGGCGACGCCCGCGAAGCTAACCCGCCGACGAGGCATTGTCCTCGCCGATCACGACCGCCACCGGGGCACCGCCGGACACCGCTGTGATTTCCGAGGTCATCGGCCGGACCCGGTCGATCTCGAGCAGGGTCGCGATTTTGTGGGCCTCGGCTCCGTAGCGCTTCTCGAACATGACTTCGCTTTCCTCGAAGGCAGAGTCGGTGTTGGTGATCTGGCCGAGGTCGAAGCCGTCGCTCTCGACCTTGTCCCCGTAGCTGGCCGCGAGGTTGGGCACTGCGGTCCCGTTGAGGACCGCCACTTCGACTTCGCCCGGCTTCATGTTGCGGGACTTCTTGCCGCCGCCGGAGCCGTCGTCGCCGCTCTGGGTGACGGCGTAGGCGGCACCGCCGCCGATCAGGACGACGGCCACGAAGATCGCGATCAGCACCCCGGGCGAGCCGAGCCGCGAGCTGCCGCTGCCGGCGAAAGCGCCGCGCAGCCGCTCGCGCCGGGTCAGTTCGGGCAGGCCGGCCTCGCGGCGCTCGCGCCTTGTCTCGCGCAGGTCGGCGGCCTCCTGCTCGGCCGTCCGCGCCTCTTCCAGCGCGCGCATCTCCTCGGCCCGCTCGGCAGCGGCCTCCGAGGTCGTCTCCTTGCGCTCGGCGTCGCGCTCAGGGGCCGACCCGGCCCAGTCGCGCAGTCGTCGCAGGTCCCTGCCCTGGGTGAAAGTGAGCAGGGCGAGGACGACCAGCCCGAAGAATGAGGCCAAGCCCGCGAAGGCGCCGATTTCGGTCAAGATCTCGCGCAAAGCAGCTGCGTGAGGCTACTCGTCGGAGACGACCGCCGCCGCGTCGCCGCCGGATGAGGTGATCATCGTCACGACTCGCTCGGCCAGATTTGCCTCGTCGCCGGCCAGCACAAGGTGCTCCAGCGAGTTGAGGGTGCTCTCCACCCAGTCGGAGTCGAGTGGCTGTTCGCGGACGGCCCGGCGGATCCGTCGCGCCGCCGTCGGCTGGACGTTCTCGCCCGCCCCGAAGAGCTCCTCGCCGAGCTTCTCCCCCGGCCGTGGCTTGGTGAACTCGACCGCGATGTCGGTCTCCGGCTCATAGCCGGCGAGGCGGATCATGTTGTGGGCGAGGTCGAGGATCTTCACCGGCTCGCCCATGTCGAGGACGAAGACCTCGCCCTTGCCGGCGCCGATGTCGCCGGAGCGGATCACCAGCTGGACCGCCTCGGGGATGGTCATGAAGTAACGGGTCATCTCCGGGTGGGTGACCGTTACCGGGCCGCCGCGCTCGATCTGGCGGCGGAAGATCGGGACGACACTGCCCGAGGAGGCGAGCACGTTGCCGAAGCGAACCGAGGAGAACCTGGTCTCGGGATGCTTGTCGCCGGCCGCCTCGACGATCCACTCGGCCATCGCCTTCGAGGCGCCCATGACCGTCTGCGGGTTGACCGCCTTGTCGGTGGAGATCAGGACGAAGCGCTCGACCTTCGAGGCGGCCGCGGTCTCCGCCGTGATCCGGGTCGCGATCGCGTTGTTGCGGACCGCCTCCAGCGGGTTCGCCTCCATCAGCGGCACGTGCTTGTAGGCCGCGGCGTGGAAGACGACTGTCGGTTTGAAGCGCTGCATCACCTCCAGCATCCGGTGCGGCTCCTTGCAGTCGGCGAGCACCGACTCGACGTTGGAGAAGTGGCGCTCCTCGACCATCTCGCGGTCGATCTGGAAGAGGTTGTCCTCGGCGTGGTCGAGCATCACCAGCAGCCGCGGCTTTACCTGCGCGATCTGGCGGCAGAGCTCGGAGCCGATCGAGCCGCCGGCGCCGGTGACGAGGACGATCCGGTCGCGCAGGTAGGCGCCGACCCGATCGAGCTCGCGGACGATCGGGTCGCGGCCGAGCACGTCCTCGACCCGGACCTCGCGCAGCTGTTTGTTGAGCTGGACCCCGCCCCGCAGTAGCTCGAACACGGTCGGCAGGGTCCGCACCGCGATCTCCCGCTCACGGGCGGCGACGACGACCTTGGCGCGCAGGGTGCCCGGCGCCGAGGGGATCGCGATCACCACCTCGTCGGGCTCGGTCTCGTCGAGGATCGTCGCGATCTCCTTGGTCGTGCCGAGAACCTTGAGGCCGCCCGACATCCGCATCCCGCGCTTGCGCGGGTCGTCGTCGACGAAGCCGATCGCGGTCGCGCCGAGCTTGGGGTTGAGCTGAAGCTCGCGGACGACCATCTGCCCACCGGAGCCGGCGCCGACGATCAGGACCTCGTGCTTGGGGATCCGCGACCCGCGCGAGGGTCGCTCGACGATCAGGCGGACCGCGAGGCGGGCGCCGGCGACCAGCAGCAAGGTGAGGATGAAGTCCATCACCGCGACCGATCGCGGCAGGGTGTTGGCGAACGGCTGCAGGACGGTGAATGCGACGACGAGGATCGCGCTGGAGACGGCGACGCCGCGGACGATCGAGAGGAAGTCGCGACCGCTGACGTAGCGCCACCACTTCTGGTAGAGCCCGAAGGCGGCGAAGACGACGATCTTGCCGACGACGACGAAGCCGACGGCCTGCGCGAAGAGGTCCTCGTAGCGGGGCGGAACCCCGGCGTCGTCCAAGAACCGCAGGCGGAACGCCAGGTAGAACGAGAGCGCGACCAGAGCCGCATCGGCGAGGATCTGGAGCACGCGGTTGCGGTAGACGGGGTGATTCAACCGGCGCATGGGGAGAGCACGAGTTTAGTTGGTGTTCAGCTCTCTCCCTACAATCCCCGCTTCACTCGTGCCACAAATCTTTCTAGCCAGCGTCACCGACTTCTTCCTCGACCCGATCGTCAACGCGGGGACCGACTTCATCAGCTCGACCGGGCTGCCCGCGGTCTTCATCCTGATGGCGCTCGAGTCGGCCTGCCTGCCCGTGCCCAGCGAGGCGATCATGCTGTTCGCCGGCTCCAGCGTCGCGGCCGGCGACCTGACCATGGTCGGGATCGTCACCGCGGGCGTGCTCGGCAACCTGGTCGGCTCCTGGGCTGCCTACGCGGTCGGCTACTACGGCCGCCTCGACCTGCTCGAGAAGAACCGGCTGATCCACGTCAGCCCCAAGCACCTGAAATGGGCCGACGACTGGTTCGAGCGCTACGGCGACGCGACCGTCTTCTTCTCGCGGATGCTGCCGATCATCCGGACATTCATCTCGCTGCCTGCCGGGATCGCCAAGATGCCGTTCTGGCGCTTCACCGTCCTGACCTTGCTCGGATGCATCCCCTGGGTCCTGATGCTGGGGCTGATCGGCGAGTCGGTCGGCAAGAACTGGGAACAGTGGCGCGAGCACCTGCACTACCTCGACTACATCGTCGTCGTGGCCGCCATCGGCCTCGCCGCCTACCTGGTGATCCGTCGCCGGCGCGGGGGCGGGCCGGGGGGCACGCCGGAGTCGGTTGGGGAGCTTGAGCAGAGCGGAACCAGCTGAGGCGATCCCCGACGGGCGCGCGCTCGCCCTCGGGATCGTCCAAGGCCCGGCCGAGCTCCTCCCGGTCTCGAGCTCGGCCCACATCGTCCTCCTGCCCTGGCTCGCGGGCTGGGATTGGGACCGGGTCGACCCCGAGATCCGCAAGAGCTTCGAGGTCGCCCTGCACGCGGGCGCGGCGGCGGCGCTGGTGGTCGGGCAGCGGCGCCTGATCGCCGAGGAGCTGCGCGAGTTCGACGCCCGTGGCGCCGCCGTCCTCGTCCTCTCGTTCCTGCCGGCGGCGATCGTCGGCTACACCCTCGAGCGCCCGATCGAGCGTCGGCTCGGTGGGCCCGGGGCGACCGCTGCCGGCTTGCTCGCCGGTGCTGCCGCGATGCTGCTCGCCGATCGCCGGCCCCAGGCGCGGGGTCGCGGCGAGGCGACTGCCGCCGACGGGCTGGCACTCGGGCTCGCCCAGGCGCTGGCGTTGGCGCCCGGCGTCTCGCGCAACGGGATCACCCTCGCGGCGGCACGATCGAGGCGCTTCTCCCGCGACCAGGCAAACCTGCTCTCGCGCACGATCGCGCTACCGATCATCGTCGGCGCCACCGGGCTCAAGGGCGTCCGCTTGCGGCGCCGCGGCGTCTCCGCCGAGATGCGGCGCGGGATGGCGATCGGCGTCGCCGCCTCGTTCGCCTCGACCCTCGCGTCGCAGCGGTTGATCCGGCTCGTCGAGCGCGATCGCGCCCTCTGGCCGTATGCGGCCTACCGGGCGGGCCTCGCCGCCGCGGTTCTTGCCAAGCTGCGAGGAGCATGACAATCGACACGGTGACTTCCGGGGGTTCGAATCCGTGGCGATTGCCATGCGAACGCGGTGTGGGGCGAGGATGAGCGACGCCTACGCCCAGAGCGGGGTCGACCAGGGGGCTGCCGACGCGGCGGTCGCCGGGCTCGTGCGCGCCCTCGGCACGATCGACCTCGGCCGCCCCTCGCGCCAGGTTCCGCTCCCCGGCCACTACGCGAGCGTGATCAAGCTCGACGACCGCAACGGCATCGCGCTCTCGACCGACGGGGTCGGCACCAAGCTGCTGGTCGCCGAGCAGCTCGGCCGCTTCGACACCGTCGGGATCGACTGCATCGCGATGAACGTCAACGACGTCATCTGCGTCGGTGCCGAGCCGCTGGCGATGCTCGACTACATCGCGGTTCCGAGTGCCGACCCGGCGACCTGCGAGCAGATCGGGGTCGGCCTTGCCCGCGGGGCGGAGCTGGCCGGGATCGAGATCCCCGGCGGCGAGCTGGCCCAGCTCGGCGACCTGGTCAGCAGCGTCGACCTCTCCGGCGCCTGCTTCGGGACCGTCGCCCTCGACGAGATCGTCGAGGGCTCCGCGGTGCTCGCCGGCGACGCGATCATCGGCATCCCCTCTTCCGGGATCCACTCCAACGGCTACACGCTGGCGCGCTCGGCACTCGACGGGATATCGCTCGACGAGGACCCCGAGGGGCGCCTCGGGCGGCCGCTCGGAGAAGAGCTGCTGGAGCCGACGGCGATCTACGTGAAGGCGGTGTTGGAGCTGCTGCGCTCCGGGGTCGCGGTCCACGGGCTCGCGCACATCACCTCGGGTGGCCTCGGCAACCTCCTGCGCCTCGCCGCCGACGGCGTCTCCTACGAGGTCGACTCCCCCCTTCCGGTGCCCCCGATCTTCGAGCTCATCGCCGAGCGCGGCGAGGTCGGCGATGACGAGATGCACGACGTCTTCAACATGGGCTGCGGCTTCTGCGCGGTTGTACCTGAGGCCGGGGTCGACGCTGCGCTCGAACTCTTGCGGCGCCATCATCCCGGCGCCGATCGCATCGGTGGTGCGGTAGAAGGTTCGAGCGAGATCCTGCGCTCCTGAAGCGGGATACCCTCAAATGAGGCGGTAGATGGACGCTCGACCCTCAAGCTCGATGATCGGAACCCTGCTTTCCGGCCGTTACCGGTTGGAGGCGAAGCTCGGCTCTGGCGGCATGTCGACCGTCTACCTCGCCAAAGACGACACCCTCGACCGCCCGGTCGCGGTCAAGGTCATGCACCGCGAGATGTCCGAGCAGCCCGAGCAGATCGAGCGCTTCCGACAGGAGGCGCGGGCGGTGGCGAAGATCTCGCACCCCAACGTCGTCGCCGTGATCGACGCCGGCGAGGACCACGGCTATCCCTACATCGTCTTCGAGTACGTCGAAGGGGAGACGCTGAAGCAGCGGATCTCCCGGATCGGCGCCCTCGACATCCAGGAGGCGATCGCCTACGCGATCGAGATCGCCCGCGGGCTCAGCACCGCCCACGCCCGCAACATGGTGCACCGTGACATCAAGCCCCAGAACGTCCTCATCGACGATGAGGGCAGGGCCAAATTGACCGACTTCGGAATCTCCCGCCAGCTCGAACAGGACGGGATGACCGCCACCGGCCGCGTTCTCGGCACCACCGACTACGTCGCCCCCGAGCAGGCGATGGGCCACCCCGTCGACCCCCGCTCCGACGTCTACAGCCTCGGGGTCGTTCTCTACGAGATGCTCGTCGGCCAGGTCCCGTTCCACGCCGACAGCCAGGTCGGGGTGGCGATGAAACACGTGAACGAGGACCTGCCCGACGTCCAGCGGCGCCGGCCCGAGGTCTCGGCCGCGGTGGCATTGGTCGTCGAGCGCTCGACCGCGAAGGACCCCGACGAGCGCTACCAGGACGTCGGCGAGATGATCGACGACCTCGAGACCGCGCTCGAGGTCGAGGCGGCGCGGGCCGGCTCGACCACCGGCGAGGCGACCAGTGTGCTCGACGCGGTGCCGCCGCCGAAGCGCAAGCTCTCGAGCGGCGCCCGCTGGTCCTGGGCCGCGATCGCCCTGCTGGCGCTGGTCGGGGCCGGGGCCCTGGCGGCGACCTGGCTGATCTCGGACGGCATCCTCGGGGGCGGCGGGGCCAAGGTGGACAAAGGCGGCACGGTGGCGCTCTCCTCGGCGACCGACTACGACCCCCAGGGCGACGACGAAGAGGTCGGCAGCAAGGTGACCCTCGTCGTCGACGGCAGCCCGAAGGGGACCGCCTGGGAAACCGAGCACTACGACGACGAAACCTTCGCGGGAACGAAGGAACCGGCCGAGGAAGGCGAAGACCCCGGTGTCGGGGTCTACGTGACCACCGACTCGCCGGCGCGGCCGAAGCGGATGATCGTCCAGACTCCCACCCCCGGTTGGGACGCCGAGGTGTTCGCGGTCGGCTCCGGCCCGCCCGAATCGCTCGAGGAATGGGGCGAGCCGGTCGGCGAGATCGTCGACGCCGGCGGCACCGAGGAGGTCGACCTGACGGTCCCGAAACCCGCCCAGTACTTCCTGCTCTGGTTCAACAAAGCCTCCGAAGCCCGCGACCAGGCCGGTCGCTACCAGGTCGAGATCAGCGACATCGAGCTGCTCGACTGATGGACGAACCGCTTACCATCGCCCTCTGATGAGGCGACTGGGGGGAATCCTTGCGGTGGGCGCGCTGCTGGTCGGGGCGAGCGCGGCGCAGGCGCAGGTCCGCTACGCGGCAACCGGCGGCTCCGGCGCAGCCTGCGAACAGGCGGCGCCCTGCACCTTGAAAGAGGCGGTATCGAAAGCGAAGTCGAACGACGAGGTGATCGTCACGGCCGGCACCTACCCCGTCGAAGAAACGATCGATCCGGAGCCGGGCCAGGTCAACGTCTCCATCCACGGCGATTTCTCCGGACCGCCACCGCGGATCCAGGTCTCGAAAGCGACCGTCGGCCTGGTGTCGATCGGCGTCGGTGGCCGGGTCGCCTACTTCGACATCGTCCACGACTCCTTCGGTGGCTATGGCGCCCTGTGTGGAAAGGACGGCGTGCTCGAGCGGCTCGACGTCGAAACCACCGGTGAGGCCGCGATCGGCATCTACCAGACCAGCGACTGCGTGGCGCGCGACAGCGTGGTCCGGTCGCTCGGCCCGAACTCCCTCGCCCTCATGGCTGGCTCGGGAGGGGAAGAGGCAAAAGCCGAGGGCCGCAATCTGACCTTGATCGCCAGCGGGGCAGGCTCGAAAGGCGTCCTCGCCAACTGCATCGTCTGCTTTCCGATCGGGTCCCAGGAACTCGACCTGAGGAACTCGATCGTGAGTGGCACCCTCACCGATCTCGAAACCGGCGGTAGCCCGGTCGCCATGGTGGTCTCCAACTCCAACTTCGACACGGTCACTCCGGGCTCGGCGGTGACCGACGGCGGTGGAAACCAGTCCGCGGCGCCTCAGTTCGTCGACGCGGCCGCCGGCGACTACCGCGAGGCGGCCGGCTCGCCGACGATCGACGCCGGGCTCGCCGATCCGCTGCTCGGCAGCGTCGACCTTGCCGGAGCTTCTCGCTCGATCGGCGTCGCCCCCGACATCGGCGCCTATGAGTTCGTCCCGCCGGCCGGCGACCTGCAGTCGCTCGCTTTGACGGCGAAAAAGTTCCGCGCTGCGAACATCGGCGGCGCGGTCGCCAGCGCCAAGAAGAAGAAGCGCAGGGCGCCGGTTGGGTCGACCGCGACCTACGCCCTGAGCGATAGGGCGACGGTCGCCTTCACGGTCGAGCGCAAGCTGAAGGGCCGCCGCGCCGGCAAGAAGTGCGTCAAGCAGACCAAGGCCAACAGGTCGAAGAAACGCTGCCCTCTGTTCAAGTCGGTCAAGGGAAGCTTCTCGCTCGAGGGAATCGCCGGCGCCAACAGCTTTAGGTTCTCCGGGCGGGTGAACGGCAAGGCGCTGAAGCCCGGCTCCTATCGTCTGGTCGGCCAGACCGGAGCCACGCTCGCGCGCGCCGGCTTTACGATCGTCAAATGAAGCGCGCGGCGGTCGCCGCCATCTCCTTGGCCCTGTTCGCCGCACTCGCCGGGCAGGCGAGCGCCGCCCAGCGCTACGCCGCGCCGCAGGGCAAAGGCACGGCTTGCTTCCAGAACGCTCCCTGCTCGCTCGGAACCGCCGTCGAGAAATCGAAAACCGGGGATGAGGTGATCGTCGAGCCGGGCACCCACTCGCTGGCGCAGCCGGCGTCGCCGGAATTCGGCACGCAGGGGATCGATATTCACGGTGACCCCTCCAGAGCGATGCCGACCGTCGTCTTTGCCGAGGACAGCGACGGGTTCGTGCTGTTCGGCGAATCGCGACTCAGCTACCTCTCGATCGAAGCGAGCGGGTTCCAGATCGCCGGGATCTCCTGCTACGCCGGCGACTTGATCGAGAGGGTGGTCCTCAACACCCCGGGCGTCGAACCGACGGGCCTGCGGCTCGCGGAGGATTGCGCGGTGCGAGACGCCCTGGTTCGGGCCAGCGGGGAGGACGCCGTCGCCATCTTCGCCCGGCCCGAATTCGCCAAAGCCTCGGGCCCGGTCCGCAACGTGACCGCGATCGCCACCGGCGAGCACTCGGTCGGAATCGCGGCACGCAGCGAGAACCCGGCCATGAGTGGCGACAACACCCTCGACGTCAAGAACGCGATTGCAAGCGGTGGGGAGAACGACCTGCGCGCGATCGACACCGCCTTCGGCAGCGCCCACATCGCGGTCGCCAACTCCAACTTCGACGTCGCCAGCGACGGCAACTCCTCCCTCGTCAAAGACCTGGGGGGGAACCAGGGGGGCCCTCCCCGCTTCGTCGACGCAGGGGCGGGCGACTTCCGGCAGGCGGCGGGCTCCCCGACGATCGACGCCGGAGTCGCCGATCAGATCGGTGCGCTGGACCTGATCGGCGTTGCGCGCATCCAGGGCTCGGCGCCGGACATCGGCGCCTACGAGTTCACCCCGCCGCCCGCCGGACAGCTGCTCGCGCTGTCGGTCGGCCCTCGCAAGTTCAAGTCGATCTCGGTCGGCGAGTCGACCGGCGGCGGCGTCCTCAAGAGCAAGCCCCCGGTGCGGACCGTCGTCTCGTTCTCGCTCTCCGCTCCCGCGACCGTCACCTTCACCGTGGAGCGCAAGCTGAAGGGACGCAAGGTCGGTGGGAAGTGCGTCAGGCAGACCCGGGCGAAACGCTGCCCGCGCTTCCAGCCGGTCAGGGGATCGTTCGCGATCGACGGCGTCGGCAGCGGCAATCGATTTACCTTCACCGGCAAGGTCGGTGGTAAGGCCCTGAAGCGCGGCCGCTACCGGCTGGTCGGCGTCGCCGGCGGCGCGACCCGCCGCTCCCGCTTCCAGATCGCCGGTGTCTTCCGCCCCGCCCCGAAGTAGCCCCGACTCAAAACTCGTGCGAGCGGGCGCGGCGGTGGCGTTCGATGCCGAGGCCGATTAGGCGGTCGCAGAGGTCGGGGTAGGAGAGGCCGGCCGACTCCCAGAGCTTCGCGTAGACGCTGGTCTCGGTGAAGCCGGGCATCGTGTTGATCTCGTTGACGAGCACAGCTCCGTCGGTCTCGACGAAGAAGTCGCAGCGGGCGAGCCCGGAGCAGCCGCCGAGCGCGAATGACTCGACCGCCAGCTCCCGCAGCCGCTCTGCCTGGGCGGCCGGGAGGTCGGCCGGGACGACGAGCTCCATGCCGCCGTCGCGGTACTTCGTCTCGTAGTCGTACCAATCGCCGTGGGCGACGATCTCCCCTGGCGGCGAGACCTCCGGCTCCTCGTTGCCGAGCAGCGAGCACTCGATCTCGCGGCCGCTCGCCGAAGCCTCGACGATCACCCGCGGGTCGTGGCGAAGGGCGAGCTCGACCGCGGCGTCGAACTCGTCGCTGGGGGCCGACTCGACCCGGCTGATCCCGACGCTCGAGCCGAGCCGCGAGGGCTTGACCCAGAGCGGCGAGCCGAGCCCTGCCGCCCGCTCTCTCCAGTCTCGCTCGCCGACGGCGACGAACTCGACCTGAGGTATCCCCCCCTCGGCGAAGAGGCGCTTGAGGGTGAGCTTGTCCATGCAGATCGCCGAAGAGAGGACGTCGGAGCCGACGTACGGCACGTCGAGCTGCTCGAGCAGGCCCTGGGCGCTGCCGTCCTCGCCGAACGGGCCGTGCAGGGCGGGGAAGGCGACGTCGGCGCCGAGCAGGCCGTCGCCGGGGGTGAGCGCGACCGGGTCGCCGGCGACCGTCCAGCGGCCCTCGGCTGAGATCGTCACCTCGACCGCCTCGTGCCCCGCCTCGCGCAGGCCGGCCGCCACCGCCGCGCCCGAGCGCAGCGACACCTCCCGCTCGGAGGAGCGGCCGCCCGAGATCACGGCGACGCGGTTCATTCTTCTTCTACTTCTTCGGCGGTCCCGCCCGGTGCCGCCTTGCCGACCACGATCTTCACTTCGGTCCCGGGTTCCGCTTCGGTCCCGGGCGGGGGGAACTGGTCGGTAACCTTGCCGACTTTCGAGGGCACGTCGGTGATCTGTTCGCTGACCACCGGGTCGAGGCCGGCTTCGCGGATCGCGGCGACGGCGTCGGGACGGAGCTTCCCGATCACGTTCGGGACCGACGCCTGCTCTTCGCCACCGCTGACCGTGATCGTCACCTGCGAGCCGCGGGTGATCTCCGAGCCGGCGTCGGGGACCTGTTCGATCACCTGGCCTTCGGGATCGGAGCTTTCTTCTTCGCGGATCGCCGGTTCGAGGCCTCGGCTGCTGATCTGCTGGACCGCGACCGAGCGCTGCGTCCCGACCAGGACCGGCACCCGGATCAGCTTCGGGCCGGAGGAGACCACCAGGGTCACGGTCGAGCCGCGGGTGGTCGTCGAGCCGCCGGAGGGGCTGGACTTGACGACAAGGCCTTCATCGACATCTTCGGAGTTGACCCGCGAGACCTGCGCCTGGAACCCCGCCTCTTCGACCCTCTTCATCGCCGCCTCTTGCTCGAGCCCCGCGGTCGAAGGGACCTTTGCGTTCCCGGGCCCGGCGCTGACCGTGAGGTCGACTTTCGGCTTCGAGCAGAAGAAGTTGAGGAACGCGCAGCTGAGCGAGGTGTCACCGGGCGAGGGGTCCTGCTCGAGGACCTGGTTCGCCGCCGTCTGGCGCTGGACGCGGTTGACCTCGCCGACGTCGAACCCGTCCTGCTGAAGCAGCGCGATCGCCGTGTTGAGCTGGTTGCCGGTGACGTTGGGGACGTCGGTCGAGGTATCGCGCGTGAAGTTCCAGACCAGCAGGGCGACGATCAGGGCCGCGACCGCCGCGGCGGTCCAGAGCAAGCGCCGGCGGCGGCGTTCCTCGCGTTCGAGCTCGTCCATCTCCGCCACCTCGGCCTCGTCCACCATGATCGCGGCGGGGAGGGGGGCGAAGACGGCGGTCCCGCCTCCGGCCTCGTCGCCCGCCTTGAGGGCGTTGTCGAGGGCGGCGATGAAGGCGTCGGCCGTCTGGAAGCGATCGCCGGGGCTCTTCTGGAGCGCCCGTATCACGACTGCGTCGAGCGCCGGTGAGATCCCCGCTTTGATCGAGCTCGGCAGCTGCGGTGCCTGCGAGACCTGCTTCATCGCGACCGCAACCGCGCTTTCGCCTTCGAACGGGACCCGGCCGGCAAGCGCCTCGTAGAGCATCACCCCGACCGAGTAGAGGTCGGAGACCGGGGTCACCTCTTCGCCCTGGGCCTGCTCCGGCGAGAGGTAGTGCGGCGTCCCCATCACCGAGCCGGTCTGGGTGATCTCCGAGACCCCGGCGCGGGCGATCCCGAAGTCGGTGACCACCGCCTTGCCCTCGTCGTCGACGATCACGTTCTGGGGCTTGAGGTCGCGGTGGACAACGCCGTTCTTGTGGGCGAAGCGAGCGCCCTCGAGCACCTGGCGGATCAGGTAGACCGACTGCTCGGGCGTCAGCCCGACGTCGATCAGCTCCTTCAGGGAGCGGCCCTGCAGGTACTGCATCGCGATGTAGTAGGTGCCCTCGACGTCGCCGCGGTCGTAGACGGAGACGATGTTCGGGTGGTTGAGCCCCGCCGCCGACTCGGCCTCGCGACGGAAGCGCTCGACGAATTCGCGGTCCTGGGCGAAGCGGGTGTGAAGGACCTTCAGCGCGACCTGCCGCTGCAGGTGGGCGTCCTCGGCGAGCCAGACGTCGGCCATCCCGCCGGTGCCGATTTTGCGCAGCACCTTGTAGCGCCCGTCGACGACGCTTCCCTCGTTCAGTTCAGGCACAGCCGCCTCCCCTTTGACATGCCGGCCTCATTCTGATTGCAAGATCGCTTCCGCGACTTCCCGGAAGATCGGGGCGGCGACGTCGCCGCCGAATTCCGGCGTGCACTCGACCGACGCGGCAATCGCGATCTGGGGGTCGTCGGCCGGCGCGAAGCCGATGAACCAAGCCTGGTTTTCGTCCTCGCCGCCACCGCAGCTGGTGTTGCCCGGGGTTTCGGCGGTGCCGGTCTTGCCGGCCACCGGGATGCCGGAGATCGCGGCGTTGGTGCCGGTGCCTTCGTTGACGACCCCTTCCATCGCGGTCGTCAGCTCGGCCGCCGACTCCTCGCTGATCGGCTGGCTGAACTCGGAGGGGTCGAGCTCTTCGGTGACGCGGCCGTCCGGATCGATCACCCGGTTCCAGATCTGCGGCTTCATCAGGGTGCCGCCGTTGGCGACCGCCGCCGCAACCTCTGCCATCTGGATCGGGGTCGCCAGCAATCGCTCCTGGCCGATCGCGACCCGGGCGATGTCGATCGGGTCATCGCGGGAGAGGACCGCGCCGCCGGCTTCGAGGTCGACGATGCCGCTGACCTCGAGCTCGTCGGACGGGATGTCGATCGCCGGCTTGGTGTTGAACCCGAATTTGTCCATGTACTCGAACAGGGTGTCCTCGCCGACTTTTTCCCCGACTTGGGCGAAGTAGGTGTTGACCGAGTTGGTCAGCGCATCGTTGAGGGTCAGGCCGGAGTAGGAGGTCCCGAAGTCGTTTTCGAGCGGGATCCCCTGGACATCGAGCGAGCCGGGCGCGTCGATCGGGGTGTCCGGGGTGATCACGCCGGCGTCGAGCGCGGCGGCCGCCGTCACGACCTTGAAGGTCGACCCCGGGGGGTAGCGGGACTGGGTGGCGCGGTTGACCAGCGGCGCTTCGAATTCGTTCGTGCTCAGCTTGCCTATCTCGTATGGGATCCGGTTCGGGTCGTAGGGGGCGTTGGACGCCATCACCCTCACCTTGCCGGTGCTCGGCTCGATTGCGACCACGGCGCCGAAGCCCTGGGCCTCGAGCGCGTTCAGCGCGACTTCCTGCGCTCCGGTGTCGATGTTGGTGACGATGTCGTTGCCTTCCTGCTGCTTGCCGCGCAGCTCGTCGAGGATCGAGGTGAATTCCGAGTCGTTTCCGACCAGCTGGTCGTTGTGGAACTGCTCGAACTCGGTGTCGCCCTCTTCCACGAAGCTGTAGCCGATCGGGTGGCCGAAGAGGCTGCCCTCCGGATACCGGCGCACGTAGCGGAGGCTCTCGCCGCTGCCCTTGGGGACCGAGCGGGCGATCACGGTCCCGTCGGCGGCGAGGATCCGGCCGCGTTTGATCTGCTGCTGCTCGAACAGCGGCCGTTTGTTGGCGTCCTTTTCCTTCAGCGCCTCGGCCTCGAAGACCGACCAGTAGGACGTGAACCCGATCAGGACGCCGAAGAGCACGACCGTGAACCCGAACAGCTTGATGATCTGCTTGTTCACAGGGGCTCGCCTCGCTCGGCAGCCTCGCGTCGGGCTCGGTCGGAGATCAGCAGCAGCAACGCCAGCAGCACGAAGTTGGCGACGACCGAGCTACCGCCATAGCTGACGAAGGGGAGTGTGACGCCGGTCAGCGGGATCACCCGGGTGACGCCGCCGATGATCACGAACGCCTGGATCGCGAAGACCGCGGTCAGGCCGGTCGCCAGCAGCTTCGAGAAGCCGTCGTTGGCCAGCAGCGCGATCTTGAAGCCGCGGGCGGTGACCAGCAGGTAGACGAGGATCAGCCCGCTGGCCCCGAAGAGCCCGAGCTCGTTGACGATCAGCGAGTAGATCGTGTCGGTCTGAGCTGCCGGCAGGAGGGCGTCGTCGGTCCCGGGAACCGTGATCAGTCCCTGGGCGAACCCTTTGCCGAACAACCCGCCGTCGGCCTGGGCGAAGATCGATTGGAGGATCTGGTACCCGCTGCCGCCGGGATCGTAATTACCGGTGGCGGGATCGACATACGGATCGAGCCAGATATCGACACGGTCGCCGACGTGGGGAACGGTCGAGGCGAAGAACCAGGCGCCGACGACGAACATCGCCATCCCGATCACCACGAACGAGAAGCGCCCCGTGGCGACGTAGAGGAGGGCGAGGAAGGCGGCGAAGAACATCAGCGAGCTGCCGAGGTCGCGGATGAAGACGAGCATGAACATCGAGGCACCCCAGACCACGACCAGAGGGCCGAAGTGCTTGAGCGGCGGCAGGGTGACGCCGAGGACCCGTTTGGCGCCGACGATCAGCACCTCGCGATGCTCACGCAGGTAGCTGGCGAGGAAGACGACGATGCAGATCTTCGAGAACTCGGCCGGCTGGAAGGCGAGCGGGCCGACCTTGACCCCGAGGAAGGCGCCATTGACCTGCTGGCCGATCCCCGGCAGCCGCGGCGCCAGCAGCAGCAGCAGCCCGACGCCGGCGATCGTGTACCGGTATCGCTCGAGCACGTCGTAGTCGCGCAGGAACTGAATCGTCAGGGCGAAGAGGACGAGGCCGAAGACGAACCAGTTCGCCTGGTCGCGGGCGAGGCCGTCGTCGATCCGGTAGATCATCACCAGGCCGATCGCCGTCAGCAGCGCCACCAGCGGGAACAGGTAGGGGTCGGCGTCGGGGAGCCGGATCCGCAGGTAGATGTGGGTCGCCAAGCAGAGGGCGAGGAAATAGGCCCCGTAGATCAGGCTGAGGTTGTCGAGACGGGCTTCCTCCTGGGCGAAGACCGCTGCGAACCCCGCCGTCAGCAGAAGGGCGACCGGGACCAGAGCGCCGAGCTCCCGGTTCCTCGCCGAGGTCACTTGGGGATCCCCTGGCTCTCTTCCATTTCTTCGAGCAGGTCGGTCGCGTCGGACTGCGAGCGCAGGTCGTGGCCGGTGACCGCGTCGCGGCGCCGAGAGGGTAGCCCGACGGTCTGGATCGGGCTTGCGTAGCGCTCCTCGTAGAGGTTGACCCCGAACGGCAGCTCGTAGGGGACGCCGCGGTAGATGGCGACGCGGCCGCCGTCGTCGGTGCCGAGGAACCAGACCTGGCGGTTGCCGTACCAGGCGCCGAAGGCGATCGCCCCGATCAGCAGGGCGCCGACGAGGACCTTGGCGATCGTGCGGCCGCGCTTGCGCTTCGGCCCCGCCTCCTGCTTCTCGCGCCGGTCCTGGGCTGCGGCCGCGGCGGCGCGGCGGCGGACCTCGGTCCCGGTCAGGCCCGCCTCTTCGGCCGAGGGGCCGACCAGGGTGGCGCCGTGGGGGTCGTCCTTCGGGGCCGCCGAGTCTTCGAGGCGGAAGGCGAGGGCGGTGATGTTGTCGCGCCCGCCGGCGCGGTTGGCTTCGTCGATCAGGGCGCGCACCGCCGCGTCCATCGAGGTCGCGCCGACGAGCAGGCTCGCGATCTGCTCCTCGCCGAGCATCGTCGTCAGCCCGTCCGAGCAGATCAGGAAGACGTCGCCCGGAGTCGCCGGCACGGTCTGGACGTCGACCTCCACCTCGGGCTCGGGACCGAGGGCGCGGGTGATGATCGATCGCTGCGGGTGGTCCTGGGCCTGCTCCTCGGTGAGCTGTCCTTTGCGGCGCATTTCCTCGACCAGCGAGTGGTCGCGGGTGAGGCGCTCGAGCTTGCCGGAGCGCAGGCGGTAGGCGCGGCTGTCGCCGACGTGGCCGATCGCGACCGATTCGCCCTCGGCGTCGACGATCACGGCGGTGATCGTCGTCCCCATCCCGGCCTTGGCGGAGTCCTCGCGGGCGAGCTCGTGAATGTCGCGGTTTGCCGACTCGATCGTCTCGCGCAGGAACGCCTCCGGCGAGGTCGAGGGAAGGTCGCGGTCGAATGCATCTGCTGCTGCTTTCGAGGCGACCTCGCCGGCCTGGGCCCCGCCCATGCCGTCGGCGACGACGAAGATCGGCGAGCGCACGAAGAACGAGTCCTCGTTGGCGCTCCGCTGCCGCCCCGTGTCGGAGCGTTGGGCCTGGTCCTCGACGCGCAGCATCGGGCGCCTCAGGCCCCCGTCTCGAACCTGAACTCGGTGTCGCCGATCCGGATCACGTCGCCGTCGAGCAGCTCCGCCTCGCCCTTCAGGGTCGCGTCGTTCAGGAGTGTGCCGTTGGTCGAGCTCATGTCCTCCACGTAGGTGCGGGCCTCTCTGGCAAAGATCCTTGCGTGTATGCCGGAGGCGTAGCGATCCTCGATCTGGACGTCGGCCTCGCGCGAGCGGCCGATCGAGAGGCCGCCGATCAGGTCGAACCGCTCGCCCTGCTCGAGACCGCCGCCGCGCTCGGCGATCAGCCAGGTATCGGTGTCGCGCGATGCCGCCCCGAAGGCGGGCGCCTGGTGGAAGCCGGTGGCGTCGGGGGCGGGGGCAACCGTCCGCCGCAGGTCGCGCAGGGCCGAGCGGGCGATCCAGAGCACGAACAGGTAGAGAACGACGATGAAGCCGAACTTCAGGGCTACCGATATCGGGTCGTAGTCCACGACGGTTACCCGGGGTCGATGCTCACTGCTCGATGTCGAAGGTAAATGTCGTGGAGCCGACGACGACCTGGTCGCCGGGGCTGAGCCGGCCGGAGGCGACTCGGCGGCCGTTGATCTTGACGCCGTTGGTCGAACCGAGGTCGACGATCGTCCAGTCGCCGGTCGACGAGCGCCGTAGCTCGGCGTGGCGGCGGGAGACGTTGGGGTCGCGCAGCACGCACTCGACCTCCTTCGAGCGGCCGATCGTCGCCCGTGGGCCGTCGAGGACGTAGCGGCGGTCGTCGAGCGAGACCACGGCCCGGGTCGCGACCATCGCCGCCGCTTTCTGCTCGGGGCTTCCCTTCGCGTCGGCCTTCTCGCCGTCCTTGACGGCCGAGTAGACCATCGTGTGGCCCTCTTCCCCCTGGCTCGGGCGGTCGCCCTCGTGGGCCGGAGGCTTCACCAGCCTGGTCTGGATTCCGAACTCGCCGAGCCGCAGCCGCTCGTCGGTCTCGAAATCGACCGCCGGCCTGGTGAGCAAATCGTAGTTGCGACGACGGGCGTGGTCGAGGAGGTAGCCGGAGAGCTCCTGCTCGAGCGAGCGCTCGTATCCCTCGAGCTTGGTCCGGTCCTGCTTGGAGAGGTAGACGGTGTACTCGTTGGGGACGTAGACGCGGGCGACGCCGGCGGTCTTGTGGGCGTCCATCTCCTTGGCAAGCTTGCGGGCGAGTTCGACCGGCTGCACCTCGGAGCTGAAGGCTCGGCTGAAGACCCCCTCCACCAGGCCTTCGATACGACTCTCGAGGTTGCGTAGAACGCTAATCGGCTCGGCTCCTTCTGCAGCACGGCGGACGATGCCCGAAGCCCGGGCGATCGGCTGAAATCCTACGGTAGAGCGACCCCGTGACCGGCTGCGAGCCAGACCCCGAGCACGGCCGCGGCAACCGCGACGCCGACTCGGGGGACCAGTGACTGCACCGGTCGGCGCCGGCCCTCGTCGAGGTGCTCGAGCGAGTCCTCGATCGTCTCGCCCAGCAGATCGAGGTCGGGGCGCCGCGTTGGCCGGGCCTGGAGGCAGGCATCGATCGCCTCGGTCAGCTCGCGCGGGAGGTCGGGGCGCAGCCGGCGCAGCGACCTGGCTCGCTCGCCGATCGCGCGGGCGGTGGCGGCCGGGGTCGCGCGCCGGTAAGGGTGTTCCCCGCCCCAGCACTCGTAGAGCATCAGGGCCAGGGAGTAGATGTCGGCCTCGGGCCCGACGTCGGCGCGGCCCTCGGCCTGCTCGGGGGCCATGTAGGCGAGGGTGCCGACGACGTCTCCCGGCGCGGTCAGGCCGGCGGCGTCGGTGACACGGGCGACCCCGAAGTCCATCAGCTTGGCGTGGGGCTCGCCCTCCTCGGTGACGAGGACGTTTTGGGGCTTGATGTCACGGTGGACTACCGAGCGGGTGTGGGCGTGGTCGAGAGCCTCGCAGAGGTCGGCCCCGATCTCGCCGATCTCGCGGTCGCTGAGGGCGTGCTCGCGATTGAGGCTGTCGAGGGTCGCGCCCTCGACGAGCTCGGTGACCAGCAGGGCGTTGCCGCCCTCCTCCCCCATCTCGTAGAGGGTGACGATGCCGGGGTGGTTGAGCCTCGCCGCGGCCTGGGCCTCGCGCAGGACCCTGCCGCTGCCGGCGGCGCCGCCGGAGTCGATCGCCTTGACCGCCACCGGTCGCTCGAGCCGCCCGTCCCACGCCTCGTAGACCGTGCCGAAGCCGCCGCTGCCGATGCGGCGCTCGATGAGGAAGCGATCTAGGACCAGTGAGCCGACCAATTCAGTACGGAATTCGGCATGCAGCCACGGCATCCTGCGGCAACCCGCCGCTGCAGTTCATACTCTCCGCCCAGCACCGCAACCGTCCCGGAGAGCCGAACCCAGTGGAGGAGTCCGCAGCCAGGCCCGCGCGCAGCCGCCGGCCACCCCGTCGCCCACAGCGCCAGCAGATCGTTCTGCGGCGCGCGCTGGCGCTCGGCGCCGGGCTGATCGTGCTGATCCTGATCGTGATCGGCGTCAAGGGTTGTCTCGACGCGCGCAAGAACCGGGCACTCAGCGATTACTCCGGCGACGTCACCCAGATCGTCGAAGAGACCAAGCAGACGAGCAAAGTGTTCTTCGCCAAGCTCTCCGACCCGAACGAGCTCTCCGTCACCGAGTTCATCAACGAGGTCAACGCCGACCGCTCCGCCGTCGATGGCTACCAGGCCAGGATCGACGGTCTCGACGCGCCCGGCGAGATGGGCCAGGCGCAGTCGGCGTTGGAGCTGACATATGACCTGCGCGCAAGCGCGATGAACGAAATCGCCGACGAAGTCGACACCGCGCTCGGCGAGGTCGGGGCGGAGAAGGCGACCGAGAAGATCGCCCAGCAGATGGAGAAGCTGATGGCAAGCGATGTCCTCTACTCGACCGTGGTGCGCCCGGAAATCAAACGAGTGCTGTCCGATAACGGGATCGAAGGCGAGGACCCGCCGGAGAGCGTCTTCCTCCCTGACGAGACCAAATGGCTCGAAGATGGCGCGGTCGACTCGGCGCTCTCCTCCGTCGACGGCTCCGGCACCGGCACGGAAACCGAAGGGATCCACGGCCTCGGGCTCTCCGGCGTGACCGTCAACGGGGTCGAACTCTCGTCCGAATCCACGACGGAAGTCAGCCTCGAAGAAGAAACGCCGGAAGTCGAAGTCACGGTGGAAAACCAGGGCGAATCGACCGAGAACGGGATCGCGGTCTCGATCAGCTACGGCACCGGCAGCACCGAGGGCACCATCGACTCGATCGCCCCGCTTGAAACAAGCTCGGTCTCGATCCCGCTCGTTCCCGCTCCAAGCGGCGAAACGACCCTGGAAGTCGTGGTCGATTCGGTCCCGGGCGAGGAAACCACCGAGAACAACGAAGCCTCCTACACGGTCCTCTTCCAATAGGCGGAGGCGAGCTTTGAAGATCGCCTACCTGGGACCGGCGGGCACCTTCACCGAGGACGCCCTCAGGGAGGCCTCGCCCGACGGCGGTCACGAGGCGCTGCGGACAGTCACGATCCACGACGCGATTGTCGCCGTCGAAAGCGGTGAGGCCGACCGCGCCCTCGTCCCCTTCGAGAACTCGATCGAGGGCTCGGTGCGGACCACCCTCGACACGCTCGCCTTCGAGACCGCGGAGGTGACGATCGTCGGCGAGCACGACTACGCCGTCCGCGCCCACCTGATCGCCAGGCGGCCAATCGATCTGACCGCGGTCGCGGCAGTCATCTCCCATCCTCAGCCGCTGGCCCAGTGCGCCCGCTTCTTGCGCGAGCGGCTGCCGGGAGCCGAGCGCCGCAGCGCCAGCAGCACAGCCGAGGCCGTGCGGCTGGTCTGCGACTCCGACCAGCCCTGGGCGGCGATCGGGGCGCGGGCTGCAGCCGAGCTCTACGGCGGCGAGATCGTCGCCGAGGGCATCGAGGACGAGGCGGGGAACGTCACTCGCTTCGTCTGGATCGCCCCAGCCGGGACCGAGCCGCGGGGCGAGGGACCGTGGAAGACCTCGCTCGTCTTCCACGAGCTCGGCGCCGACCACCCGGGGGCCCTGGTCGAGGCGCTGCAGGAGTTCTCGAGCCGCGGTGTCAACCTGACCCGGATCGAGTCGCGCCCCCTGCGCCAGGGCCTGGGGCGCTACATGTTCTTCTGCGACCTCGAGGGAGCCATCGGCGAGGAGGCGGTCTCGGGCGCGATCGACGGACTCCGCAGGAAGGCCGAATCGGTCCGGATCTTGGGCTCCTACCCCGTGGCCTGATCCGCTCTGCGTAGAATTCCCGAGCAGCATGTCACGGGTTCTCGTACTCAATGCGACGTATGAGCCGATCAACGTCTGCACGCTGCGACGAGCAACTGTGTTGCTCCTGAAGGAAAAAGCCGAGCTCCTCGAGCGCCGCCGGGGTGCGCTGCACTCGGAGCGGATGACCCTCGAGCGACCGGATGTGATCCGCCTCGTCAGCTACGTGCGGATCCCGCGCGAGGCGCATCGACGCAAGATCACGCGCCGCGCCGTCCTCGCCCGCGATTCCTGGACCTGCCAGTACTGCGGCTCGCGCAAGTCGGGCCTGACCGTCGACCATGTCATCCCCCGCAGCCGCGGCGGCAAATCGGTCTGGGAGAACATCGTCGCCGCCTGCGCCTCCTGCAACCGCCGCAAGGGCAACCGCCTGCCGCGGGAGATCCAGATGCACCCGCGCAAGAACCCGCGCCCGCCGGGGCCCAACGTCTTCATCCAGGTCGCAAGCCCGAAGATTCCGACGACCTGGGAGCAGTACTTACCCGCAGCCGCGTAGCGGACTCGTGACCGGCGCCGAGGAGCGCCTCACCGAGATCCCGCGTGGCTCCACCACGCGGGACTCGTCTCGTCACTCCTCCGCTTGGTCCTCCGAGGCCTCCGGTTGGGGGTCAACGGGGGAGTCGACCTCCATCGGCTCGGTCGGCTCCACGGGCTCGACGTCCTCGGTCGAGGTGCCGTCGTCGACTACGAGGGCGACGGCGGAGACGACGTCGTCCTCCTTCATGTTCATCACTTTCACGCCCTGGGTCGGGCGGCCCATCTGGGAGATGCCGCCGGCCCGGGTCCGCTGCACCATCCCGTTCAGGGAGATGAACAGCAGGTCCTGGTGCTCGCGGACGATCAGGGCGCCGGCGAGGCCGCCCTTCTTCGCGGTCAGCTTCGCGGTCAGGACGCCTTTGGTGCCGCGACCCTTGACCGGATACTCGGAGACCTGGGTGCGCTTGCCGTAACCGTTCTCGGTGACGACGAAGAGCTCGGAGTCGTCGCGGGCGATGTCCATCGTCAGGACCCGGTTCTTGACACCGTTGACCTTCGCCGCGACGTTCATGCCTTTGACACCGGTGGTGTCGCGCCCCATCGACCGCACTTTCGACTCCGAGAAGCGCGACGCGTGGCCGGACTTGGAGACGAGCAGGATGTCGTCGTCTCCGGAGGTGAGCCGGACCTGGACGAGCTCGTCGTCGTCGCGGATCTTGATCGCGATGATCCCGTCGGCGCGGATCGGCGTGTTGTAGGCCTTGAACTCGGTTTTCTTGACCATGCCGCCGGCCGTCGCGAAGACCAGGTACCGATTCTCGGTGAAGTCCCGGGTCGGGATCACCGCGGTGACCTTCTCACCGTCGCGCAGGGGCAGCACGTTGACCAGCGCCCTGCCTTTCGAGGTCCGCGACCCCTCGGGCAGCTCGTAGACCTTGAGCCGGTAGACCTTGCCGCGGTTGGTGAAGAACAGCAGGAAATCGTGGGTCGAGCAGATGTGCAGGTGCTCGATGTAGTCGTCCTCTTTGAGGTCCATCCCCATCACCCCGCGACCGCCCCGGTTCTGCTGGCGGTAGGTGGCGAGTGGCAGCCTCTTGGCGTAGCCGGAGTGGGTGATCGAGATCACCATCTGCTGGTCGGCGATCATGTCCTCGATGTTCATGTCGCCCGCGAAGTGGGTCACTTCGGTGCGGCGCTCGTCGCCGTAGCGCTCGTTGATGTCGCCCAGCTCTTCGAGGATCAGGGCGTCGACCCGCTCCGGCTCGCCGAGGATGGCGCGCAGCTCGCCGATCAGCTCCATCAGGGTCCGGTGCTCGTCGCGGACCTTGTCGGACTCGAGCGCGGTCAGCCTGGCCAGCCGCATGTCGAGGATCGCCTGGGCCTGCTCGGGGGAGAGCTCGAAGCGCTCGATGAGCCCCGCTTTCGCGGTGTCGGTGTCGCTCGATTTGCGAATCAGCGCGATCACCGCGTCGAGGTTGTCGAGCGCGATCAGCAGCCCCTCGAGGATGTGGGCCCTCGCCTCTGCCTGGCGCAGTTCGTGCTGGGTGCGGCGGGTGACGACCTCGCGCTGGTGGGCGACGTAGTACTCGATCAGCTGCTTGAGGCTGAGCGTGCGCGGGACGCCGTCGACGAGGGCGACCATGTTGATCCCGAAGGTCGCCTGCATCGGCGTCCGTTTGTAGAGCTGGTTGAGAACGACCTCGGGCGGGTCTCCCCCGCGCTTGGTCTCGATCACCAACCGCATCCCGGAGCGATCCGACTCGTCGCGGAGGTCGGAGACGCCGGTGATCTTCTTCTCGCGGACGAGATCGGCGATCTTCGTGATCAGGCCGCCGTCGCCGCCCTTCTTGACCATGAAGGGGAGCTCGGTTACGACGATCGCCTCGCGCCCACCCTTGATCGGCTCGACGTGGGCCCTGGCCCGGATACGCACCGTTGCGCGCCCGGAGGCGTAAGCGTCGCTGACCCCTTCCGCGCTCATGATCCCGCCGCCGGGGAAGTCGGGCCCCTTGACGTGCTCCATCAGGCCGGCAAGGTCGATCTCGGGATCGGCGATGTAGGCCTCGACCGCGCCGACCACCTCGCGCAGGTTGTGGGGTGGGATGTTGGTCGCCATCCCGACCGCGATCCCGGAAGAGCCGTTGACCAAGAGGTTCGGGAAGCGGGCCGGCAGGACGAGGGGCTCCTGCTGGGATTCGTCGTAGTTGGGCCCGAACTCGACCGTGTCCGATTCGAGGTCGCGAAGCATCTCGGTCGAGAGTCGGGCGAGCCTGGCCTCCGTGTACCGCATCGCCGCCGGCGGGTCGTCGTCGATCGAGCCGAAGTTCCCCTGACCGTCGACGAGCGGGTAGCGCAGCGAGAAGTCCTGCGCCATCCTCGCCAGCGTGTCGTAGATCGCCGAGTCGCCGTGAGGGTGGTATTTCCCCATCACCTCGCCGACGATCGTCGCCGACTTTCGGTAGGGCCGGTTGGGCTGCAGCCCGAGGTCGTGCATCCCGTAGAGGACGCGGCGGTGGACCGGCTTCAGCCCGTCGCGGACGTCGGGCAGCGCCCGGCCCACGATCACGCTCATCGCGTAGTCCAGGTACGACGAGCGCATCTCGTTGGTGAGATCGCGCTCCTCGATCCTCCCGGTCAGAGCCTCGAGCCCACCCTCCATCAGCCCAGCTCCTTAGACATCGAGGAACCTCACTTCTTTGGCGTGCTTTTCGATGAAGTCCTTGCGCGGCTCGACCTTGTCGCCCATCAGGTCGGTGAAGACCCGCTCGGCCAAGGCGGCGTCGTCCACCCGCACCCGCTCGAGCATGCGGCTGGCCGGGTCCATGGTGGTCTCGCGGAGCTGCTCCGCGTTCATCTCGCCCAGGCCCTTGAATCGCTGCATGGTCACGCCGAGCCGGGCGAGTTCGAGCACCGACCGGCGCAGCTCGGCGAATGAGTCGGCCTCTCGGTGTTTTTCCCCGAGCGTGAGCTTGAACGGCGGGTGGCCCACCTGCTTTAGAAGCTCGGTGTGGGACTCGACGAGGCGCCGGTAGTCCTGCGACTCGAACATCGACGGAACGAAAACGAAGGTCCGGGCCAATCCGTCCCTGCGGTGAATCGCCTTGACCTCGACCTCGGCGCCGGACTCGGAGATGACCTCGGTCTCGAAAGAGCGATCGGGTGAGCCGCCGTCCGCCAGCAGGGTCTTCAGCCCGTCGACCGTGGTCACCCCCTGGTCGAGGATCTGGGACTCGGCCAGGAAGCGGACCATTTCGTGGCCGACCTCGGCCTGCAGCGACTCCGACCAGCCCTCGTGCTCTTTGAGGCGCCGGTTGAACCGCTGCCACCTGGCCGTCGTCAGGTTGTGCTTCTCGCCGGTCCCGTCGATCAGCTCGAGGTCCTCGAGCTTGTCGCGGAGCAGCAGCTCTTCGAGTTCGGACTCGCGCTCGATGTAGGTCTCCTGTTTGCCGTTCTTGATCTTGTAGAGAGGCGGCTTCGCGATGTACACGTAGCCGGCCTCGATCAGCTCCCGCATCTCGCGGTAGAGGAAGGTCAGGACGAGGGTTCGGATGTGGGCGCCGTCGACGTCGGCGTCGGTCATCAAGACGATTTTGTGGTACCTCGCCGCGGTGATGTCGAACTCCTCGCGGACGCCGGTACCGACCGCCGTGATCAGCGCCTGGATCTCGTTGTTGGAGAGGACCTTGTCGATCCGGGCCTTCTCGACGTTGCTGATCTTGCCGCGCAGGGGAAGCACCGCCTGGGTGTTGCGGTCGCGGCCCTGCTTGGCGGAGCCGCCGGCCGAATCGCCCTCGACGATGAAGATCTCGGTCAGCGCCGGGTCGGTGACGCTGCAGTCGGCGAGCTTGCCCGGCAGGGTCGAATTCTCCAAGGCGGACTTGCGCCGGGTGAGGTCGCGGGCTTTGCGAGCGGCCTGACGCGCGCGGGCGGCCTCCACGGCCTTGCCTGCGATCCGGCGGGCCTCGCCCGGGTTCTCCTCGAAGAACTCGCCGAGCTTCCGGTTGACGCTCTCTTTGACCAGGCCCTCGATCGGCGGGTTGCCGAGTTTGGTCTTGGTCTGGCCCTCGAACTGCGGGTCCTGGAGCTTCACCGAGATCACCGCGGTCAGCCCCTCGCGAACGTCGTCGCCGGTCAGGTTTTCGTCTTTCTCTTTGAGCAGCCCTTTGTCCCGCGCGTAGGCGTTGAGGGTCCTGGTCAGCGCCGAGCGGAAGCCGGAGAGGTGCGAGCCGCCCTCGTGGGTGTTGATGTTGTTGGCGAAGCTGAAGACGGATTCTTGGTACGAGGAGTTCCACTGCATCGCGATCTCGACCTGGCCGTCGTCGGTCTCGTGCTCGAAGAAGACGGTCTTCTTGTGGAGCGGGTCCTTGTTCTCATTGAGGTGAGCGACGAAGTCGATCAGCCCGCCTTCGTAGTGAAAGGTGTCGGACTGACCGGCGCTGCGCTCGTCGACCAGCTCGATCCGCAGGCCGCGGGTCAAGAACGCCGTCTCCCGCAGCCGCTCGGCCAGTGTCGCGTAATCGAACTCGAGCTCGTCGAAGATTTCATCGTCGGGCAGGAAGGTGATCAAGGTGCCGGTCTCCATCGTCGCCGCGCCCTTCGTCAGGTCACCCTGAGGCTTGCCGCGCTCGTAGTCCTGCGACCAGACATGGCCTTCCCGGCTGATCTCGAGATGTAGGCGCTCGGAGAGGGCGTTGACGACCGAGACCCCGACGCCGTGCAGGCCGCCGGAGACTTTGTAGCCGCCGCCGTCCCCGAACTTGCCGCCTGCGTGCAGGGTCGTCAACACGACCTCCGCCGCCGGGCGTTTCTCTTTCTTCATTTCCGCGACGGGAATGCCGCGGCCGTCGTCGGTGACGCTGCAGCTGTTGTCCGGATGGAGGACGACCTTGACGCTGTCGCAGTGGCCGGCGATCGCCTCGTCTACGGAGTTGTCGACGATCTCATAGACGACGTGATGGAGGCCGCGCTCGCCGGTCGAGCCGATGTACATGCCGGGGCGCTTGCGGACCGCCTCGAGACCTTCGAGGACGGTGATGTCTTTCGCCCCGTAGGAGTCCGACTGCTTTTTCTTGCTCGCGCCGCTCTTGCTTTTCTCAGCCAACTGATCCCTTCCGGACCTCATAGAAAACCCCGGCTCCCGGACGGTGCAGCCTCCGGGGTCGGGGTCGATTCAGGTTGACATAAAGGATACCAGTTCGGGCCGCCAGAAAGCCCGCGGTCTGCAAACAAAAGCCCTGCAAATCGCGGTAAAACGCGACTAGGGTGAATCTCTTCCCGCGCGAAACCGCAAAGTACGTGGTGCCTGCTCTCCCAGGGCCTGCCTGAGACGCTCCAGAAGCTGGTCCTGCATCAGCTCCAACTCCTCTGCCCAGACCGGGTCGTCGCACTCCACGACGACCGTGCCGGCGCGTTCAGAAACCGGCCGTGACGCGGCGGCGACCCGCTCCCCCACCGCTTCCGCCCAGCCGGCCTGGACCGCCGCCAACGGGGTTTTCGGTGCTGCCCGGTCAAGGGCCGCGCGGAGCGCTCCGGAGGCGGGCCGGGGCGCCCGGCGGCGGCTCACCGCGATTCCGCCTTCGAGCTCATGCGGCGGCGGCGAGCCCGTCCGACGATGGCGGCATCGGGACCACCGAACGGCGGGCGGCGGGCGGCACCGACTCCTCGGCGGCGGCGGTGATCATCGTCTGACCGCCGCGCTGGAGCCGCTCGACCAGCCGCTCGCGCCGCTCGGGGTCGAGCTCGCTCATCACGTCGTCCAGCAATAGCAGCGGGATCACCCGGCGCGACTCCATCAACACCTCGCGCTCGGCGAAGATCAGCGCCAGCAGGGCCGCCCGCTGTTCGCCCTGCGACCCGAACCGGCGCAGCGACCTGCCTCCCACCGCGAGCTTGAGCTCGTCGAGGTGGGGACCCCAAGAGCTGCGACCGAGGCGGAGGTCCGCGTCACGGCGCTCGAGGAGCCCGGCCTGGATCTCGGCCGCCGAGGAGGCTTCGGCGCGCGGCGCATACTCGAGCGCCGCATCGGGGCCGAGGCCGAGCTCCGCGGCGGCGGCCGAGAAGGGAGCCGCCAGCTCCGCGACCGCCTCCGCCCGCGCGAGGATCAGCGTCTCGGCCACCTCGGCGAGCGTCGCATCCCAGGGATCGAGCTGCCCCGGGCTGCCGCCACCGGCCGCGATCCGGCTCAACAGCGCGTTGCGCTGGGCGAGAGCCCGGCCGTACCGTTGGCGCAGCTCGGCTCGGCGCGGCCAGCGGGCGGCGACGAACCCGTCGAGGTGGGCGCGTCGCTCCGACGGTGGTCCCTTGACCAGCGCCAGCCGGTCCGGGGAGAAGACCGCGACCGGGGGCCTGTGGCGAGCGATCGTCGCCGGGTCCGCCGGGTTTCCGTCGAGCAGGTGACGGCGGCCCTCGGCGCGGGAGACCGAGGCGAGCAGGGTGTGCTCGATCCCGTCCTCGCCGCGCACCGTAGCCTCGGCACGCGCGTGGGCGCCGCCGAACGGGATCAGGTCGCGGCGGTCGGCGGTCCGGAAGGAGCGACCGGTGAGCGCGAAGTAGACCGCCTCGAGAAAGTTCGTCTTGCCGGCGCCGTTTGGGCCGATCAGGCTGACGACGCCGCCGTCGAGCTCGACCCGCAGGCGCTCGAGGCTCCGCAGCGGCACCGCTTCGGCTGCCGCGACCAGCACGTGCGCCTCACACGTTGAGGCGAATTGGCATCACCAGGTAGCGCAGGTCTTCGTTGTCGACCGGCTGCAGCAGGCCCGGCCGCAACGGCGAGATCAACCGCAGAATCACCTCGTCGCCCTCGACGCTCTCGATCCCCTCCTTGAGGAACTCCGGGTTGAAGCCGATCTCCAGGTCCTCGCCCTCGAAGGCGGCGGGCATCGTCTCTTCGGCGTCGCCTACATCGGGAGTCGAAGCCCCCACGGTCAGCTCACCGGATGTGAAGGAAAGGCGCAGCGGCGCGTTGCGCTGCGCCAGCTGGCTCACCCTCCGGGTGACCTCGAGGAATTCGCCACGCGGCAACCGCACGTCGTGCTCGTAGGACTCCGGCAGGAGTTGTCGAAAGTTGGGGAACTGGCCGTCGATCAGCCTCGTGTTGAGGAGAACGCCCCCTGCCCTGAAGACCGCCTGGTTGGGCAGCAGGCTGACCGCGACCTCATCGACACCGTCGGTGGTGACGATGCGGCCGAGCTCGCGTAGCGCCCGGGCGGGGATGTTCGCCTCGAGCTCGCCGCCGAGGGCCGGCTCCAACTCGGTGCGTTTGACCGCAAGGCGGTAGGAGTCGGTCGCGACCATCGTCATCTCGGCCCCGGCGGCGGTGACGAGGACGCCGGTCAGGACCGGGCGCATGTCGTCGCGCGAAGCGGCACGGGCGACGACCTCGACAGTCTCGGCAAGGGCCAGGGCGGGAATCGTCAGCGGCTGCTCGCCCTCGTCGGGGAGCTTCGGGAAGTCCTCGGCTGGGAGGACTCGCAGGTGGAAGCTCGAGCTGCCGCTGCGGATCTCGACGTCGCGCTCGGCCTCGCGCAGCTCGATCTGCACCTCATCCTTGCCGAGCGAGCGGGCGAGCTCGGCAAGCAGCCGGCCGGGAAGCAGGACCGCGCCGGCCCCGTCGGCCTGGGCAGCGAGGGTGGTTCGCAGGCCCAGCTCGAGGTCGGTGGCGGCGAGCGTCACGGTGCCGTCCTCGGAGGCGCTCAGGAGGATCCCCGAGAGCGCTTGGGTCGCGGCGCGGGTGGAAACGGCGCGGGAGACGACGGAGAGTTTCGAGACAAGCTCTTCCCTTTTGATGCTCAGCTTCAAGAGATGACTTTCCTGAGTTGGTTTAGCGCCTGTGGAAAAGGTGGCCGAGAGGGCTCATGGCCGATGACCAGTGGGCGCGACGGTTGTGGATGGCGATGTGGAGGCATGTTGATTCTTACAGTGGCGTCGGCCGCTCAGCGCGCTTCGGGCGACGCGCTGTGGATCTCGTTGCGTATCTCCTCGACCCGTTCGGCCAGCTCGCGGTCCTCGGCCATCCCGACCTCGATGCGGCGCAGGGCGTTGAGGATGGTGGAGTGGTCGCGGCCACCGTGGAGCCGGCCGATCTCCGGCAGCGAGAGCCCCGTCCGCTCACGAGTAAGGAGGATGGCGACCTGTCGGGCGCGCAGCGGGGTGGCGGCCCGGCTGGAGCCGATTAGCTCGGCGCGGGAGACGCCGAAAGCGGTGGCGACGCGCTGCTGGATCTCCTCGACCGGCAACTCGCGCCCGGTCGATGACCTCGGCACGACCTCCGCGATCAGCTTCGAGTCGAGCGGCTTCGAGGTCAGCGAAGCGTGGGCGATCACCCGGGTCAGCGCTCCGTGCAGCTGGCGGACGTTGGCGTTGATCCTGCCGGCCAGCTCGAGCAGGACGTCGCCCTCGCCGTCGGGGATCCCCGCCTCGAGGATCAGGCGGCGCAGGACGGTGACGCGTGTCGCCAGGTTGGGGGGCTCGACGGCGACGGTCAGGCCCCACTCGAAGCGATCGCGCAGGCGCTCGGCGAGGGCCTGCAGCTCACTTGGGAGGCGATCCGCGGAGAGGACGATCTGGCTGCCGCCTTCGTAGAGGGCGTTGAAGGTGTGGAAGAACTCCTCTTCGGTGTTCGGCTTGCCCTCGAGGAACTGGACGTCGTCGACGAGGAGCACGTCGAGGTCGCGGTAGCGCCGCTTGAAGCCCTCGGCCCCGCTCTTGCGCAGCGCGTCGACGAACTCGTTCGTGAACGACTCCGCGGTCGTGTAGCGGACGCCGAGCCCGGGGGCGTTGACCTGCAGGTAGTTGGCGATCGCGACCAGCAGGTGGGTCTTGCCGAGACCGGGCGGGCCGTGGAGGAAAAGGGGGTTGTAGGCCTCAGACGGGGCCTCGCCGGCGGCCAGGGCAGCGGCGTGGGCAAAGCGATTCCCCTCGCCGATGACGAAGCGGTCGAACGTGTAGTTGGGGTTCAGCGCCTCGCCGCCGCCCTCGCCCGCCTCGCCGTCGAAGGGCTCGAAGCTGATCTCCGAGAGGGCCTCGCCGGCGGCCTCGAGGGCTTCCCGGATCAGCCCTGTGTAGCGGCGCTCGACCCAGGCCCTGATTCCGGTGGGGGCGGAGAGATGCAGCGTCGTCCCGCGCACCCCAAGCGCCCGCAGGGGTTGCAGCCAGAGGTCGAAGGTCGAGTCGGGGACGGAGGCCCGGAGGCGCCCCTGCACCTCCTGCCAAACTCTTTCGAGCTGTTGTCGATCTTCCTCTTCGGCCACCGACGAGCGACCATAGCGTCGGCTCCGCGCAGCGACTCGGCGCCCATCGCAAATGCCGAACAAAAGATTTCGGCTCGTCCACCTATACTGCGACGCCGAATGAAGCGGACTTACCAGCCCAAGAAGCGAAAGCGGGCCAAGACCCATGGATTCCGGGCCCGGATGAGCACCCGCGGTGGCCGTGCGATCCTCAAGCGCAGGCGCCGCAAAGGCCGCAAGCGCCTGACGGTCTAGTGGCGGCGCCAAAGCGACGACGTCTCTCGCGCAGCGGTGAGTTCGACCGTGTGTACCGCGACGGCTCGTCGAATGCGACGCGCTATCTGGTGCTCTACAGCTTCCCGCGCAAAGGCGAGGACGACGACAGCGAGGTTCGCCTCGGCGTCTCGGCGAGCCGCAAGCTCGGGGGGGCAGTCCAGCGCAACCGGGCCAAGCGCGTCCTTCGCGAGGCTTTCTGGAGCCTCTCGGATCGCCTGCCCGAGGGCTACGACTTCGTCATCGTCGCCCGTCCCGAGCTCGGCGACCTGATCGAGCGCGACGGCGCCGCGGGGGTGGGCTCCAGCCTCGAAGAGGCCCTGGCCGGCTCGGTGCCCGGGGGGCGTTCCACGTGAAACGACCGCTGCTCTGGCTGATCGCGGCCTACAGCCGCTGGGTCTCTCCCGCGCGACCGCGCCGATGCCGTTTCGAGCCCACCTGCTCCGCCTACGCCGCCGAGTCGATCCGCCGTTTCGGCGCCGCCCGCGGCGTCGTCCTCGCCGGCTATCGGCTGCTGCGCTGCAATCCCTTCACCCACGGCGGCTTCGACCCCGTTCCGGAGAAGTTCACCCTGCGCGGCCTCGGCCATGTCCATCCGGCCGACTACCACGGTGAGGCGAAGGTCTGATGCCGCTCGCGATCCAGCTCGCGCCGCAGTTCCTGGTCGACATCGCCGACAAGGTCCTCGTCTTCTTCCACGACGACGTCGGCCTCTCTTGGGGCGGGGCGATCATCGCCCTGACCGTGGTGATGAGGACGCTGCTGATCCCCCTGACCTACAAACAGCTGAAGGGCATGCGGGCGATGCAGGCCCTGCAGCCGCAGATGAAGGAGCTCAAAGAGAAGTTCAAAAACGACAAACAGCGCATGCAGCAGGAAATGATGCGCTTCTACAAAGAGAACAAAGTCAACCCGTTCGCCTCCTGCGTCCCACTGCTGGCCCAGCTTCCGGTCTTCATCACCCTCTTCTACGTCCTCCAGCACGACCTCCGGTTCGACATCTGCGGCCAGACCGCCGAGGTCTGCAGCGAAGTCCCGCCGGGCGGCTGGGGCGAGAGCTTCCTCTTCATCAACGACCTGACCGCGAAGGCGACTGGCGGCGAACTGATCGCCCTGCTGATCCTTTACGTCGGCACCCAGCTGATCTCCGGAATGGTGATGGCGCTCAGCGCCGACAAAAGCCAGCGGACGTTGATGATGGTCCTGCCGTTCATCTTCGTCCCGTTCATCATCGGCTTCCCGGCCGGCCTGGTCCTCTACTGGATCACCACCAACATCTGGACCATCGGCCAGCAGTTCGTGATCAAAAAGGTGATTCCGTTGCCGGAGACGGCGACGCCGGAGTTCGCGGCGGCAGCCACGGCGGCGAAGGCGCCACCGCCACCACCGCGGAAAAAGAAGAAGCGGCGCTAACTCGCCCGGTCACGCCCCAGGGGTTAGGATCGGGGCCTGATGCCTGCCGGAACTGGGGAATGGCCCGAGGAGCCCGTGGACCGCGTTCGCGAGCTCGTCGAGGGAGTGCTCGACGAACTTGACCTTGAAGGTGAGGTCGAGGTGAACGAGAGCGACGACCGGATCGACGCCGAGGTGACGGGCGAGGACGACTACGGCCTGCTGATCGGCAAGCGTGGCCAGACGATCGATGCCCTCCAGCTCCTCTGCTACCAAGCCGCCTTCCGCGGGATGCGCGAGCGCAAGCGGGTGGTGATCGACGCTGCCGGCTATCGCGAGCGCCGCCGCGAGGTCCTGATCGCCCGCGCCGACCGCGCCGCCGAGCAGGCCCTCGAGGCCAGCCGTACCGTCGAGATGGACGAGATGAGCGCCCAGGAGCGCCGCGTCGTCCACGAGCACCTCAAGGAGCGCTCCGGGGTCGAGACTTACAGCGAAGGCGATGAGCCGCATCGCTGCGTGGTCGTCGCCCCGCTCGTCTCCGAGTGAAGCCCGAACCAGCCCCGTGAGCTCCCCTTCTGCCGTGCTCGACCCGGCCGGTCGGGCGGCGCTCGAGACCGTCTTGCGATTGCTGGCGGTGGAGCGCGCCTCGGTGAGCTCGGTGACCGAGCCCGACCGGGCTTGGCGGGTGCACGTCGACGATAGCCTCACGGGGCTCGAAGTCGAGGACCTCGCCGGCGCCTCACGGATCGCCGATATCGGCTCTGGAGCGGGGTTTCCGGGCCTGCCGCTGGCGGTTGCCCTGGGCGGCGCCTCGGTCGACCTGGTCGAGTCGGTCGGCCGCAAGTGCGACTTCATGCGCAAGGCGGCGGGCGAGGCGGGTATCGGCAACGTTCGGGTTCTCAACGCCCGCTCCGAGGAGTTGGCCGGGGCCGAAGGCCGCGACGCCTACGATGCCGTCACCGCTCGCGCCGTCGGCCGCCTCTCAACCCTGGCCGAGCTCGCCTCGCCCTTGCTGGCCGACGACGGCGTCCTGGTCGCCTGGAAGGGCCGCCGCGACGCCGCCGAGGAGGCCGAGATGGAGCGCGCGGCCGAGCCCTTGGCGATGCGCCCGGAACAGGTCCTCGCCGTCGGCCCCTACGCGGGCAGCCGTCACCGCCACCTGCACGTCCTGCGCAAGTCCGGCCCCTCTCCCGCCGATCTCCCGCGCCGCCCGGGCATCGCGAAGAAGCGGCCGCGGGGCAGCTAGGCTGGGACGCGATGGGAGTCGTCTACGCGATCGCGAACCAGAAGGGCGGAGTCGGCAAGACGACTACCGCGGTCAACGTCGCCGCCTGCGTCGCCGACGGTGGCTCCCAGACCCTGCTCGTCGACCTCGACCCCCAGTGCAACGCGACGGTCGCCCTCGGCGCCGACCGCGACATGCACCCTTCTTCCTACGAGTGCCTGGTCGGGGATGTCTCGGTCGCCGAGGCGGCCCGGCCGGCGGGGCCCGACAACCTCTGGCTGGTCCCGGCCAGCCGCGACCTCGCCGGCGCCTCGGTCGAGCTGCCCCGCCTAGAGAACTCCGAGATTCGACTCCGCGAAGGCCTTGGCCCGGTCCGCGAGCGGTTCTCCGTCACTGTGCTCGACTGCCCGCCCAGCCTCGGCCCGGTCAGCGTCAACGCCCTCGTCGCCGCCGATCGCGTAATCGTCCCGGTTCAAGCCGAGTACCTCGCGCTCGAGGGCCTGGTCCAGTTCCTCGACACATTGGGGATGATCCGGCGCGAGATGAACCCGGCGCTCGACGTGTCGGGCCTCTTGATCACAATGCACGACGAGCGCACCCGCCTCGCCCAGGACGTCGAGCGCGAGCTGCGCGAGCACTTTCCCGACATGGTCTTCGACACCGTCATACCCCGCAGCGTCCGCGTCGCCGAGGCGCCCAGCCACGGGCTCCCGGTCACCGAGCACGCTCCGTCCTCGCCGGCTTCGAGCGCCTACAAGGCGCTGGCCGAGGAGCTGGTCGCGCGTGGCTAAGGCCGGAATCGGCCGCGGCCTGGCGGCGATCCTGCCGGAAGCCTCAGCCCTCGACGCGGGCGAGCTGCGCGAACTGCCGGTGGCGCTGGTCAAGCCCAATCCGAGCCAGCCCCGCACCAACTTCGACCCCGAGGCGCTCGCCTCGCTCGCCTCCTCGATCGAGACCAGCGGCGTCGTCCAGCCGCTCCTCGTCCGCCCCCTCCACGACGGCAGCTACGAGCTCATCGCCGGCGAGCGGCGTTGGCGGGCGGCGCAGCAGGCCGGCCTCGAGAAGGTGCCGGCGATCGTCCGCGACTCCGAGCAGGCCGAGCGATTGCAGGTGGCACTGATCGAGAACATGGTCCGCGAGGACCTCAACCCGGTCGAGGAGGCGCGCGCCTGCGCCGCCCTGATCGCGGAGCTCGACGTCTCCAAGGAGGAGCTGGCCCGGCGACTCGGCCGTAGCCGCCCGGCGATCTCGAACCTGATCCGCATCCTCGACCTGCCCGACGAGGCCATTGCCCTGCTCGAGTCCGGCGACCTCAGCGAGGGCCACGGGAAGGCTCTGCTCACAGCCCGCGGAAACGATGTCCGCCGGCGACTTGCCCTCGATGCCGTTCGCTACGGCTGGTCGGTCCGCGAGACCGAGAACAGGGCCAAGCTGGCCAGCCAGCCAAAGAAGGGGGAGTCGGCTAAACGGCTCGATCCCGAGGAGGAGGCGGCCCTGCGCGACGCTGCCGATCGCTTCGAGGCGGCGGTCGGGCACGAGGTTCGGATCCGACCCCGCAAGGGGGAGGAGGTCGCGGTCGAGATCCGCTTCGAGGACCTCGACCAGGCGCTCGATCTGGCCAGTATCATCGCCGCCAGCACCTCGGGCGATTAGCTCAGTTGGTTAGAGCGCGTCTCTGATAAGGACGAGGTCCCTGGTTCGAATCCAGGATCGCCCACTACCTGTCCAGGCCCCGCTCCGCCATCTCGGGGCCCAAGTAAAGGAGCACCCCGAAGTAGGCGCCAGTTCGGGTGCGCTCCGCGCTTTCCGGTGGTTCCCGTCGTCGCTGACGAGTCCCGCCAGCGGTAGCGCCGGACCCTCCTGTGCCCGCTCGCAGCCCGCCCGCTTGGGTACGCTCCCCCCGTGCAGCAGATGCAGATCTATGGGGTCAGCTTCGACATGGTCGGCAAGCAGCCGATCGTCCTGCTGAAGACCGTCGACGGCAACAAATTCCTCCCGATCTGGATCGGGCACCCGGAGGCCGCGGCGATCCTGATGAAGTTGCAGGGCGCCTCGACGCCGCGGCCGATGACCCACGACCTGCTCTCCGACGTGCTCGACCAGCTCGACGCGAAATGCGAGCGGGTCTCGGTGACAGAGCTGCGCGACAACACCTTCTTTGCCTCGATCACGGTTTCCGTCAACGGCACCGAGATGGAGATCGACTCGCGCCCATCGGACGCCCTCGCCCTCGCGGTCAGGGTCTCCGCCCCGATCTTCGCGGCCGAGGAGGTGATCGAGGAGTCGGCGATCGAGTTCGAGCACGAGGTCGAGGACACCGAGGAGGTCGTCGACAAGTTCAAAGAGTTCCTCGACGAGGTGAATCCCGACGACTTCGCCCAGGGAGGGGACTGAGATGAAGCGACTGAAGAGCCCGATGGGCCTCGCGATCCTGATCGTGATCGCGCTCTCGATCGGCACCGCAACCGCCGCCACCCAGCTGATCACCGGCAAGGACATCAAGGATCACTCGATCAGCGGCCGCGAGATCAAGCGCAAGTCGATCCCGCTCTCGGCGCTGCGGACGGTTCCCTCTTCCCAGGGCCGGCAGGGGGATAAAGGCGACAAGGGCGAGCGGGGCGAGCTGGGACCGGCCGGCGACGCCGGCGTCTCGGCGCTGACCGAAGCGTTCTCGATCGAAGGGCAGATCGCGGCGGTACTCGAGCCGTCGATCGCATGGGAGTTCATCGGATCCGAGCCGATCGTCCTCTTCGGCGGCGACCGCGGCCAGATCACCGCCACGGCGACGGTCGGAACCACCGTCGCCGACATCGACGACGAGGCGAACTTCGAGCTGGCGATCTGCTTCGACGAAGGCGACGGCGTCTCGCCCTTCTCCGAATCCGAGGAAGGCGTCTCGCCGATCCTGCGCAAAGGCGAGCGGACGGCGGTCACGCTGACGACGTCGTTCGGTGTCGAAGGCGACCCGGAAGCCGTTGCCGAAGCGGACGTCGGGCCCTGCGTCCTGAACACGACCGGGAACAAACTCGATGAAAACGATCGCTACCAGGCGACGATCCTGGTGGCAGCGATCTGAGCCGACCCGGTCGCGGCTACGCCGCAGCCGAGGGCTCGAGCGCCAGCTCGAGGATCCGCTCGACGAGGTCCTCGAACGATTGCCCCGCGGCCTCGGCGGCCTGGGGGAGGAGGCTGGTGTCGGTGAGGCCGGGGATCGCGTTGACCTCGAGCACCTGCGGCCCGTTCTCGCCGAGGATCAAGTCGACGCGGGAGAAGCCGGCGCAGCCGAGTGCCTCGTAGGCACCGAGCGCCGCCTCGGTCACCGCCGCGTCCTGTTCGGCGCCCAGGTTCGCCGGGCACTCGAAGCGGGTGCGGCCGATCTCGTAGCGGGCCTCGAAGTCGTAGCGGTCGCCCCCGGTCGGGATCGCCTCGACGATCGGCAGCGCCTCGCCGCCGAGGATGCTGACCGCGAGCTCGCGCCCGTCGACGAAGCGTTCGAGCAGGACCCGGTCGTCGTAGCTGAAGGCGGAGACCAGCGCCGCCGGGACCTCGGCCGGATCGGCGGCGAACTTGACGCCGAGGGCGGAGCCGCCGCGGCTGGGCTTCACGACCAGCGGGAATCCGAGACGCTGCTCGAGCTCGCCGAGCGCTTCCCCGGCCCCCAGCTCGCGCAGGGCGACCTGGTTGATCGCGAACCAGTCGGGAGTCGGGACGCCGGCCCCGCGCAGCGTGTGCTTGGCCAGCGCCTTGTCCATGCAGAGGCTGCAGGCGGCCACGCCCGGGCCGGTGAACGAGATGCCGAGGATCTCGAGCAGCTCCTGCGCGGTCCCGTCCTCACCGCCGCGGCCGTGGAGGGCGACGAAGGCGACCTCGGGCTCCTCGGCGAGCAGCCGCTCGACGAGGTCGGCGCCGGCGTCGACCGGCAGCGCCTCGTGGCCGAGTCGCTTGAGCGCGTCCTCGACCCGGGCCCCCGAGCGCAGGGAGACGCCCCGCTCCAGCGACTTGCCGCCCTTCAGGACCGCGACCTTCACGGCGACCCCTCGCCGCTCTTGCGGAACGGCAGGACGTTCTCGTCCGCGGCCTCGGGCTGCGGAACCGCCGGATGCTCGCCGGTCAAGGTCCCGTACAGCTCGACCTGCTCGCGGATCACCTTGCCGATCCGGCGTACGCCCTCGCGGATCTCGTCCTCGTCGACACCGGAGAAGTTGAGCCGCATCGAGTTGCGGCCGCGACCTTCGTCGACGTAGGCGGCCTGCCCTGGGACGAAGGCGACGTCGTCGCGCAGCGCCCGCGCCAGCAGGTCGCCGGTGTCGATGTAGTCGGGCAGAGTCGCCCAGATGAAGAGGCCGCCTTCGGGCTCGGTCCAGGTCGCCTCGGCCGGGAAGTGCTCGGCCAGGGCCGCGACCATCACGTCGCGGCGGCCGCGGTAGATCTCGGCGAGGCTGTCGACGTATTGGCGCCAGTGGCCTTCGGAGAAGTACTCGCGCACGAAGTACTGGGTCAGGGTCGAGGTGCAGAGGTCGGACGCCTGCTTGCCGAGCACGATCTTCTCCATCACCGGTGGCGGTGCCACCGCCCAGCCGAGCCTGATCCCGGGGGAAAGGATCTTCGAGAAGGTGCCGATGTAGAGGACGAAGTCGCCGCCGTCGAGCTGGTAGAGCGGCGGCAGGGGTTCGCCGCCGAAGCGCAGCAGGCCGTAGGGGTTGTCCTCGATCACGAGCATCTCGCGGCTGCGGGCGAGCTCGACGAGGCGCGAGCGGCGCTCGATCGACATCGAGACCCCGGCGGGGTTCTGGAAGCTGGGGACGGAGTAGACGAATTTGGGCCGGCGGCCGTCGCCGTCGAGCCGGGCCAGGGTCGCTTCCAGCTCGTCGATCCGCATCCCGTCCTCGTCGCACTCGATCTGGACGACCTCGGCCTGGTAGCTGCAGAAGACCGGGACTGCGCCGGGGTAGGTCGGCGCCTCGCAGATGACGACGTCACCGGGATCGATCAGCGTCTTGGTGATCAGGTCGATCGCCTGCTGGCCGCCGGTGGTGACGATCACGTCCTCGGGGTCGGGAAGCATCCCCTCCGCGCCCATCACCTGGAGGATGCAGTCGACGGTCTCCTCGAAGCCCTCGGTCGGCCCGTACTGGAGGGCCTCCGCGGCCGACTTCTGGGCGATCCGGGTCATCTGCGCGGCGAAGGTCTTGGGCGGGAAGGTCGAGGTGTCGGGCAGGCCCCCCGCCAGCGAGATCACCTCCGGCCGCGCCGTGATCGCCATCAAGTCGCGCATCGCCGAGGAGCGCATCACCCCGGTCCGGGCTGCGAACAGCCCGGCGTAACGCTCGATGTCGCGGGTGCGGGTGTGGGCACGGCGCCGGTGCCCGGTCGGGGTGTCCGCCATCTCACAAGTGTGCCGGATCGACGCGCGCCGGCCCGGAAGGTTAGGTTTTCGGTGTGGACTTCCTGACCGAGCTCGGCATCGGCATCGCGATCGGCATGCTCGCCGGCACGACCGGCACCCACGGCTCCGCCCGTGGTCGCATGACGATCCTCGCGGTGGTGATCGCCCTCGTCGCCGGCTTCCTGCTCGACGGCGTCGCCGGGGCCCTGCTCGCCGCGGCCGGGGCGGTGGTCGGGTGCATCGTGATCAGCGACCTCGTCTTCGGCGCCAGCCGCCGCGAGGGAAGTCGCGCCGGCGCGCTCGGCCTCTTCGTCGCCCTCGCCGCCGTGATCGTCGTCGCGGTCGCGGTCTTCGTCGCGCCGGCGATCATCGTCGTCCTGATCGCCCTCGCCTGGCTCGGCATCTCCCGCCACCGGCGCTCGCAGAAAAAACACGCCGGCCTGCGCGTCCTCCGGTAGCCGGCGAGCGCGGTCGAGGATCATTCGCGGCAGATGCCCGCGAAGAAGCTCATCCTCACCTACGTCGACTCGTTGCGGACCGACATGCTCGAACGCGCGGTCGCCGAGGGCCGGGCCCCGACCTTCGAGGCGCTGCTCGATCGAGGCGTCCTGATCCCCGAGTGCGTCTCCAGCTTCCCCTCGGTGACACCCGTCGCCAGCGCCGAGATCGCCACCGGGGTCGCCTCCGACCGCCACTGGATCAGCGGGATGAACTGGTACCACCGGCTCGAGCGTCGCTACGTCGAGTACGGGTCCTCGCTCGACGCGACCCGCTCGGTCGGCGTCTTCCGGGCGCTCTACGACCTCGTCTACAACATGAACCTGGCCCACCTCAACCCCGAGGTCGAGACGATCTTCGAGCGCCTCGACGACCAGGGGGCCCGCACCGCCTGCACGCCCTTCCTGATCTACCGCGGCCGCCACCGCCACCAGGTCTCGCTCGACGGCCTGCTCGGCCGCGCCGTCGACCTCTCCCGGCTCAAGTTCCGCCACCACACCTATGGGCCGAAGGAGCTCTTCTACGGCGACCTCTACGCCAGCCGCGAGGTCCCCTGCAAATCGACCTCGATCCCCGGCGTCCGCGATCCCTACTCGGCCTGCGTCGCCGCCGAGCTGGTCCGTGAAGACGCCTTCGACTTCCTCCTCTTCTCGCTCGCCGACAACGACAACTACTCGCACCGCCATGGGCCCGAGGCGACGGTCGAGTCGATCGCCAGGGCCGACGAGTGCTACGCGCAGGTGGTCGAGGCGGCCGGAGGGATGGATCGCTTCCTCGCCGACTTCGCCCTGGTGCTGGTCGCCGATCACGCCCAGACCGACGTCCATCGCGGCCTGCCGCTGGCCGAGCTCCTCGGCCGCCACTGGTCGGTGCTGGCCCCCTCCGACGATCGGCCCGAAGAGGCCCAGCTCGCGGTCAGCCCGACCGGGCGTGCCGCCCACGTCTACCTGTTGGAAGAGGCGGTGGAGCCCGCCGACCGGGATCGGGTCCGCGCGCGGCTGGTCGAGATCGAAGGCGTCGACATCGTCTGCTGGATGGAAGCCGGAGAGGCGGTCGTCGAGAGGCAGGGGCGGCGCCTCTGGTTCAAGCCCGGCGGACCGATCGAAGACCTCCGCGGCGTCACCTGGGAACTGCGCGGCGACCCGGCGGCGATCGAGGCCGAGGTCGTCGACGGGGTCCTGCGCTGCGACGAGTACCCGGACCCGCTGGCGCGGGTCCACGCGGCCCTCGCCTCGCCCCACGCCGGCGACTTCATCGTCTCGCTGCTTACCGGCTACGAGGCGGTCGACTGGGGCGGCGTCACCCACGCCGGCGGTGGCAGCCACGGGGCGCTCCACCGCGGCGACAGCCTCGGGCCCCTGCTCTTCGTCGGTTGCGGCCCCGAGGACGCGAGCGAGCGCGAGCAGTGGACGCTGCGCGACGTCGCTCCCGCGATCCTCGAGCACTTCGGCGCATGAGGCTCCGGCAAGCCGGAGCCCTGGGGGCCGTCCTGCTCGCAGTTCTCATCGCCGCCCCCGCGGCCGCCGGCGAGCCGGAGAAGGTGAGCGCGACCGAAGCGACCCAGGTGGCCGACCGCGACGAGAAGGTCGAGGCCCAGCGCCGTCTCCATCCCGGGCTGAGCTCGAGCGTCAGGATGGAGGACGGCAGGTGGGAGGTCGCCTACTTCAGCGGCGACGAGCAGGTGGCGCTGGCGATCGTCGACCCGGTGACCGGCGTCGTCGAGGAGTCGTGGACGGGGTACCAGGTCGCCTGGAAGATGGCGCGCGGCTACTCGGGCTCCTTCGGCCACAAGCTCAACGCCCCGTATGTCTTCCTGCCGATCTGCGTCCTCTTCCTGGTCGGGCTCCTCGACTGGCGCCGGCCCTGGCGCGCCGCCAACCTCGACCTCCTGGTGCTGCTCGGCTTCGGGGTCTCCCATTACTTCTTCAACCGCGCCGAGATCGGGGTCTCGGCGCCGATCGTCTATCCGATCCTCGCCTACCTTCTCGGCCGCGCCCTCTGGATCGGGTTCCGCGGCCGCGGCGAGGGGTTGCGCCCGGTCTGGGCGGCGAGCTGGCTGCTGATCGCGGCGCTCTTCCTGATGGGCGTGCGGGTCGGGCTCAACCTCGCCGACTCGGGCGCGATCGACGTCGGCTATGCCAGCGTCGTCGGCGCCGATCGCATCACCCACGGGGAGCCGATCTACGAGAACTTCCCGGAGGACGTCTCCCAGGGCGACACCTACGGCCCGGTGAACTACGTCGCCTACGTCCCGGCAGAGCTGGTCTGGCCCTGGTCGGGCAGCTGGGACGACCTCCCGGCAGCTCATGGCGCCGCAGTCGCCTTCGACCTGCTCGCCTTCGGGCTCCTGTTCCTCCTCGGCCGCCGGATCCGACCCGGGCCCGACGGCCGCAAGCTGGCGGCCACCCTCGCCTTCGGCTGGGCCGCGTTCCCGTACACCGCCTACGTCCTCGAGTCGAACTCCAACGACACCCTCGTCTCCGTCCTCCTGATAGCGATCCTGCTCGCCCTCAGTCGACCCATAGCTCGCGGAGCCCTCGCGGCGCTGGCGACCCTGACCAAGTTCGCCCCCGTCCTCCTGGTCCCGATGCTCCTCACCTACCACCCCCGACCCGAAGGCATAGACGCCCCATCTGCGGGTGGCGCTGAGGGAGGGGGGTCGAGGACCGACCGTGGATCGACCGCAGGCCCCCCTCCCTCAGTGACAGGACCCGCAGTCGCGGCGTTCGTCCTTGCCTTTGTGGCCGTGGGAGTCGCGGTGATGCTCTGGCCGGCGATCGACCCGGGCTTGGGCGCGTTCTATGAGCGGACGATCCAATTCCAGGCCGCTCGCGACTCGCCGTTCAGCATCTGGGGCCAGGTCGGGCTCGAGCCCCTGCGCCTCGCGATCCTCGCCGCGGTCGGGCTGCTCTCGATCCTGTTCGCCTTCCGTCCCCGTGCCAAGTCCCTGACCCAGGTGGCCGCCCTCGGCGCCGCCCTGATCATCGGCCTCCAGCTCACCGCCCAGCACTGGTTCTACCTCTACATCGTCTGGTTCTACCCACTGCTGCTGGTCGCGATGGCTACGGCGTCGGAGCCGGGACCAGCACCTGCTCGAACGAGTCCGCCAGTCCCCGCTGGTTGACCTCGACGGCGGCGCCCATCACCCAGACGTCTTCCTCGGCCGTTTCGAAGCGGGCCGGCATCTGGGTCACCAGGGCCGCGATCGCCTGCTCGGGCTTGACCCCGAGGACGCTGGTGCGGGATCCGGTCATGCCGACGTCGGAGATGAAGGCGGTGCCACCGGGAAGGACGCGTCCGTCGGCGGTCGGCACGTGGGTGTGGGTGCCGAAGACGGCCGCCACCCGCCCGTCGAGGTGCCAGCCCATCGCCACCTTCTCGCTCGTAACCTCGGCGTGGAAGTCGACGATCACGGCATCGGCCTCGATCCGTTCGAGGAGCGAGTCGACCTCGTGGAACGGCGAGCGCGCGACCTGGAGCCCGACCGCACCGCTGAGGTTGATCACCGCGACCCGCATCCCCCCGGCCTCGACCACGGTGTGGCCCCGGCCGGGGTTCGAGTGGGGGTAGTTCGCCGGCCGCAGGACCGTCTCGGTCTCGTCGAGGTAGCGGTAGACCTCGCGGTGGCGGTAGGTGTGGTTGCCGTTGGTGATCACGTCGGCGCCCGACTCGAAGATGTCGCGGGCGGTCTTCTCGGTGATGCCGACACCGCCGGCGGAGTTCTCGCCGTTGACGATCACCAGGTCCGGTGAGTGGCGCTCGCGCAGGGCCGGCATCGCCGCGGCGAGTCCACGGCGGCCGGGGCCGCCGACGACATCCCCGATGAACAGGACCCGCATCGCTCCCTGACCCTAGACGGAGGCGAAGCGCCGCAGGGCCAGCCGGGCCAGCAGGGCGTAGGCGACCGCGAGCACGGCCAGGTGCAGGAGCGGCCCGCCGATCGAGGGCCCGGCCGGGTCGAGCGCCGCGGTCAGGGCGTCGAGGGTGGGCTTGAAGGGAAAGAGCGCGACGACGATCTCGATCGCGTCGAACAGGGTCTTGCCGACCGCGCCGGAGGGGACCAGGGAGAGGAAGGCGATCGGCAGCGTCACCATGAAGGCCAGCAGCGAGACCGCTCGCACCTCACGCGCCGCCGCGCCGAGCGCCGCGCCCGAAGCCCCGAGGGCGCCGGCGCCGAAGAGGATCGCCAGTAGCCAGAGCCCGAAACGATCCCACTGCAGCGGCACGAATACCTGGATGCCGGCCAGCATCAGCAGGGTGACGACGAGCCCGACCGCGGTCCCGAGCAGGACCTTCTCGCCGAGCAGGGCGGTGGGGGAGACGAGGCTCCGGGTGAGCCGCGAGAAGGCATTCTCCTCGCGCTCGAGCGCCAGCGAGCCGGCAACCAGGAGGACGGTGACGAAGGCCAGCGTCAGCGCGGCGGCGACCGCGATCGCGAAAATGTCGAGCGGCGGCGAGGAGCCGTCGATCACCTGCTTCTCGACCTCGATCGGCTGCGCCAGGCGCTCGATCAGCGGCCCGGCGACCCCGAGGTTTTCGCGGGACAGGGCGGAGAAGCGGATCACCCGGTCGAGCGCTTTCCGTTGGGCCCCGGCGGGGACGGTCGGCCGCAGCGCCTCGAGGATCGCCCCGGTCGTCTTCAGGCCGAGGATCTGAACCGAGGTCCCGAGCACCGGGAACTCGCCGCCGTCGACCAGCAGGTTGAGGTATTTGCCGCCTTCGGTCGCCACCCGCTTGGCGATCACGAGGTTGGCCTGGGCGAGCAGGGCGTCGATCTTGTCGTTGACCGCCTGCGCCTTCAGCGGGTTCTCCTCGTTGACCAGGACTTCGACCCGCGGCGTCCCCGGCACCAGCGTCGAGAGCGAGTTGATCTCGTCGACGAGGTCTTCGGGGAGGACGAGGGCGGCGAGGGCGTCCCCGGACTCGACCTCGGAGATCGCCTCCTCGCGGGTATCGACGTGGATGCACTCGACCTGCTCGCAGATCCGGTCGCTGACCCCGATCGAGGGCAGCTCCCGTTCCCCGACGACGACCTGCGAGCCCTCCGGGACCTCGTTGAGGAAGGCGACCCGGGGCTTCTCGGAGTCGGGCGAGATCGCGAAGCCGACGAGGATCGCGATCAGGATCGGATAGGCGACCAGCAGGACCGCCTGCAGGGGCGAGCGGCGCAGGATCTGCAGGTCCTTGAGCAGCAGCCAGCGCATCTCAGTGCCCCCGGTGGTGGAGGAAGGCGACGAAGGCGGTCTCGAAGTCGCGCTCGGCGGCCTCGGGCGCCTCGCTGCGGACCGCCTCCCGGAGCTCATCGGCGGAGCCGTCGAAGAGCGCCTCGCCGTCGGCGAGGACGAGCAGGCGGCCGCCGTAGCGCTCCGCCTCCTGGATGTCGTGGGTCGAGAAGATCACCGTCGTCCCGCCACCCGCCAGCCCGGAGACGAACTCCCAGAGGCGAGCCCGCTGGCGCGGGTCGAGGCCGACGCTGGGCTCGTCGAGGAGCAGCACCGAGGGCCGCGAGAGGAGGCCGATCGCGATGTTGATCCGCTGTTGGTTGCCGCCCGAGAGCCGCGCCACGGCCTCGTCGCGCCGACCGCCGAGGCCGGTCAGCTCGAGCATCTCCTCGACCGAGGCGGCGGGGTCCTCGTGCTTCTCGAGGCGGGCGAAGAGCAGCAGGTTCTCCTCGACCGTCAGACGCCGGTAGAGGGCGGCCTGCTGGGGAACCCAGCCGACCTCGCCGCTCGGGACCTCGATCTCACCCTCGTCGGGAGCGGCCACCCCGGCGAGGATCGAGAGCAGGGTCGTCTTGCCGGCGCCGTTGGGCCCGATCACCGCAACCTGCTCGCCGGCGCCGACGGAGAGGTCGACCCCACGGAGCGCCGCGCGGCCGCCGAAGCGCTTGACCAGGCCGCGGACCTCGAGTGCGGCTGTGACGGACCCCTGCATCGGCGGAAAGCTACTCGCCCTAGAATCGAGGGATGCCGTTCCCGGCCACACGCATGCGCCGCCTGCGACGCACCGGCGCCCTGCGCGATCTGGTGCGCGAGACCTCGCTGGCGCCTTCGCAGCTGATCCAGCCCGCCTTCGTCGTCCCCGGCGAGGGAGTACGCGAGGACGTCGAGGCGATGCCGGGCATCGAGCGCTTCTCGATCTCGGAGCTGGTCGCCGAGGCGACCGAGATCGCCGCGACCGGGGTCGCCGCGCTGCTCCTCTTCGGCATCCCCTCGACCAAGGACGAGAGCGGTAGCGGCGCCTACGACGACGAGGGGGTCGTGCAGATGGCGGTTCGGGCCCTGAAGGAGGCGCACCCCGACCTCACCGTGATCACCGACGTCTGCCTCTGCGAGTACACCTCGCACGGCCACTGCGGCTTCGTCCGCGACGGCGAGGTCGACAACGACATCACAGTCGAGCTGCTCGCCAAAACCGCCGTCTCCCACGCCGAGGCCGGCGCCGACGCCGTCGCTCCCAGCGACATGATGGACGGCCGGGTCGGGACGATCCGCCACCAGCTCGACGAGGAGGGACATCCCGGCACGGCGATCATCTCCTACAGCGCCAAGTACGCGTCCGCCTTCTACGGTCCCTTCCGCGAGGCCGCCGGGTCGACGCCGGAGTTCGGCGACCGCCGCGGTTACCAGATGGATCCCGCCAACGCCGAGGAGGCTGTGCGCGAGGCCGAGCTCGATCTCGAGGAGGGCGCCGACATGCTGATGGTGAAGCCGGCCACCCCGTACCTCGACGTCGTCCGCCGGGTCAAGGACGCGACTGGCGCCCCGCTCGCCGCCTACCACGTCTCCGGCGAGTACTCGATGCTGAAGGCGGCCGCCGCCAACGGCTGGATCGACGAGCGCTCGGCAGTGCTCGAGACCCTGACCTCGATCCGCCGCGCCGGTGCCGACGCGATCGTCACCTACTACGCCAAGGAGGCCGCAGCGTGGCTTCAGTGAAAGTCCCGCAGTCGAAGGCGCGCTCGCGCAAGGACGGCGCCGCGGTGCCGCTCGACGACACAGACAAGCGACTGATGAACCTGTTGCAGTCGAGCTTCCCGCTCGACCCCGAGCCCTTCGCCCTGGTCGCCTCCGAGGCCGAGATGGAGCTCGACGATGTCCTGACCCGCACCCAGCGGCTCCTCGACGAGCGGATCATCCGCGAGATCACGCCGATATTCGACACCCGTGCGCTCGGCTACGAGTCGATGCTGGTGGCGGCGAAAGTCGACTCCGACAACCCGCAGCGGGCAGCGGCGATCGTCAACTCCCACCCCGGCGTCTCCCACAACTACCTGCGCACCCACGACTTCAACCTCTGGTTCACGATCGCGACGCCGCCCGACTCCGAGCTCGGGCTCGACGGCACCCTCGAGGTCCTGATGCGCGAGACCGGCGCCGAGTCGATGCGCGAGCTGCCGACCCTGACCCTGTTCAAGATCAACATGAACCTGGAGATGGAGAAGGGGACCGAGGCCCTCTCCTCGGCAATCGACGCCTCGCCCCCGCGTGAGCTCGAGGCGCAGCCGTACGACGATCGAGACATCGCCGTGATCTGCGCCCTGCAGGGCCCGATGGCGGCGGTCGAGCGCCCCTTCGACGAGGCCGCCGCCGAGCTCGGGGTCTCGACCGACGAGCTGCTCGAGCACCTGCAGGGGATGGTCGACCGCAAGATCCTGCGCCGGGTCGCGGCGATCCTCTTCCACCGCCGGGCCGGCTTCTCGGCCAACGGGATGGGGGTCTGGCGGGTGCCCGAGCCGGAGATCATGGAGACCGGCCGGCTGATGGCCTCGTTCCGGGGGATCTCCCACTGCTACCAGCGCCCCACGTATGAGGACTGGCCCTACAGCGTCTTTACGATGGCCCACGGCCGCTCGAAGGAGGAGTGCGACGCGATCCTCGACTCAATCGCCGAGGAGTGCGGCATGGGCCCAGAGGACCGCGCCACCCTCTACTCCTCGACCGAGTACAAGAAGATCCGACTCCACTACTTCACCGATGAGTACGCGCGCTGGGAGTCCGAGCATTCCTAGTTACGAGCGCTCGGCCGAGCTCTACGCTCGAGCGCTGAAGGTCCTCCCCGGCGGGGTCAACTCGCCGGTCCGGGCGATGCGGCAGATCGGCCGCGACCCGATCTTCATCGAGCGCGGCGAGCGTTGCGAGCTGATCGACGTCGACGGCAACCGCTACGTCGACTGGGTCGGGTCGTGGGGGCCGCTGATCCTCGGCCACGCCGAGCCCGAAGTCCTCGCCGCCGTCGCCGAGGCCGCCGGTCGCGGCACCAGCTACGGCGCCGCGACCGCGGCCGAGGTCGAGCTGGCAGAGGAGGTCGCGGGACGATTCCCCTCGGTCGAGATGGTTCGGATGACCTCGTCGGGGACCGAGGCGGCGATGAGCGCCGTCCGCCTCGCCCGCGCGATCACCGGCCGCGACGCCGTGGTCAAGTTCGCCGGCGCCTACCACGGGCACTCCGACGGGCTCCTGGCCGAGGCCGGCTCCGGCCTGGCGACGCTCTCGATCCCGGCCAGCCCGGGGGTCACCGAGGCGCAGGCCGCATCCACGATCGTCGTTCCCTGGAACGACCCGGACGCCGTCGTTCGCGCCTTCGAGCAGCACCAGGTCGCGGCCCTCCTGGTCGAGCCGGTGGCGGCCAACATGGGGGTGGTCCCACCGGCCGAGGGCTTCCTCGAGCAGCTGCGGGCCGCCACCCGCGCGGCCGGCGCCCTGCTCGTCTTCGACGAGGTGATCACCGGCTTCCGGGTCGCCCGCGGAGGCGCCCAGGAGCTCTACGGGGTCGAGCCCGACCTCACCGTCTTCGGCAAGGTGCTCGGCGGCGGCCTCCCCGCGGCGGCCTTCGGCGGCCCCCGGGAGACGATGGAGCGGGTGGCGCCGGCCGGCGCCGTCTACCAGGCGGGAACCCTGTCCGGCAACCCGCTCGCCGTCGCCGCCGGTCTGGCGACCCTGCGGCAGCTCGACGCCGCCGCTTACGAGAGCCTCGCCGCCGTCACCGACCGGCTCGCCGGCGGCTTCCGCGAGCTGGCGGCGGAACGCCCGCTCCAGGTCGCCACCGTGCCCGGCCTCGTCACCCTCTTCTTCAGCGCCGACCCGGTCGTCGACTTCGCGACCGCCTCGGCCTGCGACCTCGAGGCCCACGCCGCCTTCTGCCGCGGGATGCTCGATCGCGGCGTCTACCCACCGCCCTCCCAGTTCGAGGCCTGGTTCCCGTCGCTGGTCCACGACGAGGAGAGCATCGACCGCACCCTCGGCGCGGCCCGCGAGACGCTCGCCGAGGTGCTGGCGTGAGCGCCACGGAGGGACGCGCGGCCCTGATCGCCCTCGGCGAGGAGCTGGTCGCCGAGGGAACGCCGATCTCACCTCGCGTCGTCGAGCCGGCGGCCGGCCCGTACCCCGGCGAGGGCGAGCATGCGGGCGTGGTCGAGGCGGTGCGCGAGGGGTATCTCCTCCACTACGGCACCCCGCGGCTGCTCGCGGGCCACGACGACGACCTCGCCCTGCTCGCCGGCGACTACCTCTACGCCCTCGGCATCCGCCGCCTCGCGGCCAGCGGCGACATCGCCGCCGTCCGGCTCCTGGCCGACCTGATCAGCGACTGCGCGGCCGCTCACGCCGAGGGCCGCGACGCCCGGGTGCCGGAGCTGTGGGACTCGGCCGTCGCCGCCATGAACGACCAGTCCGCCGCGAGTCAATAGACTTCGTTACCCCGAATTCCAGGCCCGTGGCAGACGATCAGGACAAGACGAACGGAGCGCAGGGCTCCCCCCAGGTAAACCGGCAGAAGCCGAACCCACCTGGCTACTTCGAGGGCGAGTCGATGACGCGGCGCCACGCCTTCACGATCGGCGCCCAGGCGATCGGCGGCCTCGCCGGGGCGGCGATCATCCTGCCCGCGGTCGGCTTCGCCGTCGCCCCGATCTTCCACCGCGGCAAGGAGCGCTGGGAGGTGGTCGGCCCGACCTCCGACTTCGTCGTCGAGACCTACCGCCAGGTGGTCTTCACCGAGACCGAGGGGATCGGCGACGCCGGCAAGACCACCGCCTACGTGCGGCGCGGGTCGAAGGAGTTCGACGAGGACCCCAACGCCTTCATCGCCGTCTCCAACCGCTGCGTGCACCTCGGCTGCCCGGTCCGCTACGTCGAGGCCGCCGGCAACTTCATCTGCCCCTGCCACGGCGGTGTCTACGACTTCCAGGGCAAACGGATCGGCGGCCCGCCGGTGCGCCCGCTCGACCAGTTCCAGACCCGGATCCGCGAGGGCCAGGTCGAGGTCGGCCCCCGCTACAGCGTCACCTCGCAGCTCGAGCCGGTCCGCGCCCGTGACCCGGGCGAGTTCACCGGCGGCATCTGGGAATACCTCTACCCGCCGCGACCCTCCACCTTCCCGCCGCCATGAGCAAACTCGACAAACTCGTCCCGGCGCCGCTCCGCAAACCGGCCAAGCCCGGCAGCAACGGGCCGAAGGGCGACGCCCCCGCGGATCTCAAGTCCTCGCCGCCCGAGCGACCCGGGGACTCCGCCCGGCTGGTCGATCATGCCAAGGAGGCCCCGATCGACGCGCTCGCCTGGATCGACCAGCGGACCGCGGCCTCCGGGTTCCTCACCGGGATGCTCTTCCGCAAGGTCCCGAAGGGCACCAACTGGTTCTACACGCTCGGCTCGGCGACGCTCTTCGCCTTCATCGTCCAGGCCGTCACCGGGGTCTTCCTGGCGATGTTCTACACGCCTTCGGCGACCCAGGCCTACGCTTCGATCGCCCACATCAACAACGACGTCTTCCTCGGGGCCCTGGTGCACGGCATGCACAAATGGGGCTCGAGCGTGATGGTCATCCTGATCTTCCTCCACATGGGGCGGACCTTCTTCTTCGGCGCCTACAAGTACCCGCGCGAGCTCAACTGGGTGATCGGCGTCGTCCTCCTGATCCTGACGATGACGATGGCGTTCACGGGCTACCTGCTGCCGTTCGACCAGCGCTCCTTCTGGGCTTCGGTCGTCGGCATCAACATCAACGGAACCGGCCCGGTGATCGGCCCCTACCTGAGCGACTTCCTGCGCGCCGGCCCCGAGCTCGGGGCGACGACGCTCTCGCGCTTCTACGCGATCCACATGCTGCTGCTGCCGGGGGCGATCATCGCCCTGATCGGCGCCCACATGTACCTGGTGGTCAAGCTCGGCACCACGGCGCCGCCCTGGATGCGGGCCGATAAACCGAAGATCGCCGCTCCCGTCTCCCAACTCGACGCCGGCGTCGAGGGCAACGGCGCCGCGCCCGGCAACGGAGCGTCCCCGAGAACATGAAGCCCGCCGACAAGCAGGCATACCTGGAGGAGTACGAGGTCCTGAAGAAGAAGGGCAAGCCCTTCTTCCCGTACGCGGTGATGAAGGACTCGGTGATGGCGCTGATCGTCGTCGCCGTGATCATCTTCATGTCGATCATGCTCGGCGCCGAGCAGGGGCCGAAGGCCGACCCGACCTCGACCACCTACGTGCCGCGTCCCGAGTGGTACTTCTTCTTCCTCTTCGAGCTCCTGCGCGTGATCAAACCGCCGGAGCTGGTCCCGATCGCGACGATCGGGATCCCGACGATCTGCATGGTCCTGTTGCTGCTGCTGCCGTTCTACGACCGCGGGCCGGAGCGCCACCCTGGGCGACGCCCGCTGGCAACTACGGCCGGCTGCCTGACGATCGCCGCGATGGCCTACCTCACCTACCTCGGCGCGACCGGCGGCTCGCCGACCGAGATCGAGATGGAGGTGGCGCCCCGCTACGAGGCCGGCAAGGAGGTCGTCGCCGGCGCCGGCTGCCTTGCCTGTCACAAAATCGGCGAGAACGGCGGCACCCTCGGGCCGGACCTCACCCACATCGCCGAACGGGTGCCCCGCGCGGCGATCCTGCGCTCGGTCGAAATCGGCCCCGGCATCATGCCCTCGTTCCGGTCCCTCTCGGAGAAAAAGAAAAACGAGATGGCCGACTTCCTCGCCTCGCTCGATTAGCCGATCATCTAGCCTGATCCCGTGACCGGGACCACGAAGCCCTCCAGGGACTCCGCCCAGTTCGCGGATCAGGTCAACCGGATGTTCGATCGCGTCGCCGGTCGCTACGACGCGCTCAACTCGGTGATGACCGCCGGCCTGCATCACCGCTGGCGCGAGCGCGCCGCCGACCGCGCCGAGCTGCGGCCGGGCGACTCCGCCCTCGACGTCTGCTGCGGGACCGGCGACCTGGCGCTCGAGCTGGCGAGCAGGGTCTCGCCAACGGGCCACGTCGTCGGCTGCGATTTCTCCGAGCCGATGCTCGACCTCGCCCGCGAGAAGGCGGCGGCCGCCGGCGCCGCCGGCGCCCGCTTCGAGTGGGCCGACGCCCTGCAGCTGCCCTACGACGCCGGGCGCTTCGACGCGGTCACGGTCGGCTTCGGGGTGCGTAACCTCGCCGACCTCGATCGCGGCCTCAACGAGATGGCCCGAGTCCTGCGGCCGGGGGGCAGGGTCGTGATCCTCGAGATCACACAGCCGACCCGGCCGCCGCTCTCGACCTTCTACTCGCTCTGGTTCGACCGCATCGTGCCCGTCCTGGGCAGGTTCACGGCGGATTCCGAGGCCTACTCCTACCTCCCGGAGTCGGTCCGCTCGTTCCCGAGCCCGGAACGGCTCGCGGCGAGGATGGACTCTGCCGGCCTCACCGAGATCCGCTGGTCCGTCCTCGCCGGCGGCATCATCGCGATCCACAGCGCCGCCGCCGGGTGACCCGCCGCTCCGAGGTACCGCCCCCGGTCACCGCGGTGCTCGACGCCTCGAGCACCTGGCTGCCGACCCGGCTCGCCGAGGTCGAGGAGCTGCTCGCGGCTCAGATGACCGGCCACGGCGAGCGCCTCGAGGCGGCGGGCAAGGAGACGCTCGCGGCGGGTGGCAAGCGGCTGCGGCCGATGCTGGTCCTGCTCTGCGCCGGGCCCGAGGCGGGCGAGGCGGAGGTCCGCGCGGCCACCGCGGTCGAGCTCGTCCACATGGCGACCCTGGTCCACGACGACGTCCTCGACGCCGCGCCGCTGCGGCGGGGGAAGCCGACCGTGGTCGCGACCTCGGGCCGGGAGATGGCAGTCGCCGCCGGCGACCTGCTCTTCTCGCGCGCCTTCGCCCTGCTCGCCGAGGCCGGCGACGCGAGCGGCGTCGCCCTGCTCGCCGACGCCTCGGTCGCGCTCGCCCGCGGCGAGCTCGCCCAGCGCGCCGACGCCTTCGACACCGCGATCGCCGAGGAGCGCTACATGGAGCGGTGCCGGCTGAAGACCGGGGCCCTGTTCCGCTGCGCCTGCCTGCTCGGCCGCCGAGAAAGCCAGCCGCTTCGCGAGTTCGGCGAGGGGATCGGGCTCGCCTTCCAGCTGCTCGACGACGTCCTCGACGTCGCCGGACCGCCGGAGCGCACCGGCAAGGCCCGCGGCACCGACCTTCTCGACGGCACCGTCACCCTGCCCCTGATCCTCGCCGCCGAGCGCGACCCGGGGATCCTCGACACGGACCTGCGCCGGCTCGACGCCGCCGCGGCCGAGGCACTATGCGACCGGATCGCGGCGAGCGGCTCCCTCGACGAGGTCCGGAGCCGGGCCCTGGAGATGGTCGCCGGCGCCAAGCGCGGGCTTCACGATCCCGGCCTCGCGCCAGAGCAGCGGCGTTTGCTCGAGCTGGTCGCCGACGGCGTCGTCGAGCGCTACGGCTAGCGGAAGTCGTCGGCGGTCAGCAGGTCCGCCGCGAGGGCGGCGGCGAAGGAGTCGGCGACGCGCTGCATGTTCTCCCGGACCAGTTCCTGGTGGACCCCGGTCAGAGCCTGGGTCCCGGCGTCGAGCTCCTCGTCGTAGGCGTCGATCTCACCCTCGCGGTGGACGGCATCGCCGGTCCACTCGCACTCCGGGCAACGGCGCCACAGTCGCCACTGGCCGCGATCGCTGGTCTGCTCCCAGCGGGTCGGCTGGACCAGGCCCGAGCCACACGACTCGCAGACGTGAAGCCCTTTCGGGACCGATTTCGTCTTGGTGTGGCTCGTGCCGTCCATAGCTAACTCCTCCAACCCGGAAAACTGCGAATCAATTCGCACTAGTTCGACACGAATCTGAAATTCCCCCACTTCCGGGTAGGACCGCCCATTCGGGGCAAGCTGATCCAATCGTGCAGGGCTCGCGTTACCATGGGTTGTAATGCCGAATATCGGACCACTCGAGTTGGCGATCGTGCTGATCATCGCCCTTGTCATCTTCGGACCGAAACGCCTGCCCGAGCTGGGCCGTTCCGTCGGTCGGGGCATCCGCGAGTTCAAAGGCTCGATATCCGGCGACCACGACGACGACGAGAAGTCCAAGGCCGAGATCGAGTCGACGCAGCAGCCTCCTCCACCCCCGGAGGAGTCCGCCGACAGCGAGAAAAAGGCCGAGGGCGAGACCGTCGCGCAAGACCGCGGCTAGGGCCCGCTGATGGCCCGCCGGGTCAGGGCCGTGTCCCACGAGGACGAGCTGACGCTGGTCGAGCACCTCGACGAGCTCCGCAACCGGGTAATCGTCTGCATCGGCGTCCTCGTCGTCGCCCTCGCGCTCTGCTTCTGGCAGAACCAGCTGTTGCTGGAAATCGCCTCAGGCCCCCTGCCGGGCGACAAGGAGCTGCTCACCTTCGGGGTGACCGAGCCGTTCACCGTGACCCTGACCGTCGCCACCTATGGGGCGATCATCCTCTCGATGCCGATCCTCGTCTACCAGATCTACGCCTACGTCCTGCCGGCGTTCAGCGACCGCGAGAAACGGGTGATCCTGCCGATCCTGGTGATGGCGCCCTTCCTCTTCATCCTCGGCGTCCTCTTCGCCTACTTCGTGGTGATGCCGGCCGCGGTCAAGTTCCTCCTCAACTTCAACGACAGCCAGTTCAACATCCAGCTCAGGGCCCGCGACTACTACAGCTTCTTCGCGATGACGATGCTCGCCGGCGGCGTCATCTTCGAGCTGCCGATGGCGATCCTCGCCGTCGTCCGGCTCGGAATCGTCAAGATCTCGCAGCTGCGCAAGAACCGGCGCTACGCCTATCTGTTGATTGCGGTCGCCGCCGCGGCGCTCCCCGGCGTCGACCCGATCTCGATGCTGATCGAGATGGTTCCCCTGCTGATTCTCTATGAGTTGAGTATCTTGCTTGCCCGCGCGTTCGGCGAGCCGGCCGCCGCGGGGGGAATGGCAGAGCCCTCAACTCAGGAGTAGGAGACCGATGGCCAAGGACGGCGAGCGCCAAATGCTGTTCGACATCCGCGGGAAACGCAAGAACGTCGTCCGCGTCGTCTACGCGATCCTCGCGATCCTGATGGGCGCCAGCCTCTTCCTCGTCGTCGGCCCGGTCAGTATCGGCGAACTCGTCAACAGCGGCTCGACCTCGACCGACGCCGCGGAGACCTTCGAAGAGCAGGCGGAACGGATCGAACAGCGACTGCGCGCGAACCCGAACGACGCCGGCATGCTGGTCTCGCTCAGCCAGGCGCGGGTCAGGGCCGGCGAAGCCGGCGCCGAACGCGACCCCACCACGGGCGAAGTCGTGATCGGCGCCGAGTCGCGGGCCCAGTACGAAAAAGGCGTCGATGCCTGGGAGCGGTACGTCATTGCCGTCAAAGCCGGCGAAGGCAATGTCAGCCCGTCCGCGGCCACGACCTTCGCCAACGCCTTCTTCACGCTGGCCCAGAACTCGCGGTCCTACGACGAAGCCTTCGAATTACTCGACGACGCCGCCGCCGCGCAGCAGATCGCCGCCGATGCGAGGCCGAGCGTCGGCTACCTGACCACCCTCGCCGCCTTCCAGATGCTGGGCGGCGACTTCGCCGGCGGCCGCAAGTCCGGCAAGGAAGCCGAAGCGCTCGCGAACTCCAAGGAGCAGCGCAAAGAAATCGCGAAACAGATCAACGCCTACGAAAAACAGGGCGAGGAAATCGCGAAATCGAAGAAGCAGGCGGAAAAAGCCGAAAAAGGCCAGGGCAAAGAATCGCTCCAGAACCCGCTCGGCGGCCTCGGCGGCAGCACGACGACCGCCCCCTGATTTCTCCCGATTCAGCGAATCGCTAGGAGATCGGCGCACCTGCGGCAATAATCGTCGGTGCTTGAAGGGAACAGGGACAGCAGGCCTGCTGGTTGCCGTGCTCGCAGTCGCCCTTGCCGGCTGTGGGTCGGGCGGCAGCGAGCGCGGGACGCTGAAGGCGAACTTCGGCTCGTTCCCCGACTCGCTCGACCCGGCTCTGGGTGTGACGACCGAAAGCTGGAACACGCTGCAGAACGTCAACCTGCCGCTGCTCACCTACGAGCACGCCGACGGCGACGCTGGGCTGAAGCTGATCCCCGCCCTCGCCGAAGAGATGCCGGAGATCAGCGACGGGGGTCGCCGCTACGAGCTCACCCTGCGCCCCGGCCTTCGCTACTCCGACCGCACTCCCGTGCTCGCGTCGGATTTCGCCGCCACGATCGAGCGCCTGTTCCGGGTCAGCTCCCCCGGCTCGCTGTTCTTCACGGACATCGTCGGCGCCGAACGCTTCGCCGAGACGCTCGAGGGCGGGATCTCGGGGATCGAGACCGACGACGCTTCCAGGCGGATCGTGATCCGCCTGGTCAGCCCGCGCGGGACCTTCGCCAACGAGCTGGCGATGCTCTACGCGGCGGTCCTCCCTGCCAACACCCCCGACCGCGTCCCGCCGGCGGAGCCGCCACCGGCGACGGGGCCCTACGCGATCGCCGCGGTAAAGCCGGGCCGCTCGATCTCCCTGCGCCGCAACCCGGTCTGGCTCGACGGCAACGCCGAGGCGATGCCCCAGCTCCCCGGCGGCGATCTCGACGCGATCGATATCGCTGTGGTCACCAACTCCTCGACCCAGGTGAACGACGTCGAGAGCGGACGGATCGACTGGATGAAGGGGCCACCGCCACCCGACCGCCTGCCGGAAATCCGCCGTCGCTACCTCAACACGCAGTTCCGCGAAGAGCCGACGATCTCGCTCTTCTACTTCTGGATGGACACGCAGACGCCGCCGTTCGACGACCTCCGCGTGCGGCGCGCCGTCAACTACGCGGTCGACCCCGCCGTCCTCGAGCGGATCTACGCCGGGACCATCACCCCGACCCAGCAGGTTCTCCCTCCGCTGATGCCGGGCTACCGCAAGTTCGAGCTCTATCCCCACGACCTGGCCAAGGCCAAGGCGCTGGTCGCCGCGGCCGACCCGGCGGATCGCGACGTCACGATCTGGGTGCAGAACTACGCCCCCCACGACGAAGCGACCCAGTACTACCAGGACATCCTCCGCCAGCTCGGCTTCGAGACCACCCTCAAGGTGATCGACCCGACCAACTACTACGCGGTGATCGGCGACCAGTCGACTCCCGACCTCGACACCGGCTGGGGGAGTTGGCTGCAGGACTATCCGCACCCCAACGACTACTTCGAACCCCAGCTCGCCGGCACCAGCATTCTCCCGACCGGCTCGACCAACTGGGCCCACTTCGACGACCCCTCAGTGGACAAGGAGATCGCCCGACTCTCGGCCCTCCCGCTCGACCGCGAGGCCTACGCGCGCCTCGACCGCAAGGTGATGGGCCAGGCTCCCTGGGCCCCGTTCGGGAACTTCACCAACGCGACCTTCGTCTCCGACGCGATCGACCTCGACGCCGTGATCTACAGCCCGATCTTCGGCCAGGACCTGACCAGCTTCGAGTTCAAGTAAAGGCTCTTCTACGCGATCGAGTGGGCCGTGTTGGGATCGAACCAACGACCTTGAGATTAAGAGTCTCCTGCTCTACCAACTGAGCTAACGGCCCGGGACTGGCGATTATAGGAATAGTGGCCCGGCGGAGGAGGGGCTAGCGGGACTCCGGGTAGCAGGGCTTTTCGATCGAGCCGTCGATGATCGTCGCGTCTTCGTCGGCGAACTGGAAGTGCCCGTGGACCCGCAGCACCCCGGCCGTGCACTTGGCGGAGACGTAGCTGCGGTCCTTGCCGCGATAGCGGTAGCGGCGCGAGATCTTGCCGTCGATGTGGGTGAGGACGCCGTCGTCGGCGATCTGCGGGACGTCGAGGTGGGCGTGGTACGCGTACGCGCCGCGAGTTTTTTCGATCGGGATCAGGACCGCGTAGGTCCGCGGCGAGGGGAAGTCGGTGAAGACGTGCCCGATCGCGGTCAGGTCGCCATTTTGGCGGGGACCGTTGAAGAGCGTCGCGGGAGCCGATCCTTTGACCCTCGTTTCACCGTCCCGGAACCAGGCGCCGACGAAGCCTTCGCCGATGATCGCGTCACCGCAGACATTGCGGGCCTGGCGCGTCGTCGCGGTCCTGATCCTCTCCAGCGAGCATTTCGGCAGTCCCTGCGTCGACAGCCGCCCGTCGCGGTCGAAGTCGAGGTTCACTTCCTGCAGCGCCGGTGGCGGCCCGCCCGTGGTCAGCGTGATGTCGGCGCGCCCGAAGAGGGCGATCGGCGCGTAGGAGCCGCGAGGCAGGTGGGTCGGTTTGAACGAGCCGTCCGCGCGCAGGACCAAGGTCCCTACCTTGACCAGGGCGGCGTTGGCGCCGCCACCGAGGGCCAGCGCGAGCGTGCCCACGAAGGCGACTAGCAGAACCGGACGCAGCAGCTTCGACCGTGCCATGTTCATCTCAACAGTCCATCCCACCCAGAAGTATCGGCCCCACTACCCCGCACGCTCCTTAACACGGCCTTCCCGTATCGAGACATTCGCTACGGAGCCCGAGGCGCCAAACTAGCACGGTGAAGCCGAGTGGGAGAGGGGGGCTGCTGGGGCGACCGCGCCTGGTTCTGGTGGCGACCGTGGTGGTCCTCGCCGTGCTCGCGATCCTCGGCGGCAAGGTCGAGGACCGGCTCAGCCCGACCTCATTGGATATCCCCGGCACTTCGTCCTCGCGCGCCACCGACGTCCTCCGCGAGCACTTCGGGGACTCGGCGCCGTTCGCGATCCTCCTGCGCGGCCCCGAGGCGGAGGTCGATCGCCAGGGGCCCGAGCTGGTCCGCGCCCTGCGGGCGGCCGATCCCGCCGTCACCACCCTCTCGCCCTGGGATCGCGGCTCGGTCGGGCCGCTGCGGCCGGGCCCGCGCCGGGCACTGGTCGTCGTCGACTTCCACGTCGGCCTCGGCGAGGCGGTCAACGACTCGGTCGACGAGCTCGACGCGATCCTCGCCGACAACGTCTCGCCGCCGGTGAGCGCGACCCAGACCAGCTACGCGACCCTCTCGCGGGAGATCCAGGATGAGTCGATCGCCGCCGCCGAGCGCAGCGAGCTGATCGCGCTGCCGATCCTGCTGATCGTCCTCCTGCTCGTCTTCCGCTCGCCGATCGCTGCCGCGATCCCGCTCGTCTTCGGAGCCGCGACGGTCGCCGCCTCGCGCGGCGTTCTCTATTTGCTCGCCGACTGGTTCGACATCGACGCCTTCGCGCTCACCGTCTGCACGATGATGGGCCTCGCGCTCGGGGTCGACTACGCGCTGTTGATGGTCTCGCGCTTCCGCGAGGAGCTCGGGAACGGGTTGAAGCCGCTCGAGGCGGCGGCGAAGACCCGCCGCACGGCGGGACGAACGACCGCTTTCGCGGGCAGCACCCTGCTGCTCTCGATGCTCGTCGCCTTCTTCGTCGTCCCCGGCTCGCTGCTCGCCTCGCTGGCCGCGACGGTGGCGCTGGTGGTCGTCCTCAGCGTCCTCGTCGCGACCATTGCCGGCCCCGCCGTCCTCACCCTGCTCGGCGCCAACGTCGACCGCTGGCGGATCGGGCCGGCCCCGGCGGCGGGGGCGGAATCGGGTCTGATGGCGCTGGTCACCGCCGCCCTGCGCCGCCCGGCGGTCGTTGCGATCGCGATCGGCGCCGTCGTCCTCGTCCTGGCGATACCGGCGCTGGGGCTCAAGACCGGGCCTCCCAGCCCGAGCCAGCTGAACGAGGACGACCCCGCCCGCGAGGACAGCGAACTGCTCGCCCGCTCGGTCGGCGCCGGCTTCGAATCGCCGTTCGTCGTCGTCGCCGCGACCGACAAGGGACCGATCACCGACCCGGCGAGGCTCGCCGCCCTGAGCAGGTGGCAGCGCAAGATCGCCGAGCTCCCCGGGGTCCAGGCCGTCGTCGGCCCGGCCAGGGTCTCGGAGGCGGTCGGCCCCCTGCGCGAACAGGGCGAGGAACTGCTCGGCGGCGCCGAGGGCGGCCCGCTCGCCAACGTCTCCCGCGTCGGCGAGAGCCTGGCGCGGGCGACGGCCGGGATCGGGCAGGTGCGCGGCGGCATCTCGGAAGCCGCCAACGGCGCCGGCCTGCTGGCGGAGGGCTCCGGTAGCGCCGAGGAGGGCGCGAAGGCGCTTGCCACCGGCCTCGGGCGGGCGACGGGAGGGACCCGTCGTTTGGTCGAAGCACTGGAAGAGTTCGAGGCCGGCACCGAACGCCTCGCCCAGGCCCAGAAGCGAGTCCTCTTCGGGAGCATCCAGCTGAAGACGGGGCTCAAGGAACAGATCCCGATCCTCCGCCGCAATGCCCTGCGCCGCTCGCGGTCGGTCCAGCGCTCGTTGAACCAGGAGGCGAATGTCGTCGTCCCCCGCCTCCTCGGCCCCGCCCAGGAAGCCGACCAGCAGCTACGGGCGGCGCTCACGCAGCTGGAAGCGATGACGGTCGGCAAAGGCGACCCCAACTACCAGGCCACCCTCGACGCGGTGCGCCGGGCGCTGGCGGCGACCGGGGGGACCGACCCGGACACGGGCCAGCCCTATGCGGCGGATTACGCCGGCCTCCCCGCCGAACTCGCGGCCCTCGACACCCGCCTGCAGGAAAGCGCCGATGAAAGCGAGTCGGTGACCTCGTACCTGGTCAGCACCATCAAGGCCCTGCGCCGGCTCAGCAAGGGCGCCGACCAGCTCACCGACGCCAGCCAGGACATATACGCGGCCGACAAGCGCCTCGCGCGGGAATCGAAGCGCCTCGTCGACGGGGTCGCCCCGGTCGGCGACGGCCTCACCCGGCTCAGCGCCGGCGCCACCGACCTCGCCGCCGGGATCGCCCGGCTGACCGGCGGCACCGAAGCGCTCGAACAGAGCCTCGCCGAGGGCTTCGTGCGCTCCTACCCGTTGCAGGTGGGGCTGCGAAGGGCGAGCGTCAGGATCATCACCACCGGAAACTCGCTCGAACGGCGCGCCGACCGCCTGCGCCGCCGCTCGCCGGGCCTCTTCGACTCCGGCTACTTCGTTCTCTCGGCCCTCGACGGGGCCGCGCCGGAGCTGCGCAGCCGGGCCGCCGAAGGGATCGACCTCGAAGACTCGGGCCAGGCCGCCACGCTGCTGGTCTTCTCCCGCTTCGCCCTCAACTCGCCCGGCTCGATCGCGTTCCACAAGCGCCTCGAGGCCGACGCCGAGGCGCTGGGCAGCGAAGCGGGCCTGACCGCGGGCGTGGCCGGCGGCCCGGCGGTTCTCAACGACTACAGCAGGGTGACCCGCGAGCGGATCCCGCTGGTGGTCGCCGCGATCACCCTCGCCACCTTCCTCGTCCTCGTCCTGATCCTCCGATCGCTGCCGCTGGCGGCGATCGCCGTCGGCCTCAACCTGGCGACGGTCGGGGTCGCATTCGGGATCCTCACGCTTCTCCTCGACGTCCCCGACGACTGGCCGCTCGGCGGTCAGACCTACGTCGACTCGGTCGGGGCGACGATGATCTTCGGGATCGTCTTCGGCCTCTCGATCGACTACGCCGTCTTCCTCCTGGTACGGATGCGCGAGCGCTACGACCGCGACGGCGACAACCGCGCCGCGATCATGTTCGGGCTCGAAAAGACCGCCCGGGTGATCACCGGCGCCGCGGCGATCATGATGGCCGTCTTCGTCGTCTTCTCGGGCGCGCAGATCGCGACGGTCAGCCAGCTCGGGGTCGGGCTGACCGTCGCGGTCCTGCTCGATGCCACCGTCGTCCGGATCGTCCTCCTACCGGCGCTGATGCTGCTGATCGGAGACCGGGTCTGGTGGCTGCCGCGGTGGCTCGATCGAGCCTTGCCGCGGCTGAACGTCTGACTCAGGCGCCTATTTCTTCTTCGGTTCGGGCTTCTGGGTGCATTTCTGGATCAGTTCCGGGGTCAGCGACTGGCCGTCGTTGTAGACGAACTTGGCGCGCCCTTTCAGCTTCTTCGAGTTCGGGCACTTCGAGCTCACGTAGCTGCGCTGCTTGCCCTTGTAGGTGAACTTTTTGAAGACCGACACCTTGAAGTCGACCAGCGAGCCCTGGCCGTTGGCGATCAGCGGGATCTTGACGCTGAGGCGCGGGCCGTAGCCTTCCTTGTTGTACTTGGTGACGACGCCGACCAGGACCTGGGTGGTCTGGACCGGCGATTCGCCGTATGCCTGCAGGAGAACCACCGGGTTGCCGCCCTGCGGAACGCCGTTGAAGGCGGTCACGGTCAGGTTCTCGGTCAGGACCCCTTTCGCCGATGGAAGCAACGCTGCGGCGGCGCCGGACCCGATCTGGGCCTTGCGACAGGCACGCAGGCCTTCTTCGGTCGAGGTGTTTTCGAGCAGCGACGCCTGGCAGGTGGGGTAGCCCTTGGCGAAGATCGAGGCGTTCTTGTCGAAGTCGAGAATCGCTTCCACGGCCGGGATCGGCTTGCCGTTCGGGTCGGTGACGCTCGTCGTTTTCGTCGTCACTTCGAGGGTGACGGGGGTTGCCGTTTTCTTGCCCAGCTTCTTGGGCTTGAAGGTGATTGTCGCGTCCTGGGTATTGCCGTCGGGCGCGGGGCCGACGCCGAGTGCAGTGGCGGCAGCCGCGACCGTCACGGCAAGGGCGCCGATCAGTGCGATGGTCAGACGTTTACGCATAGGGCTTGACTCCTCTTTCGAATTGGTCAAGCGCCTCCCGTTGTGTAAACCGTTCTGCGGGGCCAGAGTAGCGCGTTGAATTCCAGTTAAGCCCCGCTACGCACGCAGCTTGCAGGGGGATGGCTCGGATACGATTCCGGCGCCGTTCCGTCGGAAATCGGAGGCCGAAGGAACCGCAAGCGACGACCCGTGGCTGCCAATCCAATAGGCGAGGAGAGAGGCCCGGCTCAGACCCGGGGAATTACGCCTGCGCGCGCAGCGGCGATCGCCGCATTGGCAATCGTGGTGATCGTGCTCGGTTTCATCCTCTTCGGCGGCAACGGCGGCCACCAGTACAACCTGCTTTTCCAGAACGCCAGCCAGCTCGTGCCCGACAACCAGGTGCAGATCGGCGGCCAGCCCGTCGGCTCGGTCGAAAGCATCGAGCTCTCAGACGACAACCTGGCCGAAGTCAAGATCAGCGTCGAACAGGAGCTCCACGAGGGATCGACCGCCGTCGTCCGGGCGACCTCGCTCTCGGGCGTCGCCAACCACTACGTCTCGATCAGCCCCGGGCCCAACGACGAGCCGGCGCTGGAGAACGGCGCGACCATCGGCCTCGACTCGACGACCACGCCCGCCGACCTCGACCTGCTCTTCAACTCGTTCCCCAAGTCCGCCCGCAAAGGGCTGGCCGACTTCATCCAGGGCTCGGCCGCGAGCTACGTCGGCCGTGGTCCCGACGCCAACAAGGCCTACGAATACTTCGCCCCGGGCCTGAACCGGACCAACGCCTTCGTCGGTGAACTGAACGCCGACCAGCGTCTCTTCGAAAGGTTCATCGTCAGCTCCGGCAAGCTGGCGACGGTCGTCTCCGAGCGCTCCGAATCGCTGACCAACGCGATCGCCAACGCGAGCCAGGCCTTCGGCTCGATCGCCCGCCAGAACGTCGCCTTCGATCGGACCCTGCAGCAGCTGGCCCCGGTCTTCCGCCAGAGCAACACCACCTTCGTCAACCTCCGCGCCGCCCTCGATGACATCGACCCGCTGGTCGAAACGGCGAAGCCTGCGACCAAGGACCTGGCCCCGTTCCTGAGCGAATTGCGCCCGGTCGTGCAGAAAGCGGTCCCGGTCTTCAAGAACCTCCGCCTCACGGTGCGGCGGCCCGGCAAGGCCAACGACGCCGCCGAACTGCTCGGCACCCTGCCGGCCGTCCAGCAGCGGGCATCGAAGGCGTTCCCGCACGCCCAGGACGCGATCGCAGACTTCCAGCCCAACCTCAACTTCGCCCGTGCCTACACGCCGGACATCTTCAACGGCTTCGCCAAGCTCGGCCAGACCACTGCCAACTACGACGGCAACGGCCACTACGCACGGATCAACTTCACCAACCTCAACATCTTCAGCTACGCCGCGGGCGTCCTCAAACCACTGGCCCAGGATCAGGTCTACTCGCCGTTCGGCTCCTCCGCGCCGGTCCGGCGCCGCTGCCCCGGTGGCGGCACCCAGTCCGCTCCCGACGGCTCCAACCCGTTCGTCAACCCGCCGCACGGCGGCAGCAGTGTCAGCAGCTCGGAATGCAACCCGGCCGACGCCCCCTCGCCATGAAAAGCCGCAAAGGACTGATAGCCGCCCTGCTCCTGGTCGCCGCCGTCGTCGTGGTCGTCCTCGTCTCCTCGGGTGGCAGCGGCAACGGCGGCTACGTCGTCCGCGGCATCTTCGACAACGGTGGCTTCATGGTTCGCGGCGAGCAGGTCAGGGTCGCCGGCGCCAACGTCGGCGAGGTCGAATCGGTCGGGGTGACGATGCCGGGCGAGGTCTCCAGCTACGAAGACGGCAAGGCCGAGGCGATCCCCGGCAAGGCCGTGATCGTGATGAAGATCACCGATCCCGGGTTCCAGGACTTCCGCCAGGACGCCACCTGCCAGATCCGCCCGCAGTCGCTGATCGGCGAGAAGTACGTCGACTGCCGGCCCACCCTGCCGCGGGCCCCCGGCGCCGAGATCGCGCCGGAGTTGCGGGAGATCCCCGACGGCGAGCCCGGCGCCGGCCAGCGACTGCTGCCGCTCGAGAACAACGGCACCAGCGTCGACCCCGACCTGATCAACGACATCCACACGCTCCCCTACGCGCAGCGCTTCCGCCTCATCTTCAACGAACTCGGCGCCGCCCTCGCCGGCCGTGGCGACGATATCGAGGCGGCCGTGAAGCGCGCCAACCCCACCCTCCGCGACGCCGACCGGGTGCTGGAAATCCTCCGCGACCAGCGCGACGAACTCGCCCAGCTCGCCTCCGACTCCTCCGCGGTGGTCGAGCCGCTCGCCCGCGAGCGCACCCACGTCGCCGGCTTCCTCAGCAACTCCGGCGCCGCGGCGGAAGCGACCGCCGAGCGCGGTGCCGAGCTCGAAGCGTCGCTGCAGAGGTTCCCCGAGTTCCTGCGCCGATTCCGCACCACGATGCGCAACCTGCAGGGCTTCTCCGATGCCGCCACGCCGGTATTCGAAGACCTCGACCGGGCGACACCGGCGCTGACCGAAGCGACCAGGCACCTGGCGCCGTTCACCGCGGCCTCGACGGTCGCGCTCAAGTCGCTCGGCAACGCCAGCGAAGGCTTCGCCCCCAAATTCGCCGAAGCCGACCCGATCGTGAAGAAGGCCCGCAACCTCGCCAAGACCGGCGCCAGCCCGACCACCAAGCTCGCCAAGTTCCTCGTCAGCACCGACCAGACCGGTGGCTGGAAGTACCTCCTCGACCTGATCTACAGCGGCACCGGCGCGACCAGCGAATTCGACGAATACGGCCACATCCTCCGCAGCCTCGTGGTCCTGACCAACTGCACCGAATACGCGTTGGCACCCCAATCCGGGTGCAAAGCGACGTTCTCCGAAGAAGCCGGCGCGTCGTTCGACGCCGAGGCGATGGCCGCGCAGATCCAGCGCGAACTCGCCGAAGAGACGGGCGGCACCGCGGCATCCACCCTCGGCCCGAGCACGTACATCAACCCGGCCGCCCCGACCGAACCCACTCCTGAATTGGGCGACGGCGAAAATCTCGGCTCCGAAGAACCGGGCGCCCAGGAACCCGAAGCCGAAGCCGAAAGCAGCGCCGCCTCGCCCGCCCGCCGCGCCCTCCTCGACTACCTCCTCGGACCATGAAAGACCGCAGCGGAATCCAGGGCGTAGCCAGCAACCCCGTCCTCGTCGGGGCGGTCACGGTGCTCGTGATCCTGGTCGCGGTCTTCCTCGCCTACAACGCCAACAACGGGCTGCCCTTCGTCTCGACCTACGACCTCAAGGCGGAGGTCCCCAACGCGCAGGCGCTGGTCAAAGGCAACGAGGTGAGGATCGGCGGCGCCCGGGTCGGCGTGATCAAGTCGGTAGTGCCGGTCCAGCGCGACAACGGCGAGGTCGCGGCCCAGCTCAGCCTCAGCCTCGACAAGACCGCCGAACCGCTGCCCAAAGACTCGACCCTGATCATCCGCCCGAAGTCGCCTCTCGGGCTCAAATACGTGCAGCTGGTGCCGGGCAGCTCCGACGAGGGCTTCGAGGCGGGTGAAACGATTCCGTTGGCGGCGGCCAAGCCGGAACCGGTCGACATCGACGAATTCTTTGACGTCTTCGACGAGCCGACGCGCTACGCGATCCGCCGCAACGAGGCTGGCTTCGGCAACGCGCTCGCCGGCCGCGGCCCGCAGCTGAACGAAGCCTTCGGCGCCCTCCGCGAACTGGCCGAAAGCGCCGGGGCGCCGCTCCGCAACCTGGTCGCCCCGTCGACGAACTTCGGCGGCTTCTTCCGCGCCCTGGCAGCGTTCAACGCGACGATCGCCCCGGTCGCGCAGATCAACGGCGACCTCTTCGTCGCCCTCGACCGGACCTTCCTCGCCTTTGCTCGGGTCTCACGGCCCTTCATCCAGGAAACGATCGAGAAGGGCCCGGAGACCCTCGACGCCGCGATCGAAGACCTGCCGGCGATCGACCCCTTCCTCGAATCCTCCGAACGCTTCTTCGTGGCGCTGAAACCGGGCACCAACGCGCTCGCCGAGACCGCGCCGGTCCTAGATGCGGCCCAGGTGGCTGGGATCCCGGTCCTGCGCGAATCGCCGGCATTCAACGCGCAGCTCGAGCCGACCGCCGACGCCCTGCTCGCCTTCCAGGAAGCCCCCGGCGTCTTCAACGGCCTCGACCTCCTGATCGACACCAACGAAACGCTGAACCCGGCGATCCGCTTCATCGCCCCGGCGCAGACGACCTGCAACTACCTGACCCTCGCCTTCCGCAACGTGCAGAGCGCCTTCAGCGGCAACAACGGCCGTTCCAGCTGGCTGCGGGCGCTCTCCTTCCAGGCGCCTGAAGGGCCGAACGCGGAGTCCGGCTTCGCGTCGGCGCCGGCGAGCGGTGGGGGCGAAGGGGAAAACGCGCGGAAAAACTACCTCCACACGAACCCCTACCCGAACACCGCGGCGCCCGGCCAGACCCAGGAGTGCGAGGCCGGCAACGAGCGCTACAAAGCAGGCGCCACCGTGATCGGCAACGTGCCGGGCAACCAGGGCACGGAAACCTCCGACCAGAAAAAAGGAAGCAACTGATGGCCGGCGGAGTCCAGAAGAGGACCACGAGGGGCGACGCCCCGAAGAAGCGCTTCGCCTGGCGGCCGGGCAACGCGACCTTCGCGATCGTCTTCCTCCTGATCGTGACCCTCGGTCCCTACATTGCCTTCACCAAGCACGTCCCCTTCACCAGCTACGGCTACGAGGTCAAGGCGACCTTCGCCAACGGCGTCAACATCTCGAAAAACTCGCCGGTCAGGATCGCCGGCGTCGAAGTCGGGAAAGTGATCGCGGCCGAACGCGACGGCGACGCCACCAAGGTCACCTTCACGGTCTCCGAGGCGGGCCGCCCGATCCACGACGACGCCTTCGCCCAGATCCGCCCGCGGATCTTCCTCGAGGGCAACTTCTTCATCGAACTCGACCCGGGCAGCCCGAGCGCGGAGGAGATGGACAGCGGCGCCACGATCCCGGTCTCCCACACCTCGACGGCGGTCCAGCTCGACGAGATACTCACCGCCCTGCAGTCGCCCGTCCGCGCCGACCTCGCCCGCACGCTCGAAGGGTTCGGGACCGCTCTCAACGAGCCTCCGACCGCTGAGGAAGACGCCCGACAGCTACCCGAGGTTCAGGGCCTGAGCGGCGGCGAAGCGATCAACGGGATCTTCAAATACGGCGGCGACGCTGGCCGCTACAGCGCCCAGGTCACCAACGCCTTCCTCGGCACCAGCCCGCACGACCTCTCGCGGCTGATCGCCGGCACCAGCCGCACCTTCGGCGCCTTCGCCCAGAACGAGGCCGACCTGCAGGGCCTGATCGAAAACTTCGAGATCTTCACCGGCGCCCTCGCCAGTCAGTCCGCGAACCTGGAAGACACGATCCAGGCCTTCGCTCCTGCGCTCACGACCGCGAAGACCTCGCTGGTCAACCTCAACCGCACGCTGCCGCCGTTGCGCGCGTACGCGATCGAGCTGCGACCGGCGGTCGCCGAGCTCCCCGCCCTGATCGCCGCGGCGAAACCGTGGCTGCAGCAAGCTCGTCCACTGCTGTCCGGCAAGGAGGGCGGCGGCATCGCCCGCCTGCTGGCCGAAGCCACACCCGGCCTCGCCGGCGCCGCCCAGGAGGGCAAGGCCAACGCCCTGCCGCAGCTCAACCGCCTCAGCCTCTGCGCGACGCGGGTCCTGATCCCGACCGGAAACCAGACGATCAACGACCAGTTCAGCACCGGTGGGCCCAATTACCGCGAGTTCTTCTACACGCTGACCAACTTCTCCGGCCAGGGTCAGAACTTCGATGGCAACGGCCCCTACCTGCGCCTGCAGGCAAACGGCGGCGGGACCCTCGTCAAAGGCGAAAACCCGAAGGAACGCGGCACCGGGACGCCGAGCACCAGCGCCCACAACTACGCCTTCATGCCGGAAGCTCCGAAAGGCCTGCAGCCCGAACTGACCGGCGCGGCGCCGAAGAAGCTCGACGCCCGCTGCGACAAGCAGCCGGTGCCGGACCTCAACGCCGGAAACGGCCAGCCCGCCGCCCCCGACCTGACCGCGATCGGAGGGCCATGAGCAACCGGGAGCCGGGAGTGAGCCGCTGGAAACATTTCCGCACCTCGCTGGAGCGGCAGTCGCGCGGGCGCAGCAAAGACACGCTCGCGATCATCGTCCTCGCCCTCGCCGGGCTGGGCATGATGCTCTTCATCTTCACCCAGCAGAAAGCCTCGCTGCCGTCGTGGGCGCCCTTCGTCGGCGAAGAATTCGAACACGTCACGGGCGAGTTCGAGACCGCCCAGGCGGTCGCCCCCGGCCAGGGCCAGGCGGTCGTGATCGCCGGCATCCAGGTCGGCAAGATCACCTCGGTCGCGCTCGAGAACGGGCACGCCGTCGTCGGCATGGACATCGAGCCCAAATACATGGAGCTGATCCACCCCGACGCCTCGATGCTGCTGAGGCCGAAAACGAACCTCAACGACATGGTCGTCGAGATCGCCCCGGGAACCGAGAAGGGCCACCTCGAGGGGGGCGACAACATTCCCTTGGCGCAGACCGAATCGAACACCAACCTCGACGCCTTCCTCGCGACCCTCGACGCCGACACGCGCCAGTACATCCAGCTGCTGGTCGCCGGCGGCTCCGAAGGCTTCGGCGGCCGGGGCCGCCAGCTCGGGGGAGCCTTCCGTCGCTTCCAGCCCTTCGTCCACTACGTCGCCGAAATCAACGAGGCGGTCGCCCAGCGGCGCGTCGCCCTCGCCGACGTAATTCACAACTTCGGGCTGTTGACGACCGAGCTCGGCCGCCGTGGCAACGAGATCGAACGGTTCGTGACCAGCTCCGACGCTGCGCTCGGCAACTTCGCCAACGAGCAGGACGCCATCCAGGAGTCGCTGGTCGAATTCCCGGCCACGCTGGCCGCCGTCCAGGCCGGCCTGGCGAGCTCCAGTGCCTTCTCGGTCGCCGCCCGCCCGGCACTGATCAAGCTGATCCCGCAGGCGGAAGCGCTCGGGCCCGCGTTTGCGGCCAGCGAGCGCTTCTTCGATGAGACGACGGCGCCGATCCGCGACCAGATCCGCCCGGCGACGAAAGAAATCCGCCCCGTCCTCACCCACACGAAGCAGGGCGCGAAGTACCTGAAGAAGACCACCGCGGGCTTTGGCAACACGCTGAAGGGCTTCAACTCGCTCTTCAACGGCCTCGCCTACAAGCCGAGCGGCTCGAAGCAGAGCTACCTCTTCTACCTGCCCTGGCTCAACCACAACATCAACGCCACCTTCAACCTCAACGACCCCAACGGCCCGATCCAGCGCGGCCTGGTGATGGTCTCCTGCACCGGCAGCCAGCTCGCCTACGGCGTCGCCCAGAAATCCGACTTCATCAGGGCGCTGGTGCAGTCGATCCCCGTCCCACGCATCGACCAGCTGCCGGCCGAATCCTCGGAAGACGGCACGATCGCCTGCGGGCCGGAACCATGAGCAAGAAGGCACCAAGCGGAACGCAGCTCCTGATCATCACCGGCTTCGCGCTGTCGTGTTTCGGGATCCTGCTCTTCCTCTGGATCACCTTCGGCGGGCCGACTCCGTTCAAGGCGAAGTCCTACGAAATCTCGATCCCCTTCGACGAGGCCGCGCAGCTGGCCCAGCAGTCCGACGTGCGGATCTCCGGCGTCAACGTCGGCAAAGTCAAGAACATCGAGCGCGATCCCGGCAAGCTGGCGATCGCAAAGATCGAAATCGACGCCAAGTACGCGCCGATCCCCGCCGACACCCGGGCGATCCTGCGCACGAAGACGCTGCTCTCCGAGACCTACGTCGAACTCTCCCCCGGCGATCGCGATGGGCCGAAGCTCGACGACGGCGAAGACCTGGCGACGGCAAACGTCGCCCGTTCGGTCCAGATCGACGAGATCTTCCGTACCTTCGACACGCGGACCCGCGCCGCGTTCCAGGAATGGATGCAGAACCAGGCGATCGCGATCGAGGGCCAGGGCCAGGCGCTCGGTGCCGGCCTCGGCGAACTCGAGACCACCTTCACCGAGTTCGACAAACTCTTCCGTGTCCTCGACACCCAGGAGGAGGCGGTCACGCAGCTCTTCAAGAACGGCGCGGTCGCCCTCGACGCGTTCCGCGGCCGCGAAGGCCAGCTCGCGGAGCTGATTCGCAACTCCAACAACGTTTTCACAACGACCGCGGCCCGCGACCGCGACATCGAAGCCCTGTTCCAGGCCTTCCCGACCTTCGAGGACGAGTCCCGCCTCACGCTCGACCGCCTCAAAGAGTTCGCGATCAACACCGACCCGCTGATGCGCCAGCTCGTCCCCGCGGCCGAACAGCTCTCGCCGACGCTGGTCGCGTTCGGCAACCTCGCCCCCGAGGCAAAGGGCTTCTTCGAAGGCTTCGGTACGGTGATCGCCCGCTCCGGCAAGGGCTTCCCCGCCCTGCGCAAGCTCTTCCGCGACCAGTTCCCGCCGTTGCTGCGGGCGGTCGATCCGTTCGCGCGGAACCTCAACCCGATCCTCACCGGCCTCGACCTCTACAAACACGAGATCACGGCCGCGATGGCGAACGTGGCCGCCACCTTCCAGGCGGTGACCCCCTCCGCCAAAGGCCAGATCCACGTTCTCCGCGCGCTCGGGCCCTTCACCCCGGAATCGCTCGCGACCTACCCCGGCCGCCTGCTCAACAACCGCAACAATGCCTACGCGCAGCCGCTGATCTACAAACAGCTCGCCTCCGGCCTGCCGAGCTTCGACACGCGCCAGTGCAGCGCCGGGGTCTCCGCCACCCTCGACCCGGCGACGGCCGAAGACCCGGGCTTCCAGGAACGCGTCAGGCCCGGCGAAAAACCGGCCGACAAACAGGCCGAAAAAGGCGAAAAAGAAACTGCGCAAGAAGCCGCGGAACGCTTCCTCGGGATCCTCAAACGGTTCGCCCTCGCAGGCGGGGAAACCACCAACGCCCCGGCACCCCCCTGCACCCTCCAGCCGCCGTTCGGTCCGATCAACGGCAGCAGCGGCGCGACCAGCTACCAGCAGACCTTCGAACAGGGCAAATAGCAGGCCTGGGCCGCTCTTTCTGCCGACTGGACGGGTTTACGAAGTAGCAATTGTTGGTAGGTTGGCCCTACGGGACAGATTCCGACGCTGTCAAATGGCCGGGCTCTGAGGACCAGGCCGATAAAGGAGAGAAATACCGAAATGCGCAAGCGTTTGACATTGACACTCGCCCTCGCGGCGATGGTCGCCCTGGTCTTCGCCGGGATCGCCACGGCTCTCAAGCCGACGGTCGTCCAAGTGGGGAACTTGAAGTTGACCTTCAACGGCGGAATCACGCCGACCAAGCTGCCGAAGAACAAACTGGCCCCGATCGGGCTCAACGTCTCCGGCAAGTTCGAGACCGTGGACGGGACCCATCCCCCGGCGCTGAAACAGTTCGTCGTCGAAACCGACAAGAACGGCGGCATCGACGCCAAGGGCTACCCGACCTGCAAGAAAGGCGCGCTCGAAGCTCGGACCACCACCGAAGCCAAAAAAGCGTGCCCGGACTCGATCGTCGGCACCGGTAAGACCGAGGTCGAGGTGCTCTTCCCGGAATCGAAACCGATTCCGATCAAAAGCGACCTGGTCGCCTTCAACGGCGGCGTCAAGGGCGGTAAGACCCAGATCCTGATTCACGCTTACCTCTCGAACCCGATCGCCGCGGCGATCGTCACCGACGTCAAAGTCCAGAAGGTCAGCAACGGCAAATACGGCCTCAAATCGGTGGCTGCGGTCCCCGTGATCGCGGGTGGAGATGGTTCTGTGACCAGCTTCAACCTGACGATCAACAAGAAATACAAGGTCGGCAACAAGAAGAAGAGCTACCTGCTCGCGAAATGCCCGACCGGGAAGCTGTTCGCCCAGGGCGAAGCGGTCTTCGCCAACGGCGACAAGGCGAAAGGTGGCGTCACGCGCCCCTGCACGCCGCAAGGCTGACCCCGAAGCGCCTGGGTCAAAGTGCTCAGGACGAGTCAGGGGTAATGGAAGGGCGGCCGAAGTTGGCCGCCCTTCTCATTCCTCTTCGAGGCGGCGTTTGACCTTCTCCCGCTCCTCGCCGGCCCGGTCGGGGCCGAGGTAGGGAAGGACGACCCAGAAGATCATGTCCGGCAGGCGGCTGGGCAGGCGTGCCGCAGACCCGTGCAGGATCTCGCTGTAGAGCAGCTCGTTGATCCCGCCGGTGACCGAGAGCGAGGTCAGGCCCGGCAGGTCGACCGAAGATTCGGAGCGGCCCGCGTCGAGGAAGCCGGTGAACTGGCGCAGGGCGGCGTCGCGGCGGGCGAGGGCTTTGGGCCCCGCCGCCAGGACCTCGACGATCGCGAAGCGGGCCTCGTCTGGATGGTCCGCCAGGTGGGTCAGAAGCTCGAACAGCCCGCCGGCCACCCGCTCGGCCCAAGGCGCCCCCGGCTTTGCCTCGAAACCACGCGCGGTGTCGCCGATCAAGTTGACGAGCAGCGCGTCGTAGGTGGCCAGGAAGCAGTCCTCCTTGCTGGTGAACTGCTCGTAGAAGGTCTTGCGGGAGACCCGGGCGACCTCGATCACGTCGACCACGCGGGTCTCATGGAAGCCGCGCTCGGAGACGACTTCGATCATCGCCTGCAGCATTCGTCGCCGCTGCGATTCCGTCACCGCCTCCCGCGGTAACCCGTGACGGCCCCGCGGCAGCCGATCGTTGACGTCGACTTCGCTTCCGGTGGGCACGTTAGATCACAGTAAAGCAGGGGACACGATTCTCAGGCGCTAGAATCGCGGCTCGGCATGGGGACGAAAACGCGAACAATCGCGATCATGGTCGTCTGCGCCCTGCTCGGCGTGGTCGCCCTCTCCGCCTGCGGCGGTGACGACGACACCAGCTCTTCGACGAGCGCCACCGCCCCGAGCTCCGGTTCGGGCTCCGGAAGCACCGACACAGGCGGCGAGGGCGAAGGCACGGGCAGCTCAGGCGACGCCGGCGGAGGATCGACCGACCCCGGCGGCTCCGGCTCGACCGACGCCGGAGACGACTCCGCGGGTGGCGAAACCGGTCTCGAGGACGGCGAACGCAGCAAGGCCTTCGTGACTCCCGGTGGCGACAACAGCATCCAGGAATACGGCAGCGAAGGCGACGCCGACGAGCGGACCGAAGCGCTGGTCGTGATCAAAGCCGTCGGCAAGGCTTCGGAAACCGGTCAGTGGGCCGAGGTCTGCGCGAAATACCTCTCGGCCAAAAATCTCGAACAGTTCGAACTCATTGCCGAGAAAATCCCGAAATTCCAAGGCAAAAGCTGCACGGACATCCTCGCCGGCTTGAGCCCCGGCCAGAAAGGGATCAGCAGCCCGACCGAGCCGAAGGAAGGCGTCGCCAGCATCCGCAAGGACGACGAAAACGCCTTCGCGATCTACGTCGGAGCCGACGGCGGGCACTATGCCTGGCCGATGGCGATCGAAGATGGCGCCCTGAAGGCCACGGCGCTGGCGCCGACACCGCTCAACCCCGGCGCCTAGCTCAGGCGGCGCGCAGGTTCGGCTGCTCGCCGATCCAGACGATCTGCTCGCGGTCCGGGCCGACGCCGACCAGCCTGATCGGCACCTTCACGAACTCGGCGATGTACTCGAGGTAGGCGCGGGCCTGCGGCGGCAGCTCCGCCTCGCTTCGGCAGTTCTCGATCTCGGCGTCGAAGCCGGGAAGCTCCTCGTACTCGGGGGTCGCCGAGTGCAGGATCGACTGGTGGTAGGGGAAGCGGTCGAAGACCGCGCCCTCCTTCGAGCGATAGCGGACCGCGACCTTCAGCGGGTCGATGCCGCTGAGGACGTCGAGCTTGGTGATTGTCAGCGCGGTCATGTTGTTGAGCCTGACCGCGTAGCGCAGGGCGACGAGGTCGAGCCATCCGCAACGACGCTCGCGCCCGGTCGTCGTCCCGAACTCGTGACCGCGCTCGACCATGTGGCGGCCGATCTCGTCGTCGAGCTCGGTCGGGAAGGGGCCGGCGCCGACCCGGGTGGCGTAGGCCTTGGCGACGCCCCAGACCTCGTCGATGTCGGTCGGGCCGACCCCGGCGCCGACGGTCGCGGCACCGGCGATCGGGTTCGATGAGGTGACGAAGGGATAGGTGCCGTGGTCGAGGTCGAGCAGGGTTGCTTGGGCGCCCTCGAAGAGGACGCTGCGGCCGGCGTCCAGGGCGTCCCAGCAGAGCCGCGCGGTGTCGGCGATGTGGGGCTCGAGGCGATGGCCGTAGTTGACGTGTTCCTCGGTCATCGTGTGGAGGTCCAGCCGCGGGTCGTCGAAGACCTGCTCGGCCGGGTCCTTCTCACTGCCCTCGCCGGCCTCCTTGCGCAGCTTCCGCCGCCGCACCGAGAGTTCGCGCAGCGCCTGCTGCTTCGGCTCCAGCGCGGTGCGGATCTTCGCCCGCAGGATCTTCTCGTCGAGGAGGTCCTGGACGCGGATGCCGAGCCGCAGGGCCTTGTCGGCGTAGCAGGGGCCGATCCCGCGCCGGGTCGTCCCCAGCGAGAGCTTGCCCAGCTTCAGCTCCCCGGCTGTGTCGAGCAGCACGTGGTAGGGCATGATCAGGTGCGCGTTGGCGGAGATCCGCAGGTTGGAGACGTCGACGCCGCGCCGCTTCAGCCCGTCGATCTCCTCGAGCAGGATCCGGGGGTCGAGGACCACGCCGTTGCCGATCACGCAGACCTTCGTCGAGTGAAGGATGCCCGAGGGGATCAGGTGGAACTTGAACTTCTCTCCGTCGCGGACGATCGTGTGGCCGGCGTTGTTGCCGCCCTGGAAGCGGACGATCACATCGGTGCGATCGGCGAGCAGGTCGGTGACCTTGCCCTTCCCCTCGTCGCCCCACTGGGCGCCGACTATGACCAAGCCTGGCATGACCGGGGGATTGTGACGGTTACGCGGCCTTGCCGAAGCGTCGGTCGGCGCCGAACAGGGGGACCTCTTCGCAGACCTGGGTGAGGCGGGACACGGTGCGGGCCCCGATCTGCTCCTCGAGCTGGTCGTGGGGGAGGTTGGTGGTGATCAGGATCGAGCGCTCCGACTCGTAGCGCTCGTTGATCAGCGCGTAGAGCTGCTCGAGAACCCAGTCGGAGCGTTTCTCGGCCCCGAGGTCGTCGATGTGGAGCAGGTCGACCGAAGTCAGCCGCTCGAAGAACGAGAGATAGGAGTCGCCGCCGGGCTCGGAGTCGTAGGTGCGGCGGATCCGCGCCAGCAGCTTCGGCAGCGAGTAGATGGCGACCGACCGACCGCACTCCAGCGCCGCCTTCGAGATCAGCATCGCGAGCGTCGTCTTGCCGGTGCCGGTGTCGCCGAAGAGCCAGAGGCCGCGCCCCTCGTCGAGGCGGTCGTCGAGGTTGCCGATGTAGTCGCGAACCCGGGCGACCGCGGCTTTCGTCTCCAGGTCGCGGGCCATGTCGCTGACCGGGGGCCGGTCGAAGGAGACGCCGCGGTAGCGGGGCGGGATGACCGAGGCGACGCCCCGCACCTTGCCCCGCTTGAGCCGCGCTTCGCGGCACTCGCAGGGCCGCGCCACGTCCTCGGGCCCGAGGATCCAGCCGGAGCCGTCGCAGACGCCGAGCGGACAGACCTTCTCAGGGACAGCGGGATCGGCGCTTTCCGGCATCAGAACTCAGGCCCAGCCGCGGCGGCGTCCTCGATCGGCGGGCCCTCTCCGGCCGGCTGCTCGACGGGCCGCTCGTTGCCGGAGAAGTCGGCGAATTTCGGGAAGCGGTCGAGGAAGACCAGCTTCGGCGCCCCGATCGGCCCGTTCCTATGCTTGGCGATGATCACTTCGGCCAGCCCGTCGGGCTCCTCGTCGCGGTCGCGGTAGTAGTCCTCGCGATAGAGGAAGGCGACGAGGTCGGCGTCCTGCTCGATCGACCCCGACTCACGCAGGTCGGAGAGCATCGGTTTCGCCGGGGTCCGCTGCTCGGGAGCACGCGAGAGCTGGGAGATGCAGAGGACCGGCACATCGAGCTCGCGGGCGAGGATCTTCAGTCCCCTGCTCATCTGGCCGACCTGCTCGACGCGGTTGGCCCGAGGGTCGTCGGCGCGCATCAGCTGCAGGTAGTCGACAATGATCAGCCCCAGCCCGCCGCGGTCCTGCTCCTGGGCGTGCAGGCGACGCGCCTTCGCGCGCAGGTCGAGCAGGCCGAGGTCGGAGGAGTCGTCGAACCAGAGCGGGGCCTGCTCGAGCTCGTTGCAGGCGCGCACCACCTTCGGCCAGTCCTTCTGCGAGACCTGTCCCTTGCGCAGCTTGTCGCCGGAGATCCGGGCCCGACAGGCGATGAAGCGCTGGGCGAGCTCGACCTCCGACATCTCGAGCGAGAAGAAGGCGACGGGCTGTTCGCGTTTGACGGCGACGTTTTCGGCGATGTTGGCGACGATCGCCGACTTCCCCATCGCCGGGCGGGCGGCGACGATGACCAGGTTGCCGGGCTGGAAACCGCCGGTGATCGCGTCGATGTCGCGAAAGCCGGAGGGGGTCCCGGTCAGGTCGAGCTCGCCGGTAGAGAGCTTCTCGAGCCGGTCGACCTCGTCGTGGAGGATCTCCGAGAGCATCCGGAAGTCGCTGGCCTGCTCTTTGTGGGCGACTTCGAACAGCAGCTTCTCGGCCCGCTCCGAGAGTTCGCGGGGTTCGCCGTCGCGCTCGTGCACCCAGCCCTGGATTTCCTGGCCGGCACCGAGCAGGCGCCGCAGCAGCGAGTTCTGCTGGACGATCTCCGCGTAGTGCTTGGCGTTGCCCGCCGCCGGCACCTTCGCCGCCAACTCGGAGACGTAGTGCTTGCCGCCGGCCTCGTCGATCTGGTTGCGCTGGACGAGCGCCTCGGTCACGCTCAGCTCGTCGATCGGGGTCGAGGATGCGTAGAGGTCGTGGACGCAGCGGAAGATCGCCGCGTGCTTGTCGAGGTAGAAGTCCTCGGCGTTGAGCTTGACCTCGTCGATCACCCTGGTCAGCGTCGACTCGGCGACCAGCATCGCGCCGAGAACCGATTCCTCGGCCTCGATGTTCTGTGGCGGAACGTGGGCTGTGGCCATCTCGGGCGACACCACCGCTTAAGTTGCCATACCCCCAGGCGGACCGCCGGGGAAGAACCCGCTATTTAGGCGGGTGGGATCAGGCCCTCGGCCTCCTGCTCGCGCTCGCCGCGACGCAGGATCCGGCCGGTGAGGATGGCGATGCTGAGGATCGCCGTGGCGCCGAGGCTGAGTTGGACGCTGAGCAGCCCCTCGCGGGACCAGTAGACGTCGCGCAGGTCGAGCAACAGCGCCGCCTCGTCGAAGGTGAGGCCGATGCCCGCGCCCATCGGGATCGCCAGGCGCTGCTCGAGATCGTCGTCGTCGGTCAGCAGCGCCGCGGTGCCGGAGGAGAAGGCGAGCAGGATGCCGGGCACGAAATGGTGGATGTGGCGGCCGCCGACGCGGACGTTGCGGAACGGGCCCCAGTTCTCGCGGATCCCCCAGGTCGAGAGCCGGACCAGGGCGAAGGCTCCGACGAAGCCGGCCAACAGGTTGAAGAGCACCGCTTCGGTGCGAGGCGCCGCTTCGTAGCCGCTGACGGCGACCCCGACGGTGTCGGCGGCGGCAGCGGGTGCGACTTCGACCAGGTGGTCGTGGCGGGTGTTCTCGTGCGAGCGGCGCCGCAGCATCCGCGCGAACTGGCCGGCGAGAACGGCGCCGGCAGCGGCGAACGCGGTTGCGGCAAGCGCCACCGTGGCCCGGTCGGATCGAGCCCGGGGTCTGACGGGGGCTACTTCTCCTCGGTGACGATCGTCTTCACCGAGGCGGTGCCGCCGTCGGCGAGATCGATCTCGACCATGTGGGTGCCGACTTCGCGGATCGGCTCCTCGAGGCGCACTTTGCGTTTGTCGATGCGCACCCCGCGGGCGTCGTCGATCGCGTCGACGATCTCCTTTGGCCCGACCGAGCCGAAGAGCTTGCCGTCCTCGCCGGCCCGCTGGTAGATCGTGAGGACCGTCTTCGAGAGCAGCGAAGCGGCCTCGGCTTCGCGCGTGGCGCGCTCCTGCTCGGCTTTCTCGGCGGCGTCGCGGCGGCGCTGGGCTTCCTCGAGCGCCGAATCGGTGGCCGGCATCGCCAGCTTGCGCGGGATCAGGTAGTTGCGAAGGTAACCGGGGGCGACGTCGATCGGGTCACCGCGCCGACCGAGCTTCTCGACGTCCTCGAGCAGAACCGCCTGCGTCATCGCCGGCTTACCTCTCCCCGACGTAGGGCAGCAGGGCGATCTCTCGCGCCCGCTTGACGGCGATCGAGAGCTGGCGCTGGTGAGCCCGTGAGAGCCCTGTCACCCGCCGGCCGCGGGTCTTCCCCTTGTCGGAGAGGAAGCGGCGCAGCAGGTTGAGGTCCTTGTAGTCGACTTCCTCGGAGTTGATCCGCGTGTACTTGCGCGGACGCATGCGGTCCGGGGCGCGCCGGCCGCGGCGCGCGGATGAAGCTCCGCTGGTCTCCTTGGTTCGAGGCATGTCCGGCCGGGAATCCTACCCCGTTGGCCCCTCCGGTGGCCCCGCGCCGCTAGAACGGGATGTCGTCGTCGCCGCCGGAGCCGCCCGCCGGGGCGCCCTCGAAGTCGGATGTGTCGGTCGGCGTGTCGCCGCCCGGGGCGAATCCGCCGCTGCCGCCGTTCTGGCCCGACCCGTCGCGCGAGCCCAGGAACTGGACCGTGTTGGCGATGATCTCGACGCTCTGCCGTTTGCCGCCGCCCTCTTTGGCCTCCCACTCACGCCAGTCGAGGCGGCCTTCGACCGCCACCGGCCGGCCTTTCGAGAGGTAGTTGGCGCAGTTCTCGCCCTGGGCCCCCCAGACGGTCACGTCGAAGTAGTTGGGCTTGTCGACCCATTCCCCGGTCTGGCCGTCTTTGCGGCGGCTGTTGACAGCCACCCTCAGCTTGCAGACCGATGTTCCTCCCGGCGTGCTGCGCAGCTCGGGGTCCCGCGTCAAGTTCCCGGTGATGACCACCACGTTCACATTCGAAGCCGCCACGGCTCTCACTCCTCTAAGTCGCTTTTCGAGTTTCAGTCTAAGAGCGCGGTCGGCGCTGCTCGCCCCCGACCCCGGGGAAACCCCGCAAAGAGCGGGGCCTACTCGGTTGAGTCGGCGACGCTGGTCTCGTCAGGGCTCTCGGTGGAGCTCTCGGCCGCGGCCTCGGCTGGTGCTTCAGCGGGTGTCTCGGCCGCGGCCTCGGCTGGTGCTTCAGCGGGTGTCTCGGCCGGCGCCTCGGTGGGCGCCTCAGCGGGTGTCTCCGCAGGTGCCTCGGCGGGCGCGGCGTCCTGCTGCGGGGCGGGCCGATCGCCACGGTCGCGATCGCCACGGCCTCCATCGCCACGGTCGCGGTCCCGACCCGGGGCCGGCGCGGCCCCGGTGGGCGGCACCATCACCGGCGCCTCGGGGTCGACCTTGAAGATCCGGAAGCGGAGTACGCCGTCGGCGATCTTCAGGTTGTGGTCGAGTTTCTCCAGGACCTCGGCCGACGCCTCGAAACGGAACCAGCGGTAGTCGGCCTCGTTGCGGCGGTCGATCTCATAGGCCATCTTGCGCAGGCCCCAGTCGTTTTCGTGCTTCAGCGTCCCGCCGCTCTCGATCATCCCCTTCGCCTCTTTGGCCAGGGAATCGCGCGCCGGGGCGTCGCGCCCGGGGTCCAACATCAAAACAAGCTCGTATTCGCGTGGTGCTGCCAAAACGGCGTCGCACTATAGCTAGTGAGGGGCGAACTCCTCGGACCCGTCCCCGGGGGCGGTCGGCGCGGGGGAGGGGGCCGGGGCGATGGCGGGCGCGGCGGGGGGTGGAGCGGGTGGCGCAGCGGGCGGAGGCGGCACAGGAGCAGGCTCGACCGCCGGCGGTCCCGTCCTTTCGCGCGAGGGCCCTATCTCGGGCGTGGGCTGCTCCCGCGTCACCGCAACGGCGCGGGCCCGCCCGATGTCCGCTTCGGGCGCCGGCCGTGGCGCCGGCTCGGATGCGGTCGCCATCACTCGGGGCAGGCCGACGTCGGGGTCGAGGGGCGGCGGCCCCGGCGGCCGCAGGAGCCCGGGCAGCGTGACGGCGGCGAGGAGGGCCAGCAGGCAGGCGCCGGCGCCCTTTCCGATCACCGCCCATCGGAGTCGCAGGCCGCCCATGCGGCCCCTAAGGGGACCTAGCCCTGGTCTCTCCCCTCGGCCACGGCCGCTTCCTCCTCGGGGGAGGCATGGAGGACCCCGGTGTGGACGCTCCAGCCACGCCGGCGACCGAGCGCGGTGACGACGAGCACGTAGAGCACCTCGACGACGGTCAGGACCCCGCGGACGACGATCGCGATCAGCGAGCCGAGCGCGAAGCTGCCATCCGGGACCGCCGCCTTCACCGCCCAGGCGAAGACCGCGTCGCGGACGCCGAGACCCGCCGGGGCGACCAGGGTCGCGAGCGCGGCCACGTACCCGAGGGCCTGGGCCGAGCCGACCGTGAGGATCTCGTCGCCGCCGATCGTGCTGACCGAGCGGGCGACGCAGTAGACGCCGAGCGCCATCACGCCCCAGTTGAGGAGGTAGTAGCCGAGCAGGATGAGGACGCCGCCGGGAGAGATGACGCTCGGCAGCGGCTCGCGACCGAAGGCGCGCAGCAGGCGGTTGGCGACCGGGCCGAACACCCGCGGGTGCAGGAGCGTCAATGCGATCGGGATCAGGAGCAGGAAAGCCCAGCGCCAGGGCGCGTCCTGAAGATCGGGGTGGTCGATGAAGAAGTAGGCGGCGAAGATGATCGCGGAGGTCGCCGAGAGCGCCTGTTCGTAGACGATGCTGGCGATCGTGATCCGGCGGGGAACGCCGGCCCGCTCGGAGAGCATCACCCTGCCGAGCACGTAGAGGACGCTTCCCGGCACGTAGCGTGCCAGCAGCGGCTGGCCCCAGGCGACCTGCGCCCGACCGATCCCGATCCGGTAATCGAGGAAGCGCAGGATCAGGTCCCAGCCGAGTGCGCTGAGCGCGTAGAAGAGAGGGAGGAGGATGAACGCCGGGATCAGCCAGAGGACGTGGAAGTGGACGCCCTTGTCGCGGATCTCCGACCACTGGTCGATGACGGTGATGACCAGGAACCCGAAGACCAGGAGCGCGATGGCGATCTGTATCGCGAGCCGGACCCGCTTGCTGCGCGGCGGTTTGGTGCCGAGCTGCGCGCCCGTCTCGCCGATCCGATGCAGGATTGGACGCCGGCGCTCCACGTCCCCGCACCATATTCACGATCAAGGAGTGACAATGGGCGGATGGGCGAGTTCGACCTCCTGGCACAGGTGCGCGAGCGGCTCGCGAAGCCGGACGGACGCGTTCTGCTGGGCTCGGGGGACGACGCCGCGGTGACCGTCCCCGGCGGCGCCACCGCGACGTCGGTGGACGCGATCGTCGAGGGCGTCCACTTCCGTCGCGACTCCGAGAACGGCTTCGCCTGGATCGGCCATAAGGCGCTGGCGACCGCGCTGTCGGACCTCGCCGCGATGGGCGCCGAGGGCGGCGAGGCCTACACGGCGCTCGGCGTGCCCGACGATCTCGGCGAGGAGGAGTGCCTCGAGCTCCTCGACGGAATGGTCGCGCTCGCCGGCGAGACGGGGGTTGCGCTCGCCGGCGGCGACGTGAGCGCCTCGCCGGTCCTCTTTATCGCCGTCACCGTCGTCGGCCACGCCGCCGACCCGGCCGCCCTGGCGAGCAGGGCAGGCGCTCGGCCCGGAGACGTGCTGGCCGTGACCGGGGAGCTCGGGGGCGCCGCCGCGGGGCTGCTCCTCGCCGAGCGGCGAGAGGAGCTGGAGGCGATCGCGCCGGCGCAGCGGCGGCAGTTGCTCGAGCGCCAGCTGCGCCCCCTGCCGCGGCTTGCCGCGGGCCGGGTGCTGGCAGCGGCGGGCGCGACGGCGATGATCGACCTCAGCGACGGGCTCGGCGGCGACGCCGGCCACGTCGCCGGTGCGAGCGGAGTCCGGCTGCTGATCGATGCCGACGCCCTGCCGCTCGCCGCGGGGCTCGAGGAGGTGGCCGGCGCCGCCGGCGCCGATCCACTCGACCTCGCCGCCTCCGGTGGGGAGGACTACGAGCTGCTGGCGGCTTTGCCCGCCGAGACCGACCTCGAGGCGCTTGCGGGGGAAGTGGGGATCGGGCTCGCCAAGATCGGCGAGGTGCTCGCCGGTTCGGGCGTCGAGATCAGGCTGCCCGGGGGCCGGACGATGGAGCCGAGTGGTTTCGAACAGCTGCGCCGACCGAGGTCGGCTCGATGACCAGCAGCTCACGCACGCCGCGGCGCCTGAGCATCGCCTCCGCGATCAGCGCGGGGCTGGGCCGGTAGTTGCCGGTTTCCACCAGGCTCTTGATCTGTGCCGACTGCATGGATCTCATATCGGTCACTCGTCGCGCGATCATGAGTATCGGGTAGTCGCACATTTGTCCAAATCCTTCTGACCAATACTCTCTCTGGCTGTGGTCAATGGGTCGGCACGCATACTCCTCGTCGACGACGAGCACTCGATACAGACGCTGCTCAGCTATCCCCTGCGCAAGGACGGCTACCACGTGACCAGCGCCCACGACGGCAGCGAGGCCCTGCAGCGTTTCGACGAGGCGCGCTTCGACCTCGTCGTCCTCGACCTGATGCTGCCCAAGCTCGACGGGGTCGAGGTCTGCCGGCAGCTGCGCTCCCGCAGCCAGGTGCCGATCATCATGCTCACCGCCAAAGGCAGCGAGACCGACAAGGTCGCCGGGCTCGAGGTCGGCGCCGACGACTACATAACCAAGCCGTTCTCGATGCGCGAGTTCCGCAGCCGGGTGAAGGCGGCCCTGCGGCGCTCGCGGATGCTCGCGACCGCGCCCGAGGATGAGGCGATCGAGCGCGGTGGCCTGCGAATCGACTTCGGCCGGCGGCTGGTCACCCTCCGCGAGGAGGAGGTCAAGCTGACCTATGTCGAGTTCGAGATCCTCGGCGCCCTCGCCCGCTCCCCGGGCCGGGTGCTCAGCCGCGAGACACTGCTCGAGCACGTCTGGGGGGACTCCGAGTACCGCGACCCCCGCACCGTCGACGTCCACATCCGCCACCTTCGCGAGAAGCTCGAGACCGACCCCAAAAACCCGGAGTTCCTCTTCACGGTGCGTGGCGTCGGCTATCGATTCAACGAATGAAGAACCTGCGCACGACCCAACTCGGCGGCCGGATAACCCGGATCTCGCTCGGGGTCGGGGTCACCAGCGCGGCAGTCACTTACCTCTGGGTCGTCGTCGTCGAAGGCAACACGAGCGCCGACCACGGGATCCTCATCGGCGGCCTCTTCGGCCTTGTCTTCGCCTTCGCAATCGGCTACTACAACGCCCAGGTCGTCGGTCGCAGGATCAACCGGATCGAGGAGGCCGCGCGCCGGATCGCCGACGGCGACTTCGGCAGCCGGATCCCGGTCGACTCGCTCGGGCAGCTCGGGCGCCTGGCCAGGACCTTCAACGAAATGCAGCGGCGCCTGGCCGAGCTCGACGGGGCCCGCAAGCAGTTCATCGCCAACGCCTCGCACGAGCTGCGGACGCCGATCTTCAGCCTCGGCGGGTTCGTCGAGCTGCTCGAAGAAGAGGACCCGAGCCCGGAGGAGCGGGAGGAGTTCATCCGCACCATGCGCGAGCAGATCGTGCGGCTCACCAAGCTGACCACCGATCTGCTCGACCTCTCCCAGCTCGACGCCGGCGCGATCGTCGTCCGCACCGACAGCGTCGACCTCGGTGAACTCGCCCGCGACGTCGCCCGTGAGTTCGGCCCCCGCGCCGACCTGCACGGGTCGCGGCTGGAGCTGCGCCGGCCCAGCCACCCGGTGATCGCCAGCGCCGACCCGGAGAGGGTCCGCCAGGTCACCCGTATCCTGCTCGACAACGCCCTCACCCACACCCCCGAGGGCACGAAGGTGACAGTGACCGCCAACTCCGTAAATCGCAGGGTCGAGCTGACCGTCTCCGACGAAGGTCCGGGGATTCCCCAGCGCGTCCAGGGGCGGATCTTCGAGCGCTTCTACACGGCCGAGTCCGGCGGCGGCTCCGGGCTCGGGCTGGCGATCGCCCGCGAGCTGGCGCAGCGGATGCGGGGGCGCATCTCGATCACCTCGAACAAGCGCTTCACCGCATTCACGCTCGACCTCCCCCCGGCCGAGATCCAGGTGCTCGCCCCGAAACCGGTCTCGCCGAAGACCGAGGCCGCGGCGTGAACGCCAAAAAAGCGCTGGCGGCGGCGCTGCTGGCGCTGGCGCTGCTGGCGGGCTGCGGATCCTCCGACGGCGGGCCCGGCGACGAGGAGACGGTGACGACGGCAGGCGAGACCACCGAACGGGTCGTCGTCGAGACCTCCGATGACGGCTTCGACCCCGCCGCCGTCTATCGGGCGGCAGCTCCCGGCGTGGTCACGATCCGCTCGATCCTCGACGCCGGCGCCGCCGAGGGCTCGGGCTTCGTCCTCGACGGCGACGGCAGGATCGTCACCAACGCCCACGTCGTCACCGACGAATCGAGCGGCAAGCGCAAGGCGGCGAAAGAGGTCTTCGTCGAGTTCCCGGACCGCAACGTCGTCTCCGCCGAGATCGTCGGCTTCGATCCCTTCGCCGACGTCGCCCTGCTGGAGGTCGACCCCGATGGGCTCGACCTCCACCCGTTGGTGCTCGGCAGCGACGAGACCCTGGTCCCGGGCCAGCCGGTCGCCGCGATCGGCAGCCCCTTCGGGCAGCAGCACTCGCTCTCGGTCGGGATCATCTCCGCCACCGATCGCTCGGTCCAATCGCTGACCCAGTTCCAGATCGAGGGCGCGATCCAGACCGACGCATCGATCAACCCCGGCAACTCGGGCGGCCCGCTGCTCGACGCAGACGCAAAGGTCGTCGGGATCAACCAGCAGATCGAGACCGAATCGGGCGCCAACGACGGCGTCGGCTTCGCGGTCCCGGTCTCGGCGATCAAGCGCTCGCTCGACCAGCTCGAAGAGGACGGCGACGCCGAGTACGCCTACGTCGGGGTCTCGACCCAGGCGCTCTACCCCCAGCTGGCCGCGAAGCTCGACCTCGACGTCGACTACGGCGGCCTCGTCGCCGAAGTCGTCGACGACGGTCCCGCCGACCGCGCCGGGGTCCGGGACGCCGACGGGAAAATCACCTTCCAGGGAATCCCGGTGCGGACCGGGGGCGACGTGATCCTCTCCGTCGACGGCCGCAAGGTGGTCCGTCCCGAAGACCTCGCGCGCTACATCACCTCCTTCCGTCCCGGCGACGAGGTGACCGTCGAGGTGCTCCGGGACGGGGACGTCAGGACGGTCGAGGTGACCCTCGGCAAGCGGCCCGACGACCCGGGTGTGTAGAACTCCCGGATGCTTCAGGAAGTCGCCCTCGGCCAAAAGTCCCTCGCGGACTACACGCACATAGCCGGAAAACCGCTGATCGAGCGGATTCGCCAGCTCGCCGAGGAGCTCGAGGGCCAGCGGGTGCTGCACGTCAGCGCGACCGCCTTCGGCGGCGGTGTGAGCGAGATCCTCTACACGATCGTGCCGTTGATGCGGGACGTCGGCCTCGACGCCCACTGGCACGTGATCTTCGGCAAGGAGGAGTTCTTCAACGCCACCAAGCTTCTCCACAACTCGCTGCAGGGGGCGCCGGAGACGCTCGACGACGAGCAGTGGGCGGTCTTCGACGAAATCAACCAGATCAACGCCGAGGGCCTGCAGGGCGAATGGGACACGATCATCGTCCACGACCCGCAGCCGATCGGCCTGCGCCGTGGCGCCCAGGACAAGAGCCGCAACTGGATCTGGCGCTGCCACATCGATCTGTCCGAGCCGAACCCGGCCCCGATCGCGCGCCTGCAGCCGTTGATCGAGGAGTACGACGCGACCGTCTGGCACCTTCCCACCTACGTTCCGAACGGGATGCAGGGCAACGACGGCATCCAGATCATCCCGCCGGCGATCGACCCGCTCTCGCCGAAGAACATGGCCTTCTCCCCCGACGACGCCGCCTTCGTCTGCAACCAGTTCGGGATCGACGTCGACCGACCGCTGATCACCCAGGTTTCCCGCTTCGACCCGTGGAAGGACCCGATGGGCGTGATCGACGCCTACCGCGACGTCACCGAGGAAGTCCCCGAGGCCCAGCTCGCGCTGGTCGGGTCGATGGCCACCGACGACCCCGAGGGCTGGGAGTTCTTCCAGAAGACCTTCGAATACGCGGAGGGCGACCCCGACATCAAGATCCTCAACAACCTCAACAACGTCGGCGCGATCGAGGTCAACGCCTTCCAGTCGCAGTCCGACGTCTGCCTGCAGAAGTCGATTCGTGAGGGCTTCGGCCTGACCGTGACCGAGGCGCTCTGGAAGGGGCGCCCGACGGTCGCCGGCAACGTCGGCGGCATCCCGCTACAGATCGATAACGGGACCTCCGGCTTCCTCGTCGATTCGCCCCAGGAGTGCGCCCAGCGCTGCCTCGAGATCCTCCGCGACCCGGAGCTGGGCAAGCGCCTCGGCCGGGCCGGAAAGGAACACGCCCGCGAGAGGTTCCTCTCGCCGCGGCTGCTGCGCGACTGGCTCGAGCTCTTCGCCAAGCTCGACGCATAGGGACGCGGCGCTAGGGGTAGGCTGGGCAAGTGCCCGACTCCGATCCGCTGATCATCGTCTCCAACCGCGGTCCGGCCCAGTTCGAACTCGACGCCGCCAAAGAACGGGCGGTGCGCAGGGGCGGTGGAGGCCTGGTCACGGCGCTCTCCGGCCTGGTCAAGCACCGCGACGCGCTCTGGATCGCCTCGGCGATGACCGACGAGGACGTCGTCGTCTCCGAGGAAGGGCCGGAGCCGGCCGAGCTGACGATCGACGGGATCGACTACCGGGTGCTGCTGGTCGGCAGCGACGCTGAGGCATACGACCGCTTCTACAACGTCATCGCAAACCCGATCCTCTGGTTCGTCCAGCACTACCTCTGGGACCTCTCCAACGCGCCCGACATCCGCCAGGAGGAGCTCGATGCCTGGGACGAGGGCTACCAGGTCGTCAATCGCGACATCGCCAACGCCGTCATCGGCCAGATCCGCGATCGCGAGCGGCCGCTGGTGATGCTCCACGACTACCACCTCTACACCGCCCCGGGAATGATCCGCGAGGAGCGCCCCGACGCCTTCCTCCACCACTTCGTCCACATCCCCTGGTCGCAACCGGACAGTTGGCGGGTGCTGCCGAAAAGGATTCGCGAGACGATCCTCAGCGGGATGCTCGCCAACGACATCATCGGCTTCCATACCCACGCCTACTGCATCAACTTCATCCGCTGCTGCGACGAACTGCTCGGCGCCGACGTCGACTACGAGAACACGATCGTCCACCACGAGGACGGCCGTCGTACCCTGGCTCGGGCATACCCACTGGGGATCGACGCCGAGCGGCTGCAGCGGGCGGCGGAATCGCCCGAGGTCGCCGAGGCGGAGCGCGAGGTGCTCGAGCGGCGCCGCAAGCACCTGATCATCCGCGTCGACCGCGCCGACCTCTCGAAGAACGTGCTGCGCGGCTTCACCGCCTTCGACACCTTCCTCACCCAGCACCCCGAGTTCCGCGAGCAGGTCACCTTCATCGCCCATCTGCAGCCCTCGCGCCAGGACGTTCCCGAGTACGCCGAGTACCTCGAGCGGATCGAGGCGCTGGTCGCGGTCGTCAACCACCGGCACGGGACCACCGACTGGATGCCGATCGACCTCAAGATCTACGAGAACTTCCACGACGCCGTCGCCCGCTACAAGCACTTCGACCTGCTGATGGTGAACTCGATCTTCGACGGCATGAACCTGGTCGCGAAGGAGGCGCCGGCGGTCAACACCCGCGACGGGGTGCTGATGCTCTCCGAGAACACCGGCTCCCATCACGAGCTCTTCGACTACGTGCTCTCGGTCAATCCCTTCGACATCCAGGAGCAGGCCGACGCGATCTACCGCGCCCTGACCATGGACCCCGAGCAGAAGCGCGAAAACGCGGAGGGGCTGCGGAAGATCATCGACTCCCGCAACCCGGGCGACTGGGTGGACGAACAGCTTGCCGACATCGCCGAGCTGCGCGAGTCGGTTGCCTGAGTATTTTCACTTTTGTGACGCTCAGACAACACGTTTCGCCCTAGCGTCGGGCATCATGGAGAGCGTGAGGGAGAAATGGACCGACGAGCGCCTCGACGATCTCAATGGCAAGGTCGACGAGATGGGCCGCCGGGTCGACCTCAGGTTCGACGCCATGGAACGGAGGTTCGACTCGATCGATCGCCGCTTCGAGCGGGTCGACGCACGGTTTGAGCGGATCGACGCACGGTTCGACTCCCTTGGCAGGTCGATGGTCCAGGGATACATCGCGATGGGCACCGGCTTCGTCGCCCTGGCGGGACTGATCGTCAGCCAGAGCTGAGCTGGGCGGCCGTCAAAGGGGGATGCGGGCGCCGAGCTGGTAGGCGGTCAGCCCGAGCACCAGGAACTGGAGCAGCCGGTCGCGCGAGAGTGCGGTGAGGGGCAGGGCCCAGATCAGGTACCAGGGCAGCAGCCAGGCGGTCGCCCCCAGCAGTCCGAACCCGGCCCAGGCGGCGGCCCTGACCCAGTCGCCGCCGCGCCAGGTCCAGGCGAGCAAGCCGACGACCAGCGCCCCATATAAGGAGAGCGCGGCGGCACGGGTGACGGTGGGGTCGACCCCGAGCAGGCGCGAGCCGAGGATCGGGATGCTCATGTAGCTGGTCCTGCCCTGGTTCTCGCCGGCGAGCCCGAGCGCTTCGGCCCAGTGCAGGCCAAAGGCTGGGTAGGCCACGATCGCAACCAGCACCGCCGTCCCCGCAGCGCCCCCGATCACCCGCAACCCCCCGCCGACGGGCCGATATGTCCAGCCGGAGCCGACATTTCGGCCCATCGGCGGGGAAGCGAGGATGAAGGGGAAGGCGAAGGCGGCGGGGGGCTTGATCAGGGCCGCGGCGGCGAAGGCGGCGCCGGCTCGGGCCGGGCGGGCGGCGAGGACGGCGGCGACCCCGGCAGTCGCGAGCAGGATCGCGAACGCGTCGTTGTGGGCGCCGCCGACGACGTGGACGAGCACCAGCGGGTTGAGGGCGACGAAGGCCGCGGCCCGAACCGGATCGATCCCTCGGGTCGTCGCGAGCCGGGCGACGATGGCGGCGAGGGCGAGGACCGCGACTGCGGTGAGCGCCTTGAGTACCGCGACGGTGGCGTCTACCGGCAACCACGCCAGCGGATAGGTGGCGAGGGTGAAGAGGGGACCGTAGGCGCTCGTCGCGCCGGTCCAGTCGACTTCGGCGAAAGCGGGGTCGGCGGGGACTGTCGCGGGCGGATGGACATACGGGTCGAGGCCGTGGAGGACGCCGAGCCTTGCGTAGTCGACGTAGCTGAAGACATCGTGGGAGAGGATCACCGGCGCCACGGCGAATGCGGTGACCACGATCGCGATCGCCGCCCAGACCGGCCGGCGGCCGATTCTCGGCGCGGCGGCGAGGACGCCGAGGTAGGCCAGGAAGCCTGCCCAGACAAGGGCGAAGGCGACGCCGGGATCCATCTCGGCGGCTAGCCGCCGTCTTCGGTGGGCGCTTCGCCACCGCCGACCCCGGCACTGCCACCGCCGCCGGTGGGCGGGGCCGTCGGCGGTGCTGGGGACGGCGGTTCGTAGGGATCCTGGCCGACGCCCGGCGCGTAGGCGTTGGGGTCGTAGCCGCCGACGTAGTCCTGTCCCGGGAGTTCGCCTTCCCGGCCTGCCGCGGCGTCGGAGGCCGAGTCGCCGGCGGGGGTGTCGGCGGTGAAGCGACCGAAGTAAGGGGCCCACTGGATCGACTGCTCGGGCTCGGTGAACCCCTCGCAAGGGACTTCGCCGTTGGAGTAGACCGAGTGCCAGATCTCGGCCGGGAAGGTGCCGCCGAAGACCGAGATCCCGTGAACGCTGGTCATTTCGATCTCGTTCGACTCGGGGTAGCCGACCCAGACCACGGTTGCCAGGTTCGGCTGGTAGCCGGCGAACCAGGCGTCGGTCAGCCCGTCGGTCGTCCCGGTCTTCCCCGCCTGGCCTTCGCAGCCGGTGTAGGCCGCGGTGCCGGTCCCTTCGGTGATGTTGTCGTGGAGGAGGCGGGTTACCTCGTAGGCGACCGCTTCGGAGACGACCCGCTGCGGATCTGCCGGTTCGGGCTTGTCGACCTTCCCGCCCGGGAAGACGACTCGCCGGATCGCGACCGGGTTGCGACGGATGCCGCCCGCCGCGAGGGTGGCGTAGGCGTTCGACATCTCCAGCGGCGAGACGCCGATCCGCAGGCCGCCGATCCCCTCGGCCGGGATCCCGTCGAGGGGGCTGGTGATGCCCATCGACTTCGCGGTCGCGGCGACGCTCTCGGGCCCGACGTCGAGGTCGAGCTGGGCGAAGACGGTGTTGTCGGAGGCGACGGTCGCCTGCTGGAGGTTGACGCTGCCCAAATAGCCTTCGTCGGCGGTGTGGACGTCCCAGTGCCCCCACTCGCCGGTTTCGATGCTGAGCGGTTTCGAGACGTAGTAGGTGGAGTAGGGGTCGATGCCCTGCTTCAGCGCCGTCGTCAGGACGAAGGTCTTGAAGGTCGACCCCGGCTGCCGGTGTCCCTGGGCGGCGAGGTTGAACTGGCTGCTGTCGTAGCTGGAGCTGGAGACCATCGCCTTGATCTCGCCGTTGCGCGGATCGATCGAGACGAAGGCCGAGGACGGGTCTTCCGAGTAGGGGAGCGCCGAGCGCATCGCCTCCAGCCCGACCTCCTGGAGATCGGGGTCGATCGTCGTGTAGACGTCGAGCCCGCCCTGGCGCACGGTGTTGACTCCGTAGGCCTCGATCAGCTTGCTCTCGACGTAATCGAAGAAGTAGGGCTGGCGGTGCTTGAAGTAGCTCTCGGAGACGTCGATCCCGAGCCCGCCCTGCCTCGCAGCGGCGGCTTCCGAGCGGCTCACGTACCCGAGGCTCGCCATCTTCGCGAGGACCTCGTCGCGGCGCTCGCGCGCCCCGGTCGGGTTGAGGATCGGGTTGTATTCGGTCGGCGCCTGCGGCAGCCCGGCCAGCAGGGCGGCGCGGGCCAGGTCGAGCTTCCAGACCGGCCGCGAGAAGTAGATCTTCGAGGCCGCCTGGACGCCGACCGCGGTGCTGCCTTCGATCGTTCCGTAGGAGGCCGTGTTCAGGTACTGGCCGAGGACTTCGCGCTTGGAGTGACGCTGGGAATACTCTTCGGCCAGCTTCGCCTCGATGATCTTGCGCTCGATGTTGTCCTCGGGGTCAGGGATGCAGAGGTTGCGGACCAGCTGCTGGGTGATCGTCGAGCCTCCCTCGACGGCGGCCCCCGCTTCGAGGTCCTTGATCGCGGCGCGGACGATGCCCTCTTCGTCGACGCCGCCGTGCTCGTAGAAGCGCTCGTCCTCGATCGCGATCGTCGCCCGCTGGAGGACCTTCGGGACGCGGTCGATCGCGACCGGCGTCCGGGCCTCGTCGGAGGCGATCACCCCGAGCTTGGCGCCGTCGCCGTCGTAGATCGTCGAGTTGCCGCCTTTCTCGACCGGCTTGCAGGTCGAGAGCGAGGGCGCGTCGGCGGCGACGTCGAGGACCCAGGACGTGACCCCGATCGCCGTCGCCGCGACAAGCGCGACGACCGCCAGGACGACGAACCCGATCTTGCTCGAGGCGCCGCCGCGGCGCCGGTGGCGTCGACTCCGCTGCGTCATGGGAGAAGCGTACTCAGAGCCGCGTGACGCTCAGGCCTGGGTGTCTTCGGTCGAGTGGTTATGGACTATCCCTTCGACCAGGAGCTGGTTCGGGATCACCACCGTGCTGCCGTCGCCGGGGTCGATGTAGGTATAGGAGAGGCTGATGTCGGTGACCCGGCCCTCGGCTTTCTCTTCGAACTCGATCCGGTCGCCGATCTTGATCGGCTGAGCGACCGCGATCTGGACCCCGGCGACCATGTTGCCGATCGTGTTCTGGGCGGCGAAGCCGACGATCGCCGCCAGCACCGCGGTCGAGGCGAGGATGCCGGCGGCCAGCCGCTGGAGTTCGGTGAATTGGGCGATCGCGAGCGCCCCGAGGACGACGAACACGATCAGGACCGCGAGGCGCCGCAGGAAGCGCAGACGGGTTCTGGTCGAGCGCGAGACCTGGGAGACTGCCGGCGACATGGGAGCAAACCTATCTGTCCCGGCGCCCGTTTCGGCGCCTCCCGAAAACTCCGGCTTCCCCTACTCGAACTGGGGGCCCTGGGCGGCGATCGCCGGGGTGCTGATGGTCCTGGTCGGCGTCGGGATCCTCTCGATCCCGATCACGCTGATCGACAACCCCGCGCCCGACGAGGACCTCGGCACCGCCGCGAACGTCGCCCTCCAGCTCGCCACCGCGCTCGGCTTCCTGCTGGTTCCATTGGCGATCGCGTCGATGTCCGGTGCCAACCTGAGGCAGGCGATCGGCCGGCTCGGCATCCGCCGCTTCCCATTCGCCGACGTCGGCTGGATGGCCGCCGCGGTCGTCGCCTACCTGATCTTCGCCGCGGCCTACGTCGCGATCTTCGGCGAGCCCGAACAGGAGGACATCGCCGAGGGGTTCGGGGCGCTCCCCGTCCAGTTCCTGCTGATCGTCGTCGCGGCGCCTATCGGCGAGGAGGTCTGCTTCCGGGGCATGCTCTTCGGTGGGCTCCGGGAGCGGTTCCCGAAATGGTGGGCGGCGTTCGCCAGCGCCGCGATCTTCGGGCTCCTGCACGCGCTGACCGGGCTCAGCGCGGTGCCGCCGCTGATCGCCTTCGGCTTCATCCTCGCCCTCCTCTACGAGGAGACCGGCTCGATCGTCCCCGGGATCCTGCTCCACATGCTGAACAACACTGTCGCCCTACTCGCTCAGTAGGATTCCGCCGGTGAGATTCGCGCCTCGTCCACTGCTCGGGCTGCTCGCCATCATGGTTCTCGCCCTCGTCCCCGCAACCGCCGGAGCGGCGACGAAGAAGCCGGTCGCGCCGAGCGGTCCGGAGACCTCGACGGTCCGGATCCAGATCGGCCACCTGAAGGGCGGCAAGGCCCAGATCATGAGCACGGTGCCGGTGATCGGCAGCGTCAAGCCCTCGGTCCCGGGCCAGAAGGTCGACGTCAGCTTCTTCCTCAACGGCAAGCGGATCGAGAAGAAGTCCCTGAAGGTGAAGGGCGGCAGCTTCCGCGCCAGGATCAGGATCGAGGACGCCGGCAAGTACGCCGCCAGCGCCCACCTCAGGGCGACCGGCTCGACCCGTGGCGACGAGACGATCCGCAAGAGCTGGAAGGTCAGCTTCCCCGGTCTCCACAAGGGCAAGTGCGGCCCGGTCGTGATCGGCTTCAAGAAGGCGATGCGGAAGATGGGCTACATCGCCAACGACGGGCGCTGTTTCGGCGGCAAGACCGCTCGCGGCGTGCTCGCCTACCGCAAAGTCAACGGGATGGCCCGCAGCTCGCGAGCCGGCGCCGGACTCGTCAAGAGCGCCTTCGCCGGCAGGGGCGAATACAAGGTCCGCCACCCGAACGCCGGCGAACACCTCGAGGCGCCGCTCTCGAAGCAGGTCCTCGTCTTCGCCAAGGGCGACAAGCCGTTCGCCGTCTACCCGGTCTCCTCGGGCAAGTCCTCGACTCCGACGGTTACCGGTCACTTCACCTTCATCAGGACCGAACCCGGCTACAACTCGCACGGGATGTACTACTCGTTCTACTTCTATGGCGGCTATGCGATCCACGGCTACGAATCGGTGCCGGACTACCCCGCCAGCCATGGCTGCATCCGGACCTTCATCTCCGACCAGCCGGAGATCTACGAGCGCATCAACTACGGCGAGAGCATCTTCGTCTTCTAAAGTGACCTCGTGATGATCGGCGAGCGAGCGCTGCGGGCAATTCTCGCGGTGATCGCCGCCTACCACGTCGTCCAGGGGCTGCTGGCGCTGCTCGCGCCCGACACCTTCTTCGATGAGATCGGCCGTTACGGGGTCGAGAACTCGCACTACGTCGGCGACGTCGGTGCCTTCGTCCTCGCCTTCGGTGTCGCGGTCGGGATCGCCGTGGTGCGGCCGTCATGGCGGGCGCCGCTGCTCTGGCTCGGCGCCCTTTGGTACGGCTTCCATGCGCTCAACCACGCCTTCGACACCGGTGAGGCCCGCAGCGAGGCGCGCGGCTGGAGCGACACCCTGCTGATCGCGTTCGGGGCTCTCGCCAGTGCTTGGCTGGCGCGGGTCGCGGAAAGGCTGAACAGGGGCTCCGAGCGGGCAGGGGAGAGGCAGGGGGGAGTCGGATGAAGGTGTTCGTCGCAGGTGCCAGCGGGGTGATCGGCCTGCCGCTGGTCCGGCAGCTGGTCGAGGCCGGGCATCAGGTGAGCGGGACGACGCGCCATGAGGGGAAAGCCGATGAGATCCGGGCGGCGGGTGGGACCGCCGTGATCTGCGACGCGCTCGACTCATCGGCGCTGGAAGCGGCGGTCAAGGCTGCCGAGCCGGAGGTCGTGATCAACCAGCTGACGGCCCTGCCCGAGCGCTACGAGCCCCGCAAGGCCTCCTTCTATGAGAAGACCGACGAGGTCAGGCGGGTGGGCGGGCGCAACCTGCTGGCCGCCGCGAGTGCCGTGGGCGCGCGGCGATTTCTGACCCAGGGAATCTGCTTCATCTACGCGCCCGAAGGCGATCTGGTCAAGGACGAGGATGCGCGCCCCTACACCGATGCTCCGGGACACTTCCAACACGCGGTCGAAGCGATGATCGACCACGAGCGCGATGCCCTCGCCGCCGCGGGGATCGAGGCGCTGGTCCTGCGCTACGGCCAGTTCTACGGCCCCGGTACGTACTACGCCCGCGACGGCCACCTCGGCCGAGAAGTCGCCAAGCGCCGCTTCCCGGTCGTCGGCGAAGGCAACGGCGTCTTCTCCTTCCTCTCCGTCGACGACGCGGCCGGGGCGACGGTCGCGGCGCTCGACCACGGGCGTGAGGGGATCTACAACGTCTGCGACGACGAGCCGGCCGCGCTCCACGAGTGGCTGCCGGTCTATGCCGAAGCGCTGGGCGCCAAGCCCCCGCGCCGGGTCCCGGTCTGGCTCGCTGGTCTGGTCGCGGGGAAATCGGTCGCGGCCCAGGCTGAACACCTCCGGGGCGCCTCCAACGCGAAGGCGAAACGGGAGCTGGGCTGGGAGCCCCGCCACCCGAGCTGGCGCCAGGGCTTCCGCGAGGCGCTCGGCCAGCCAGGCACCTAGGATCCCGGCCGTGAGCGATCTCGACGCCGCCAAAGGCACCCTGCTCGCCGAGCTGCGCGAGCACTCGCTCATCCTCGGCGAGGTCACCCTCTCGAGCGGCGCCACCGCCCAGTACTACGTCGATGCCCGCCGGGCGCTGCTCCGCCCGGCTGGGTTCCTGGCGGCCGGGGAGCTGATCGCCCAGGCGGCCGTGGATGCCGGCGCCACCGCGGTCGGCGGTCCGGTGATGGCGGCGATCCCGCTGGCATGCGCGGCGATCGCGGTCCCCGTCGGCGAGGGCCTGGTCGGGTTCTTCGTTCGCAAGGAGCGCAAGGAGCATGGCCTCCAGCGCTGGGTCGAGGGCCCGGTCGATGAGGGTGCGCGGTGCCTCGTCGTCGAGGACACCGTCACCACCGGCGGCTCGACGGCTGCCGCGATCGAGCTGGTCCGCGAGCAGGGACTCGAAGTTGCCGCGGTGCTCGCCGTCGTCGATCGGCTCGCCGGGGGAGGGGAGCGGATCGAAGCGGCCGCCGAAGCGCCGTATCGGGCACTGGTGACGATCGACGAGCTCTACCCGGAGCGGCCCGACCGTGGATGAGGTCGAGGCCCGCGTCGTCGGCTGCCTGATCGAGAAGCAGCGCACGACCCCCGACGTTTACCCGCTCTCCCTGAACGCACTGCGGCTGGCCTGCAACCAGTCGACGAACCGAGATCCCGTCGTCGAGTACGACGAGGAGACCGTGGTCGAGGCGCTGCGCCGGCTCGCTCTGCGCGGTTGGACCCGGCTGGCCAGCGGGTCGGGCAGTCGCGCCCGCAAGTACCGCCACCTCCTCGACGACGCCCTCGATCTCGACGGGGAGGAAACCTCGCTGCTCGCCGTGCTGCTGCTGAGGGGCTCGCAGACTCCCGGTGAGCTGAAGCAACGCGCTTCGCGCCTTCAGGAGTTTCCTGACCTTCCCACTGTGCATGGTGCGCTGTCGCGTATGGTCGAGGCCGGCCACGTCGAGCGCCATCCGCGCCGGCCCGGCCAGAAGGAGGACCGCTACGAGCAGGTCCTCGGTGGCCAGGGGGCGGAGGTCACGCAATCGCCGGAAACGGACCCCGAACCCTCGGGGTCAGGGCCGGAGCCGAATCCGGTGGTCCCTGCCGACAGTGAAGATCGCCTCGGGCAGCTCGAGCGACAGCTCCAGGAGCTGCGCGCCGAGGTCGCCGAGTTGCGCTCCGCGCTCGGCGAGTAACACCACCGGCCTGCCGCGGCGGCAATCACCGGTAGGAAGACATTTCTTGACATTGGGAAATGTCACGTTTAAAGTGCGCGCCAGCCCGCTAGGGACGGGCTGGGGAAAGCAACAGGGAAACGAGCTCTCGAGTCGGGACCGCAGGGACAGCGGCAAGGGCAGGAGCTCCTGGGATCAAGGAGATGGCGAGTGATTGATGCTGAGTCACGGTTCTCGGAATCGACTCTTCGCGCTGGCAGCAGCCGGCCGGGCGCGGGTACCCGCAGCCTCCTCGCCCTCGTCTCGATCGCGGTCGCCGCGACACTGGTCTTCGCCGCAAACGCCTCGGCGGCCTATGTGCACCCGTCGGCCACGGCCGAATTCGGATCCGACGGCACCAGTAGCACCAACTTCTCCTCACTGAACACCCTCGCCTACCAGCAGGCGACCGACCGCCTCTACGCACTTGACACGTCCGGGCTCATCCACGGATTCAGCCATCCATCGGCCGCCGTCTTCACCCCGCTCGGTGGGGGCTTCCCGATCAGCTACCCGGGTGTCGGCTTCAACGATTCCGACATAACGGTCGCGCAAACGGGTCCGAACGCCGGGAACATCTATGGGACCAAGGACGCCAACAACGCCGAGGGGTTCAATTCGAGCGGGGTCGCCCTTCCGATAACGCTCGAAGGCAACGGCGAGGTCTGCGGCCTGTCGGTGGATAGCGCCGGAAACATCTGGGGCGCCCGGTACTCCGGCGCGCTGGCGATCATGTGGACGCCGGCGGGAGGCCCGTTCGCCGAATCCTTCAGCACTTCCGCCAATGCCGGCAACCCCTGCAAGATCCAGGTCGACCAGTCCAACGACCACGTCTTCGTCTCCGGCTGGGGCGGCTCGACGGTGACCGAGTACACCTCCGCGGGCTCGGTGGTCAGAAATTACGCGAGCCAGCCCTCCTCGAACAATCGCGTCGCGATCAACGCCACGCGCCATGTCGCCTACATCGGCGGTCCGAACAACACCAAAATCAACGCATACGACACGACCACCGGAGCGCTGCTGGAGACGATCGAACCCGGTGGCTCGATCAAAGGCCTCGCCGTCGACGACGCGACCGACACGCTCTTCGTTTCGACTGGCGGCGGCAACAACAAGATCAAAGTGATGCCGGGCGTCGGGGCGCCGAAGGCGACGACGAACGACCCGACCGCGAACACGACGGTGGCCGGCATCGCCGACCCCGACGGTGAGGGCCCGATCGTGTCCTGCAAATTCGAATACGCCCTCGCCAGCAGTTCCACCTTCACCGGCGAACAGGCGTGTGACCAAGCCCTGCCGATCAACTCGGCCACCCCCGTCAGCGCGACCCTGCCCGGTCTCGAAGGAGAGATCGAATACAAATATCGGCTCGTGGTCGCCAACGCGACCCCAGGCGCCGTCGGGCGCGGTGCCGAAAAAAGCCTGACCCCTCACAACGTCAAAGGTCTCGCGACGGAAGCGGCAACTGCGGTCACCCGCTCGAGCGCGCAGCTGAACGCGTCCTTCGAAGGCGACGGAACCGCGACCACCTACTACTTCGAATGGGGCACCGGGCAGACCCCGCCGCTCACCAACAAAAGCTCGGTCGGAAACGCCGGCTCGCCAACCTTCCCTCCGAAAACGGACATCCCCTTCACGGCGACGGACCTCAAACCCGACACCACCTACTACTTCCGTGTCGTCGCCGAAAACACGACCGGAAAAAGCCCGGCCAAAGTGCTCAGCTTCAAAACCCTGCCGGCGATCCAGAGCCTGACGACCGATGCCGCCACCGATCTGACGCCGCACTCCGCGACACTGAACGCGTCGTACGTGGGAGACGGAGACGCGACGACCTACTTCTACGAATACGGGAAAACGACCGCGTACACCGCCGGCAAAACAACGCCGGTGGTCGTCAGCGGCACCGGCCCCGCCTCGCTGCCGGTTGGCGTCTCCGATCTCGATCTGGAGACCCTCTACCACTATCGGGTCGTCGCAAAAAACAGCCTTGGTGAAACAAAAGGGGCGGATCAAAGCTTCACGACCGCACCGGCCGTGGCCCAGGTTCACACCCTCGCGGCCACGGATCTGAGCCAGGAGAGCGTGACGTTGCATGGCGACTTCACCGGGAATGGCGAGCCGACTGACTACTTCTTCGAATGGGGCCCGTCCACGGACTACGGAAACGTCACGGCGACACCTCCAGGGGAAAGCGCCGGATCCCCCACCGGGTTGAAAGAGGTCTCCACGATCCTGACCGACTTCGAAGGGTTCACGACCTACCACTATCGCTTGGTGGCGAGCAACTCTCTCGGCGTCACCAAAGGTGCGGACATGACGTTCACGACCGAACCGGCGCCGCTTCCCGAGATCGATGACAGCACGGCTTCGGGGGTGCGGCCGACGGGTGTGACGCTGAGCGCGACGATCAATCCGAACCGGTGGATGACCGTCTACACGTTCGAATATGGGCCGACGACCGATTACGGGTCATCGACGCCGATCGGAGACCCGCTCGACGGGCACGGGAACGAGCCGATTCCGGTCAGCGAGGTCGTGAACGGCCTGACCCCAGGGACGATCTACCACTTCCGGACTGTCGCGACGAACTTCAGCGGAACAACCCACACGGCCGATCAAACCTTCATCACCCCGGATGTCCCGAGGTTCGAATCGAGCTCCGCCAAAGCGACCGGTACGAGGTCCGCTCAACTGGACGCCTCGCTGGTCCCGAACGCCAGCGCCACCTCGGTGCGATTCGAATACGGGACGGGTGGGGGCTATGGATCGATCACAGCTCCTCAGGCGGTGGGGGACGGTCTCCTGGCGCAGTCGGTTCGGGCCGACCTCGGCGGCCTCGAGCCGGGCACGACCTACCACGTCCGAGCAGTAGCTCAGAACGGGATCGGAACTACCAACGGCTCGGACATGACCTTCACGACGCAGCCCGAACCGGTGACGACGGTGCCGCAGCCGACCAAGTGCAAGAAGGGCTTCGTCAAGCGCAAGGGCAAGTGCGTGAAGAAGAAGAAGAAGAAGAAGAAACCGAACAAGAAGCGTGGGCAGAACGGCAAGGGAAATCGGAATGGCTGAGCGGATGAGGAGAGAGCGAGTGACACGGAAGACCAAGGGGACCCCGAGGAACCTCCGGCGGGCTCTCGTGCTCGCTGCATTCGCAGTCGCCTCGCTGGCGGTTTGGGCATCGCCTGCCTCGGCGATCTACAGCCACAACGTGGTCGACAAAACTTTCGACGCCGGACCGGGGTGCAATCCCTACGACATCGCCGTCGACGAAACAAATGAATGGATCTACGTCTCATGTGCGTCCGGGGGCGAAAAAGGCGGATATATCGAACGGTTCGAGTTCGACGGGACACCGTCGGATTTCGCATTCGTCGCGCCGTACATCGAAGCGAACAAACTGATCAAAGACCCCGGGGGCCAAGGGGAAAACTTCAATTTCGGCCAGGTCCGAATCGCGATCGACAACTCGAGCTCGCTGAACAAAGGCCGCCTCTTCGTGACCAGCTCGCCCAACGTCGATGTATTCGACCCGAATGGCAAATTCGTCGGCGCCATCGTTCAGCCGGTCGAATCGAGCATCGAAAATGTCCTGACCGCTCTCGATGTCGGGCCCGACGGATCGATTTACGTCGGATCGGGCAGCCCGGGCGCGCGAATCTCGAAATACACGCCGGCATTCGAAGAGGTGCGCAGGCTCTACGGCTCGGGTACAGGTGGGTTCGGCGGCGGAGGTGAACCCGGCTACGTCAAGATCGACAGCACCGGCGCCGCCTGGTACTCGTATTCCGACTTCTTCGGGTCCAGCCTGGGACTGGTCAAGTTCGAGGAGCCCAACTTCACCGAAGAACTCGGGATCCCGTCGTTCGCCGGCTCCGTCACCGATTCCGAACTCGCGCCATTCGTGGCCAAACGGTCCCCGTTCATGCTCGGGACCTTCATCTTCCAGAACAACTACGCCCGCTACGACGTCGATCTCAATACCGACGATCTCTACATCGCCCATGAAGGCAAAATCAAAGTCTTCAGCTCGGGCAGCAGCGAGGAAGCGATACATGAAGTGGCGCCCCCGATCGGTGCGAACACGACAGCCCTCGCGTACTCAAAGGCCAGCAACAAGATCTATGTCTCTGAGGCCAACAAAATCAAGATCTACGGGGCCGGGGACATCATTCCGGACGTCCGGACGTTCAAACCGCAGATCGCGGACGTCGGGCATACGTCGGCGACCGTCCGGGGAAGAGTCGAGCCGGCCGGCGGCGAACCGATCACGTCCTGCAAGGTCGAATATGGCCTCAACCAGACCTACTCGGGAGCTGGCTCGGGCGAAGCTTCCTGCACCCCGGATCCATCGATAGGCAACTTCACGAGCGACACCGAGGTCAGCGCCCAAATCAGCGGCCTGACCACGGGGTCGACGTACCACTACCGGTTCGTGGCCGGAAACTCGAAAGGCACGAACTTTGGCATCGACAGGACTGTCGTTCCCGCCTTCGTGCTCCAGGTGCAGACCCTGCCCGCCACTGCGGTCGACACTGAAGGAGCGACCCTCAACGGCTCGTTCGACCCGGACGGCAAAGAAACGAGTTACTTCTTCGAATACGGGATCGACGACAAATACGGCCTGACCATTCCGGTCGACGAAGGCGACATCAAATCGATTCCGGGCGGCTCCGGCACGGTCGCGGTCAGCGAAGACCTCCGTGACCTGCCGAGCGGAAAAGAATTTCACTTCAGGATCGTCGCGTTCAACTCAGATGGCGTCACCTATGGACCCGACAATTCGTTCCGGGTCGGCTCCCCGCCGAGCGTCTCCGGTGTCAGGACCAGCGAACTGACCCAGTCCTCGGCGACGCTGCATGCCAACATCAACCCGGTCGGATTCGACTCCACCTACGTCTTCGAATACGGGACAACGCCGTCCTACGGGCAGTCGATTCCGGCCACGCCGGTGGCCCTCGGGTCGGGAACCGAAGGCATCGACGTCGATCAGGAGATCACCGATCTTCAGCCCGGCTTCACCTACCACTTCCGGGTCGTGTCGCAGAACAAATGGGGCACCGAGGTCAGTCCCGATACGACCTTCGACTTCGCTCCGCCGTCGTGCCCGAACAACCACGTCCGCCAGCAGTCGGGGGCGAGCTTCCTGCCCGACTGCCGTGCCTACGAGCTCGTCTCTCCCGGGGCGGCCGGAGCGGTGCTCCTCTATCCGAGCAATGCGATCTTGAAAATGGGTCAGGGCGAAGAAGACTGCTGCGAAAACATCACCAGCAGCTACTACAACGGATTCAACTGGGCCCTGAATCGTGGCTTTGCTTCTTCTCCGTCCCGCTTTGTCTTCTATGCGGGCGTCGGCGTCATCAACGGCCTCAACGCCCCGACGTCCGAAGTCGACATCTACATGTCGCACAGGACAAACGGGGGCTGGAGGACAACGGTTCCGGGCCTGACCGCGAATGAGTCCGCCAACGGCGATCAACGGCAGTGCTCGGACACGATGGCGCTCTGCATCGACCATCAATCATCTTCCGAACAGGGCCAGACGCCCGAAGACGCCCCTTACCTCTACACCTCCGAAGGAGAGTTCAGGGGCCGCCTGCCCACGAACCTCGGAGTGGTCCCCGGCGGAGCGAAATTTGCCGGGTTCGAGCGGATGTCAAACGATTTCAGCCACTTCCTGTTCAGCTCCGGCGAACGGCGCATCGGCTTCGGCGAAGAATTCGGCCCGGCAACGGTGTTCACTCCCGACGGGCTGTCGACGGGGGTCGGATCCGCCTACGACAACGACATCGCGGAGCGGACGGTCGAGGTCATATCCCGTCTCCCGGGCGGAGGCGACATCCCGACCGATCCGGGCAAAAAACCGCGGTTGGCAATTGACTTCCCGGGCGTGTCATCAGACGGATCGCACGTCTTGATGATGACGCCGGGCGGTGGCCCCCTCAAACACCTCTATATGTCGATCGATGCCTCCCTGCACTACGAGATCACCAAGGACTACAGCGGAAACCCGGTCACCGGTGAAGTAATCGGCATGACTCGCGACGGCAGCGAAGTGCTGTTCGCCTCGAAAGCCAAAGTGACGGCTGACGACACCGACAACAGCATGGACATCTTCAAATGGGACGAGACGAGCGAGGAAAACACGCGGATCTCGATGGGGAACGGCGTGGGCAACACCGATGACTGCTCGGCGACCTGGGAACCGAGCGGCTGTGGGGCCCGATTCCTCACCCCCGAACGAGCCCATCCGAACAACAACGAGGCCCGCGGCGTGACGCCGGCCCAGGACGATCTCTTCGCGGAAAACTCCGGAGACGTCTACTTCTACTCGTCCGAGATCCTGGACGCGAGCAGGCCTGGAATTCCGGGTCAGAAGAACCTCTATCTCTACCGCGACGGCGAGATCCAGTTGGTGACGACGCTCGATCCCGGCACGAATATCCAGCGCGTCCAAATTTCACCGGACGGTGACCACGCGGCCTTCATGACGAAGTCGAGGCTGACTTCTTACAACAACAAAGGCTTCGCGACGATGTACACGTACGACGCCGTCACCGGGGAGATGGAGTGTGCCTCCTGTAACCCCAGTGGATTCCCACCGACGACGGACGTGCTCGCCAGCCAGAGCGGACGGTTCATGACCAATGATGGCCAGACCTTCTTCTCCACAAAAGACCAGCTCGTCCCGCGCGACAGGAACGGAAAGATCATCGACGTCTACGAGTACGTCGATGGGCGACCGCAGCTGATCACCACGGGCCTGGCCGGCCGTGACTTCACCGGCGGGTCGGAAGTCATCAGCTTCCTCATCGATCCGGAATTCACCGGGCTCGAGGCGGTGAGCCGCGATGGCACCGATGTCTACTTCTCCACCTACGAGACGCTGGTCGGTGCGGACCAGAACGGCTCGTTCGTCAAGTTCTACGACGCCCGAGCGGGCGGGGGGTTCGACGAAAGTCCGCAACTCGCTCCCTGTGCTGCCGCCGACGAGTGCCACGGGGTGGACTCGATCCCGCCTGCGCCTCCGGTCATCGCCTCCGCCGAATCTGCGCCGGGGGGCAACCTCGCCGCCGAGAAGCAAAAGAAGAAGAAGAAGAAGCAAAAGAAGAAGAAAAAGAAGAAGAGCAAGAAGTCAAAAAAGCAAACGAAGAGCAGCAAGGCGGAGCGGAACCATGGTTGATCCGGCGAGAGGAACGATGATGCTGGGACGGAAGGCGCTGGTCGCGGTCATGGCGGTCGCACTCGTGATCTGCGCGGTTGCCGCGGGCAAGGCGGAGGCTGCCGCCACGCCTGGGTTCTCGATCTTCAAAGCGACGCCGACGGACACCCAGGCGGGCGGGCATCCCGACGTCAAGATCGACCTCGAAGTCAACATCGACAGGCCTGAAGAAGACCCCTGCGCCGAGGTCTGTCTGGCCTTCCGAAGGATCGCTCTGCACTGGCCGAGCGGTTTCATCGGCAATCCGCATGCAACGCCGAAATGCACCCTCACCGACTTCAACCAGGCGAATTGCCCGGCTGAGTCGCAGGTCGGGCGCTTCACCCTTGCGTCATTCGGGGGCGAAGAATCCGATATCGCGATCTTCGTCCCGCTCTACAACATGGAGACGAACCCAAACCAGGCGGGCCTGCTCGGATTCACCGCCCCGTTCCTCAACTTCCCGATTTTCTTCGAGCTGTCGGGTCGTACGGATAGCGACTATGGGCTCGATGCGATCACGACACCCCAGGTGCGCCTTGGGTTCAACCACTTCATCACCACGATTTGGGGCATCCCGCAGAGCTCGGCTCACGACAAAGACAGGTTCATCACCCCCCTGACCGGCGTCGGTGCTTGCTACGAAGGGATCTTTGCGCCCGGGATCGAAGGGTGCCCGCCGGGTGGCGAAGCGTTCGTCAGCCCGACCTACGCGAAATCGACCGCTCCGGAAATTCCGTTCTTGCAGAACCCCACCACCTGCGGGGTCTCGCTGACCATGACCGGGGACGTCGAATATTACGGCGGCCCCCACGGTCATGCCGAGAGCGCATGGCCCGCCACGACCGGCTGTCAGCAGGCGAGCTTCGACCCAAGCCTCGTCGCCAAGCCGACGACGCCGCAGACCGACACGGCCTCGGGCCTCGACACGGACCTGCGGGTCCCGCAGACGCAGAGCCCGATCACCCCCTCGCCGTCGGAGATGCGGGCTACCCGGATCACGTTGCCGGAGGGCTTCACCATCAATCCCAACGCTGCCGATGGAAAGATCGCCTGTCCAGAAACGCAGACCGCGGTCGGGACGCTCTTCGCCGCCGTCTGCCCTGAGTTCTCGAAGATCGGGAGCCTGACCCTTGATGTGGCGGCTCTTCCCGCTCCGATACCGGGCGCCATGTACCTGCTCGAGCCGCAGCCCGGAAACCGCTACCGGGTTCTGATCGCCGCCGATGGTTTTGCGACCCATGTCAAGTTGATCGGCTCGGTCCACCCGGACCCGAGCACGGGGCAGCTGATCCTGGAATTCAACGACCTCCCGCAGGCGCCGCTGCAGGAGTTCAACGTCCACATCTTCGGCTCGGAGCGTGGTTTGTTCGCCACTCCGGACCATTGCGGCACCTATCCGGTGAAAAGCGAATTCGTCCCATGGAACAACACGCTCACGATCCGCCAATCGGAAAGCTTCATGACGTTCGATTCCGGGCCGAACGGGTCCCCCTGCGAAAGCGGGCCGCTCCGATTCTCGCCCGGCCTCTCCACCGGTACCGCGACGAGCACGGCGGCCGCCCATTCACCGCTTTCCCTCGTACTTGATCGCAACGACGGCGAACAGACGATGACGGGTGTGACGGTGAAGACGCCGCCGGGGTTCGCGGCGACGTTGAAGGGTGTCCCGTACTGCCCGGAGGCTGCCATCGACCGGCTCAACAGCAGCGGCTACCCGGGGCTCTCCGAGCAGGCCAACGCCGCCTGCCCGTCGGCGAGTCAGGTCGGGTCGGCGAACGCCGGCGCCGGCGCCGGCACCCACCCGATCTACGTCGGCGGCAAGGTCTTCCTCGCCGGGCCCTACAAAGGCTCGCCGCTCAGCCTCGAGGTCGTCCTGCCGGCGGTCTCAGGCCCCTACGACCTCGGGGTCATCGCCGTCCGTGTTGCGCTCGACGTCGACCCGGTGACCGCGCAGGTCACCGCAAAATCTGACCCGCTGCCGCAGATCCTCGAGGGAATCCCCCTGCGGACCCGCTACATCAGGGTCAATCTCGACCGCCCTGCTTTCACCCTCAACCCGACCAACTGCGACGAGTTCTCGATCGCTGCCGGCATCTCAGGGGACGAAGGCGGATTTGCCTCTCCCTCGCGGCGATTCCAGGCGACCAACTGCTCCGACCTTCCATATGAGCCGAAGCTGAGCCTCACGCTGAGCGGGGGCCTGAAGCGCCGCGGCCATCCTGCGGTCACGGCGACGTTCACCGCGCAGCCAGGTGAAGCGAACACCAGGCTGGTTCAGGTCACGCTCCCGAAAGGCGAGCTGCTCGACAACGCACACATCGGAACGATTTGCACCCGGGTCGACTTCGCCCGCGACAGTTGCCCGGCGGAGTCCAAGATCGGGACGGCCACCGCGAGCACGCCGCTTCTCGACGATCCGCTCCGGGGCGACGTGGTGCTCCGTCCCAATCCGGCTCACAAACTGCCCGACCTGGTCTTGGATCTCGAGGGGCAGTTCGACATCGAGCTGGCCGCAAAAATCGACACCGTCAAGGGCGGCTCCCTGCGCACCACCTTCGAATCGCTGCCGGACGCGGCGGTATCGAGCTTCACCTTGAAGTTGGCCGGCGGCAGCAAAGGTCTGTTGCAGAACAGCAAGTCGCTCTGTGGAAAGCCGAAACGGGCGACGGCACGGATGGTCGGACAGAACGGCGCCACGCTGAACAGCAACCCCAAGTTGAAGGTCAACTGCTCAGGCAACGCAAAGAGAAAGCGTCACAACGGGAAGGCGGGGCGCTGAGATGGGGACCACGAGGAGAGAGCAGGGAACGATGATGATGACCTTCGGCAAGCGCGTGCTGGCGACCTTCGGCGCCGCGGCCTTCCTCGGCCTCGCTGTTGCCGGGAGTGCCTCGGCGACAACGGTCTACAACTACGTCTACTCGGGTGACCATTTCGACGGCAGCGCCGCGGGGAAAGCTTTCAACAGCGGTATCGGAGGCATCGAATACGACCGCACCGACAAACTGTTCCTGGTCGGGAACGACGGCACTCCGGGATGGATCCAGAAGATCAAAGCGGACGGAACCGGAGTCGCGTTCACAGGGCTCGGATCCTCACGGGTCGAAGTCGAAGACAAACAGTTCAACTTCTACACCGGACTGCCCAATTCGCAGATCGCCATCGACCAGACCGGCGGGCCCAACGACGGAAACTTCTATACCCATGACGCCGGAGCCTTCAGTGCCGGCGTGATCCACGCCTACAACGCGGATGGGACGCCGATCGCCGGGTCTTGGCCGGACGGCGAAGAAAGCCGCTGCGGCTTGGTCGTGGATCCGCCGGATGGCGAGGACCTTCTGGTGATGGGCCGTAACGGCCAGTATCACTTCTCTTTGAGCGGCGACCTCCTGAAAACCGAAACTCAGGTAGGCAGTCCCGGCATGGAGCCCGGAGTGACACGGAAGTGGGAAGAACGCGGCAAGGTGTGTCGTCCGGTCGTCGACAACGACGAATTCATCTACGGCGGTAAATACGGCGGCTTCGCCGGGTTCCAGCGAGTCGTGAAGATGAGCCAGAACGGGCTCGAACAGTACGAGGTCAACACCGATAACAGCTCGACCGGGGTCAACGTCGATCACTCGACCAACGACGTCTTCGTGATTGCCAACAATCAGTTCGAATACTTCGATGACTCAGGACGCCGCTTGGGGAACGGTTTCGGCACACCCGATCCCGGCCGCTCTTACGAAGGACTGACGGGCTCGCCGATCGGGATCACGGTCGACCCCGAGTCCCACGACGTCTGGATCGCGAACCACCGCGACTATGCCGGGGTAGCCCGGGTCGAGAAGTTCGAAGCGATCGAACCGCACGTCATTCCGGAGACCACTTCGATCACGCCCGGGTACGACGACCCGACGGGAGAAACGGTGACCCTTCGAGGCACCGTGAACCCTGACAACGTCGCGACCACGGACTGCTATTTCGAATGGGGATCCACCCAGTCGCTCGGGAACGTCGTCCCCTGCCTGCAGGGCGACGTGTTCACCGGGTCGTCCACACAGCAGGTGTCGACGGTACCGATCGCCTTCAAAAAGGGCAGCCGCTTCTTCTACAAACTGTTCGCCAAAAACGCCAACAACCAGCTCGCGCCCAGTGACGTCGAGTTCTTCATCCCTCAGGGCAAACCGATCGTTGCCACGACCGTCGTCGACCGAGTGAAAACCGATGGCGCTCGCCTCCGCTCGCAGTTCGATCCCAATGGCGGCAACGTCAGCGTTCATTTCGAGTACGGCGTCAAAGGCGGCCCCCTGGATCTGACAACTCCCGAGTCCGACACCTTCGGCTTCGAAACGACATCGGGCCAGTTCTCCGGAGAAGACGCCTACAAACCGGGCGTTTACGAGGAAGCGATGCTGATCAACAACCTCCAACCCGGCACCGCGTACGAATACGTCGCCGTGGTCACGAACGAAGCGGGCTCGGTGGTCACGCCGGCGCAGGAATTCATCACCTACCAACTCGACGCGGGCAAAGACGACTGCATAAACGCGCTCGCCCGCCGGCAGAGCGGCTCCTCGCTGCTGATGGATTGCCGTGGGTACGAGCTCGTCTCGCCGCGCAACGCCGGCGGCTTCGACGTCGAGTCGGACACGGTCGAAGGGCAGGTCACGCTCGACGCTTACCCCCGTGCAGCGGACAAGGTGCTCTTCTCGATGCACTTCGGCGTGCCGCCGGGCATCGCCGGCAGCCCGACCAACCTAGGGCTCGACCCCTACGTCAGCGAGCTGGGCCCCAACGGCTGGACGACCCGCTACGTGGGCTTGCCGGCCGACGGCATGGAGGACGACGGGGCCTTCGGCTCGCCGCTGCTCGAAGCGACCCCGACGCTCGGGAAGTTCGCCTTCGGAGGCAAAGACATCTGCGACCCCTGCTTCGCGGACGGGACCACCAACATCCCCCTGAGGCTGGAGGACGGAGACCTCGTCGAGGGGATGGCGGGGAGCCTCGATCCGCTCGGCGAGCGCTCGCAATCTGTTCGGAAAGCGTTCTCTGCCGACGGCTCGCATCTCGTCTTCGGCAGTGAAGCGCAATACGAGGCGGAGGGCAGCGCCGAAGGCTCGATCTACGACCGGAATCTCGAGACGGACGAGACCCAGGTGGTCTCCACCCTGCCCGACGGAACGACGATGGCCGGCGGCGAGGTCGGCGGACTCGACGTCTCCGAGGACGGTGGGCGCATTCTCGTCGGCCAACGGATCTCGATCGACACCAAGGGCAACGAGTTCTGGCACCTCTACATGCACATCGGAGACGATCCGGAGTCGGTGGAGATCACCCCCGGCGTCACCGACGGAGTCCTTTTCGACGGGATGAGCGAAGACGGCAGTCGCGTCTTCTTCACGACCTGGGACAACCTCGGCGGAGACACCGACGAAAGCGCCGACGTCTACGAAGCTTTCGTCGACGGGTCGGGAAACGCCACCGTGCGGCCGATCTCGATCAAGGACGGCTCGATCAGCAACGACGACTCCTGCACCCCTTCGAACGAACCCGACTCTTGGAACGCGATCACCGGTGACGGCAAATGCAGCGCCGTCGCGTTCGCCGGCGGCGCCGGCCTGGCCGAGGACGAGGGCTCCTTCTACTTCCTCAGCCCGGAGCTTCTCGACGGAGGTCAGGGCGAACAGAACCAGGCCAACCTCTACGTGGTCGGACCGGGCGGCGATCCGGAGTTCGTCACCGTCATGGACTCCTCGGTCGGAAACGAAGACCCGACCCCGCCCGATCATCCGATTGAAAATCCCTCCTTCATCAAAGGCCTGAACAAAGCCGACACGATCGCGGTCGACCAGACCAACGGCGACATCTACGTCAGTCAGCAGGGGAACGGCACCCTCGCGAGGTTCACCTCGACCGGGACGCCGAAAAACTTCACCGAAGGCCCCGGCGCCGGCACCAACAAAATCGAAGGGATCCCCTTCGGGTCCAGCGAAAGCCAGATCGCCGTCGACAGCGCTCCGACGAGCCCGCTGAAAGGCACTCTCTACCTGAGCTTCTACGGAGGTTCGATCTACGCGATCTCGAACGCCGGCGAATTCCTCGGTGAAATCAACGGCCTCAGCGGTGGCTGCGGGGTCTCCGTCGACCAGACCAACGGCGACGTCTACGTCGGTGAATACGGAGCCGCGAAAATGTCCAGGTTCCGTCCGAAACCGACCGCCGGCGGTGCGATCGACAACAGCGACTACGAACCACGCACCGGGATTTCGCTGGAAATGAACCCCTGCAACGTCGAGGCGGGCCCGTTGGGCAACGTCTACGCGCGGGATTACTTCAGCAACACGATCAAGCAATTCCCGAAGTCTGAATTCTCGCTGGCGGATCCCCTGGTCTCGGGCGACGTCGTCTCCGGTGGGAGCCCCTCGACGATGCAGTCGGATCCGTCCAACGGAGACCTCTACGTCGACGAGGAAACCCAGCTCGCCGTCTACTCGGGAGACACCGGAAAACTGATCCAGAAATTCGGCAAAGGCTCGATCTCGGGATCGAAAGGCGTGGCGATCCATGCCGCGACCGGGACGATCTACGCTTCGAACGGCAGCGCCCTCGCCAAATTCGGAACGACCGTCGCTCCCTTCCGGCCGATCAACAACCCGGCGATCCTGCACGGGTCCCAGCAGTCGGGGGTCCACAGCTTCGGGGACTTCCAGGTCACCCCGAATGGAAGCTACGCAGTGTTCGCCTCGACGCAGTCGGTGACGGGCTACCCGAACTTCAAGCACTCGGAGATCTATCGCCACGACCTGGAGGCCGACGAGATCGATTGCGCCAGCTGCCCGCCGACGCTCGGCGCCCCGGTGGTCGACACGACCCTGCCGGCCCACGGGCTCGCCGTCACCGATGACGGCCGCGTGTTCTTCACCTCGCCGGAAGCCCTGGCGCTGCGGGACACGAACGAAAGGTCAGACGTCTACGAGTGGTCGAACGGGGTCGTCAACCTGATCTCGGCCGGCATCAACGCCAACGACTCCGGCCTGGTCACGGTTACCGCCGATGGAGAGAACGCCTTCTTCTACACGCGCGACATCCTTACGCACGAAGACGAAAACGGCCAAACGATCAAGATCTACACAGCCCGAGAGGGAGGTGGCGTCGTCAACGACCCGGCCCGCAAAGAATGCGCGGCCTCCGACGAGTGCCACGGCCCTGGGACCGAAGCCCCGCCGCCACCCGCGATCAACACCGTGACCGGGTCGGAAAAGCCGAACGTGTTGCCCAAGAAGAAGAAGTGCGCGAAGGGCAAGGTCAAGCGCAAGGGCAAGTGCGTAAAGAAGTCCAAGAAGAAGAAGAGCAAGAAGAACCGCAAATCGACCAACGGTCGCGGTTAGGGCACCCGGATGAGCAAGGAGAGATCAATGCTTCGTACGTCGATCACCGTCATCGTGGGCCTCGCCCTGGCCCTGGGGGTCGCGGTGCCTGCGTCCGCTTCCCAGAACATCTCCGAATTCACCGTCGGGACCTCGAACACCCAGGCCGGCGGCCACGGTGATTTCGTTACGCGGTTCAAACTCGAAAATGCCGGCGAACCGGAGGTCGCTCGCGACCTCAGCCTGGAGATCCCCGAGGGGATATTCGGGAATCCAGGCGCCATCTTCAAATGCCGTAAAGCCGACTTCGTGATCAATCGCTGCGCGCCCGGCTCCCAGGTCGGCCTGGTGACGATCACCGCCAACTACGAAAATACGCCCAACACGCTGTTGGGTACGGCGCCTCTCTACAACATGGAAACGGTCGGCGACGACGAAGCGGCCCGGCTTGCGTTTGTGGCGCCGATAGTCCAGGCACCGATCTCGGTTCCGATCTCGGTACGAAGCGCCTCGGATTACGGCTTGACGATGACTTTTCAGACCATCACCCAGTCGATCGCCCTCACCTCCGCCAGCGCCACGCTCTGGGGGTTCCCGGCCGCTGAAAAACACGATGTCGATCGCTTCCCGCCGGGCAAACCCGGTGAGCCCGCGGGATGCCCCGGGATCACGAACACCGGTTGCAACTCGGCCCCGTACCCAAAGGCCGGGATCTCCTCGCGACCCTTCACCGACAGTCCCAGCATCTGCACTGGGCAACCGCTGACGGCGAACCTGCGACTGACGACGTACCAGGACCCTGAGCCGACGGAGGCCACCGCCGACTATCCGGCCACGACCGGCTGCGAAAGTCAGAAATTCGATCCCGTCTTCAACCTCAAGCTGACCACGAGCGAGGCCGACCAGCCGACCGGGCTCGACATTCAGCTCAAAGCGAACCAGTTCCTGGAGACCGAAGCGCCGTCTCCATCGAGCCTGCGATCGGGAGAGCTGCTTCTCCCCGATGGCTTGACGATCAATCCCGACGCGGCGGACGGTCAGACGTCCTGTAAAGACTCCGAGGCCGGCTTCGGTACGAATGAGCCCGGGAACTGCCCGGACAACTCGAAGATTGGGACCCTGGAAGTAACTACTCCGGCGCTCGACGATCCGCTCCTCGGATCGCTCTACATCGGCGCTCCCCAGCCCGACGACCAGTATCGCGCCTTCATGATCTTCGACGGCCAAGGGATCCACGCGAAGCTGATCGCCGAGTTCCACCCGGATCCGGCTACCGGTCAGGTGACGATGTCGCTGTCCGATATCCCGCAGGTCCCGTTCGAGGAGTTCAATCTCCATCTCTTCGCCTCCGATCGTGGGCTGATGGCGACACCGACCCATTGCACGATCTACAACGCCACTTCAACGCTGACCCCGTGGAACAACAAACTCTCCTCGCAAACCTCATCGCCGTCGGTCTCGATCTCCGCGGGCGCCAACGGGCGCCCCTGTCCGGGACAGGTACGGCCCTTCCACCCCCGTCTGGTGGCCGGAACCTCGAACGCTCTGGCGGGTGACTTCAGCGCCTTCACGCTGCGGCTCGACCGCGATGACGGCGACCAGTTCCTGGGCGACCTCAACTTCCGCATGCCACCTGGGTTCACCGGCGACCTGACCGGGATCGGCTACTGCCCCGAGAGCGGCGTCGCTGCTGCGGCTCGGAATCTCGGCCTGGTCGAGCGAGCCAGTCCGAGCTGCCCGGCAGGCAGCCAAGTCGGTACCAGCAACGTCGCAGCGGGACCGGGGTCGCACCCGTTCTACGCCTACGGAAAGATGTACCTGGCGGGCCCGTTCAAAGGCGCTCCCCTGTCGATCGTCGCCGTCACCCCCGCGTTGGCGGGGCCCTACGACTACGGCGTCGTCGTGGTCCGGGTCGCGCTACAGGTGAATCCACAGACCGCGCAGGTCACGGCCGCGTCCGACACGGTGCCCTCGATCATCGGCGGGGTACCGATCCGGATGCGCTCGATCCAGGTCAACATCGACAAGCCCAACTTCACGATCAACCCGACCAACTGCTCGCCGTTCACGGTCGACTCGCAGGGAATCGGAGACCAGGGAACGGTCACCGACTTCTCCTCCTACTTCCAGGTCGTGAACTGCACTCGACTCGGGTTCAAGCCGACGATGAAGGTCAGCCTCGCCAGCAAGAAGACGAAGCGCTCACAGAACCCGGCGCTCAAGTTCGACCTGCGGACCCGCAACGGCGACGCCAACATCAAGTCGATCGCGGTGACGCTCTCGAAGGCCTTCCAG
>DATDCK010000028.1:0-14625 GCA_036524375.1 Solirubrobacterales bacterium | reverse complement strand
GGGCCCGCAGGCGCAGCATGTCGGCCGGGATGCCCAGGTCCACGTACCAGCGCAGGCGCTCGGCGCACCAGTACTCGAACCAGTGCTGTCCCTCGGCCGGCGGCACGAAGAACTCCATCTCCATCTGCTCGAACTCGCGCGTGCGAAAGACGAAGTTGCCGGGCGTGATCTCGTTGCGAAACGACTTGCCGACCTGGGCGATGCCGAAGGGCGGCTTCTTGCGGCTGAACTGCAGGACGTTCTTGAAGTTGATGAAGATGCCCTGCGCGGTCTCGGGGCGCAGGTAGGCGACCGACGCGCTCTCCTCCATCGGCCCGACGAAGGTCTTGAACATGAGGTTGAAGTCGCGCGCCTCGGTGAGGTCGCAGGCCTCGGCCTCGCCCGGGTGCTTGGACGGCTTCTGCCCGCAGGCGAGCTCTGAGAGGTGATCGGCGCGGAAGCGCTGGCCACAGGTGCGGCAGTCGACCATCGGATCGGTGAAGCCGGCGAGGTGGCCGCTCGCCTCCCACGTCTTCGGGTGCTGGATGATCGCGGAGTCGAGCGCGACGATGTCGTCGCGGTCCTGCAGCATCGCCCGCCACCACTCAGCTTTGACGTTGTTCTTGAGCAGGACCCCGTAGTGGCCGTAGTCGTAGGTCGAGCCCAGCCCGCCGTAGATCTCCGAGGAGGGGAAGACGAAGCCGCGGCGCTTGCAGAGCGCCACGATCTCCTCCATCGAGACGTCGGTCGGGCGCTCTCCCTGCTTCGCGGTGGCCATGCCTGAACCGTATCGGCTGCGATAATCCCGCAGCCCGTGCCTATCTACGAGTACAAATGCGACAACGGCCACGTCTTCGACGTGATCCAGAGAATGGTCGACGAGCCGCTCACCGAGTGCCAGGAGTGCGGCGCCCCGGCGGTGCGCGTCCTGCACTCGCCGGCGGTCCATTTCAAGGGATCCGGCTTCTACAACACCGACTACGGCAAGAAGAAGGGCGGCGCTTCGGCCGCCTCCTCGGACGGCGGCGAGTCGAAGTCATCCGACTCCGGCTCCTCCGACTCGAAGAAGAGCGAGTCGAAGCCGAGCGACAAGGCCGCCGCGGCCAGCGGCGACTGATCAGCCGTTGAGGAAGCGGTTGACGGCTTGGCGCCGGGCCGCCTCCGGTACTTCGATCGAGCCGTCGGACCTGATCTCGCAGCCGGCGTTGTCGGTGGCGCAGAGCACGTCGGCGGGGGAGTCGCCGCCGATCGCCGCCGCCATGACCAGCTGCGGCATGGTCAGAAAGCCCATGTCGCTGACGAAGGCCTTGGGCGCGTCCCAGCCGATGATCGGACCCTTGACGAAGTTGTAGGGGAGGCGGAGCGGGTCGGTGAGCCGGTCCTTGATGCCGGCGATCACGGCCTGCTGGGCCTTCTCGCGGGCGATGTCGTCGTAGCCGAGGGCGTAGGCGCTCTTGCCTGGGCCGGGGCATTCGCTCGGCTTGCGGATCCGCGCGTAGGCCAGGGCCTGCTCGCCGTCGAGGGTGTTCTCGCCCTTGCCGAGGTGCAGCGTCATCCCACCCTGGCCGCCGCCGGCGCCGCCGGAGATGTCGGCGCAGAGCTTCTGGGGAACGTCGACGGTGATCCCGCCGACCGCGTCGATCAGGTCTTCGAAGCCGGTGAAGTCGACGATCGCGACGTGGTCGATCTCGATCCCGAGGAATCCCTCAACCGCCTCGATCTGCAGCGCCGCGCCGCCGAAGGCGAAGGCCGCATTGATCTTCTGCGGCGCCTGGCCGGGGATTTCGGAGTAGCTGTCGCGCGGGATCGAGAGTTTGCGGAAGGCGCCCCCGCCGGCCCGGATCAGCAGCAGGGTGTCGGCGCGGAACTGGCCCTGCGAGCAGCCGTCGTGGGGCGACTCGCCACGGGACTGCTGCTCGAAGCACTTCTCCGAGGGCGCCGCTCCGGGCTCCTTGGTGTCGGGCGGGCGGGCGTCGGTGCCGAGCACCAGGATCGTCTGGGCGCTGGGCAGCAGCATGGGGTCGCCGTGCAGCGCCTCCTTCGCTTCGCCGGAGAGCTTGAAGGCCTGCAGTTGGGCAGAGACGGCGAAGGCGAGGAAGCTGAGCAGGATCCATCCCAGGGCGGCCAGCCCGACCCATTTGAGGGCGCGCTTGAGACCGGGGCGCGGCCGCCGCGGCCGCCGCTCGCGGCCCGGCTCCTCGTCTCCGCCGCCTTTTTTAGGCAGGTGGGCGCGATCTCTCAGGCTCGAGAGATCGGGCTTCCGCAAGCGGGAAAGGAGGCTCCTGCGAGACCGGTAGACCTTGTAGTCGGGCGGTCCCGAAGGGCGATGCTCGCCATCGTCGGGCATAAAGGGCTAGAAATCATGGCGATGCAAGCGGTCGCCTGTCTTCTGCCCCCCTTCTCCTCATGAGCGAGAGCGAGACGATCGGCGTCGATCTGGGCGGGACGAAGATGCTTGTCGGGGCCCTGCGGGGCACCGAGGTGCTGTACGAGAGCCGCGAGGCGTCGACCGGCCAGGGCGAGGACGAGCTGGTCGATCTGCTGGTCCGCGAGGTGAACGAGGCGCGCCAGGCGCGACCCGATGTGGCCGCGGTCGGGCTCGGCATCCCAGCGACGATCGACCACGACAGCGGGGTTGCCGTCGCGGCGGTCAACCTGCCGCTCGACGACCTGCCGATCCGCGAGCTGGTCTCGGAGCGCACCGGGCTGCAGACCTACGTCGACAACGACGCCAACGTGGCGGCGCTGGCCGAGTCCCTCTACGGCGCCGGGCGCGGCACCGCCAACATGGTGATGCTGACGATCGGCACCGGGATCGGCGGCGGCCTCGTGCTCGGCGGCGAGATCTATCGCGGCGCCCACGGCGCCGGCGCCGAGCTCGGCCACATGGTGATCCAGGCCGACGGCCCGCCCTGTCAGGGCAACTGCCCCAACCACGGCTGCATCGAGGCGCTCGCCTCCGGCACGGCGCTGGGGCGGGAGGGCAGGGCGGCGGCGGAAAGCTCTCCCGACTCGGCGATCGGCAGGCTGCTGGCCGCCGGCGAGACCGTCGACGGCAAGGCCGTCACCGAGGCGGCGCTGGCAGGCGACGAGACCTCGATCGGCGTTTTCGAGCTGATCGGCACCCGGCTCGGGGTCGCCTGCGCCAACCTTGCCAACATCTTCGAGCCCGAAGCGATCGTGATCGGCGGCGGCGTGATCGCGGCGGGGGAGTTGCTGCTCGAGCCGGCTCGCCAGGAGCTGCGCCGGCGGGCACTGAGGCCGATGAACGAGACGTCGATCGTCGAGGCCACCCTCGGCAACGATGCCGGCATGATCGGCGCCGCGGCGATGGCGCGGATCGAGTCGGGGGCCGGCTGATGCCAGGCCGGCTGGTCGTCTGCCCGACCCCGATCGGCAACCTCGACGACGTCACCGTGCGGGTCCGCGAGGCCCTCGTCACTGCCGACTACGTCGCCTGCGAGGACACCCGCCGCACCGGCTCCCTGCTCGACAAGCTCGGGATCCGGCCGGCGCCGCCGCTGGTCTCGATCCACGAGGGCAACGAAGCGGCGCGGGCGACCGATCTGGGGCAGCGGATCGAGCGGGGCGGCACCGTCGCCCTCGTCTCCGACGCCGGTATGCCGGCGATCTCCGACCCCGGCTACAAGCTGATCCGCCGCTGCATCGACCGGGCGCTGGAGGTGACGGTGCTGCCGGGCCCGTCGGTAATCCCGGTCGCACTCGTCGCCTCCGGCCTGCCGACCGACAAATGGCGCTTCGAGGGCTTCCTGCCGCGGCGAGCGGGGGAGATGGAGCGAGTCCTGCGCTCGGCCGAGACCGTGATCGCCTTCGAGTCGCCGCGCCGGGTGGGGGAGTCCCTCGCGGCCCTCGCCTCCCTCGCCCCGGACCGCGAGGCCGCCGTCTGCCGCGAGCTGACCAAGATGCACGAGGAGGTCGCCCGCGGCTCTCTCGCCGAACTCGCCCGCCGCTTCCGCAGCGACACCAAAGGCGAGATCGTCCTGGTCATCGGCCCCGCCGCCTCCAGCGAGCACGACAAAGACGTCGGCTTCGCGGTCGACGCGCTGCGCCACCTGGTCCAGTCGGGGGCCCGGCCGCGAGCGGCCGCGAGCGTCGTCGCCGCCCTCACCGGGACCAGGGCGAATGACCTCTATAAGGCGCTGACCGGCCGCGAGGCCCGCAAGTAGGCCTGCGAATTCCCGCGAAGCTTTCGCTGCCAATCGACCGCGGGTCGATCCGAAAGCCGTGACTGGATCGTCTGTGCGATCCGTTCCACGGCGTCAGGTAAGGCGCGTTTTATCTCAAAGTCCCAGATGCGCACCACTGTCCACCCCGCATCCTCGAGGGAAGCATCGACCCGCCGATCTCGTGCCACATTGGCTTCGATCTTCTCGTCCCAGTATCGACCGGAGCGTCCGGGCTTGTGGCGGGAGGGATGGCCGTGCCAGAACGCGCCGTCAACGAAGACTGCCACCTTGAGTTTCGGCCAGGCGAGGTCGGGGGTTCCCGCTGCCCGTTTGTAGTGGTTGCGCCAGCCGCGGATTCCCGCTTCGAACAGCGCTTTACGCAGGAGGATCTCAGGCGTCGTGTTCTTGCCCTTGACCGCTGCCATTATGCGGCTGCGTTGCTCGCGAGTGCGGGTATCGGTCAATCGATTAACCCCTCTCAGCGTCCGAAATGAGGTCTAGTCTGCGAGCGATCTTGGAGGACTCTAGCCAGAAGCAGAAGAGGTCCGACTCGACCCGTCGGCCGATTGGCGTCGACCTCTTCGCAGGTGCGGGAGGGCTATCGCTGGGCCTTGAGCAGGCGGGCTTCGATGTTGCTGCGGCTGTCGAGTACGACCCAGTTCACGCTGCCACTCATGAATTCAATTTTCCCGCTACCAAGGTCCTCTGCGCGGACGTTTCGGCTCCGCTGGAAGCTGAGACTCTTAGGTCGGCGGTTCGCGAGGGCTTAGAGTTGCACGGGCAGGATCCTGGGGCCTGGGACGGGGAAATCGACCTCATCGCTGGGGGCCCTCCCTGCCAAGGCTTTTCTTCGATCGGTAGACGTCTCGTTGACGACAAGCGGAATCAGCTTGTCTTTCATTTTTTTCGCCTCGTATCGGAACTTCGCCCCCGGTACTTCGTCATGGAGAACGTGCCGGGGATGATCAGGGGCGGTCACGCCGGAATTCTCGAGCGGCTTATCCGGGAATTTGATAAGAGTGGATACCGCTTCGCCGACGACCAGCGGTACCGGATTCTCAACGCAGCAGATTTCGGCGTCCCGCAAGAGCGCCACAGACTTTTCCTGATCGGGACTCGAGAGGATCAGCACGTAACGGCGGAGCCACCAACCCCAAGAGTGACTCCGGTTCCCAAGCGCGCTTCGTTGCCGCTCTCGAAGCCAAGCGACGACCGTCCGATTGGCCCTAGCGTGGTAGAAGCGATAGGCGATCTGCCCAATCTCAACCGCTTTCCGTCCTTACTGGTCGCGGACGAGGTGCGGCTTTCGGAGGATGCAGTTGAGGTGATTGACACGCATGCGAGTACGTATGCACGCAAGCTGCGAGGTCTCGAAGACGACCCCGATGACCTCTCGCATCCGCGCCTATGGGATTCGGCGGTCCTAACGGGGTCCAATCGAACTGTCCACACGGCTGCCTCGATAAAGCGTTTCAGAGCTACGAAGCCCGGAGAAACTGAGACGGTGAGTCGGTACTACAGACTTGACCCGGATGGACTCTGTAACACGCTCAGAGCCGGAAGTGGCAGCGAGCGGGGGGCCTTCACCTCGCCCCGGCCGCTGCACCCTTTCCTGCCCCGGGTGCTTTCGAATCGCGAGGCAGCGCGACTTCACTCGTTTCCTGATTGGTTCCGCGTTCATACCACGAAGTGGCACGGGTTTCGCCAGGTCGGGAATGCGGTAGCTCCGCTAGTAGGGCGAGAGGTGGGTCGGCAGATCGTAGATGCCCTCGGCCTTATGCCCGCGAAGCCGGTCGAGCCGCTCGCGGTTGAGAAGGTGGAGTTGATCGAACTCTCGATGTCAGGAGCTATCGCTCACTATGGCATCGACAGGGCGCAGGCTCCTGCTCCTCGAACTCGGGGAGCCCAGCCGCACCGGCGACTCGAAGCGAAGCCCACCTCTCTTCGCGAGCCGGTCCTAGCCTAATGTCGCTAGCCGACGATCTCCCTAAGAAAAAGCTCAATCGCTACGCGCAGATCATCGAACGCGTCTTCCTCGACAACTATCGCAAGGGAGCGCATGAGGTCCCATTTGACCGAACGGAAATCCAGACGGTTGCGGGTGCCTTAGGTATCAAGCTGCCAAAGAATCTCGGCGATGTCCTGTACAGCTTCCGTTATCGCTACGAGTTGCCGTTACCGATTGTCGAAAGGCAGCCCGAGGGTCTGGAGTGGGCCATATTTCCGGCTAAGCTCAGGCCCTCGGCATACAAGTTTGTCGCCGTTCCGTTTTCGACTATCAGCCCAACTCTCGGGCTCGCGGTTACCGAGGTTCCGGACGCAACCCCGGGAATGATCGATCTGTACGCGAAGTCAGACGAGCAGGCTCTTCTGGCAAAGCTGCGTTACAACCGACTACTCGATATCTATTCGGGAGTAACGACGTACTCGTTGCAGTCGCACATGAGAACGACGATTCCGGAGTCTCAAATCGAGACCGATGAGGTTTACGTAGGTATTGACCGGGACGGCGCGCATTTTGTTTTCCCCGTACAGGCCAAGGGGGGCAAGGACTTTCTGAGCGTCGTCCAGATCTGGCAAGACTTCAAAATGTGCGAGACCAGGTTCGATTCGCTCATAGCACGTCCCATCGCAGCGCAGTTCATGGCAGATGACGTCATTGCGATGTTTGCCTTCGAATGGGACGGTGGCTTTGGAATAACTGTTGCGCCCGATTCCGAGCGCCATTACAAGCTCGTTCGAGTCCATCCCTAGGGGGTATCCCAGCCAGTAGACGGCGCGCACCTCTCTGCAAGCTTCGGCTAGCGTGCCAGCTAGATGGCGCCGAATAGCTTCTACGTCTCCACCCCGATCTACTACGTCAACGCCGAGCCCCATCTGGGGCACGCGTACTCGACGATGGCTGCCGACATCCTCGCCCGGCACCATCGCCAGCGGGGGGAGGATGTCTTCTTCCTCACCGGCACCGACGAGCATGGGGAGCCGGTGGAGAACGCGGCGAAGAAGGCGGGGGTGACGCCGCAGGAGTTGGCCGATACGAACGCGGCGAAGTTCGAGGGGCTGATGCCGATCATCGCGGCGACGAACGACTTCTTCATCCGCACCAGCGACCCGCGGCATGAGGAGAAGGTCGCCGAGATCATCCAGCGGGTCTACGACAACGGCTGGGTGACCAAAGGGTCCTACGAGGGCTGGTACTGCCCCCGCTGCGCCGACTTCAAAACCGAGCGAGAGCTGGGGCCAGGCAATACGTGCCCGATCCACGAGATCCCGCTCGAGCGGGAGAAGGAGGAGAACTGGTTCTTCAAGCTCTCCGCCTTACAGGAGCGGCTGGAAGCCCTTTATGAGGAGCGGCCGGACTTCGTCGTCCCCGACTTCCGCCGCAACGAGGCGCTCTCGTTCATCAAAGGCGGCCTCGAAGACGTCTCCCTCTCCCGTCCCAACCTGAAGTGGGGGCTGCGGCTGCCGTGGGACCCCGAGCAGCGGATGTACGTCTGGTTCGACGCCCTCCTCAACTACGTCACCGCGCTCCAGTTCGCCCGCGAGGGGGAGGACCTGACCGACCGCTACTGGCCCGCCGACCTGCACGTGATGGCGAAGGACATCCTCAAGTTCCACGCGGTGATCTGGCCGGCTTTGCTCTGGGCCGCCGACCTCGAGCCGCCGAAACGGATGGTGATCCACGGCTTCCTGCTGATGGGCGAGAAAAAGATGTCGAAGAGCCTCGGCAACGTGCTCGACCCCTTCGAGGTGATCGACCGCTTCGGTGCCGACGCGCTGCGCTTCTACCTCTTCCGCGAGGTCAGCTTCGGCCAGGACGGGGCGATCTCCACCGCCGGCTTCGAGCAGCGCTACGAGACCGAGCTCGCCAACGACTACGGCAACCTCGCCAGCCGGGTGCTGGCGATGGTCGAGCGCTACCGCGACGGCACCGTCCCGATCGCCCAGGTCGACGCGACCCTGGCCGAGGACTTCGAAGGCACGGTCGAGCGCTTCAGCGGCCTGCTCGACACGGCCGAGCTGAGCCAGGCGCTCGACCTCGTCTGGGTCCTGGTCCGGCGCCTCAACCGCTACGTCGAGGAGACCCAGCCGTGGGTTCTGGCCAAGGACGAGGCCGATCCCGAGCGCCTCGACGAAGTCCTCTACAACCTGGTCGAGGGGCTGCGGGTGACGACGCTGCTACTCGTCCCCTACTTGCCGCAGACGAGTGAGACCTTGCTGGGAGTCCTTGGCGAAGAGGGGCGGGCGCTGGCCGAGCTCGGCTCGCGCCCCGGCGGCCAGGCGGTCGAACGGATCCCGCCGCTCTTCCCGAAGATCGACCCGCCGGCCTGATGGCCGCGCCGGTCCTCGCCGTCCACAACCTGCACAAGCGCTACGGGAGCCAGGAGGCGCTCGCCGGGGTCGATCTCGAGGTGGAGGCGGGGCAGCTGGTCGGGCTGCTCGGCCCCAACGGCGCCGGCAAGTCGACGCTGACCAAGATCGCCTGCGGCCTGGTCCGGCCCAGCGGCGGTGGGGTCGAGGTGCTGGGACGGCCGGCGGGATCACCCGAGGCCCGCGCCGCCCTCGGCTACCTGGCCGAGCTCTTCCGCTTTCCGGGCTGGTGCACCGCGGAGGAGCTGCTGCGCTTTCACCAGCGCCTCGTCGGCTCGACCGGGGGCGAGGCGGAGCGCCGCGAGCTGCTCGACCTGGTCGATCTCGCCGCCGCGTCCGGCAAGCGGATCGAGGCGATGTCGAAGGGGATGCAGCAGCGGCTCGGGGTGGCGCAGGCGCTGGTCGGCTCGCCGCGCCTGCTCCTGCTCGACGAGCCGACCAGCGCCCTCGACCCGGTGGGCCGGCGGATCGTTCGCGAGCTGCTCGAGGAGCTGCGCCGCCGCGGAGTCTCAGTCCTGCTCAACTCCCACCTCCTGAGCGAGGTCGAGCTGGTCTGCGATCACGTCGCGATCATCGCCCGCGGGCGGCTGGTCAAGGCCGGGACCCCGGCGGAGCTGGCGGGACCGGCGGCGGTCGAGGTCGAGACCGGCTCCGGCGTCAGGACCTTCGCCGGGGCGGTTCGCGAGGACGCGCCGCGGATCGTCGCCGAGCTGGTCGCGGCCGGCGAGGAGGTCTACCGGGTCGAGGTCCGCCACAGCTCGCTCGAAGACGTCTACCTGGAGGCAGTCGGCGGGGAGACGGGATGAACGGGATGCAGCTGCGCTCGGCCGCCGCGGTGGTCGGTCTCTCGATCCAGGAGGGGATTCGCAAGCGCGTTTTCCTCGCCGTCCTGGTCCTGACCGTCGGCTTCCTCGCGCTCTTCGCCCTCGGCGCTCATTTCGCCTTCAAGGACGTCGATCAGTTCGCCACCGGGGTGCCGGACGTCCTCGACACCCGCGCCTTCACCGGGGCGACGATCTTCGGCCTGGCGATGTTCGCGACGCTCTTCCTCGGCGCGGTGCTGGCGGTCTTTCTCACCCTCGGCGTCGTCCGCGGCGACGCCGAGTCCGGGCTGCTGCAGCCGATCGTCGTCCGCCCGATCGGTCGCACGACGATGCTGCTCGCCCGCTTCGCCGGCGCCGCCGCTCTCTCGTCCGCATACGTGCTGGTCGTCTATTTCGCCGCCTGCGCGATCACCGAGGCGACCGGCAACTGGACTCCGGACAACCTGCTCGGGCCGGCGCTGGGGCTGGCCCTGGGGGTGGCGATCATCGCTGCGCTCTCGCTGCTCGCCTCGACGCTGCTCTCGGTGACCGCGCAGGGGATCGTCGTCTTCATGGTCTTCGGCGCCGGGTTGACGGCCGGCCTGATGGCACAGATCGGCAACGCGATCGACTCCGACTCGCTGCACACCATCGGCCGGGTCGCGAGCTGGGCACTCCCCTTCGAGGGCCTCTACACGGCCAGCCTGCACGCGCTGATCTCCGGCACCTCGGGCCTTACCGGTGTAGTCCTGCAGCTGGGGCCGTTCGGTGGCTCCGAGGCCGCCGGCACGGGCTTGATCGTCTGGGCTTTCGCCTACCTGCTCGGCGTCCTCGCCCTCGCCGCCTTCGTCTTCTCGCGACGCGATCTCTGACGCTAAAAACTGCGCTGTTCCTTGACAAAAACTCTTTGTTCTACAAAGCTCGAACGATGAGAGGTTTCGTTTGTAGGCAAAAGCGAGGTTTTGTAGGCAAAAGAGAGGACTGGAAGAGGCGATGTCAAGGGAGCACGGACTAAACGAACCGGCTGGGATCGATCTGGTCCCACATTCGAGATTTCACCACGGCCGATTCGGTCGCCTCTTTCCCAATCTCGACCCCGCAGAGCACAGCGACGAAACGCTGAAGGCGCTTGGCGCACAGATGGAAGACCGTGAAGCCCCGGCGCCAACCGGTTCAGGCTGGGGCGGCGGAACGCCCGAAAAAGACAAAGGCGACAACCCCCGGATCCCAGCCGGGTACACCTATCTCGGCCAGTTCATCGACCACGACATCACCTTCGACCCCGCTTCGCAGCTCCTGCGATTCAACGACCCGAACGCGCTCCACAACTTCCGCACGCCCCGTTTCGACCTCGACTCCCTCTACGGAGAGGGACCCGACGATGAGCCCTTCCTCTACGAGAAGAACCCCGATCGGGAACCCGCGAAAGAAGGAAAGATGCTCGTCGAGGACCGCGGCAACGGCGAATTCGACCTGCCCCGTAACTCTCAGAGCACGGCGCTCCTCGGCGATCCGCGGAACGATGAGAATACGGTCGTCTCGCAGCTGCAGGCGACGATGTTGCGCGCCCACAACAAGCTCGTCGATGCCCTGGGAGGCAACTTCGAAGAGGCCCGCCGGCAACTGCGCTGGCACTACCAGTACGTGGTCGCAAACGACTTCCTGCGCCTGATCGTTCCGAAGAAGGTGATGGATTCGATCGTCCCGGATGGCGAGAAGCCGGACTGGTGCAGGCACTGCCATTGCCACTTCGGTCATCGCCTGCCGTTCATGCCTGTGGAGTTCTCGGTCGCTGCCTACCGGTTCGGTCACTCGATGGTTCGTCCGATCTACGACCTCAATGCGAACGTCCTCGAGAAAGCGATCTTCGACAAGGGAAGCCCGCCGGACGCCCTCACCGATCTGCGCGGGTTCAGGCGACTGCCCGACCAGTGGGGAATCGCCTGGGAGAAATTCTTCAAGCTGGACGAATCGAACCCCCAGCCCTCCCGGCTGATCGACATCAGGCTGGCGCCCGGACTCTTCCAGCTGCCCGCCGTCCCAGCCGGGGACAACGACAGCCTGGCGGGGCGGAACCTCCTTCGCGGCAAGGCGCTCGGCTTGCCCTGGGGCGAGGCGGTCGCCAAGCGACTCGGTTTCACGCCGCTCACGACGGAAGAGGCCTTGGACGGACTGACGCTCGAAGATGCCGCTCGCAAAGAGTTGGAAGGCAGGACGCCGCTGTGGTTCTACGTCCTGCGTGAGGCGGAAAAGCAGAGCGCCGAAGGTGACGAACCGGGTGGCGGAGAAGCCCTTGGCCCAGTCGGCGGCTGGATCGTCGCGCAGACTCTCGTCTGCCTGCTTGCCGGCGACAAGTTCGCCTACGTCAACATCGAGCCCGACTGGACGCCGGCGAAGGCCGGACTCGTGCCGCACGAGGGCGACTTCGAGATGGCGGACCTGATCCGCTTCGCGATCTCGTGACTCAGGCGGTCGCGAGCGCGTCGCGGGTTAGCTGGTCCGGTCGCGTGTAGCCGCAGAGCGCCATCGTCAGGTCGAGCTCGGCGAGGACCATCTTCAGCACCGCTTCGACGCCGGCCTGGCCGTCGAGCGCCAGTCCCCAGACGTAGGGGCGGCCGAGGCAGACGGCGTCGGCGCCGAGGGCGAGCGCCTTCAGCGCGTCGGCGCCGCCGCGGACGCCGCTGTCGAAGAGGATCGCGAGGTCGTCGCCGGCCGCCTCGGCGATCGCCGGAAGGGCATCGATGGAGGCGATCGCGCCGTCGACCTGACGGCCGCCGTGGTTGGAGACGACGACTCCGTCGATCCCCCGTCGCACCGCCTCGCGGGCGTCATCGGGGTGCTGGATCCCCTTGATCACGATCGGCAGCGAGGTCATCTCGCGCAGCTGCGCCAGGTCATCCCAGCGCAACGCCGGGTTCGCCTGCACGCCGAGGAAGTGGCCGGTCGCGGCGCCGACGTCCTCCTCGGGCGGTTGGGCCAGCGCGGCGCGGAAGACGGGGTCCTGGAAGTAGTTGGCGACGCCCATGCCGTTGAGGAACGGCAGCCAGGCCTGCTGCAGGTCGCGCGGCTTCCAGCCGGGGATGAAGGTGTCGACGGTGAGGACGATGGCGCCGTAGCCGGCCCGCTCAGCCCGCTCGACCATGCTGCGAGCGAGGCCCGGGTCGTTGGGCCAGTAGAGCTGGAACCAGCGCGGCGCGTCGCCGCCCGCCTCGGCGATCTCCTCGAGCGAGAAGTGGGCGGCCGTGCTGGCGATCATCGGCACCCCGACCGCGGCGGCGGCGCGGGCGGTGGCCAGCTCGCCGTCGGGATGGACGATCGCCTGCACCCCGATCGGCGCCAGCAGCAGCGGCGCCGGCATCGCCGTCCCCAGGATCGTGGTCGAGAGGTCGCGGGCGGAGACGTCGCGCAGCATCCGCGGCACGATCCGGTGGCGGCGGAAGGCCTCGACGTTGGCGTCGACCGTGTCCTCGGTTCCGGCGCCGGCCCAGACGTAGTTGGCGGCTTTGGGGTCCATCGCGGCCATCGCCTGCGCCTCGAGGTCGGCGACCGGCACCGGGATCGTCGGCGTCTCGCCGCCGAGGCCGCGGGCGTAGATCTCGCGGTAATAGTCGGCTGGGTCCGGCATCGGGCGAAGGATAGGCTGACCGCTCCGATGATCGATTCCCACACCCACCTCTTCCTCTGCGACGGCGGCGAGGAGGAGCTGGTGGCCGCAGCCGCCGAGGCGGGCGTGACGCGGATGCTGACGATCGGGATGGGGTCGGAGTCGAACCCGGTCGCGGTCGCGAGCGCCGAGCGCCACGAGGCGGTCTTCGCAGCGGTCGGGCGCCATCCCAACGACGCCACCGGCTTCGACGCGGCAGCTGAAGAGGAAATCCGGCGCTTCGGAACCCATCAGAAGGTGCGGGCGATCGGCGAGACCGGGCTCGACTTCTACCGCGACACCGCCGCGCCGGATGACCAGCGACGGGCCTTCGCGGCCCAGATCGAGATCGCCCGCGAGCTCGGCCTGCCGATCGTGATCCACGCCCGCGACCCGGAGGGCGAGACTGCCGCCACCGACGAGATCTTCGCCACCCTCGACGCCGAGGCGGGCGAGGCGCCGGTGATCCTCCACTGCTTCTCGGCCCAGGACCGGGTGGAGGACGCGGCCGAGCGCGGCTGGTACTGCTCGTTCGCCGGCAACGCCACCTACCCGAGCGCCAAGGAGCTGCTGTTCGCGGCGGCGAAGGTGCCGGCGGACAAGATCCTGGTCGAGACCGACGCTCCCTACCTCGCCCCGCAGCCGCTGCGCGGCAAGCGCAACCAGCCCGCCTTCGTGGTCGAGACGGCGCGGGAGATCGCCGCGGTCCGCGAGGTCTCCTACGAGGAGCTGGAGCGGACGGTGGAGGCGAACGCCGCGGCGCTGTTCGGCTGGTAGCTGTGGTCCGGCTCGGCCAGAACTTCCTTGCCGATCCCAACCTGCTCGACGCGATCGTTCGCGACGCCGAGCTGGCCCCGGGCGACGTGGTGCTCGAGGTCGGCGCCGGGGAAGGGGTGCTGAGCGAGCGGCTCGCGGCTGCGGCGGCGCACCTGCACACGGTCGAGATCGACCGCGGACTGGAGCCGGCGCTGGCGCCGATCGCGGCGCTGCCAAACGTCGACCTGCACTGGGGGGACGCGATGAAGTTCGACCTCGGCTCGCTGCAGCCGGAGCCGACGGCGATGGTCGCCAACCTGCCCTACTCGGTGGCGACGCCGCTGATCCTGCGCACGATCGAGCTGCTGCCCTCGCTCGGCCGCTGGACGGTGATGGTGCAGCGGGAGATCGCCGACCGGCTGCGGGCGGCGCCCGGCAACCGCACCTACGGGTCGCCGAGCGCGGTCGTCCAGCTCGCCTGCGAGGTCGAGCTGCTGCGCGCCGTCGACCCGGCCGTCTTCAAGCCGCGGCCGCGGGTCGACTCGGCGATCCTGCGCCTGCGGCGGACCGGCCCCGGCGCCGACCCCGAGACCCGGAAGCTGATCCGGGCCGCCTTCGCCCACCGGCGCAAGTCGCTGGCCCGCTCGCTCGAGCACGCCGCGCCGGGGGGGCTGGCCGCGACCCGGGCGGCGCTGGCCGAGCTCGGGCTGCCGGAGGACGCTCGCGCCGAGGCGCTGGCGCCGGAGCAATTCGCCGCCCTCTCCGCGAAGCTGCGCGACTAGGAGTTGGCCTCGAAACCTCCGCACACGCCTGGCGGCGGCGGCGCTTCGCGGGGCGGTGTCCTCGGTCGGCCAAATGGCGCTGCCATTAGGCCTCCCTGCGTCCT
>DATDCK010000027.1:0-23603 GCA_036524375.1 Solirubrobacterales bacterium | reverse complement strand
GGAGTCGATCCGCGGCGCCGACGTCTTCCTGGTGCAGTCGACCTGCGCCAACGAACAGACCGACATGACTCCCAACGACGCCCTGGTCGAGCTGCTGGCGATGGCCGACGCCGCCCAGGGCGCCTCCGCCCACCGGATCATCGCCGTGATGCCCTGGTACGGGTACGCGCGCCAGGACAAGAAGTCGGCCCCCCGCGAGCCGATCACGGCGCGGATCGTCGCCAAATGCCTCGAGGCGGTCGGCGTCGACCGCGTCCTGACGATGGACCTCCACGCCGGCCAGGTCCAGGGCTTCTTCCACATCCCGGTCGACCACATGACCGCGATGCCGATGCTGACCCAGTGGTTCGCCGACCAGCACATCACCGACGAGCTGGTGATCGTCTCCCCGGACGCCGGCCGGGTCAAGACGGCGCGCAACTTCGCCCGCCGCGTCGGCACCCACTGGGCCGTGATGGAGAAGGAGCGGCCCGCCCAGCAGGTCGCCGAGATCGGCTACGTGGTCGGCGATGTCAAGGGCAAGACCGCGGTCCTGGTCGACGACATGATCGACACTGCCGGCACCCTCTGCGCCGCCGCCCAGACCGTCCGCGACGAGGGCGCCGCCCGGGTCATCGCCTGCGCGACCCACGGCGTCTTCTCCGGGCCCGCCTACGAGCGCCTCGCCTACGAGAGCTCCGGCATCGAGCAGATCGTCGTCACCGACACGATGCCGCTCCGCGCCGGCGCCCCCGACAACATCAAGGTGCTGACGACGGCCGGCACCTTCGCCGACTCGATCCGCCGCATCTTCACCGACGACTCGGTGTCCGAGATCTTCGCCGGCGAGAATCAGCTGTTCTGAGACTCGTCGGCCACAAGGGCGCCGACCTGATCGCGCCGGGCAACACGCTCGAGAGCTTCGCGGCCGCGGTCGAGGCCGGGGTCGACACGATCGAGCTCGACGTCCTCTGGCTGCCCGACTCCCACCTGCCGATCGAGGAGCGGGCGCCGTTGGTAGTCGCCCACGATTGGCACGACGCCGAGCGCCGCACCCCGCTGCAGCTGACCGAGGCTCTCGACGCGTTCCTCGAGCCGCCGCTCGACAAGGTCGAGATCGACCTCGACATCAAGCTCCCGGGACGCGAGGAGGAGATCGTCGACGGGCTGCGCGAGCGCGGCCTGATCGAGCGGGCGATGGTGTCGACGATGGAGCTCTACAGCCTCGGTCGGGTCCTGCAGCTCGAACCGGGATTGCGCCGGGGCTGGACCTATCCGAAAGTCACAAAGGACTGGAACTCGAAGCGTTGGGCGAAGGCGCCGATGCTCGCGGCGCTGCAGGTCATGCGCACCCGTTTGCCCGGCCTCGCCGCCGAGAAGCTGCCGAAGATGGAGGTCGAGGCGATGTGGGTCTACCACCCGCTGATCAGCACCCGCCTGGCGCGGATCGCGAAGCTCGCCGGCGTCGAGCTGATCGCCTGGACCGTCGACGACCTGGCCCGAATGCGCAAGCTCGCCGCGATGGGCGTCGACGGCATCTGCTCCAACGACCCGCGCCTCTTCGCCGAGCTCTAGTCGCTGACGTCGCGCTTCACGACCAGGACGGTCCCGATCGCGACCAGGCCCAGGACCCAGGCCGCGAGCACGAAGCCGCCGGCAACCTGCGCGAGCCCTTCTTCGACCCCGGTCTGGCTGCCGTGCAGGGACCCGACCGCCTGCGAGGGGAAGTAGTGGCCGATGTTCCCGGGCAGCAGTTCGGGCAGCGGCGAGAGGATGAAGAAGAAGGCGAGCGCGGCGATGATCGCACCGACCTGGTTGCGGACGATCGCGCCGACGCCGAGCCCGAAGCCGCAGAGCAGGGCGAAGGAGACGAGGACACCGGCGTAGATCGAGAAGACGTCGCCGGCCGGCGGCGCCGCCAGGTCGCGTGACCCGAGCAGGCCGAAGGTGAGCCCGCCGTTGACGACGACGAACGCGACGCCCGCGAGGGCGCCGAAGACCAGCACCGCGGCGAGCTTCGCGAGCATCGCCGGATGGCGACGCGGCGAGGCGAGGAAAGTCGTGCTCGCAGTCCCATGGCGGAACTCGCCGGTGATCGCCAGGACCCCGAGGACGAGCAGCATCACCATCAGCAGGCCGGTGCTCGTCTGGACCCCTTCGATGCCTTCACGGTCGAGTTCGCCGACGTTGACCAGTCCGGTGTAGAGGCCGGCGAAGAGCGCCTCTACCAGCAGTCCGATCCCGAGCATCACCCAGGTGGTGCGGACGGTGGCGAGCTTCAGCAGCTCGGCTCGGAACAACCTCATTCCCCGGTCTCCTCGCCCGTCACCTCGAGAAAGCGCTCCTCGAGGCTGGAGCGAACAGGCGCCAGCTCGTGGAGCGCGACCCCGGCGGCCAGCGCCGCCTCGCCGATCCGCTCGCCGTCGACGCCTTCGACGATCAGGGTGCCGTCCTCATCGGGCGCGACGGTGGCTCCCGGGACCGCTGCCAGCGCCACTCCAAGGCGGTCGGTGTCGGCGCTGCGGACCCGCATTCGGGTCGCGGTGCCGGTGGTGAACTCGTCGAGGGACGCCTTGGCGACGAGCTTGCCGTCGCGGATCACGATCAGCTCGTCGGCTGTCTGGGCGACCTCGGAGAGGAGGTGACTGGAGACGAGGACGGTGCGGCCCTCGGCGGCCTGGGCGCGGAGGAGGTCGCGCAGCCAGCGCATCCCCTGCGGGTCGAGACCGTTGGCGGGCTCGTCGAGGATCAGGATCCGGGGGTCGCCGAGCAGGGCCGCGGCCAGCGCCAGCCGTTGGCGCATCCCCAGCGAGTAGCCCTTGACCCGCCGTCCCGCGGCCTCGGTCAGCTCGACCATCTCCAGGACCTCGTCGACCCGCGACTCGGGCAGCCCGGCGGAGGCCGCCAGCACACGCAGGTGGTTGCGGCCGTTGCGGCCGGGGTGGAAGGCGGTCGCCTCGAGCGCGGCGCCGACCGTGCGCAGCGGCTCCTGCATCTCGCCCGGGGGGCGCCCCTCGACCAGGGCCTCGCCGGCGCTCGGGCGCAGCAGCCCCAGCAGCGCTCGCATCGTCGTCGTCTTGCCGGCCCCGTTGGGGCCGAGGAACCCGGTCACGCGACCGGCGTCGACCGTGAACGAGAGGTCGTCGACTGCGAGCGAGCGGCCGTAGCGCTTGCGCAGGCCGCGGACCTCGAGCTCGGGCACTAGACGGTGCCGGGCGTCGCCGTCGGCGGCGCGTTGCGGCCGCCCTTCTTGGTCTTGACGGCCGACTCGAGCTCCTCGGCGCTGAAGCCACCGACCGCCTGGCCTTCGAGGGCGTAGCGATAGAGGGCGACGCCGAATATCCCGCTCAGCGCCTTCTGCACCAGCAGGGCGACGGCGAGGATCAGAGCGCCGACGATCACCAGCAGGGCGCCGGCGAAGGCGGCGGAGGACCAGACCAGGACTCCGAGGACGACGAGGGCGGCGCCAGGGAGCACGCCGAAGAGGAAGATCGCGCCTCCGATCGCGAGGTTGCCGGTGATCTGCTGCCCCCAGCGCTCGCGGAAGATCGAGGCCGAGCGCTTCAGGGCCCCGACGGCGCCGGGCCCCTCGATCGCGATCACCGGGACGGCGAGGAAGGTGACCAGCGACCAGGCCATGCCGACCACCCGGGCGGCGATCTGGCCACCGATCCCGCCCTGGTTCTCCAGCAGGCCCATCAGCAGGCTGATCGCGGTCGAGATCGCCGCCCAGCCGCAGATCTGGCTGAAACGGCTCCTGGCGACCGCGAGCCCGTCGGAGACGTCGGCCTCCTGGCCGCGGAAGATCATGTCGGCGGCGGCGGCGAGGCCGACGCTGAAGTAGACGCCGACGACGCTGAGCAGGTAGACGCCGAGGACGACGAGCGGGATCGCACCGGCGAGCACGTCCTCCTCGAACAGGTAGAGCCCCGGGCCGAGCGTGACGATCGCCAGCAGCGTCATCGCCACCGCGCCGTAGAGCGGGAAGCGGATCAGCTGCGGGTGTTCCCGCAGAAGCGCCCAGCTCTTCTTGGTCAACTCCCAACCGCGTCGGATCCTGCTCATCCTCGTGCTCCTCTCAGGCGTTGCGCACCAGTCCGGGGACTCTGTTCAATCCTGTTCCCTCGAAGTAGTCCCACTCCTGCTCGCCGAGCTCGGTCGCCGGCCCGTCCCCGTACACCCACTCGCACATGATCCGGTGCCAGTTGCGCGTTGCTCCCAGCTGGCCGAGCACGGCCACCACGCCGATTTCCATTCGCCTGCCCATCAGCTCGTTCGCGGGGATCGACTGGCGGCGCATCAGGTCGTAGTACTCCGAGCGCGGGTCGTTCGTCGACTCGATGATCTTCATCACCCGCCGCGGGGTGATCTCGATCTCGCGGTCCTCGATGTACCAGCCGCCGACCGCTCCCATGTGTTCCAGCAGCCGCTCGGCGTCGAGCTTCGAGGGCTTCTTGATGAAGCCGAGGTCGTGCAGGGCTTCGCGGAACGCTTCGGGGTCCTCGCGCGAGGCGGCGTCGAAGGCTCGCTGCTCGAGCTCGATCTGCTCGCGGTCGATCTTCTTGGTCATCCCGAAGTCGAGGAAGGCGACCCGGCTGTCGTCCATGAGGATGTAGTTGCCGGGGTGGGGGTCGGCGTTGAAGTGCTGGAGGTTGAACATCGAGCCGAGGTTGCCGCGGAAGATGATCTCGCCGAAGCGGCTGCGCTCATCGTCCGGCAGCTCCTTGATCTCCTCGAAGTCCATCCCGGTGACGAGCTCGGTGACGAGCACGCGGCGGCGCGAGAGTCGGGTCACGACTTCCGGCACGTAGATGAACGGGTGGTCGCGGTAGGCGCGGGCGAACGAGCGCTGGTTCTGGGCCTCGTACTCGTAGTCGAGCTCCTCCATCACCCGCTCGCGGATCTCGGCGGCGATCTCCTTCGCGTCGAGGCCGGGCGCCAGCGCCTTCGCCAGGCGGACGATCGTCCCCGCGTTGCGGAGGTCGGCGTCCATCGCCTCGGCGATCCCCGGGTACTGGATCTTGACCGCGACCGCGCGCCCGTCGAGCAGCTCGGCGCGGTGGACCTGGCCGATCGAGGCGGCGGCGAAGGCCTCGTGCTCGATCTCGGCGAAGAGCTCGGAGAGCGATTCCCCTTCGTACTCTTCGTCGAGGACCGTCTCGACTTTCTCCCAGGGCATCGCCGGCGCGTCGGTGCGGAGCTTGGCGAGCTGCTCCTGGTAGATCTCGCGGTACTCGTCGGGGATGAACTCGGTGTCGATGAAGGAGGCGAACTGCCCCAGCTTCATCGCCGCCCCCTTCATCTGGCCGAGGGCGCCGACCATCTTGATCGCGGTTTCGAGGTGGCGCTGCTCGAGCCGCTCTTTGCCGCCCTCCTCGGAGCGGGCCACATTGGTCGCCTTGGTGCCGGCATAACGCGCGGCCTGGCCGCCGACGACGGAGCCGAGCTTGGCCGAGCGGCGGACCCTGCCCTTGGGGATCTTGTTGTCGTCGGCCACGCTGCAAGGTTGCCACAGCTGCTTCGCGCGGCGTTTCTCTATCCTCTTGCGTTCGATGGCAGCTGCACGCGAGACCTTGAAGGCCGCTCCCCGCACGGAGTTCGGCTCCCGCACCTCCCGCCGCTTGCGCCGCGGTGGCTTCGTGCCGGGCGTCGTCTACGCCGGCGGGTCCGACGCGCGCGCGTTCCAGGTCAACGAGCGCGAGGTCCAGCACATCCTTTCCGGCGGCGCCGCTCTCTTCGACCTCGAGCTGGAGGGATCGAAAACCGTCCCCGTCGTGGTCAAGGACCAGCAGCTCCACCCGGTGCGCGGCAGCCTCGAGCACATCGACCTCCAGGAGGTGAAGCTCGACGAGGCGATCGAAGCCGAGGTCGCGGTCGAGTTGGAGGGCGGCGACAACGCCCCCGGCGTCAAGGCCGGCGGCGTCCTCGAGCACGTCACCCGCGAGATCACCGTCGAAGCGCTTCCCACCGAGATTCCCGAGCAGCTCGTCGCCGACGTCTCCGAGATGGAGATCAACGACACCCTGACGCTCAGCTCCGTCCCCGTCCCCGACGGGGTCAAGCTGATGGCCGAGGACCTCGACGAGATCACGATCGCCACGCTCTCGCCGCCCCGCGTCGAGGAAGAGCCCGAGCCCGACGTCGAGGAGGAGACCGAGCTCGTCGGCGAGGAGGGCGAGGAGCCCTCCGAGGACGGCGGCGAGGACGAGGGCGATTCGGGCGACTCGGGCGACTCCGACGGGGAGTAGGCCCTGTTCCTCATAGTCGGGCTTGGGAACCCGGGCGAGTCCTACGCCGGCACCCGCCACAACGTCGGCTTCGAGATCGGCGCCGAGCTCTCGCGCCGCTGGGAGCTTCCCCGCGCCAAGAAGCGCTACGGCGGGCTGATCGCCGAAGGCCGAGCCGGAGTCGGCGGGCCGCGGGTGGCGATCCTCCTGCCGCAGACCTTCATGAACGACTCCGGCGAGTCGGCCGGGCCCGCCCGCGGGTCGCTCAAGGTCCCGCTCGAGCGCGTCGTCGCGCTTCATGACGAGATCGACCTCCCGTTCGGGGAGGTCAAGTCCCGCCTCGGCGGCGGCCTCGCCGGCCATAACGGCCTCAAGAGCCTCGACCGCGGCCTCGGCAGCGCCGACTTCTGGCGGGTCAGGGTCGGCGTCGGGAGGCCGGACTCGACCGATCCCGAGATCGTCTCCTCCTACGTGCTGTCCCGCTTCCGCGAGCCGCGCGAGAAGGTCGAAGACCTGATCCTGGCCGGGGCCGACGAGGCCGAGCGCCTCGTCGAGCGGCTAGGTTCCGAGTCCGACGATGAGTGACGAGCGCCGCACCACATATGAGCTGAGCGAGCAGGGGGTCGCGCTGCTGCGGCTCGATCGCCCCGAGGCCCGCAACGCGATCGACACCCAGATGCTGAGCGAGATCCTCGAGCACCTCGCGGTCGCCCGCGGCGATGAGGCGGTGCGGGTGCTGGTCGTCAGCTCCTCCGACCCGATGGGCCTCTCGGCCGGCGCCGACATCAAGGAGGACATCGACCGTGAGGCCAAGGTCGATCGGATGCAGCTCTTCGCCGACGTCTACGACCAGATCGTCGCCTTCCCGAAGCCGACGGTCGCCGCCTGTCACGGGGACGTCGTCGGCGGTGGCGCCGAGATCGCGATCGCCTGCGACATGCGGATCGGCGGCGCCAACCTGAAAATGAGATTCCCCGGCGCCGCGCTCGGCGTGCCGGTCGGCCCGGCCCGGCTCGTCACCCTCTGCGGCCTCGCGGCCGCCAAGTACCTGCTGCTTTCATCGCGGACCGTCGCCGCCGACGAGGCCCTGCGGATCGGCCTCGTCAACCGGGTGGCGCCGGCGGCGACCACCGAGGAGGCGGCGCTGGCGCTCGCCGGCGAAGTCGCGGCGCTCGACCCCGACGGGGTCGCCCGCCTCAAGCAGATGCTGCACGAGTGGGACGACGTCGAGGGCCGCTCCGCCGCTGAGGGCGTCGGTCAGGTCGAGTGGCAGCGCAGCGGTCCCGGTCTCCCCTAAGCGTCCGTTCCACCGGCAGGCGCTTACACAAAGGTTCCTGAGCGCTCTACGATGCCTGAGTGCTTGCTCCTCGGAGCCGTCACTGGGGACGGCCAGGGTTTCTGCTGATCGCGCTCGTCGCGGTGCTCGCGTTCGTTCTGCCTTCGAGCGCGATCGCCAGCGTCTACACGGTCGACAGCATCGGCGACGAGCCCGACGAAACGACCAACGGCACCTGCAAAACCTCGGTGAACACCTGCACGCTGCGGGCCGCGATCCAGGAGTCGAACACGACCGAAGCAAGGGACGTGATCATCTTCTCCGGTCTCTTCAACGGCCTCTCCTCGAGCGTGATCACGGCGGCGACGGCGTTGCCGGCGATCACCCAGCAGCTCGAAATCATCAGCGGCACATGCCCCACCTCCGCCGCCGTCCTCGGGCCGTGCGTCGGGGTACACGGTCCCAATGCAGGGTCGGTCCTGACGGTCGAAAGCGACAAAGTCTCGATCTTCGGCCTCGCTATCACCGGCAGCGAGTTCGGCGTCAACGTCCTCGACGCGAGCTCCGAATTCGTCCTTCGCAGCAGTTGGGTCGGCATCAAACTCGACGGCGAATACGGCGGCAACTCGAAGGCCGGGATCTTCATCGACCCCGACTCGAGCGATGTGGTCATCGGCGGCAGCGAAGCCGTGCAGCGGAACCTGATCGCCTACAACCCGGTCGGCCTCGAAATCGTCGGCGCCAACACCGTCGACGTCCAGGGCAACTGGTTCGGCCTCAAACCCAACGGCACCCTTGCCGTGGGCGGCAGCGAGAACATCGAGGTCGCCGACTCGACGGCCGGCCCGGGATACAAAGCCGAAAACATCCGGATCGGCGCCTCGCTTGCAGAAGGGTCCGTGGACTCGCCCGCTTGCGATGGCGTCTGCAACGTGATCTCCGGCGCCGGCAGCGTCGGGATCGACCTCCAGGGTGACGGCGCCGGCCTCAACGAGGCGCCGGCCAGCGGCCCGGTCAGCATCCAGGGGAACTACATCGGCCTCAACCCGGCCGGGACCGACGTCGTCCACAACGGCACCTACGGCGTCTTCATCGGCGCCGCCGATGACGTCCTCGTCGGCGGTCAGCCCGAATCGGACACCAACCGCATCGCCGGCGGCTCCTACGGCGTCTACGAGGAAAACGGCGACGACGATCGGATCGCCTCGAACGTGATCGGCGAAGACGTCGAGGGCGATGCCGTCTCTCCTGACACGCGGGGCGTCTTTACCTTCGGCGAAAAAACGACCGAAGCACCGGTGATCAGCGGAAACAAGATCCGCATGGCAGGGGGAGGCCAGGGCATCGAGAATCGCTTCCTCGGCGCCGAAATCGTCGACAACGAAGTCATCGACGCCTTCACCGGGATCAACTTGATCGGCGATACCGAAGGGACCGGGAACCTGGTCGAAGGGAACGTGGTCCGGAACCTGACCGCCAACTCCGCGCTCAACATCACCAACGGCGACAACGAGGTCTACGGCAACGAATTCGACGGTTCGAGTTTCTCGACGATCTTCCTTAGGAACGGCGCCACCGGAAACCGGATCGGCGGCGACACGCCCGCATCTGAGAACTTCTTCACGAACAGCGAATACAGCCCGATCGCGATCGTCACCTACGAAGAAACGCAAAACGAAGTCGCGCGGAACCGGGGCGAAAACAACGCCCTGTCCGGCGGCGGATTCATCTTCATCGGCAAAGCGGACGGGGCTGACCCCAACTATCCAAACGGCGGGATCAAACCTCCGACCGTGGCGACTGCGCTGCAGTCGAGCTCGGCAGGCAGCGCTGAGCCCGGCGCCAAAATCCGGGTCTTCCGCCAGGCGACCACAGAATCCGCCGATCTCGAATCGTTCCTCGGCGAAGCCGTCGCCGATGGGTCCGGGAGCTGGAAAGTGACGTACGCGGGACAGGTCCCGACAGGGACGGCCATCGCCGTGTCCCAGACCAACACCGAAGGCGGCACATCCGAACTCGGGTTCGCGAAAAGCGCAGAAGACCCACCCATCTGCCCGGCGGCCGGCTCCTGCGGCGAAGGCAATCCGCCGTGTGCCTGCCCGGGTCCCGCCACCATGACACTTGACACGAAGATCGCCAAGAAGCCGAAGCTGAAGGGCACGCCGACCGCGAAGTTCAAGTTCACCGCCTCGATCTCCGGCTCGAGCTTCGAATGCAAGCTCGACAAGGGCAAGTTCAAGAAGTGTCGCTCGCCGAAGACCTACAAGAAGCTCAAGCCCGGCAAGCACGTCTTCAAGGTCCGGGCGGTCTCGCCGGCCGGGGTCAAGGACCCGACGCCGGCGACGAAGAAGTTCAAGGTCAACCCTTAGCCCAGCTCGTGGTGTCGAGCTCGGCGCCGCCGAAACGGTCCGGGTCGGCCAGCACCCGAGCGGCGATCTCGCGCATCGTCGCGACCTCGATCGCGTTCCCCCTCGACGCCTCGGCGACGAGGTCGAGGATCTCCTCGAGCCGCTCCTGCCCGAGCCAGTCGAAAGTGACGGGGTGGAGGACCAGCACCGCGAAGCCGCCCCGCTCAGTGAGGCTCGCGACCTCCCGCTCGAGGTGGTGGACGAACGCCCCTGGCTCGATCTGCTCAGGCGACCCGGAGATCTCCTCGCGGATCGCGAACAGCGGCGGCAGCAGGCAGGAGGCGTCGACATGCCGCCAGCGGAAGGGTAGGAGGACGACGCCGTCCTCGACCCCGGCACCGCTGCCGGCGGGCGAGCAGTAGCTGAGGCCTGCCTCGCGCAGGGTTCCGGTCCCGCCCTCGCCGAGGCCGCCCCCCGGCGGGCGCATCCCGGCGAGCTCGATGCCGAGCCGCTCGAATGCGCCGATCCCGCGTGCGAGGTTCTCCGCTTGCTCAGTTGCTCGCAGCCGGCTCCATTCCTCGTGGCGCCAGGCGTGGAAGCCGACCTCGTGGCCCTCGGCGTCGATCCGGCGAAGCAGCTCGGGGTAGAGCTCTGCGTTCAGGCCCTCGACGAAGAATGTGGCCGCCAGGCTGTGGGCCTCGAGCCGCTCGAGCAGGCGTGGCACGGTCTCGGTCGCCGTTCGGTGCGCTCCGACCTCGGGCGCATCAGGCGCGATCGCACCGAGCTCGATCTCGGCCGCCTCGCCGAGATTGTCGAAGCTGAGAGCCAGCGTCGCGGCGCTCATTCGCGCAGGGCCGGGCTCCAGCGCTCGGGCTCGAGCGCCGCCTGCTCGCGGGCCCAGCGGAAGTGGTGGCGCGCCGAGGCGAGCAGGATCGGGAAGTTGACCAGCCCGACCGCGATCCCCAGGCGCCGGGAACCGCGATCGGCCTCGGCGGCGAGGGAGAGGACGCTGCTGATTCCCCAGAACCAGAGCACCGCGTTGTAGGCGGGCAGCTGCTCCTCGGTCAGGCCCTCGGCTTCGTCGAGCATCGGAATGCCCCGGCGCAGCGACCAGGGCCAGGCGGCGAAGTGGACGGCGACGCCGGCGGCGCCGATCCCGGCGTTGAGCGCCGAGAGCCGCTCGTTCGCCTTGCCGCCCCGGGCCGCGCTCAGCAGCATCAGCGGGAACAGCGCCCCCCAGAGCGCGTAGGCGCCGCGGCGCCCCAGCTCCGGCTCGAACACGAGGCCGACGCCCGCCCGGGTCTCGTAGGAGTGATGGGCGAGCGCCCCGAGGGCCGAGCCTGCCGCGAATGGGCGCTTGAACCGCATGGGGGAGAGGGTATCCCCGAGCGTGGCAGGCAAGGACGCAGCATGGCAAGCTCAGGAACCTCTTATGAGCCTCGCACCCCTGATCGAGATAGCCGCCGAGAGCGAGCGCGTTCACGCGCTTGGCTCCGAGGTGCGCGCCCGGGTCGAGGCGCCGGCCGCGGGAGCCGTCTCGGTCCGTGCCTCGGCGATGCTGCGGCCGCTGCTGCTGGCGGAGCTGCTCGAGGACGAGCGCGGCCTCGCCGGCCGTCCGGCCCTGATCGTCAGCCCCGACGATCGCTCCGCCCGCGACCTCGCCGCCGACCTCCGCGCCTATTTGGGGGGTGGGCGCCGCGTTCGCTTCTATCCCTCGCGCGGCACCGGCTACGCCTCGCATGTCTCGCCGCCCCCGCATCTGGTCGGGCTGCGGATCGACTCGCTCGATGCGCTCTCCTCCGAGGAGGACGCGATCGTCGTCGCCGGCGCCACCGCCCTCGCCGAGGCCGTTCCCGACGCCTCGCTGCGCCCGGCCTCCTCGGCGCTCGCGACCGGCGAGGAAATCGACCTCGACTCCGTCTCCCGCGGCCTCGTCGCGGCCGGGTACGAGCGGGTCGAGCAGGTCGAGGAGCGCGGCCAGTTCGCCCTGCGGGGCGGCATCCTCGACGTGTTCCCGGCGACCGAGGAACGTGCGGTCCGGGTCGAGCTCTTCGGCGACGAGATCGATTCGATGCGCTGGTTCTCGACCTTCACCCAGCGCTCGCTCGGCGGCGCCGAGCGGGTCGAGCTGGCGCCGGCGGCAGAGCTCGACATCGAGCATCGCGAGCTGGCCGAGCTGGCGGCGATGGAGGCCGCGGAAGAAGAGAAGGAGGCGCCCAGCCTGGCCGAGGTCCTTCCCCTCGACCAGTTCGGAGCACCGCTCGACCTCGTCCCCGAGGGGGCCGCGGTGGTGCTGGTCGCGCCGGAGGAGGTCGAGCCCGCCCTGCGCGACCACTGGGAGGACGCGACGACCTCGATGCACGCCGACGATGCCAGTCACCTCTATGTCGACGTCGCCGCGCCGCTCGAGCAGCGCGCCGTCCTCTCGCTGACGGTCGCCGGCGACGACGACGAGGACGCATTCCGCGCCTCGCGGGCGGAGTCTCCGGCCCGCAATCTGAAAGAGGCCGAGGCCGAGCTCGAAAAACTGGTTCGCTCCGGATACAGGACAGTCGTCGCCTTCGACTCGATCGGCGAGGCCGAGCGCACCCGCTACGGCTTCGACCGAATCGACGTGAAGATGCTCGAAGGCGGCCGGCTCTCGCCCGAGCCCGGCCTCTCCTTCGCCGAGGCGCGTCTGCGTGAGGGCTTCGTAAGCCCCGAGCTGAAACTCGCCGTCTATCCGTTCCGCCGCCTCGTCCACCGGCGCCGCCGGGCCGAGGACCGAGCCCCCGGCGCCGGCCGCGGGCGGCTCGCGTTCAGCGACCTGCGGGTCGGCGACCACGTCGTCCACGAGGATCACGGCGTCGCCCGCTTCGCCGGCTTCGAGACCCGCGAGGTCGGCGGCGTCACCCGCGACTACCTCTACCTCGAATACAAAGGGGAGGACCGCGTCTACGTCCCCACCGACCAGCTCGCGAAGCTGAGCCGCTACGTCGGCGCCGGCGGCACCCCGGCGCTTTCCGCGCTCGGCGGCAAACGCTGGCAGAACATGAAGGCGCGGGCCCGCAAAGCGGCCGGTGCCCTGGCCGGCGAGCTGCTCAACCTCTACGCCGAGCGCAGAACGCGCCGCGGGCACCCGTTTCCCCCCGACGGCGAATGGCAGATCGAGATGGAGACCGCCTTCCCCTACCGTGAGACGGCCGACCAGATGGAAGCGATCGAGGCGGTCAAGGGCGACATGGAAGCCGAGCAGCCGATGGACCGGCTGGTCTGCGGCGACGTCGGCTTCGGCAAGACCGAGGTGGCGCTCCGGGCCGCGGTCAAGGCGGCCGCCGACGGCAAGCAGGTGATGATGCTGGTGCCGACGACGATCCTCGCCCAGCAGCACCTCGGCACCTTCGGCGAGCGGCTCGCCGACCTGCCCTTCGTGGTCGAGGGCGTCTCGCGGCTGCGCAGGCCGGCCGAGGTGAAAGCGATCCTCGCCGACTTCGCGGCCGGGAAGGTCGACATCCTGATCGGCACCCACCGGATGCTCTCGCGCGACGTCCGGGCAAAGGACCTCGGCCTGGTCATCGTCGACGAGGAGCAGCGCTTCGGCGTCAAGCAGAAGGAGCTCCTGCGCCAGCTGAAGCTGAAAGTCGACGTGCTCTCGCTCTCGGCCACCCCGATCCCGCGGACGCTGCAGATGAGCCTCGCCGGGCTGCGCGACATCTCGGTGATCGAGACCCCGCCCGAGGGGCGGCGCCCGGTCCGCACCTACGTCGGGCCCTACGACGAGGACCTCGTCCGCCACTCGATCGAGCGCGAGCTCGAGCGCGGGGGGCAGGCGTTCTTCCTCCACAACCGGATCGACTCGCTGCCGGAGACGACCGAGCGCCTGCGGGCGCTGGTGCCGAAGGCACGGTTCGTCGAAGCCCACGGGCAGATGGACGAGCGCCGGCTCGAGGAGACGATGCTGGACTTCCTCCGCGGCGGCGCCGACTGCCTGGTGACGACGACGATCATCGAGTCCGGCCTCGACATCCCCTCCGCCAACACCCTGATCGTCGAGCGCTCGGACCAGCTCGGCCTCTCCCAGGCCTACCAGATCCGCGGCCGGGTCGGGCGATCGCGCGAGCGCGCCTTTGCCTACCTGCTCTATCCCTCGGCGGAGGCGCTGACCGAGGACGCGGCGGCGCGGCTGGCGACGCTCGCCGACCACACCGAGCTCGGCTCCGGCTTCAAGATCGCGATGCGCGACCTCGACATCCGCGGGGCGGGCGACCTGCTCGGCGACGAGCAGTCGGGTCACGTCGCGGCGGTCGGCTTCGAGCTCTACTGCCAGATGATCGACGAGGCGGTGGGGGCTGCGGCGAGCGCCGACGGCGAGGCGCCGGAGCCGGTCCGTCTCGACGTCCCCGTCGACGCCTACGTCCCCGCCGCCTACATCCCCTTCGAGGCGGCCAAGATCGAGGTCCACCGCCGCATCGTGGCTTCGCGCGCCCCCGGCGAGCTGCGGGCGATCCGCGACGAGCTCGAGGACCGCTTCGGGCCGCCGCCGCCCGAGGTCGAGAACCTGCTCGCCCTGCAGCGGGCCCGGATCGAACTCGGCCTGGCCGGGGTCGAGAGCGTCGAGCTCCGCGGCGGCCGGCTCAGCGTCACCGGGGTCGAGCTCGATTCCGACCAGGCCGGGGTCCTTTCGGAGCAGGTCGAGGGCGCGCTCTACGAGTGGCGGGAGAAAACCGCGTCGCTCCGCGTCCCCGACGAGCCGGAGCCGCGCCTGCAGGCAGTCTTAACGATGGCTAAAGGGCTCCGGGAGGCCAAAGGGCCGGAGAGCGCCGAAGCGGATATGCTGCCCGCTTCGTGAGTCCAAGCAAGGGACAGAGGCGCACGAGCCGTGGCGGGGGAGGGGCGAAAGCCAAACCCGGCGCGGCCAAGCGCGGCCCAGATCGCGAGCAGGCCCGACGCCTCGGACTGCTCGTCTTCGGCGTTCTCTTTCTCGTCCTCTTCGTCGGCTTCGCGGTCGCCCAGGGTCTCGGGAAACCGAGCGTCCCCTCCGGCTCGATCGCGATCGTCGAGGACATCCCCGACGGAGCCACGGCGCCCTTCGACAAGCCCTTCACCGACTGCAACGGCGACGAGGTGACGCCGGACCTCGGTGAGATCACCCAGGGCGAGTTCGATTGCGCCTTCGAGCAGGTCGTCGCCGCCTCCGGCTCCAAAAAAGCGCCGAAACCCGGCAGCAAACAGTTCGACGAACTGAAAGAAACGACGACCAGCAGCATGCTGGAAACGATCTGGATCCAGGGCCTCGCCGCCGAAAAAGGCATCACGGTCTCGATCGAGGAAGTCGAAGACGAACTGAAAAAACTGAAGGATCAGAACTTCAAAACCGACGCGGAATTCAACGAATTCCTGGAAACGTCCAAATACACCGAGCAGGACGTCAACGAACGGGTGAAGATCCAGGTCCTGAGCACCAAGATCCAGGAAGAACTCGCCGAAGGCGCTGCGACTCCTAGCAAAGAGGAAATCCAGGAGTACTACGACGAAGCGAAGGCCGAGCAGTTCACCTCCCCGCCGACCGTCGACGCCAGGATCCTGATCGTCAAAGACCAGAAAGACGCCGAGGCTGCCAAAGCCGCGCTTGAAACAGACGACTCGGAAGCCAACTGGAAAACGGTGATCGAGAAATACGGCGAATCGGCCGCGCAGGCGCAGAAAGGCGGCCTGCAGGAAAAAATCAGCGAAGAACAGTTCGCCGGCCCGGTCGGGAAACAGCTCTTCGCGGCGCCGGTCGGCACGGTCGAAGGGCCGGTCAAATACTCGACCGCCGGCTACCTGGTCTTCGAGGTCGAAAAAAAGAACCCGGAGACCGTGCAGCCGCTGAAAGAAGCCGAAGCGCAGATCAAATCGCAGCTCGGCCAGCAAAGCCAGGAAGCGGCCTTCAACGACTTCGTCAGCGGTTTTCAAAGCCTCTGGAAGTCGCGGACCTTCTGTGCTGACGGCTACGTGATCGAAAAATGCTCGAACTTCGAGAGCGATGGCCGCTCGCCCGAAGCCGACCCCGCTTGCTACGAAGCAGACCCGAAAGCCCCCGCCGAAGCCTGTCCGGCGCCGGTGATCCAGGCGAAACCGGCGCTGCCGGGAACGATCAGCGTCGTCAGCCCGAAAGGCGAAGCACTGGCCCAGCGGCCGCGCCCCGTCGGGCTCGAAGAAGGCTCCGAAGCCCTGAGCCTCGAAGGCCTGCCGCCCGGGGTGACAACGGGCGCACCGCCCCCCGCTCCCTGAGTTGAGCGCGATCGACGCAATCGTCGCGCGTCAGGTTCTCGACTCGCGCGGGAACCCGACGGTGGAGGTCGAGGTCACACTCGACTCCGGCGCCTCCGGGCTGGCCGCTGTTCCCTCGGGTGCCTCGACCGGCGAGTTCGAGGCGGTCGAGCTGCGCGACGGCGGCGACGCCTGGGCCGGCAAGGGAGTCACCAAGGCGGTCGCGAACGTCAACGGCGAGATCGCCGCCGCCCTGAAGGGCGCCCGGGCTGCCGAGCAAGGTGCCCTCGACCGGACGATGATCGAGCTCGACGGAACCCCCAACAAGGGCAGGCTCGGCGCCAACGCGATCCTCGGCGTCTCGCTCGCGGCCGCCAAGGCCGCCGCAGTCGACTCGCGTCAGCCTCTCTACGCCTACCTCGCCGAGCTCTACGGCGGCGGCGCCGCGACGGTCCTGCCGGTGCCGATGATGAACGTGCTCAACGGCGGCGCCCACGCCGACAACTCGGTCGACTTCCAGGAGTTCATGATCGTTCCGGCGGGCGCCTCGAGCTTCGGCGAGTGCCTGCGCGTCGGGGTCGAGGTCTTCCACGCGCTCAAGAAGAGCCTCGCCTCCAAGGGCCTCTCGACAGCGGTCGGCGACGAGGGCGGCTTCGCGCCCGACCTCGAGTCGAACGAGGCGGCGCTCGAGGCCGTCCTCGCCGGAGTCTCGGCGGCCGGCTACGAGCCGGGCCACGACGTCTACATCGCCCTCGACCCGGCCACCAGCGAGCTGTTCGGCGATGGGGCATATGCGCTCGAGCACGAGGGCCGCACCCTCTCTCCGGAGGAGATGGCCGGCTACTGGGCCGATATCTGCGCCCGCTACCCGGTCGTCTCGATCGAGGACGGGATGGACGAGGAGGACTGGGATGGGTGGAAGCTGCTGACCGAGAAGGTCGGCGAGAAGGTGCAGCTCGTCGGCGACGACCTCTTCGTCACCAACCCCGAGCGTCTGCGGCGCGGGATCGAGCTCGGGGTCGGCAACTCGATCCTCGTCAAGGTCAACCAGATCGGCACCCTGACCGAGACCCTGGAGTCGATCCGGGTCGCCCGCGACGCCGGCTACAGCGCCGTCATCTCGCATCGCTCCGGCGAGACCGAGGACACGACCATCGCCGACCTCGCGGTCGCCACCGGCGCCGGCCAGATCAAGACCGGGGCTCCATCGCGCTCGGACAGGACCGCCAAGTACAACCGCTTGCTGCGGATCGAGGAGGAACTCGGCTCCAGCGCCAAGTTCCCCGGCCTGCAGGCCTTCGCCCAGGCCTCCGGGTAGTGAAGGAAAGCCGGCCCCGGTCGCGTAGGACCGGGCATGGCGGCACGTGCGCATGCGGCGAGAAGGACCGCGACCACGCGTCGCCGTCCAGCTGCCCGCAGGCGCCCGAGCGCCCGCCGCGGGGCCAGCCGGGTCCAGTGGGATCGCGTCGGCCGGATCGCCCTCTGCCTGGTCCTCGCCGCGGTGGCCTACTCCTACCTGAACCCGGTGATCGACTTCGTCAAGACATACACGGCGACGACGGCCGCGAAAGCAAAGCTGCACGAAGTGCTCGACGAAAACAAGCAGCTCCATCGCCGGGTCCAGAACTCCGACGATCCCAGCGTGATCGCCGGCAAGGCCCGCTCCCAGGGGATGATCGTGCCCGGCGAGACCCCCTACATCGTGCAGCGCCCCTCCACGCCGTAGCCCGTCGTAGGGTGCGGGCCGGTGGTTAGCCTCGGCTCCTACTTGCTCAGCGCCGCCCTGCTCGCGGCGCTCCTCCTCGCCCTCGGCTTCAGCGCCTACCGCCTCCGCGCCCGCCTGATCCCCGATTGGACCGGCACCCCCGCCCGCCTGGCCGAGTCGATCACCGCGATAGCCCTCCTAATCTGGCTAAGCGAGTCCCTAGGTATCTTCGGACTCCTGTACGCCTGGACCCTGGTCGTCCTGGCAGTGCTCCTCGCGCTGGCCATCGCGCTTTGGACCCGACCCGCCCCTGCCGGGGGGGGCGGGGATGGCGGGGGGTCGAGGACCGACCGTGGATCGACCGCAGTGCCCCCCGCCATCCCCGACAGGACCCGCGGCCCGGGCGTGTTGTCCCTGATCGTGATGTTCGGCGCGATCGGATTAGTCGTGGCCCACTGGGGCCTGACAACAGACTCCGCCCTCGACCGAGGCATCTTCAACTTCGACTCCCTCTGGTACCACATGCCCTTCTCGGCGGAGATCGCCCAAAGCCACTCGGTGACCGGCTTCGATCGCACCGAGACGGTCTTCACCAACTGGTTCTACCCGCAGAACTCCGAGCTCCTGCACGCGGTCGGGATCCTCGTTACCGAACGCGACACCCTCTCCCTCTTCATCAACTTCGGCTGGCTGGCGCTTGCCTTCCTCGCCGCCTGGACGATCGGCCGCCCCTGGGAGCGGGGCCACCTGAGCGTCGTCGCCGTCGCGATCCTGCTCACCTGTCACACGCTGGTCGTCCGCGAGCCCGGCGCCGCCAAGAACGACCTCGCCGCCGCCGCCCTGGTGTTGGCGGCGATCGCGATCCTGATCACCGCCTGGGAGACGAGCCGGGCCGACGAGCGCACGTCGCTTCCGGTCGGCTGGCCGCTGGCCGTCGCCGGCCTCGCCATCGGCCTCGCCGCCGGCACCAAGTTCACGGTGCTGGCGATGGCGGCGGCGCTCAGCCTCGCGGTCGTCGTCCTCGCCCCGGCCGGGAGGCGCCTGGCAGCGGCGGCCTGGTGGTTCGTGCCCGCCCTGCTCGGCGGTGGCTACTGGTACCTGCGCAACCTGGTCGCGGTCGGCAACCCGCTGCCGGAGGTCGGCAGCCTCGGCCCGATCGACCTGCCTAATCCCGAGCACCTGCAGAGCGGCCGTCCCGACTTCAACATCGCCCACTACGCCACCGACACCGGGGTCTGGGGCGACTACTTCGCTCCCGGCCTGCACGATGCCTTCGGCGGGCTCTGGCCACTGGTCCTGCTCGCGGCACTGGCCGCAGCGCTCGTCGCGATCGGCTGGGGACGCAGCCCCGCCGTGCGCTGGTCCGGCGCTGCCGCCCTGTTCGGGATGGTCGCCTATCTCTTCACCCCGCTCAGCGCCGCCGGGGCCGAGGGGGCGCCGACCGCGTTCGAGATCAACATCCGCTTCGTCGTCCCGGCGCTGCTCGCGGCGCTCGCCCTGTTGCCGCTGTCGCGCGCCTTCGACGACCGCAGGCGCCAGGCGGCGCTGCTCGCCGTCCTCGTCGTCGTCCTCGTCCTCACCGACCGCTCCGACGCGGTCCTGCGGGACCCCTCGCGCCTGTTCGGCATCGGGTTGGCCCTGCTCTTCGTCGCGATCCCGGCCGGTCTCCTGCTGCTGCGGCGACGGGGAACGCCGACGGCCGCGGTCGGCGCCGGCTTCGCGGCGCTCGCGATCGTCTTGGTTGCGATCGGCTACCCGCTCCAGCGCAACTACCTCGAGGCCCGCTTCGCCGCCGACGTCCCCGCCGACGAACGGATTCCGGGCAACGACCTCGACGATGCCTACATCTGGGCCCGTGACGTCGAGGACGCCCGGATCGGCCTGGTCGGCACCACCGCGGGCTTCCTCGGCTACGGCTTCTACGGGGCCGACCTCTCCAACCGCGTCCTCTATCTCGGCGAACGGGGACCGCAGGGCACCTTCGACGCGATCCCGACCTGCGGGCGTTTCCGGGCCGCCGTCAACGACGCCGGCCTCGACTATCTCGTCACCGCTCCGTTCCTCAACTTCATCGACACCGGGAGCCCGGTGCCTTCGCCGGAGGCCCGCTGGCTGCGCGGGGCAACGGGGGCGAGGCCGATCGATCGCAGCGGAACCGTCACCATCTGGAAGATCGAAGGCCAGCTCGACACCAGCTGCGGACCGGCCCAGGCGCCGTTGCGCCAGGTCCCCGACTCACCGGTCGGGCAATGAGCGGCTACCCCTTCGAGAACGCCCGCTTCCAGTGGGAGGAAGGCTGGCGCCGCTACCAGGAGCTGAGCGAGGACCCGGCGCTCAGGCGCCCGGCCGATTGCGCCGTCGAGGCCGTGCGGGAGGGGCTGCGCCGGCGGGTCGGCTCCAGCTTCACCACTACCGAGCTGGCCGACTTCTACGGGAGCGGCACCGACTGGTGCGAGCAATTGGCGGGCGAAGTCGCTCCGGGCATCGGTGCCGACGCGCAGAAGCTCGCGGATGCCGCCTTCAGGGCCTACCTGCGAAGCGCCAGCGACTTCGCCGGCGGGCGCCGCGGCTAGTCCTCTGAGTCCTCGGTCTCGCCGTCGCCACCGCCACCGGGGCGGCGGATCACGATCTGGTCGGCGTCGATGCGGACGGTGACCTCGCGCTGGCCGGCCCAGTGCTCGACGTAGACGGGATTGTCCTTGACGGCCGGATCGAGCCAGAGCCCGTAGCCGTCGGTCTCGCCATGGTCGAAGGTGGCCTCGAGGTCTTTGCGCCGGCCACGGCCGCCACGCCTGCCGCGCCTGCGGCGCCGTTTCGGCCGCTCGCCGTCGGCATCGCCGTCGCCATCCTCGTCGGCATCGCCCTCAGCCTCGTCCTCGTCGGCCTCGTCCTCGGGGGCGCTGGCCTCCTCCTCGGCGGTCGCGGCCTCGATCTCGGCCTCGATCTCGTCGCGAAGGTCGACTTCGCCCGTCCCGGCCTCCTCCTCGTCCGGAGTGAAGCCGTGGCTTTTGCGGAACTCGCGCAGCTCGGTGGTGCTGACCTCGAGCTGGTGGGCGATCCAGGCGTCGGTGCGGCCCTGGCGCACCCAGGCGCGGATCTGGTTCAGCTGCGGCTTCAGTGATTTACGGGCCATCGGCGCGCGAGTCTATTCGACCAGGGGAGTCGTCCGCACCGTCGCCTCAGGCCATCAGGAAGGCCAGCGCCTCGAACATCGCGACGACGACCACCACGACGGTGACGGTGAGGCAGACGGCCAGCACGCTGAAGCGCACCTTGCTGTGCTGCTCGGTACGTGTGATGCGACGCGCGCGCGAGCGGTTGGCGGCGCGGCGGCGCAGCTGCTCGCGCCGACGGCGCTCCAATGATGTCTCCTGCTCGAACGCTGACTCGAACTGGGAGATGCTTTGACGCATTCGCATAGATCGGTGCCCCGGAAGGCTGCGGCGGACCGTAGCAAAGGTGAAACGCGAGTTGCAGGGGAGAAATGTGGCAAGTGTCACACGGTGCTCAGGCGTCGCAGGCGCCCCAGAGCCCGCGTCCGGCCCTCGCCGCGGTCAGCGCCAGGCGCTCGAAGAGCGGCGCCAGGCGGTCGTTGGGGGGGATCGTCAGCGTGCGTGCGAGCCCCCTGCGGAGGAGCTCGGCGTTGAAGAGCCGCCCCTCGACGCGGAGGTAGCCGAGCAGCCGCCCGTAGCTGTCGGTTCGCTCGACTCCGAAGACGACGTTCACCCGGCGGCCTTCCAGAGACCGGTGCGTGAAGTTCGAGGCCTGCCGGCCGAAGCATTCGACCGGCGCGCCGGGCTTGACCGTCTCCGGCGTGTCGACGCCGATCAGGCGCAGGTCCTGGCGCTCGCCGTCGAACTCGATTTCGACCGTGTCGCCGTCGACGACCCGGACGACGACGGCTGCGGTCTCGGCTGGGCCGCCCCGATCGGTTCCGCCCTCCCAGGGGCGCAGGATCAGGAGCGCGACCACGACCAGCAGCACCGCGCTCCCGACCCGTCCTCCGCTCATGGCCTCCTAAGTCGCGAGCGGCCCGGAGCTCTCAGGGGATGCGGCTGACGTTGGAGAGCAGCGACTCCTTGATCTGGCCGATGATCTCCAGCGCCTCGTTCCACTCGCGCTGCCAGACGTTGCGGCCGAAGATGACCCCGGAGCCGCCCGCCTGCATGATCTCGCCGGTGTTCTGGAGGACCGTCTCGTCGTCGACCTTGGAGCCGCCGGAGAGCACGACCAGGGCACGGCCGGCGGAGGCGACGCAGTGCTGGATCGCTTCGGTCTGGCTGAACTCCGTCTCGTTGTACGGGGCCGGCGCGTCCTTGTCCTTCTCGGCGTCGATCTTCGGCATGTTGAGCTTGACCACGTCGGCGCCCATCTCCATCGCCATCCGGGCCGCGTAGTCGATCGCGTAGAACGAGTTCTGGCCGCCCTTCGCCTCGATCGCTTCGCCGCGCGGGTAGGACCAGACGATCAGCGGCATCCCGAAGCGATCGCAGTCTTCGCGGACCCGGCGCAGCTGGGCGAGGTCCTCGTCCTGGCGCGGGGAGCCGACGTAGAGGGTGTAGCCGATCGCGTCGGCGCCGAGCCGGACGCCGTCCTCGACGCTGGCGTTGCAGGTCGAGAAGGCCTTGGCGGAGGAGGGGACGTCGGTCTTGCCGTTGACCTTGAGGATCAGCGGCACCTGGCCGGCGTAGTCGGGGTAGTACTTGCTGGCCATGCCGATCTGACAGGCGAGGGCCGAGTACCCACCCTCGGCCGCGAGTCGGAATTGGTAGTCGGGGTCCTTCGACGCCGGGTTCGGGAAGAAGTCACGGGGACCGTGCTCGATGCCCTGGTCGATCGGCAGCAGCATCAGGGTTCCGTTGCCGGGTCCGAACTCGAAGAGCAGGCGCCTCAGACGGGTCCGTTTGCCGGGCGCAAGCTCGGCGAGAAGCGATTTCTGCTCGGTCAGGGTGTCGACTGCCACGCGGTTCTCCTCCTCGAAATAGGTGTTCGCGCAGTATGCCACCGGCGCTCACCTGGCGGGTGGCACAGGCGAGGCGGTTATCCTCGAATGATCATGAGCGAGACTGAGCTCAGGGTCATTTGCAAGAACTGCGGTTCGGAGGTCAGTCCGTACGTCACCGAGTGCCCCTACTGCGGCGCCAGGCTCCGCAAGCGGGCGCCGAAGCTCGAGCGTCGCGGTGACGGGCTCGAGCCGAAGCCCCGTCGGCGGCCGGCGCGGCGGCTGTTGCGCGGGCCGCTGCGCCACTTCGGTGGCGACGGGACCGGCCGTCCCTACGCGACCCTGGCGCTGATCCTCGCCTCGGCGGTCCTGCTGCTGCTCCAGAAGGCCACCGGCGACCCGGTCAGCGCCTTCGGCGGCCTCATCGTGCCCTTCGGGGACGATTGGTGGCGAGTGCTGACGGCGCCGTTCGCCTACCTCGACGTCGGCTACCTGTTCGTGGTGGCGGTCGCCCTCGCCATGTTCGGCCCCGGCATCGAGCGCCGGCTGGGGACGGCCGCGGCCGCGGTCCTCTTGATCGCCTGTGGCGCGCTCGGCGCCCTCGCGGCAGCCGGCATCGTCAACGCCCAGGGGGATATCGACGTGATCGCAGGTGGAAACGGCATGGCCCTCGGCGCCCTCGCCGCCTGGTTCGCCCTGCGGCGCGGCGAGACCCAGGGAGCGATCGACCAGGACTACGACCGCATCGGGCTCGCGGTCGTCGCCGTCGTCCTTCTCGCCCTGCCGATCTTCGAGGCGACGGCGAGCGTCTACGCGGGGCTGGTCGGCGGTGCCGTCGGCGGCCTGGCCGGATTCGTGGGTGCCGCTTTGCGGCACCCCCATCAATAAAGCGCCG
>DATDCK010000026.1:0-54351 GCA_036524375.1 Solirubrobacterales bacterium | reverse complement strand
GCGCAACAAAGCTCTCGGCGCCTGGGGGGCCGTGGCCGGCGCCGGCGGCGCCGCCGGGGTCCTGCTCGGCGGCATCCTCACGGACGGCCTCGGCTGGGAATGGGTGCTGTGGGTGAACGTCCCCGTCAGCCTGATCGCCTTCGCCCTCTCGCCGCGCCTGCTCATGGAAAGCCGCGCCACCGATCAGGCACGGTCCTTCGATGTCGCCGGCGCGGTCTCGATAACCGCCGCGCTCTCCCTCCTCGTCTACGCGGTGGTCGACGCCGAGAGTGCCGGCTGGGGGTCAACGAAAACCCTCTCGCTGATCGCGATCTCCCTGCTGCTTTTCGCCGCCTTCGTCGTCATCGAGCTGCGCTCCCGCAACCCCCTCGTACCGTTCTCGATCTTTCGCATCCGCACCCTGACCGGAGCCAACGTCGTAGGCATCATGGTCGGCGCCTCCCTGTTCTCGATGTTCTTCTTCATATCGCTCTACATGCAGCAGGTCCTGGGCTACAGCGCGATCCATGCCGGGCTCTCCTACCTGCCGCTGGCGCTGACGATCATGGCCTCTGCCGGAATCGCCTCGGGCCTGGTGACGAAAACGGGCTACAAGCCCGTGCTGTTGATCGGACTCGTCTTCATCGTCGCCGGATTGGTCTGGTTCTCACGGGTCTCGGTCGGCGGCGGCTTCTTGACCGACATCCTCGCGCCGTCGCTGCTGGCGGCCGTTGGGCTCGGGTTCTCCTTCGTGACGACGACGATCGCCGCGGTCTCCGGAGTCGAGGAGGATGAGTCGGGCCTCGCCAGCGGCCTGATCAACACATCGCAACAGGTCGGGGGCGCCCTCGGGCTGGCGATCCTCTCGACGATCGCGACATCGCACACGGAGGGCCTGGTCGAATCGGGCGAGGGCCTCAAGCCGGCGCTCAACGATGGCTTCCAGATCGCCTTCCTCGGCGGCGCTGCATTCGCCGCAGTCGGGATCATCCTGACCCTGGTGCTGATCAAGAGCAGCGACAGCCGCGCTCACGTCGAAATCGGCGATGCCGATGCGACGGCCGAATCCGCATAACCGACTCACTCAGTAGGATTTAGAGCGATGTTGTTTTCGACCAAAGCCGAGTACGGGGTGCGACTGATGGTCGAGCTGGGCCGAGTCGGGCCCGACTCGACGCCGATCTCCCTCAGCACCGTCGCCGAGGCGGAGCGGCTCCCGCTCTCCTATCTCGAGCACCTGGTCGCGAAACTTCGGAAGGCCGGGCTCGTCTCCTCGACCCGCGGCGCCCACGGCGGCTATCGACTCGCCAAACCCGCCGAGGAGATCACGATGGACTCGGTCGTCGAGGCGCTGGAAGGGCAGATCGCCCCGATGGAGTGCTTCCACGAGACCCCCGAGGGCAAGGTCCTGTGCTCGCACGAGGACGACGGCGACCAGCTCTGCGCGACGAAGCTGCTCTGGACCCGGGTCCAGAGCGGCGTCACCAAGGCGCTCGCCGGGACGACCCTGGCGGAGCTGGTCGAGTTCGCCAGCCCCTCGGATGGTGGCAAGCCGCTGACAGTCGTCGGCAGCGCCGCCTGACACAACCAACCTTGAAACGGAGAGAAATTGGCTGAGCTGGAGATCCGCAACCTGCACGTGAACGTCGACGACAAACAGATCCTTCGGGGTCTCGACCTCGATGTCGAGAAGGGCAAGGTCCACGCGCTGATGGGGCCGAACGGGTCCGGCAAGTCGACCCTCGCAAACGCGATCATGGGCCACCCCGCGCTCGAGGTCAGCGAGGGCACGATCACCTTCAAAGGCGAGGACATCACCGAGGCCGATCCCGACGTGCGCTCGCGCGCCGGCCTCTTCATGGCCTTCCAGTACCCGGTGGCGATTCCCGGCGTCTCGGTCAGCAAGTACCTGCGGATGATCCTCAACGCCCACCGCGAGGCGCGCGGCGAACCGGAGATCAAGATCAAAGACTTCGCCCGCACCGCCCAGGAGGCGATGGAGCTCGCCAACATCCCCAAAGACTTCTCCAGCCGCTATCTGAACGACGGCTTCTCGGGTGGCGAGAAGAAGCGGATGGAGTTGCTGCAGCTGGCCATGCTGAAGCCCGAGCTCGCGGTCCTCGACGAGACCGACTCCGGGCTGGACATCGACGCGCTGCGCACGGTCGCCGAGGGCGTCAACAAGTTCGCCGGCCCGGACATGGGCGTCCTGATCATCACCCACTACCAGCGGATCCTCCACATGGTGAAGCCGGACTCCGTCCACGTGATGTTCGAGGGCCGGATCGTGAAAGAAGGCGGACCAGAGCTCGTCACCCAGCTCGAGGAGAAGGGCTACGGCTGGATCCGCGAGGAGGTCGCAGCGGCGACATGACGGTCTCGGCCTCAGCGTTCCCGCTCGAGAAGGTGCGCGCCTCCTTCCCGGCGTTGGAGCGCGAGGTCAACGGCAAGCCGGTCGCCTACCTCGACAGCGGCGCCAGCTCGCAGCGGGTCCTCGCCTCGATTCAGGCGGTCGACCGCTACGAGCGCTCCCACCACTCGAACGTCCACCGCGGCTCGCACACCCTCTCGGCCGAGGCGACGGCCGCGTACGAGGGAGCCCGCGCCACCGTCGCCGACCACATCGGAGCCGCCGACCGGCGCGAGGTGATCTTCGTCCGCAACGCGACCGAGGCGATCAACCTCGTCGCCCGTGCCTGGGGCGATGCCAACGTCGGAGAGGGCGACCGGGTGCTCCTCACCGAGATGGAGCACCACTCCAACGTCGTCCCCTGGCAGCAGCTGGCGGTGCGCACCGGCGCGGAGATCGACTGGGCCCCGGTCACCGACGAGGGCCTGCTCGATATCGAGGCCTTCGCGGCGCTGCTCGAGCGCGGACCGAAGCTCGTCGCGGTCACCCACCTCTCCAACGTCCTCGGCACTGAGAACGACCTCGCGGAGATCTCCCGCCTCGCCCACGACGCCGGGGCCCTGGTCCTGGCAGACGGGGCACAGGCGGCCCCGAAGCTGCCGCTCGACCTGGCCGAGCTCGGCGTCGACTTCTATGCGCTCACCGGCCACAAGCTCTACGGCCCGACCGGCATCGGGGCGCTTTGGGCGCGATTCGAGCTGCTCAAAGAGATACCCCCGTTCCTCGGCGGCGGCTCGATGATCCGCAAGGTCACCAAGGAGGGCACGACCTACGCCGACCCGCCCGCCCGCTTCGAGGCGGGGACGCCGGCGATCACGCAGGCGATCGGGATGGCGTCCGCCCTGCGCTGGCTCGACGGGCTCGGGATGGACGCGGTCCGCGAGCACGAGCTCGAGATCGCCGACTACGCGCTGGAGCGGCTCGTCGAGGTGCCCGGCCTGCGCGTCTTCGGCCCCCCGCGCGGAGAGGACCGGCTCGGGCCGGTCTCATTCGAGATCGACGGCATCCATGCCCACGACGTCTCCGAGATCCTCGACCGCCACGGGGTCGCCGTGCGCGCCGGCCACCACTGCGCACAGCCGTTGATGGACCGCTTCGGCATCGCCGCTACGGCCCGGGCCAGTTTCGGCGTCTACACGACGACCGACGAGATCGACCGCCTCGTCGAGGGCCTCGAAGACGCACGCAAGGTTTTCGGACTGAGCTGAGCCGTCGCGCATGGCGACGCCCGGACCAACGCCCGAGGCGGTGCGCCGTCGCCGCCAGATCGCCGGCGTCGTCCTGCTGGTTCCGTTCCTCGTCCTCGGCTACCTCGGGATGCGGGCGGCCTTCTTCCCCGCCGCCGACACCAACGGCGCCCGTGTCCTCGAGCTGACGGTCGAGAGCACCGCCGTCGGCGAGGATATCGACGTCGACATCGTCGTCCCCGAGGGTGGGTCGAGCGGGCGGCCTCTGCTCGTCTTCCTTCACGGCAGCGGCGGCTCCAGCGAGTCATTCACGGAAAACGAGGCGCTGTTCGAGGCGCTCGATGAGCTCGGCAGTCGAGCGCCCGTGATCGTCTTCCCCGATGGCGGCGAGGACAGGTACTGGCACGACCGCGCCGACGGCGACTGGGGCAGCTATGTCGTCGACGAGGCGATCCCGACGGCTGTCCAGGCAACCGAAGGCGACGCCTCCCGAGTCGCGATCGGAGGGATCTCGATGGGCGGCTTCGGCGCCTACGACCTCGCCCTGCGCCACCCGAGGCGCTTCTGCGCGGTCGGCGGTCACTCCCCGGCTCTCTGGCTCAGCGCCGGCGCCACGGCTCCCGGGGCTTTCGACGACGCCGAGGACTTCGAGCGCCACGACGTGATCGAGGCGGTCCGCGCCGACCCCGGATCCTTCGGCGGCATCCCGGTCTGGAGCGACGCCGGCTTCGCCGACCCCTTCCTGATCTCGGCTGTCGCCTTCTCCGATGCGCTCGAGAAGGGCGATGTCGACCTCACCGCCCAGATCTGGCCGGGCGCCCACGACCTGGGCTACTGGGACGAACACTGGGACGAGTACCTCGGGTTCTACGCAAGCTCGTTGGCGGACTGCTGACGGCGGTTCGCTAGCCTCGATCACGTGGACGAGCTCTATCGCGACCAGATCCTCGAGCACTACAAGCGGCCCCACAACTTCGGGCGGCTGGACAATCCCGACCTCGAGTTCGAGGACACGAATCCGCTCTGCGGTGACGAGCAGCACGTGACCATCCGCCTCGACGAGGACGGCAAGGTCGCCGAGATCGCCTTCGACGGCAAGGGCTGCGCGATCTCGACCGCGGCGACCTCGCTGCTGACCGACGAGCTCGCGGGCAAATCCCGCGAGGAGGTCCTGAAGCTGCCGAAAGAGTTCGTCCTCGAGCTGCTCGGCATCGACATCTCGGCGACCCGAATGAAGTGCGCGATGCTCGGCCTCAAGATCGTCAAGAGCGCCAGCCTCGGCCAGCCGGCCGAATGGGAGGACGAGGGTGAGGCCGGCGACCCTTCAGAGGCGACCGCCGACCTCAACTCCCGCTGAGCTTCAGGCGTTTTCCCGCGCCATCTCGTTGAGGGCGATGACGGCGAAGCTGCCGCCGTGCGGGTCGGTCAGGATCGCGAAGCGGCCGAACGGAATCTCGACCGGCTCCAGCATCACTCCCCCGCCCCGCTCCTTGGCGGCCGCGATCGTCGCGTCGGTGTCCTCGACGCCGAAATAGACCTGCCAGTGGGGCGGGATCTCGGCCGGCACGTTCCGCGCCTCGAGGTCGAGCACCCCGCCGACCGGACTGCCGTCGACGACGATCATCGCGTAGGGCTCATCGCCGGGAGTGGACTCGTCGAAGTCCCAGCCGAAGACCGAACCGTAGAACTCCTTGGCGCCCGCAAAGTCGCGGGTGTTGAGCTCGTTCCAGGCGAACCCACCGGGCTCGTTGACGAGCTGGGCGCCGATGAACGACTTCGGCTGCCAGACGCCGAAGAAGGCGCCGCCGGTGTCGGTGTAGACCGCCATCCGACCGAGGTCGAGGACGTCCATCGGCTCCGCGATCACCTGGCCTCCTGCCTCCTTGACCTTCGCCGTGGTCGCGTCGGCGTCGGCGACCGAGATGTAGCTGCTCCACGCCGTCGGCGTGTCGGCGTCCATCTTCGGCATCATCCCGGCGACGGGCTTGCCGTCTTTCATCGCCTGCCGGTAGCCGCCGGTCTGCTGCGAGGTCTCGGTCTCGGGCACCTCCCAGCCGAGCAGGGACCCGTAGAACTCGATCGACGCGTCGAGGTCCGGTGAGCTGAAATCCACCCAACAGGGTGTTCCGGGGGCGTAGCTATCTCTGGTGCTCATTTCTCGTTTTCTCCTTGGCGGTTTCGACGATCCTCCCACCCTCGCGATGCGCGTGAGTCAAAGTCCGGTGACCCGTCCCGCTAAAATCCGACCTTGGAAGTAGGATTAAGTCTCAACCCGCACTAACCCCGAGCGGGAGCAGAATTCCTCTTTTGACCGACACCGCAGGAACATCCGTCTCCGTCTGCCCGGCCACCGAGCTGGAGCCCGGCTCGATGCGCCTGGTCGAGCACGACGGCGCCAAGATCGGCGTCTTCAACTGCGACGGAAATCTCTACGCGATCGAGGATCGCTGCTCGCACGACGACGGGCCGCTGGCCGAGGGTGAGTTCGACGCCTCGACCTGCACCGTCGAGTGCCCCCGACACGGCTCGCTCTTCGACCTGACCACCGGCAGGCCGAAGACTCTCCCCGCCTATGCTCCGGTGCGCACGTTCCCGGTGACCATCGAGGACGACACCATCATTCTGGAGGTCGAATAGCCATGGCAACGCCCGAGGCAGTCGCAGAGAAAAGAGAGCTTGCCGGCATCAACGCCGATTACAAGGAGAAGTTCGGCTTCCACGATTCCGAGTCCGGGTACGCGTACAAAGCGCCGAAGGGGCTCAGCCGCGAGGTCGTCGAATCGATCTCCGACTACAAGGACGAGCCGCAGTGGATGCGGGACTTCCGGCTCAAGGCGCTGGACCATTTCTACTCGCGCCCGACCCCGAAATGGGGCGGCAACCTCGGCCAGATCGACTTCGACGACATCCACTACTTCGTCCGCGCCTCCGAGAAGAACAGCCGTGACTGGAGCGAGGTTCCGGAGGACATCAAAAACACCTTCGACCGGCTCGGCATCCCCGAGGCGGAGCGCAAATTCCTCTCCGGCGTCGGCGCCCAATACGAGTCCGAGGTCGTCTACCACCAGGTCAACGAGAAGCTCGAGGAACAGGGCGTGATCTTCACCGACATGGACACGGCGCTGCGCGAGCACGAGGACCTCGTCCGCGAGTACTGGGCGACGATCATTCCCGCCAACGACAACAAACTGGCGGCGTTGAACTCCGCCGTCTGGTCGGGCGGGTCCTTCGTCTATGTGCCCGCCGGGGTCAAGGTCGAGATGCCGCTGCAGGCCTACTTCCGGATCAACACCGAGAACATGGGCCAGTTCGAGCGCACCTTGATCATCTGCGAGGAGGGTGCCGACGTCCATTACATCGAGGGCTGCACGGCGCCGGTCTACTCCAGCGACTCGCTGCACTCCGCGGTGGTCGAGATCGTCGCCAAGAAGAGCTCCCGGGTCCGCTACACGACTGTCCAGAACTGGTCGCAGAACGTCTTCAACCTCGTCACCAAGCGGGCGGTCGCCCACGAAAAGGCGACGATGGAGTGGGTCGACTGCAACCTCGGCTCGAAATTGACGATGAAGTACCCGTCGATCTACCTTCTCGGCCCCGAAGCCCACGGCGAGATCCTCTCGATCGCCTTCGCCGGCGAGGGCCAGCACCAGGACGCGGGCGGCAAGATCATCCACGCCGCGCCCAAGACCTCGTCCTCGATTTTCTCCAAGTCGATCTCCAAGGACGGCGGCCGCGCCACCTACCGCGGCCTGCTCGAGGTTGCCGACGGGGCCAGCGAATCGCGCTCGAAGGTCGTCTGCGACGCGCTGCTCCTCGACGAGGACTCGCGCTCGGACACCTACCCGACGATCCGGATCGACGAGAGCGACGCCGACGTCGGCCACGAGGCGACGGTCTCGAAGATCGGCGACGAGCAGCTCTTCTACCTCGAGAGCCGCGGGCTCGACGAGGAGGAGGCCTCGAAGATGATCGTCAACGGGTTCATCGAGCCGGTCACCAAAGAGCTGCCGATGGAGTACGCGGTCGAGCTCAACCGGCTGATCGAGCTGCAGATGGAGGGAAGCATTGGCTGAGGGCTCATCTGGAAATCCGCGTGTGCGGCTGGCGAGTGCCGGACCAAGCGGGGCCAGGACGCAGGGAGGCCGAATAGCACTGCTATTCGGCCGACTGAGGACGACGCGCCGCGCAGCGTCCGGTGCCGCCAGGTGTGCGCGGGGGTTGCCAGATGAGCTCTAAGGTCGCGACCGAACCGGCCTGGCTTTCGGAGAGGCGCCGGCGCGGCGCCTCTCTCGCGCAGGAGCTCGCCCTTCCGGACCAGAAAGCGAAGGGCTGGGAATTCACCGACCTCTCCGGCCTCGACCTCGACGGCTACTCCGAGGCCGACCCGGCAGCGACGATCGACGGCTCCGAGGGCGCCACGGTTCTGCCCCTCTCGGCCGCGCTCGAGACCCACGAGGAGCTACTGCGCGAGCACCTCGGCTCGCTCGTCCCCGCCGAGGACCCCTTCGTCGCCCGCAACGAGGCGGCCTGGCGCGAGGGCGTCCTGGTCCACGTGCCGAGCGGAGTCAAGGTTGCCGATCCGATCCGGGTCGAGCTGCCTCTCGACGACGACGGCGCCGCCGTCGCCTGGCGCACGCTGGTGATCCTCGAGGAGGGCGCCGAGGCCGAGGTCTGGGAGCACGCCGCCTCCGCCGGCGACGGGACCGAGGCGCTGCTGAACTCGGTGGTCGAGCTCCATGTCGGCCAGGCCGCGACCCTGCGATACATCAGCACCCAGGACATCTCCGAGGCTTCCTGGATCTTCTCCAGCCAGAGGGCCGAGGTCGAGCGCGACGGCCGCCTCGACTGGGCGGCCCTGGGCTTCGGCTCGGTGCGCGGCAAGGTCCGGATGGAGACCAAGCTCGCCGGACCCGGCTCCGAGGCGCGGGTCACCGGCGGCTACGCGAGCGGCCCCGGGCAGCATCTCGACTTCGACACCACCCAGGAGCACGCGGCGCCGAACACCTTCTCGGACCTCGCCTTCCGCGGCGTCCTCGCCGCCGGCTCGACGGCGGTCTGGCGAGGGATGATCCGCGTCGACCCCGGCGCCCAGAACACCGACGCCTTCCAGGAGTGCCGCAACCTCCTGCTCTCCCCCGAGGCGCATGCCGACGCCATCCCGGGCCTCGAGATCGAAGCCGATGACGTCCGCTGCACCCACGCCGCCGCGATCGCCCAGATCGACAAGGAGCAGCTCTTCTACCTGACCTCGCGCGGGCTCGACCCGGCCGAAGCCAAGTCCCTGATCATCGAAGGCTTCCTCGAGGCGCTGGTCGAACGGCTCGCCGAGGGCCCGGTTCGCGACGAGATCTCCGCTGCCCTCGAGAAGCGCCTCGGCGAGATCCTCTAGCGCCGCTTTCGTTCCGCGAGCTTCGTCCGAATCACCGAGCCGACCACGATCAGGATCGGCGGCAGGTAGAGGGCCCAGGCGTAGTGGCCGACGTGGGCGAGCGGCAGCATCGGCCCACAGGGTATGCCCCTAGCCGTTGGCGGCGGAGAGGAGGTAGAGGCCAAAGCAGGTGAAGGCGACCATCACCGCCAGCATCCAGTACTGGGAGCGGGCGGCGTCGCGGTAGTCCCCCCACCAGGCCGTGGCGCGGTCGTGGGCGAGGACGAGGGCGATCACGTGGCCGAGCACGAGGGCCCCGACCTGGACGTACCAGATCGCGTTGGAGCTGAGCACCTTGAAGTCGATCCCCGAGGAGGCGGTCCCGAAGAGGTCGGTGGTCGCAGTTCCGAGCGGGTCGGAGAGCAGGTAGCCGAACTGGGCCTGCTCCTGGAAGACGAAGAGGCTGAAGTAGTGGGCGAGCAGGTAGGCGAAGGCGATCGGGATCAGGGTGTGGGCGAAGCCGGGGATCAATTTGCGCAGCGGCGGCGCCCCTTTCACGGTTGACATCCCGCGGACGCCGATCAGGTAGACCAGCGCCACCCCGGCGAAGCAGAGCGCCATGAAGATTGTGTTCGTGAGGCGCAGGGCGAGGGTCTTTTCCAGGCCGCCGTCGACCAGCCACTCGTAGACCCGTTCGATCCCGCCCTTGAAGACCCCCTCCGCGCCGCCGTCGAAGCTGGTCGTCGCGATCGAGGCGATCACGACCGCGGTCGAGCCTGGCAGCGTCGCCCAGTGCGTGGCGGCCGAGAACGGCTTGCGGCGCACGAGCCGACCATCTTCGGCGCCGAAGATGCCGAGCCGGGAGAACATCCCAAAGTAGACGGAGAAGGCCTCGCCACGCTCGCACCACTCCTCGACCCCGAAGATCACCATCATCGTCAGCGTGTAGGCGCTGTAGACGAGGGCAGCGACGGCAGCCGAGTGCGGCTCGACGCCCACCGCCACCCCACCGCTCACCCCGTAGACGATCTCCAGCCAGACGAAAGCGAGCAGGCCGATCGCGGCAGGCCAGCGCCCGAGCCGCTCCGGGTAGCGCGCGTGGGCGAACCGCTGCCCAGCGAGTGCCTCGAAGGCGCTGCCGACGACGCGCCCGATCGCGCGCCAGGGGTTGAACGGCTTGAAGACGTTGCCGAGCACGACGCTGAACGCCGGGAAGCCGAGCCAGACGGTGACGAAGAGGAAGGTGATCGCGAAGTTTCGATCGGGGGCTTCGGTCCCCCGCAGGCCGGCGTAGACGGCGACCCCGAGCAGGAAGACGCCGATCGCCCCGCAGACGACCTGCGCCGGCAGTCCCAGCAAGGCCCGGGAGAGCCCCGCTCCGAGCGAGCGCGGATGCTCGTCCTCGAAGCGGGGCTCGCGCCAGGCAGCCGAGAGCGCGAAGAAGGAGACGATCAGGACGATCGACGCCCCCCACGCGAACAACCAGGCCGGGATCGGCAGGTCCTGGCGCGCGGCCAGCGCGTGCGCGAACGGCAGTGCTTCGAACAGCCGGATCACGGGTTGACGGTCAGCTCCAGGATCTGCTCTCCCAGGTGCTCGAGCTCGGCCTCGAAGATCCCTTCGATCGTCGCCGGGAAGTCGAAGCTGACGGTCCCACCCGCCTCGACCTCCTTGGCGATGTCGTAGCCGTGCAGGTGGACCTCTTCGCTGATATCCGACTTGACCTTGAAGCGGACCTGGTCCCCCTCGTCGACCGATATCTCGGCGATACCGCCGACGGGCTCCCCGTCGCGGATCACGATCGTCGGGACCGCGGGCTTCGCGGGCTTCTGCTCCTCGGCTTGGCCCTGACCCGCGCCGGAGGTGGTGGTCTTGGCGGCGGTGGTGGCGTCGCCATCGCTCGACTTGTCGTCACCGTCGTCCTTGAGGACGAGCAGCAGGATCACCGCGGCAGCGACCGCCGCGATGCCCACCAGTACACGTGCAGTGTTCGATTGCATCTCAAAGCTCCTTTGCTCGGCCCGCTCGAGGGAGCGGGCGATTCTCGTCGGCTAGGAAGCGAGCGGCGGCGGGCGCTGGGCCAGCCCGAATGCGATCAACAGGCCCCCGGCGGGGGCGAAGGAACGGCGACGATGGGGGCGCCCGATGCGTTTCGCGGAGGCGGTGCGGCGGGAGCGGCGCGAGTCGATCCGCTCGGAGAGGCGAAGGACCGCCTCGCAGCCCGGGTAGTGGCCGAGCAGGAGCGAGGCGAGCAGGGCCAGCAGCGGCACCGCCGCGATCAGGATCTCGGTCATCGCCCCTCCAACTCGGTGGACCCCCGCAAGTCTTGACTAGGAGGCGGAGACGCCGTCCAGCAGGCGCCAGTTCGCCTCGAAGGCGGACTCGGCCGCGGCGACGATCGCGTCGGGGTCGGCGTCGGCGAGATGGGCCTCGATCAGCGAGCGTCCCTCCGCGGCGTGGTCGAGGTCGGCCTCCTCATGGACACGGAAGTACTCGTTGCCGGGGCCGTCGCCGATGTCGTAATGGGCCGCGAGGCCCTCGCGCTTGGTCTTCGAGATCGCCGGCTGGCCGCTCTCGATCGCGTAGAGGCGGACGAGCTGGGAGAGTCGGTCGTCCTTGGCCGACCAGACGTCCACGCACCCCTTGGTCTCGGCGTTCGGGGGAGCGCCGACCTCGCCGCCGACGGCCTCGACGAAGCCGTCCCAGAGGGCGATGTGCTCGGCCTCCTCCTCGGCGTGGCGGCGCAGCTCGGCCCGCTCGGAGTCCGGGGCGGAGTCGGCGACGTCGGCGCTGAGGCGGGCGATCGCGGCGGTCGCGTGGCGGTACTGGCCGGAATACTCGGCGAGCTCCTCGCGGGTCAGCTCCCCGGCGGACCAGCGCTGGTAGAAGGGGTGCTCGAGAACGTTCCAGCGGCCTCGGGCCTGCTCGATCCTCTGCCAGACGTCGTTGCTCACTGCACTCCTCCTTGGTCGCGCCTCAACTGGAGGCCCCAGGATAACGTCCGCCGCGTGCGCCCAGAGAAGGAGAACATCGCGGCCCCGGACCTTCCGCCCGGAATCCCCTGGATCGGCGAGGAGCCGGCCTCGATGCCGATCCTCACCGCGGCCGGCCCCTCGATCGTCCATTTCCTCGACTTCGCCCAGCTCAACAGCGTCAGGTCGCTGCCCTACGCGATCGAGTGGGACCGTCGCTACCGCGACGCCGGGCTGCGGACGATCGGCGTCCAGGCGCCGCGTTTCGAGTTCGGGTCCGACCCCGAGGTGGTCGCCGCCGGGCTCGAGCGCCTCGGCGTCCCCTTCCCGGTGGCGATCGACTCGCGCCGCGACCTCTGGCACTCCTACGGCTGCGAGGGCTGGCCCAGCCTCTTCCTCTGGAGCCTGGGCGGGGCGTTGAGCTGGTTCCACTTCGGCGAGGGCGACTATGCCGGCACCGAGGAGGCGATCCAGGCCGAGCTGCGCGAGCAGGATGCCCTGCGCCAGGACCTGCCGCGGCCGATGGAGCCACTGCGCGCCAGCGACGCGCCCGGGGCGCGGGTGATGGCCCCGAGCCCGGAGCTCTTCCCGACCGAGTCCTGGGAGCGCCCCTGGGTCGCCGGCGTCGACGGCGACGAGCTCACGGTCCCCTACGAAGCCGGCAGCGCCCACGCGACGCTGGAGGGAGACGGCGAGGTCGCCCTCGAGCTCGACGGCGCGCCGCTCGAACCGGTCGCGGTCTCCGGCGCCGCCCTCTACGACCTCGCCGAGCATCCCCGTCACCAGCGTCACGAGCTCGTCCTCCGCCCCGCGCCCGGCATCGCCGTCTGGTCGGTCAGCTTCGCGGCAGGCGTGCCCTAGGCTCCGCGAGCGGGTAGCGAGCACGAGACAACCACCTCTGAGGAGACGATCGCAATGATCAACAAGCTGGACTTCGTAGGGATTCCGTCGACCGACGCCGAGCGCTCGCGCGCCTTCTACGTCGAGACGCTGGGCCTGCGGCCCGACGACAGCGCCCGCTTCGAGTTCTGGGTCGGCGAGACCTGTTTCGGGATCTGGGAACCGTCGAAAATGGGCATGGAGTTCGCGCCGCAGAAAAACGCCCACCCGGCGCTGCACGTCGATGACGTCGCCGCGTCCCGGGCGGAGTTGGAGGCGAAGGGCGTCGAGTTCAACGGCGACACCTTCGACACCGGGGTCTGCCACATGGCCCTCTTCACCGACCCCGACGGCAACGACCTGATGCTGCACCACCGCTACGCGGACTGAGGACGATGAAGGTCGAGCGACTCGACGTCGGCGGCTTCACCACAGCCGCGGGGATCTGGCGCCAGGGCGAGGAGGAGCCGGAGCGACCGGTCCGCTATCCGATCCCGGCCTACCTGATCGAGACCGAGGAGGAGCGGGTGCTGGTCGACACCGGCCTGCACCCGGACGCGGTCGCCGATCGCGAAGCCCACTACGGCGAGGGCTCGCTGGCCTTGTTTCAGCTCGACCAGGAGGCGTCGGTCGCCGAGCGGGTCGATCTCTCGACGCTGACAAAGGTCGTGCTCACCCACCTCCACTTCGACCACGTCGGCGGCCTCGCCCTGATCCCGGACTCGATCCCGGTCGTCGTCCAGCGCTCGGAATGGGAGGCGGGACGCGACCCGGGTGCGATCGAGCGCAATTTCTTCATGACCAACGACTACTGGGGGATCGCGAACGAAGTCGTGCTCGTCGACGGCGATCACGACCTCCTCGGCGACGGGTCGATCGAGCTGCTGAGCACCCCCGGCCATACCCCGGGGCACCAGTCGGTCCGCGCCGGGGACGTCGTCATCGGCGGCGATGTCGCTCACTATGAGGGGACGTTCGGAGACCGGCGGCTACCGGTCTTCGGAGAGGACCTCGACGCCCAGGCCCGCTCGCTCGAGCGGCTGCGGGCGCTGCGCGACGAAGGCCTCGCGGTCCAGCCCGGCCATGACCCCGAGGCGATCCGCCCCGGTCTCGTCACGCCCTAGGCGCGGGCGGCCGACTGGGCCTCGCGGATTTCCTTCGGGAGCATGAAACGCACGTCCTCGTGGACGGTGCGCAACTCGGAGACGTCGTCGGCGCCGCGGTCCCGGAACAGCTGGACCAGCGCCTCGACGAGCTCCTCGGGGGCGCTGGCGCCGGAGGTGATGCCGACCGTCTCGACCCCCTCGAGCCACTCCTCGCGGACCTGGGACTGGTTGTCGATCAGGTGCGAGTCGGAGCCGTGTTCGCGCGCGACTTCGACCAAGCGGTTGGAATTGGAGGAGTTGGTCGAGCCGATCACGAGGACGAGGTCGCACTCGCGGGCAAGCTGCTTGACGGCGATCTGGCGGTTGGTCGTCGCGTAACAGATGTCATCGGACTTGGAACTGACGATTCCGGGGAACTTGGCCCGCAGGGCGGCGATCACCTCGGCGGTCTCGTCGACCGAGAGCGTCGTCTGGGTGATGAACGCGACCTTCTCGGGGTCCGGCACCTCGAGGTCCTCGACCTCGTCCGCGGTTTCGATCAGGACGATGCTTCCCGGCGCCTCGCCGGTCGTCCCTTCGACCTCCTCGTGCCCCTCATGGCCGATCATCACGATCGTGTAGCCGTCGGCGGCGAAGCGGCGAGCGGAGACGTGGACCTTGGTCACGAGCGGGCAGGTGGCGTCGATGGTGCGGAGGTCGCGGGCGGCGGCGTTCTCGTGGACCGCGGGGGCGACGCCGTGGGCCGAGAAGACGACCATCTCGCCCTCCGGAACTTCGGTCTCCTGCTCGACGAAGATGGCGCCGCGCTTGGCGAGCTCCTCGACCACGTGCTTGTTGTGGACGATCTCCTTGCGAACGTAGACCGGGGCGCCGTAGAGGTCGAGGGCGCGCTCGACGGTCTGCACGGCGCGGTCGACGCCGGCGCAGTAACCGCGCGGCGCGGCCAGCAGAACCCGCTTCGGAGCGGCTTTGGTGACAGTGGCCATGGCAGCAGGGTAGCGAGGGCAGTTAGCCTTCCGTGCAGATGCCGACCGAGCAACACCATCTCGACCGCCTCACGGCGGTCGACGCCTCCTTCCTCTCCAACGAGACCGACTCGAGCCACATGCACGTCGGCGCGATCCTGATCTTCGAGGGACCGCCGCCGCTCTACACCGACCTCGTCGAGCACGTCCGGGGCAGGCTGGCGCTCGTCCCGCGCTTCCGCCAGCGACTGACGGTCCCGCCGGTCGAGGCCGGCCGGCCGCTCTGGATCGACGACGTCAACTTCAACCTCACCTACCACATCCGCCACTCGGGTTTGCCGGAGCCGGGCGGCGAGGAGGAGCTGAAGCTGCTCGCCGGCCGGGTCTTCTCGCAACAGCTCGACCGCTCGAAGCCGCTCTGGGAGCTGTGGCTGGTCCAGGGCCTCGAGCGCGACCGCTTCGCGATCCTGACCAAGACCCACCACGCGATGGTCGACGGCGTCTCCGGGGTCGACATCGCCACCGTCCTCTTCGACCTCGAGCCGATCCCGAAACCGGTCGAGATCGCCGACGACTGGCGACCGCAGCCCGAGCCGAGCACCAAAGACCTCGTCGGCCGCGCCGCCACCGACATCGTCAAGGCGCCGCTGCGCCTGGGCGGCCGCGTCGTCGAGGCCGTCCGCAACCCGGAGACGACCGCGCGCAAGCTCGGCGAGGCGGCCGAGGGCCTGGGCGAGTTCGCCTCCGCCTTCGCCGACCCGGCTCCCGACGTGCCGTTGAACCAGGAGATCGGGCCGCACCGCCGCTTCCTCTGGGCGCGCTCGGAGCTGGCGACCTTCAAACGGATCAAGGACACCTTCGGCGGCACCGTCAACGACGTCGTCCTCACCGTCGTCACCGGCGCCCTGCGCGAGTGGCTGCACGGGCGCGGCATCCGCACCGAGGGGCTGGAGCTGCGGGCCCTGGTGCCGGTCTCGATCAGAGCCGAGGACGAGCACGGCAACCTCGGCAACAGGATCGCGGTGATGCGCGGGCCGCTGCCGGTCTACGTCCAGGACCCGGTGCGCCGGCTGCGCGTCGTCAGCGAGCAGATGGAGGGACTGAAGCGCTCCAAGCAGGCGCTGGGCGCGGAAATGATCTCGCGCTTCAACGACTTCGCGCCGCCGACCCTGCTGGCCCAGGCCTCGCGAATCAACTTCTCGACCCGGCTCTTCAACCTGATCGTCACCAACGTCCCGGGCCCGCAGATCCCCCTCTACGTCCTCGGGCGCGAGCTCGAAGAGGTCTTCCCCGTCGCCTTCCTGCCCGAGAACCACGTGCTGGCCGTGGCGATCATGAGCTACAACGGCCGCATCTGCTTCGGCCTGCTGGCCGACTACGACTCGGTCGAGGACGCCGACGCGATCGCCGAGGGGATCGAGTCGGCGCTGGCCGAGCTCGAGGCCGCGGCGGCCGCCGCGGCACCGGCCTGAGCGGGCCGGCGCCGGCTCCCCACTAGGCTTTTCGTTGTGCTGATCCTCGTCGCTCTCTTCATCGTCGTCCCGATCCTCGAGCTCTACGTGATCATCCAGATCGGCGGGCTGATCGGGACCTGGCCGACCCTGGCGCTGCTGCTGGCCGACGCGCTGCTCGGCTCTCTGCTGCTCCGCCACCAGGGCCGCGGCGCCTGGGAGCGCTTCAACAAAGCTCTTGCCGAGCGCCGCTTCCCCGGCCGGGAGGTCGCCGACGGCCTCCTGATCGCGATCGGCGGCACCCTGCTTCTCGCTCCCGGCTTCCTCACCGACATCGTCGGGCTTCTATTCCTGATTCCACCGACCCGGGCGATCGTGCGCGGCTTGATGAAGCGCTTGGTCGGGCGGCGGATCCTCGTCATGGGCGGGCCGGCCGGCGCCGCCTACGGCGCGGCGAGCGCCGGCAGCCGCGCCTACGGCTACGCGCGCAGGGATCCCGGTGGAGAGGCGGGGAGCGCGAACGGCGCCTCCCGCGAGTACGACGTCGAGGGCACGGCCGAGGAGATCGACCCGGACGACCCCCAGTTGCCGCGCTAAGCGTTCCTTTACCGGTGAACGCGCTTAAAATGAGCGCGTGCTGCACCGTCTCGCCCGCGCAATCCTGGCCGCCGCCAGCCTCGGCGTACTGACGCTCGGCGCCAGCGGCTGCGATTTCATCCCGGGCGAAAGCTACGCGGTCACCCAGCCGCAGGGCATCGGGAAGATGCACGTCGACTTCGACATCTGCAGCATGAACATGGACTTCAACGAACTCGAAACGTTCGGCGAATGCAGCCCGCGCGACAAAGACGGGCGCGGCCAGGACCTCTTCGCGCTCGCCCTCCCGGTCGGCACGACGGTCCCGCAGACGATCGTCGCGCAGCCGAAGCCGGAATCGGGCGGGCAGCCGCTCGTCTTCACCCGCAACCAGGAAGTCACCGAACGCGCCATCGAATGGAAATTCCCGGGGGCGGAACCAGGTGAAGAAGGGGAATCCTGGCAACCGCCCGGCACCGAGGTATTCGGCTACCTCTCGCAGGTCTTCGACGAAAAAAAAGGCGAGGAATTCGAATGGACCGTCGACCTCGACCTCGAGCTGCCGGCCGGGGAGCCGTTCACAGCGGAGTACCAAGTGGGGTTGTTCGGAGGCTGGCGAACGATCAGCGAAGCCAAACCTGAGAGCCGCCCGATTGATTGCTACGAGTTCAAACTGGAAGGCGAAATCGAAGCCAACGGAGCCTGCATTCCGATCGGCACAGAGACCCCGGGCGTCTCCGACCTCGCGATCCGCGCGACGAGCCCGACGACGCAGGCGTTTATCGGCGGCAAGGCCGGTGTGCCCTTCGACCTGCTCCTCGGGACTTCCCTCGGAATCGAGCCCGTCTCCGACCCGCTGCCCGTCTTCTCACTGAAAGCGTCGACCGCCCTCAGCGGGGCGACGGCGACCCCCGACAACGGCGTCTTCCAGCCCTCGCCGCCCGACCCCAACACGCACCTCTCGCCGCTCGCCGCCCGACAGGCCGTCGTCGAGATCCCGAAAAACGCGAAACCCGGCGTCTATGACGTCACCTTCACCGCGACCACTCCCGCCGGCGGCTCGACCTCGGCGACCGCGCAGCTGCGGGTCACGAAACCGAAGATCAAGCTCGGCAAGCTGAAGCTGAACCGGAACGGCACCGCGACTCTGACCGTGTCGGTGCCGTCCGCCGGAACCCTGACCGCCACCGGCAAAGGCTTGGCCAAGGCCAAACGCAAGCCGAAAAAGGCGGGCAAGGCGAAACTGAAGCTGAAGGCAAAGGGCAAGGCGAAGGCGGAGCTGATCGCCGACGGCAAGGTCAAGCTGCGGGTGAAAGTGAAGTTCAAGCCGTCCTCCGGCATCGCCGTCTCGCGCTCGCGAGCGGTGAAGCTGAAGCTCGCCAGCTGACCGATCGCTTGCTTTCGGGGACCGATCCGGGGGAGGATCGTCCCGACCCCTGCAAACCGAGAAACGGAGGCCGCGGATGGCGATCATGAACGTCCAGGAGTTCGACGTCGAGGAAGACGACCGCAGCACGACCAACTACGACTCGGTCTCGGAGCGGCTCGCGATCGAGTCGGACCCCCCGCCCGGGCTCCTCTTTCACACCGCTGGCTACACCGGCCGCGGCCAGTTCCGGATCGTCAACGTCTGGGACTCGCAGGCCAGCCTCGACAGTTTCGAGGAGGGCCGCCTGGCCGAGGTGCTGAAGCCGCTGATGGAGAGCGGCGAGGCCAACGCCCCCACCGCCGCGTACAGCTACGAGCTGCACCACGTCGTCGACCCCTAAGGGAGGTGATCGCGAAGCGCGGCCTCTTCCTTGCGCCTTTCGACGAGCTCGCCGACCCGGGGCCGCTCGTCGACCTGGCGCGGCGAGCCGAGCAGAGCGGCTGGGACGGCCTGTTCCTCTGGGACCACGTCAACTACCGCCCGCCGGTCCGCGCCGTCGCCGATCCGTTCATCGCACTTGCGGCGATCGCCGCCGCGACCGAGCGCCTCAGGCTCGGGCCGCTGGTAACCCCGCTGTCGCGCCGCCGGATTCAGAAAGTCGCCCGCGAGACGGCGACGCTGGACCGCCTCAGCGCGGGCCGGTTGACGCTCGGGGTCGGCCTCGGGAGCGATCGGAACGGCGAGCTCGAGCCCTTCGGCGAGAAGGTGGACCCGCGCAAGCGCGCCGAGCTCCTCGATAGCGGACTCGAACACCTTGCCTCCTTCTGGGCCGGCGAGTTCGAGCCTCGACCGGTACAGAGTCCCCGGATTCCGGTCTGGGTCGCCGGTCGCTGGAAGACGCGTCGTCGCCCGCTGGAGCGCGCCGCCCGCTGGGATGGGTTCTTCCCGATCGACCTTCCGGACCCGGCGGCCCTGACGCGAGTCGCCGAGGAGGTTGGCGAGCTCCGCAAGGGGGCACCGGGAGGGTTCGACCTCGTCGCCGAGATCGCACCGGGCGATGCCGCCGAACCCTGGGAAACGGCCGGCGCGACCTGGGTCTTGACCGATTTCGAGTCGCAGCCGCGCCTCAGCGAGGTCGAAGCTGCGATCGACGCGGGGCCGGGAGGCTAGAAGCCCTGGATCGCACGAATGTCGAGGCGCCGCGGTCGCTGGCTAGGATCTGCCGGGTGCCGCTTCGCCGCTCATCTGTCCTCACAGTCCTGGCGGTCTTGCTTTTGGTCGGGGCATCGGCCGCTTCGGCGGCGGCGACCACGCCGGCTGACGTCCAGCGTGGCCTGCGCCAGCTCGTCGAGGCACCGGGCGGCCCGCCCGGGGCGATCGCCACGATCTATCGCGATGGTCGGCTGACCGTCCTGCGCGCCGGTCGGGCCGACGTCAAACGCTCCCGCGCGCCGAGGGCGACCGACCACATGCGGATCGCAAGCGTCAGCAAGGCTTTCAGCGGCGCGGTCGCGCTGAACCTCGTCCGCGCCGGCAAGCTCGGCCTCGACGACACGATCGGCCAACGGCTCGCCGGGGCGCCACCCGCCTGGGCCGCGGTCACCCTGCGCCAGCTGCTCAACCACACCAGCGGCCTTCCCGACTACTCGGCGTCGAAAGCGTTCACGGAACAGCTGACCAACGACCCCCTCGGCTACGTCGCGCCCTCGACCCTGATCGACTGGGTGCGCAACGACCCCCTCGGGTTCGCGCCGGGGTCCGACTACAAGTACTCGAACACCGACAACATCGTCGTCGGCCTGATGGCCGAGGCGGTGACGGGAACGTCCTTCGACCAGGCGCTCGAGGAGATCGTCACCGGCCCCGCGAAGCTGCGACAGACCTCGCTGCCGCGCACGGTGGCGATTCTGTCGCCGATCTTCCACGGCTATCTGGTCGCCCCCGGCGAGAAGCCCGAGGACGTCTCCTCGATCTACAACCCGAGCGGCGCCTGGGCTTCCGGCGGGATCGTCTCGACCCCGCGCGACCTCAACACCTTCATCCGTTCCTACCTGGGCCTGAGGTTCTTCGCTCGAGCCCAGCAACGCGAGCAGATGCGGCTCGTGCCCGGGGGCGAATCGGTCCCCCCCGGGCCGGGCAAGAACTCGGCCGGGCTGGCCCTCTTCCGCTACCGGACCGGGTGCGGCACGGTCTTCGGCCACACCGGCGACTTCCCGGGCTACGCGCAGTGGGCGGCGGCCAGCGCCAACGGGCGCCGCGCGGTGACGACCTCGATCAACATCCCGGCGCCCAAGGGCAAGCTCCTCGCCCAGCTCCGCAAGGTCCAGACGATGGCCGTCTGCGCCCTCCTCTCCAAGTAGCCGGGCTCAGGCGCTCAGAAGCCAAGTACGAACTTGGCGTCGTCGGTCATCGTCACAAGCCGAACCTATGGAACCTTCCTGGTAATCCAGGAGGTCCACTCGTATGGGGACGGCCTTGGGGGCTGCTCGGGGTCATGGAAGGGCTTGATCTTGCATTTTGGTGTTCCGCCCGATCCTGGTGAGCGGCAACGCCTGAGTTAAGGTCGGCGTCGCAGCCTCCACGCGGACCCGAGAGTGCCCCAACCACGCGAAAGCGGCACTCTGGGACCAGCGGGAAAGACTGGAAGAGAAACGACGAGAGAAGGAGAGCTAGTGATGCCCACGACGTTAGGAGTTGCTCGTGGTTGATGACCTCAAGAAGGGCTACTACCTGCTGTTCGTCGACGGAGGGAAGAGAGCCAACGAACAAGGCCAGGCGGAGGGCGCCATCGGGGTCATTCTCCAAGAGCCCGACTGTGGCGCGGTATTGGCCGAAGTGGCCGAGAAAGTGGGACCCGTCGGCAGTCCCCACGAGGCCGAGTACCACGCTCTGATTCGCGGTCTCAACCTCGCCGCCGGCGAAGGACTCCTCTATGTCGCCGCGTTCAGCGATTCCGCGAACGTCGTTAACCAGATAACGGGTGGATGGAACAAGAACGAGCGGGCCACCGAGCTCCACGCAGAAGTCGAGAAAGCTTTCGAACCCTTCAAGGAGTGGCGACTTTCCTGGGTTCCCCGCGAGATGAACAGAGCCGCCGACAAGCTTGTCGATCAAGCCTTCAAAGGCGAGCCCGTAGCCACGCCACCGACTAACGAAACGTGAGCATCGACGAGCCCGCTCCCGCTTCACGCGACAAGGAGCACTGCAGCATCTTGGACGCCTTTCGCATCGATGCTGACGGATACCAACCGATGGACCGTGGGGACGTCTTGGGGACGAAACGGGGTCGAATATGACCCCGACTAACCCTCAGTGACCTCGCAAACCCTGCTCAGAAGCCAAGTGCGAACTTGGCGTCGTCGGTCATCATCTCCGGCGACCAGGGCGGGTCGAAGATCATCTTCGGGTGAACCGCGGAGACGCCGGGAAGGTCGCCGACGAACTCCTTCATCTGCTCGGAGACCTGGGGGCCGATCGGGCAGGCCGGTGTCGTCAGCGTGAAGGTGACGTAGACGTCCTCCTTCTCGATCTCGACGTCGTAGACGAGGCCGAGGGAGACGAAGTCGAGGCCGAGCTCTGGGTCGATGACCTCTTCGAGCGCCTCGGTGACGTCGTCTTCGGTCAGGACATCTGCTGTGTCGTTCTCGGTCATGGCCCCCAATGGTAGAGGGGGCGTCCGGCGGGGCGGAGCGCGGCGCAAATATAGTCGCGGCCATGAGCAGCGACGACGCGGCCCTGAGGCGCTCGATCGGCATCGTCTTCTCCGACGGCGGCCTGCTCGCCGTCACCGCGCAGCGACCCCACGGCTCCACCGCGCACGACGACGAGGAGGTGGTGGCGATCCTCTGTGGGCCCGACGGCGCCCCGGTCGAGGTCTCCGAGACGCTGCTCTCGACCGAATACGGCCCCGACGGGGTTCAGCGCCGCGCCACCCTGGAGCTGTGGACCGACGGCGAGGGCGGCGCGCCGATGCGGGGCGCCGGCAGCCTGATCAGCTCCAGCTCGGTCGATCGTCCCGGCCTCGCCGCCGAGGTCGCCTTCTTCCGCTGGTCGGTCGAGGGTCGCGAGGGCCTCGGCCACTACGAGGTCGTGCGCGCCGCCGATGGCTGAGAGCCGGATCGAAGCTGTCATCTCCGACTTCGGAGGCGTCCTGACGACGCCGCTGATCGAGTCGTTCATGGCCTTCCAGGACCAGACCGGGATCACGACCGAGACCCTTGGGAAGGCGATGGCGACGATCACCGAGGCCGAGGGGGAGAACCCGCTGTTCCAGATGGAGCGCGGCGAGATCACCGAGGTCTCGTTCCTGGAGACGCTGACCGACGGCCTCGAGCCGCTGCTCGGCCACCGGCCCGAGATGCACCGCTTCAAAGAGATCTACTTCGAGGCGCTGGAACCGAACCTGCCGATGATCGAGCTGATGGCGGAGCTCAGGGACGAGGGCTACCGGATGGCGATGCTGACCAACAACGTCCGCGAGTGGGAGCCGCTCTGGCGCCCGATGCTGGCGGTCGACGAGATCTTCGAGACCGTCGTCGACTCCGGCTTCGTCGGCTGTCGCAAGCCGGAATCGCAGATCTACGCGATCACGCTCGAGCGGGTCGGTCTCGAGCCCGGCGCCTGCCTGTTCCTCGACGACATCGAGATCAACTGCGAAGGGGCCCGCAAAGCGGGCATGGTGGCGGTCCACTTCCGCGACAACGAGCAGGCGATGGCCGAGATGAGCGAGCGGCTCGGCCGCTAGGCGGGCGTCAATTGTCGGAGCCGGCGCGGTCCCAGATATAGAGCTCGACGGCCTCTACCGCCAGCTCCATCAGGCGCGGCTGAGAGAGCAGCCCGAGGACCAGCTCCAGCGCGTCCTCCTCGGTGACGCCGGCGTCGATCGCCTCCTCGCCGCGGAAGCCGGCGGCGAGCTTCAGGGCCTCACGGCGGTTCTCGCCGAGTGAGCCGAAGGCGCCCATCAGGAAGTCGCAGTTCGGGATCGGCTGGCCCACCTCGAGCGAGCCGTGCCAAGCGGCGAGCATCGAGAGGTCGTGCTCGTCGAGCTCCGAAAGCGCCTTGGCGTAGTGGACTTCGAGCTCGCTCTCGGGGATCTCGTCGACCCAGGCCCGGACCGCCTCGCCGAGCAGCTGGCGGCGGGCCTCACGGCCGATCGAGTCGCCGATCGCGCGGATTGCGTCGGCGGGGTCTACGAAGCAGAGAGCCATCTGCGGATCAATTTAGAGACGCCGGGAGACGGCAAAGCGGGACCTGTGCGCCGCAGGCGTCCATAAGCTGGCCGGAGTGCCGCTGAACCTGATCCAAGGACCCCCGAACGCGGGCCGCGCCGGCCTGATCCGAGCACGCTTGGGCGAGGTCCTCGACCGCGACCCGATCCTCGTCGTGCCGAACGTGGACGACGTCTACGCCTTCGAGCGCGAGCTCTGCGCCGGCGGCGCGGTCCTGGGGGCGGGCGTGATGACCTTCGACGGCCTCTTCCGCACCGTTGCCGGCGCCGGTGGAGCGCCGCCGGGCGTAGCCCTGACTCGCGCCCAGCGCCTCGGCGCCGTCGCCGCGGCTGTCGCCGAGCGCCGGGTCGACCTCCGCCCCCTGCGCCCCTCCGCCCGGCAGCCCGGGTTCCCGCGGGCGCTCGAGCAACTGCTCAAGGAGCTGCAGGAGGCCGGGCTGACCGCGGCCGACGTCGAGGCCGCCGCGGGGACGCTGGAGGGCTCGGCCTACCTCGGCGACGTCTCCTCCCTCTTCTCCACCTACGCCTCGGTCCGCGACGGGCTCGGCCTGATCGACACCCACGCGACCGCACGCGAGGCCGTCCGCCTTCTCGACGAGGACAGCGGCTGGTGGACACGCCCGGTCTTCCTCTACGGCTTCGACGACCTCACCGGCAACCAGCTCGACCTGATCGAGGGGCTGCGCTCGGCGACCGAGGTGACCGTCGCGATCCCCCACGAGGACGGCAACCCGGTTCTCGAAGCGCGGGCGGCACCGCTGCGCGCCGCGCTCGGGGAGATCGGCGTCGACGCGACCGAGTCGCTGCCGCCAGATGCCGCCAACACCCCCGAGGCGCCGCTCCTCTTCCACCTCGAGCGCGGCTTCGGGGCCGAGGACCCCGGCCGCCAGCCGGGCGACGGCAGCCTCGTCTTCCTGCGCTCGGCAGGCGAGCGCGGGGAAGCCGAGGCGATCGCCGCCGAGATCGCCGGCCTGCTCGCCGGCGGCGCCGACCCCGAGCAGGTCGCGATCGTCGTTCGCGACCCCGGCCGCCGCGGGCCGCTGCTGGCCTCGGTGCTCGAGGCCTACGGAATCCCGGTCGCCCTCGAGGCCGAGATCCCGGTCGCCACCACCGCCGTAGGCGGCGCCCTGGCGGCGCTGCTTGAGGCGGAGCTGGGGAGCGGCCGGGCCGAGGACCTGCTCCGCTACCTGCGGGGCCCGGCCGGCGCCTCGCGGGCGCGGGTCGACTGGTTCGAGCGGGCGATCCGGCGCGGGCGGGTGCGAACCGCGACCGAGGCCCTGCGCCTCTGGGAGAAGCGCTACGAGGAACTGCCGCCCGGCCTAGCCGAGCTGCGCGAGGCGGCCTCCGAGCCCGGGTCCCTCGCCACCCAGGTGGCGACGATGGCAGCCGCGATGGGAGCCCGCGCGGGCTCCGAGCTCGAGGCCCGCGCCGCCGGGGCGATCGCGACCGCGCTGGGCGAGCGCGCCGAGCTGCCGGGACTGGCGCCGCCACCGGCCTCGATCTCCCAGGCGCTGCGCTCGATCGAGGTGCGGGTCTGGAGCGGCCCGGTCGAGGACCGGGTCCGGATCGCCGACCCGCGGCGGCTCCGCGCCGCCCGCTTCGACCACGTCTTCGTCGCCTCCCTGCAGGACGGCGAGTTCCCGGCGGGCGGGGCCGGCGCCGACCCCTTCCTCTCCGAACGCCAGCGCGAGGATCTCGGCCTGCAGCCACGCCGGGAGACCGAGGTCGAGGAGCGCTACCTCTTCCACGCCTGCCTGGCGCTGCCTCGCCGCCGGCTCTTCCTCTCCTACCGGGTCAGCGACGAGAACGGCGCCGCCGAGGCCCCCTCGCCGCTGCTCGACGAGGTCGTGCGCCTGCTCGAGCCCGATCCGGGGCCGCAGCCCCGCGGCAGGGAGCTCGCCGAGGTCGTCCACCGTGTCGCCGAGGCGCCCTCGGAGATCGAGCTCGGTCGGGCGATCGCCGCGCACGGCAGCGGTGCCGAGACCGGCGCCCTGCTGGCGCTCGCGGCGGCGGACGACGGGACCGCCGAGCGGATCGCCGAGCGGATCGCGGCGGCGCGCAGCGCCGAGGCGGCGACTCGCGCGCCCGGGCCGTTGACGAACCCCGCCGTGATCGAGTCCCTGGGCTCGGTCTCCGCATATGGCGGCACCACCCTGGAGGGCTTCGACGTCTGCTCCTACCGCTGGTTCGTCTCCCACGAGCTCGCCCCGCAGCCGCTCGACCCCCCGCCCGACCCGCTGGTCCAGGGAGGGATCGTCCACGAGGCGCTCCACCGGCTCTTCGCGGAGCCCCCCGGCCCCGACCGGCTCCCTGGCCCCGACTCGCTCGGTGCCTGGCAGCGCCGCGGCAGCGAGCTCGTCGAGGAGATCGCCGAGGAGCGGCGGATGGGCCGCCACCCGGCGGAGACGGCGATGCTGCGCCGGATCGAGGGCTGGATCGCCCGCTTCCTGGCCGAGGAGTCGCGCCGCGACGCGGCCGGCTTCGAGCCCTGGCTGCTCGAGGCCGGCTTCTCGGACGCCGAAGAGACCGAGCGCGCGGCGTTGGAGATCGACGGCTGGCGGCTGCACGGCGCGATCGACCGGGTCGACCGCGCCGCCGACGGGCGCGCCGTGGTTCTCGACTACAAGCTCTCCGGCTCGGTGACCTCGCGCGAAAAGCTCGAGGAGGAGGCGAAGCTGCAGCTGCAGCTCTACCTGATCGCCGTCGCCGAGCTCTGGGACGTGGAGGCGGTCGGCGGCCTCTACCACCCCCTGCGCGGGACCTCCGTCCGCCGCCCCCGCGGCCTGGTGCTCGAGGAGGTCGCCGAGGAGCTCGCCCCCTACGGGCTCTCGCGCACCGACAAGGTCGACGCTGCCGAGTTCGAGGCGCTGCTCGCGGACGCCCGCAGGCGCGCCGGCGAGATCGTCGCCCGGATGCGCGCCGGAGAAATCGACCGCGATCCGGGCCCGCGACCGGGGCTGCGGGGCCATGGCGTCTGTCCCCCGTTCTGCGAGTTCGCGCCGATCTGCCGCCGCGACCGGGCGCCGGTCGAACCCGAAGACGACGAGGACGAGGACCCGCGCGCATGAGTAGGCGGACGCCGACCGAGGAGCAGCGCGCGGCGATCGCGGCCGAGCGGCCGGAGGTCCTGGTCGAGGCCGGGGCCGGGACCGGCAAGACCGGCGTCATGGTGGATCGCTACTGCCGGCTCGTCTGCGAGGAGGGCGTCTCCCCCGACGCGGTCCTTGCTTTCACCTTCACCGACAAGGCGGCCGGGGAGCTGCGCCAGCGGATCCGAGCGGAAATCGAAGGGCGGGCCGAGGCCGGAGAGGCGCGGGCGCGTGAGGTTCTCTCGAGCCTCGGCGGTGCCTGGGTGACGACGATCCACGGCTTCTGCAACCGCCTGCTCTCCGCGCATCCGGTTGCGGTCGGCGTCGACCCCCGCTTCCGGGTGCTCGACGCGCCCGAGGCGGGCCGGGCCGCCGCCGAGGCCTTCGATCAGGCCCTCGAGCAGTTCCTGGCCACCGGGGGCGACGAGCGCGAAGAGACGCTGGCAGCCTTCGATGTGGCCGGCCTGCGGTCGGTGGTCACCGCCGCCCACGCGGAGCTCCGCAGCCGCGGGGAGGCCGAGCCGGCCCTGCCCCCCGCCCCGGCGCCAAACGTTCCGGCGGCCCTCGCCGCCGCCGCGGCGGCGGCGAGGGAGTGCCTGCCCGAGGCCAAGCCCGGCAGCGCCCCCCACGAGCTCCTCGCGAGGGCGATCGAGACGCTCGAACGGGATCCCGAGCTCGACCTCGAGGAGGTCAGCGCCCTGCGCACCGAGAGCAAGGCGAAGACGATCGCCCCCTACAGGGAGGCGATCGAGGTGGCGGTGAGCCGCGTCGCCGAGGCCGGCGAGGGCGGTCGCGCCTACCGCCATGTCGCCGAGCTCCTCACCCTCTTCTCGGGGCAATTCGCGGCGGCCAAGGAGCGGCGCTCCGGGGTCGACTTCGAGGACCTGCAGATCCTCGCGGTGAGGCTGCTCGAGCGGACCGAGACGGGGGCCGCCTACCAGGCCCGTTTCAGCCACCTGCTCGTCGACGAGTTCCAGGACACCAACCGGCTGCAGCTGCGCCTGGTCGAAGCTCTGCGCGGGCCCGGCAGCCAGCTGATGGTGGTCGGCGACGAGCTGCAGTCGATCTACGGCTTCAGGCACGCCGACCTCGACGTCTTCCGCGAGCGGCGCGAGCGGATCGCGGCAGCGCCTGAGGGCGAGGCGATCCAGCTGAGCGGCAACTTCCGCTCGCGGCCCGAGGTGATCGGCGCCGTCAACGCGCTCGGCACCGAGCTGCTGAAGGACGCCTACACGCCGCTGCGGGTCGGGGCGGCGCCGAGCAGCGCGGGGCCGCCCGGCGAGGGGCCCTCGGTCGAGCTCCTGCTCACCCGGCGCGACGGCTGGGACGAGGACGGGATCGAGCTCGAACCGCTCACCGACGGCCGCACCCCGACGAACCAGCTGGCCGAGGCCCGGTTCCTGGCCGAGCGCCTGCGCGAGCTCGCCGAGCAGGGCGTCGAGCGCGGCTCGATGGTCGTCCTCCTGCGCGCCTTCACCCGCCTCGACGCCCACGAGGACTCGCTCGAGCGTGCCGGCCTGCGGCCCTACGTGGTCGGCGGGCGCGGCTACTGGTCCCAGCAGCAGGTCGCCGACGTCTGCGCCCTGCTGGCGACGATCGCCAACCCGCTCGACGACCAGTCTCTGCTCGGGTCGCTGGCCTCGCCGGCGGGAGGGGTCGCACCCGACACTCTCTGGCTGCTGCGGGCCGCCGCCGGCCGCGGGCGCCAGCTCTGGCCGGCGATCGAGGTCCTCGCCGGGACCGGCGAAGACGAGGGCGTAGACGCCGAGCGATTGGCGCAGATCCCGGCCGACGAGCAGGCGCTCCTGAAGCGATTCGCGGCGACGCTCGCCGGGCTTCGCGCCGACACGACCTCGCTGCCGCTGGCGGCGCTGATCGACGCCGCCGTGACCCGCAGCGGCTACGACCTCGCGATCCTGATGCGGCCCTCGGGCGAGGCGCGCTTCGCCAACGTCCGCAAGCTGATGCGGCTGGCCGCCGATTACGAGGCCGTCGAGGGACGGGACCTGCGCGGCTTCCTCGACTTCCTCGCCGCCCGCGCCGATGCCGATGCCGATGCCCAGGCGGCGACCGCGGTCGAGGGCCACGACGGGGTGCGGATCATGACCATCCACGGCGCCAAGGGCCTCGAGTTCGACGTCGTCGCAATCCCCCACCTCTCTCGCGGCCTGCTCCCGGCGGTGCGGACGCCGCTGCTGACGCTCGGGCACGAGCCCGACTCCCCCCGCGTCGGCATGCAGCTGCGGCGGCTCGGCGCCCGCGGCGTCAACCTCTACGAGCAGCGCGCCCTCTGCGAAGACCTCGAGCGGCGCCAGGCCGAGGAGGAGCTGCGCCTCTTCCACGTCGGCGCCACCCGCGCCCGCGAGCGATTGCTCTTGAGCGGAGTGGTCGCGCCATCGCCCCCTTCCCAGATGCGCAACGGAACCTCGGTGATCGAGCGGATCGCCGCCGGGTTCGAGGTCGACCGCGAGGCCGACTCCGCGATCGAGGTCGCTGCACCGGAGGCGCGGCCGGGCCTCGGCGACGCTTTCGCTCCATCCACCATCCCGGTCCGAGTCAATTGCCCCTCGGGGGAGCGCGCGGAGGAGCTGCGCGCGACCCGGGCGGCGGCGAGCGCCGCGCGGGAGACAGGCGAGGGCCCGGCGCCGCTGGTGGCACGCCGGCCGGCCGTGCCGACGAAGAAGCCACTCTCCTACACCGCGATTTCCGGCGCGCTCGGCGAGGGGACCGAGGAGCGCCTGGCCGACAGCGACCGGGCGCTGGCCGGCGGTGACGGCGACGTCGGCGGCGTGATCCGGGGCAGGGCGGTGCATGCGCTGCTCGAGTGGAGCCAGGCGCGGGGCTGGGCGCTGCCGCCCGCCGAGGTCATCGCCCGCGTCTCCCAGTCGGCCGAGGTCGACGCCGACGAGGAGCTCGAATCCGAGGCGGTGCTCGGGCCTGTCGAAGCCTGGCTCGACTCGCCTTTCTTCGCGGACCGGGTTCGCGATGCCCCAAGCCGCCCGGAGGTGTCGCTACTCGTAGAGGTCGCCGGCACGGTGCTGCGCGGCTCGGTCGACCTCTTGGTCGAGCGCGACGGCGAGCCGCCTCTGATCGTCGACTACAAGACCGACCGGGCCGGCGACGCGGACCTTGGCGACCTGGTCGTCCGCTACGAGATTCAGCAGGCGATCTACGGCCTCGCCGTCGCCGAGGCGCGCGGGGTCGAGGAGGTCGAGCTCGCCTACGTCTTCCTCGAGCGACCCGGGGAGCCGCACGTCGAGCGCTGGGGAGCCGCCGAGCTGCGGGCCGCTCGGGAGATGCTGGTGGCGCGAATCGAGGCCCTGGCGTCACCCGATCGCCGACCCGCTCCGGTTTAGCGCTGGGGCAGGTCCTCGGGGATCTGATCGGCAAGACCGCTCAGGAATCGTCGCGGGCCGAAGAGTCGAGCTTCTCGGCGAGCTCGTCGAGCCGCAGCTCCTTGAGGCCCTCGCCGACGGCGTCGAGCTCGGCGGCGCAGAAGGTGACGAGCTCGCGGCCCTCTTTGCAGAGGTCGAGGGTCTCACGCAGGCCGGCCTGGCCGGAGTCGAGCCGGTCGATGATCTCCTCCAGCCGCTCGACGGCGGCCTCGTATGAGGCGGGCTTATCGGTCATCGTCGGCCGCGGCGGGCCTCACGTCGAGGCTGCCGTCGGCGAAGCGGAGACTAATCTCGCGCTCGGCGCGAGCGGCCTCGGCACTCGTCAGCGGCTCCCCATCGGGGCTCTCGGCGAGCGCGTAGCCGCGCTCGAGGGTGCGCTCGGGCTCGTGGGCGCGGAAGGCGATCTCGGCCCGGCGCAGCGCCTCCCGGCGCCTCCCGAGGTCGGGCCCGGACGCCCGGCCGGCGGCACGCTGCAGGACCAGCGCGACCCGGCCCTGCAGGGCGAGGCGCCCGGCAAGCCCGCGCTCGGAGGCTGCGCGCACCTCGCGGGTCTTCTGGTTGAGGAAGAGGCGCTCCCTCCGCAACGCCCGCGCCGGGCCGCGCGCAAGCGCCCCGAGGTGCCGGGCGCGGGCGGCGACGGCGCCCTCCGCCGCCCGTCGCAGGGCAGTCGTGCAGCGCTCGAGCGAGAGCCTGGCGGCGCCGCAGTCGAGCGGGACCACGGCCTCGGCGGCGTGGGTCGGGGTCGAGCAGGCGACGGCGGCGACGTCGTCGATCAAGGTGGTGTCGCGCTCGTGGCCGACCGCGGCCACCACCGGCACCCGCAGCATCGCCACGGTGCGGCAGAGGGTCTCGTCGCAGAAGGCCCAGAGGTCGGCGAGGCTGCCGCCACCACGGGTCACGACGATCGCCTCGACCTCGGGCCGGGCGGCGAGATCCTGGATCGCGGTCGCAATTGCCGGCGCGGCACGGCGGTCCTGGACCGGCGCGAAGGCCCAGATCACGGTCCCCGCCCATCCCCGCCGCTCGAGGCCGGCGAGCAGGTCGCGCCGGGCGGCGCCGGCCTCGGCGGTGACGACGCCGATCGCGCGCGGCAGGACAGGGCGCCCCAGCTGCCCCTGAAGCTCGAAGAGGCCCTCGGCGCGCAACTGCTTGCGGAGCGCGTCGAGGCGAGCCAGAAGGTCGCCCTCTCCGGCGAGCCGGATGTGGGTCGCTCGGAACGAGAAGCCGGGCGAGGACTGGCCGCTGCCGCGGTAGTAGTCGGGCCCGCCGCCGATCACGACTTCGGCCCCGTCCCGCAGCCCGCCCTCCGGCAGCTCGAGCTTCTCGAGCTCATTCAGCCAGATCGCGCAGGGGACCGCGCCCTCCTGGTCGCGGAGCTCGAAATAGGCCTGGGCCCGGCTCTTGCTGAGGCCGGTCACCTCGCCGATCAGCGAGACCCGGGCGCGGCGCCGCATCTCTTCCTCGAGCTTGCGGGCGTAGCGGCCGACCGCGAACGGGCCCGGCAGCTCGGGGCCGGTGTCGAGGCGCTCCTGTGTCGGCTCGGCCTCCCCCACCCGCGGCGCTACCCGGTGCGCTTCCAGCGGCGGGCCCAGGCGCGAAGCTCGGACATCGCCGGCCCGAGGTCGGCGCCCTTCTCGGTCAGCGAGTAGCTGACCTTGACCGGGGCGCCGGGTTCGACCTCGCGCTCGACGACGCCCGCGTCCTCGAGCTCCCTGAGCCGCTGAGAGAGCAGCCGGTCGGAGAGGCCGGGCACTGCCTTGCCGAGCTGGCCGAAGCGAAGCGGGCCCTCGGAGAGGGCCGAGACGATCGCGCCGGTCCAGCGCTTGCCGACCAGCTCGATGGCGGCGTGGAAGTCAGGGCAGACTCCCTGGGTCTGTCGGCTCGCTGACGTAGCCCCCACGGTCGTTTCAGCTTACTGAACGTAAGTGACGGGCTTCCGGGCCTGGTGCGATCTGGCAATCTCGAAGCAGACAGCGATGAGCTTCTTCTCCAGATTGCTGCGCGCCTTCAAGCTCCTCGCGAGGGACGAGCGCATTCCCAAGCCAATCCGCCTCTTGGCCGGCCTCGGGCTGCTGCCGATTCCCGGCCCGTTCGACGAGGCCGTCCTGATCCTGATCTCTCCCTGCTTCCTGATCTACCGCAAGCCCCTGCGGGAGGCCTGGCAGCACTCGGCGGAGGCTCCGGCGGAGCAATAACCGCTGCCTCGACCGTCCCAGGCCCGCCGCAGCGCCGCCTCCTGCTTGTATTCGGACCGATGACCGCCATGGACGTTGGGATCGTCGCCTTCACGGCCGCCCTCGCCATCTGGGGCTACCGGCAGGGGCTGATAGTCGGCGCGATGACGCTGCTCGGCTTCGGCCTCGGGGCGCTGCTCGGCAGCCGGCTGGCTCCGCTCGTCCTCGAGGGCGGCTCGAGCTCCCCCTACACGCCGCTGCTCGCCGCGCTCGGGGCGCTGATCGGCGGCGCCATGGTCGCGGTCACGCTCGAGAGCTTCGCCCTCGGCCTGCGCCAGAGGCTGATCCGCAGCCGCCACCTTCACGTCGCCGACGGAGCCGGCGGCGCGATGCTGATCGCCTGCATCGCCCTCGGCGTGGTCTGGGTCTTCGGGGCGGTCGCCCTCCACACGCCGGGCACGGGCGACCTGCGGGGAGACGTCCAGCGATCGCTGATCCTGCGCAGCCTCAACCAGGTGATGCCGCCCTCCGGCCCGGTCCTGAACGCGCTCGACCGGGTCGACCCGGCGCCCTCGATCGTCGGCCCGGCGACCCCGCTCGAGAAGCCCGACCCCTCGATCGCCACCGACCGCGACGTGCTGCGGGCCGGGCGCTCGGTAGTGCGGGTGCTGGGCACCGCCTGCGGGCTCGGGATCGAGGGCTCGGGCTGGGTCGCCGCCCCGGGCCTCGTGGTCACCAACGCCCACGTCGTCGCCGGCGAGGACGACACCACCGTCAACACCCAGTCGGACGCGTCGCTGGCGGCGACGGTGGTCCAATATGACCCGGGGAACGACCTGGCGATCCTGCGGATCGGCGCCGACCTGCCGGTCCTGCCCTCCGCCCCGAAGACGAGGAGGGGACAGCGGGCAGCGATCCTCGGCTATCCCGAGAACGGCCCGTATGCGGTCGCACCGGCGCGCTTCGGCGAAACGCGGGAGGTGGTCAGCGAGGACTCCTACGGCCACGGGCCGCTGAGGCGGTCGATCGCCAGCCTCCGGGGCTCGGTCCTGAGCGGCAACTCCGGTGGCCCGCTGGTCGACTCCCGCGGCCGCGCCCTGGGCACGATCTTCGCGACGACCACCTACGGCGATCCCGGCGGTTTCGCGATTCCGGCGCCCGTCATCGAAAGGGCGCTGCGGGACGCCGAAACCCCGGTCGACACCGGCCCTTGCACCGGCTGAGCGGCGACCTTTACATTTCCCTGCAGTGAAAAGCCATCCGCCTGAGGTGGAGCGGCGTCGCCGTCTCGTCACCCGCACGCTTCCCCTCGCGATCATCGCGATCGTCGCCTTCGTCATCGGCGCCGTGACGGGAGCCCCCGGCTCACCCCCGAAAGACGCCGCCAAGCGCTTCACCGAGGCGTGGGAGAAGCAGGAATTCGCGCAGATGTACAAGGAGCTGAACACGGCATCGAAACAGACGATCGAGATCAACGACTTCGTCATCGCCTACCGCGACGCCGAGGGCGTCGCAACCCTGCGGTCGGTCGAGGCCGACTCGCCCCGAGACCCCGGCTCCGCCGACGGGATCACGGTCGTGCCGGTGCCGATGGACATGAGGACGGTCGCCTTCGGCAACGTCGAAGCGGAGCTCAAGCTGCCCTACGAGGACGGTGGCATCGGCTGGGAACCGAACCTCGTCTTCCCCGGGCTCGAGAAAGGCGAACACCTGGAGAACGCGATCGAACTCGCACCCAGGGCGGCGATCCTCGCCGCCGACGGCACCGCGCTCGCCGAGGGCGAAGCCGAGGAACGCGAACACCCGCTGGGCAGCGCCGCGATCGACGTCACCGGCGAAGTCGGGACAGCCGAAGAAGAGGACCTTCCCAAGCTCGAACGCCACGGGTTCTCCTCGCAGACGCCGGTTGGCGTCAGCGGCCTCGAGCAGGCCTTCAACGCGCGCCTGGCCGGCAAGCCGGGCGGCTCGCTGCTGGCCGTCGCGGACGGAAGCGGGGCGGCGCGGGTGATCGCCAAGGGCAAACCCGCGGAGGGAGCCCCGGTGAAGACCACGATCGATCCGGACCTGCAGGAATCCGCGGTATCCGCTCTCGCCGGCCGCTCCGGTGGCGTCACCGTCCTCGACGCCCGCACCGGCGACGTCCGTGCCCTTGCCGGCCAGGCCTACTCCGCCCCCCAGCCGCCCGGCTCGACCTTCAAGATGATCACGACGACTGCGGCGCTGCAGAAGGGCGTGCTCTCGCTCGACGACGAATTCGAATACACGAGCGGCGTCAACGTGGGCGGGCGCTTCATCGAAAACGCCAACGGGGAGATCTGCGGCGGCACCTTCCCGCAAGCCTTCGCCGAGTCATGCAACGCCGACTTCGCGCCGCTCGGCCCCGAGATCGGCAACGACGTCATGGTCGAAACCGCGGAGCGCTTCGGCTTCAACTCCCCGCCGACGCTCTACGCGCCGCGGATCGTGCGGGAAGTGGAACCGCCGGAGTCGAGCATCCCGGAGGAGATCGGCGACGAACTCGACCTCGGGGTGACGGCGATCGGCCAGGGCGAAGTCCTGGCGACCCCGCTGCAGATGGCGACGGTGGCGCAGACGATCGCCAACGACGGCGTCCGCCAGCCGACCTCGATCGTCGCCAACAAGAAACTGCGTCCGGACGCGGAGCCGGTGCGGGTGATGTCGAAGAAGCTCTCGGACGACCTCACCGACCTGATGATCGGGGTCGTGACCGAAGGGACCGGGACCGCCGGTGCGATCCCCGAGGCGCAGGTCGCCGGCAAGACCGGGACCGCGGAGCTCGGGCCCGAGCCCGGCACTGAGAACGACCCCGAGCCGATCCAGATCAAAGACGCCTGGTTCGCGGCCTTCGCGCCCGCCGACAAGCCGAGGCTCGCGGTCGGGGTGGTGCTGGTCGATGCCGGCGCCTCAGGCGGCGAAGTCTCGGCGCCGATCGCCTCGCAGGTGCTCTCCGCCGGCCTCTAGATCAGAGGTCGAGCTCGACCTCGCCGGTGCCGCCCTCGGCCTCGATCTCGAGCGTCAGCGGGCGATTCTCGGAAGCCTCGGCCGGGAGCAGGAAGAGGACGACGGAGCCCTCGATGGCCCCCTGCTCGGGGGTCGAGTCGAGGACCGGGATCTGTTCCTGGCCTTCGACCTCGCCGCCGAGCGGGAAGGCGAAGAGGCTTTCGCTGGGCAAGGAAACGAAGGTCTGCTTGTCGGCGTCGTGGATCGTGAACGAGTCGGGCAGCTCCTGGGTCTCTTCGGACTCGTTCTGGACTTCGAAGAAGACCCCGAAATAGGCCGAGCCCTCGGGCGGGGGCTCCTGGCCGACCAGGTAGGCGGAATCCTCGTTGTCGTTGGGGTTGAGGAAGCGCGAGAAGATCACGTTGTAGGAGAGCTCGCCGAGCTCAACCGGCTCGCCCTCGGCGACCTCGGTCTCGTGGCTCTCGTAGCCACAGGCGGAGACGGTCAGCGCCAGCCCCGCGAGGGCGAGCGCAACGAGCAGCGGCAGGGCGATTCGTCTGGTTCTCGTCATCGGCGGGCGTGAGTCTATTAAGGGATGCCGGTCGCGTAGCGGTTGCCCCCGGCGAGTGCCAGCGCCGCGGGCGCCGAGGCACCCGACTCGAGCTGCCCGCGAAGGCGGCGAAGGGCCTCGCGCCAGCCTCGCTCGGCAGAGCGGCCGTTTCCGGCGAGCACCTCGAGCGCCCGATCGATCCGGTTGCTGGGCTCGGTCCAGTAGGAGACACGCAGGCGGGTGAGGCCGCCGGGGCCGTCGAGGGCCTCCCAGACGGTGGTCGACGGGATCCGGTTGACGCGACCTCCGCGCCCGTGCTCGACGAGCTTGTGCGGCGGCTCGAGCTCGGCGATCGTCGAGTCGGTCCAGACCGAGCGCAGCCGCGAGCGGATGCGGTAACGGGCGCCGGCGCCAATGCCGCTGGACTCGATCCGGGTCAGGTGGAAGCCGTCGAGGAAGTGGTCGGTGAAGGACGGGCGCCGGGCCAGGTCGGAGATCGCCGCGAAGGCCTCCTCCCTCGAAACGTCGACGTCTATCTCGGCGGTGACCGGACCCATCGCGGCGCGATTGTATTGGCGCACGCGGAGCGCCGGCACCCCCGGCCACGCTACGATCATCACAAGAGCGCGACGCAACGAGGAGGGACCGCATCTCCATCAAGATCCGCCCAGACGGGTCGAACGGCAGCCTCGACGCCGGGTCCGAGCCCGGAGCCGGCACTTTCTTCTGCCTCGGCTGTGGCACCCAGCTCTCGCTCGAGGAGAACGACGTCCTCCCGGACTGCTCGTCCTGCGGCGGCACCTCCTTCCGCCGCGACTCGATCTTCGAGCCGATGCAGGAGCACGGGCAGACCGTCGAGTTCCCAGTCCCTCCCGCTCCCCATGCCCCCCCGGACTGGCTCGGGCAAGCGCGGAAGATGATCTCCGAGCCGGGTCGCCACCTGGCCTTCTGGGACGACGACGAGACGATCCGGATCATCCCCCTCGAGGAGGGCTGGGTGAGGATCGGCCGCAGCGTCGCCGCCGACGTGCGCCTGGACCACCCGAGCGTCTCGCGCCGGCACGCGATCATCGCCTGTGAAGCGCCGAAGGCGCTGCGGGTCCTCGACGACCGCAGCCTCAACGGCGTCCTGGTCAACGGGGAGACCGTCGAGTGGTCACGCCTCGGCGACGGCGACGAGATCGCGATCGGCCGGTACCGCCTCTTCATTCTCGAAACCTGATCGCCAGGGGTTTCCGCCCCCGCGGCCCATAGCATCGAGATCGATGAGCGCCGAAATCTCCGAAGCGGCACAGCTCGCCCGTGAGCGGCTGCACCAGGAAATCGAGCGCCTGCGCCTCGGCGTCGAGGAGATGCTGGACGAGAGCGGCGCCGGCCCCGCTAACCCGGACGACACCGCCATCAGGGCCGAGCTCGAGGCGCTGCGGCGCGAGACCCGCGACTACGTGAAGCGGCGCGTCCGCAAGTCGGAGAAGCGACTCAACAGGTCAGTGCGCGAGATCGGCGCCCGCGCCGACAAGCTCGAACAGCGGGTCGACCAGGTCGAGGCCGACCGTGCCGGCTCGGAGGTCCGAATCCACAACGCCACCGAGCAGATGCTCGACGGCCTGCTTCAGGAAATCCGCTCGATCGCCGACCGCCTCAGCCAGGTGCCCGCGCCCAAAGCCGCCCCGACGACACCTCCGGCGGCGGATCCTGCGGCGAAACGGGCTCCGGCGCCGCATGCTCCATTGGGCCGCATCGGCCCCCGGTTCAGCACCCGCCGCCCGGGCCGGTAGGGCGGCTACTCGGTCGAGATGCTCGGGTCCGCCTGGACCTTGTTGGGCACGACCATGAGGAAATTCTCCGGCGCGTTGGCCGTGAGCTCGAGGATCCGGACCGCTTCCTCGCCCTGGTTGGTCGCCTTCAGCTCCTCGGCGTAGTTGGTCAGCAGGTCGTCGACGTCGAGCAGTCCCTCGGCGTCGAGCGCCTTGAGCTCGACTTTGGCGCCCTCTCCGAGCCGCCGCTCGATCGCCTCGGCGTCGATGCCGAAGGCGTTGTGGCGGACGTAGACCCGACCGCCGGTCATCCCGGCACAGGCCCAGGGGCCGAGGTCGCCGAGGACGACGGCACGGCCGGAGGTCATGTACTCGAAGGCGAAGCCCTTGGCGTTGGCGCGGTCGACGACACAGCCGCGGCTGTCGTCGATCGGCTCCTCCGGCTCCCCGGCGAGGACCACGTCGGCCCCCGAGAGTCGGATGCAGAAGCGAGAGTCGGCCGAGCCCTGCACGAAGAGCCGGCCGCGCTGGGCGCCGTAGGCGAAGGACTTGCCGACCGACCCGTTCAGGCGCCGGCCCTTTGCCCCCTTGCCCTTGAGGATCGAGACGGTCCCGCCCAGCATCGTCTTGCCGACGCCGTCCTGGGCGCCGCCCTCGACCCGGATCGCGACCCCGTAGGCGTTGAAGGCGCCGAAGCCCTGGCCCGCGACCGAGCCGCCGTCGAACTCGAGATTGGCGAGGATCTCGCCGCCGGCGTCCGGGTCGAGGCCGTCGAAGATCCGGGCGCGCGAGAGCGCCCCGGAGAGCTCGGTCCCGAGCACGCGGTCGTTGGCGTCGGTCGGGCGCGGGAAGCGGCTGTCGACGATCTTGCCGGCACAGACTTCCGGGGCAAGTGCCGCGATCTGGGTCGAGGCCTGCTTCTCCTCCATCCGGATCGGGTGGGCGACGACGAGGCCCGCCTCGGCCCTCGTGTCCTCGGTCTCGCCGACGACCGGGAGGTCGAGCGGCTCGAGGTCGAGGAACTCCTCCAGCGGCGTGATCATCGGCGCCAGGTCGAGCTCGTCGGCGTGGGAGACCTGCTCGAGCAGGTCGTAGCGGCCGACCAGGTCCTGGGCGCGGTCGTAGCCGAGCGAGGCGACGACCTCCTTGACCTCCTCGCCCATCGCCTGGAAGAAGCGGGCGCAGCTCTCGGCGGCGAGGTCGACCTCCTGCGGGGTGAACTTCTTCAGCCCGTGCTCCTGAGCCTGCTCGGTGGTCTCGATCTGGGTCGCGATGCCGACGTGGCAGGTGTCGAGCTGGCAGCCGCGGCAGATCGTGCAGCCGAGGCTGACCATCGCCAGGGTGCCGAAGCCGACGCGGTTGGCCCCGAGGCAGTGCAGTTTCACGATGTCGTGGCCGGTGCGGTAGCCGCCGTCGGCCCAGATCTCGACCCGGTTGCGGATCCCGGCCTCCATCAGCGCCCTGTGCACGGCACGGGTGCCGATGTCGGAGGGCAGCCCGACGTGACGGAGCGCGTGCTGGCGGGCGGCGCCGGTGCCGCCCTCGAAGCCGGAGAGGGTGATGATGTCGGCGCCGGCCTTGGCGATCCCGAGGCCGATCGTGCCGATGTTGGGGACGACGGGGACCTTGACCGAGACCCGGACATCCGGGTTCACGGTCTTGAGCTCGTCGATCAGCTCGGCGAGGTCCTCAATCGAGTAGAGGTCGTGGTTGTTCGAGGGCGAGATCAGGTCCGTGCCCGGCGCCGCGTTACGAGCTGCGGCGACCTTCTCGGAGACCTTCTTGCCGGGCAGGTGGCCGCCCTCGCCGGGCTTTGCGCCCTGGCCGATCTTGATCTCGGCCACGTAGGAGGAGTTGATCATCTCCGCCGAGACCCCGAAACGGCCCGAGGCGACCTGCTGGCCGCGCCACTTGCGGTACTTGCCGTACATGTCGCGGATCTCGCCGCCCTCGCCGTTGATGCAGAGGACGTTGATCGCCTTCGCGGCCTCCGCGTAGGCACGGAAGGCGGGCTCCGACTGCGAGCCGAAGCTCATCGAGGAGATCACGACGGGGTAGTCGTGGTGGCCGACGCCGGCGTCGACGACGCTGGGGTCCTTCAAGGGCTCACGATCGCCCTTCAGGCCCATCACGTGACGCATCGAGATCGGGCTCTGGCGCTCGAGGTCGCGGACCTTCTCCGAGTATTCCTCGTAGCTGCCGGAGCCGTTTGCGGTCGCGATCGCGGCCTTATAGACCTTCGGGTAGAAGCGGAACGTCTTCGCCGGTTTCGCTTCCTCGTCGCCGGAGAGGATCCGCGCCCGCTCGTTGCTGTCCTCGTCGAGCTCGGCGAACCCGGCGCCGCCCGTCGCCGATGCCGCGAAGGCCTCGGTCTGGAAGATCTCGGTGAGCTCGGGCTTGATCCCGATCGAGGAGAACTGGCGGGCATAGCCGCGGACCTCGTGAATGCCGATCGTCGAGATCACTTTCTCGATCCCCTTGGTGAGGGCGTCGCAGAGGTTGGAGACGTCGGTCTCGTAGTCCTCGACGCAGATCACCTCGACCATCGTGTACGGGCAGACGCCGTTGGCGCCGAGCCCGAGGGCCAGCATCACGTCGTGGACGTTGCGGACCGCGGCCGAACGCAGGACGATGCCGCAGCGCCGCCGCAGGTTGACCTCGCCGGGCTCGACCTTGAACTGCTTCAGGGCCTGGTCGATCGCCGAGGTCGCCAGGTGGGGGTCGAGGTAGCGGCGCTCGCCGTCGTGCACGGTGCGGTCGGTCAGGATCAGCAGCTCGGCGCCGTCACGGACCTTCTTGACGGCTTCCTGCTTGATCCGCTCCACCGCCCCGTGGGTGGTCTCGGACTCGAGCAGGGAGACGTCGACGGCGTCGGCGCGGCCGCGGAACTCCTCCCAGAGGTCCTCGAGCAGGTAGGTGCTGTGCTGGCGGGCGATGCGGCGGTAGGTCTTGTCGGAGAGCGGCGCGAGGTCGTGGTGACCGCCGAGGATCACCGGGAAGGCGATCTCGACGGTGCCGCTGTCCTCGGCCGCGGTGTCGAAGGAGGGACGGCGACCGAACAACGCGCGGGTCGAGAAGTGCTCCATCTCGCGCTCGCGGTCGATCGCCGGGTTGGTGACGACGGCGACCGTCTCCTTGAAGTAGTCGGCGAGGTTCTGACGCTCCGGCGAGAGTGCCGCCAGGGGGCCGTCGTAGCCCAGCGAGCCGACCGGCTCTGCCCCGTTGGAGGCCATCTGCTGGACCAGTTTGACGTCGTCGCGCTGCCAGCCGAAGCCGGCGAGGATGCGATCCGAGACCTTGACCGGCTCCTCGGGCCCGGCGTCGGAGTAGCCCGGCACCTCGCCGCCCTCGAGCGGCCCGCCGGCGTCGAGCGCGCGGTCGTAGGGCCCGGCATCCTCGTCACCCGCGCGGGCGAGCCAGCGGTCGCGGACGATCCGCAGCATCTGATCGTGGGCGTGGAGGGTCGAGCGCTTGGCCTGGCGGTCGATCGTGACCAGGGCCTTCTCGCCAGGGGCGAGCGGCTTCGGCTCGGAGACCATCTTCGAGACCGAGACGACGCCCGGCTCGGAGCTGAAGACGAAATCGTCCTCGGTCTCGACCTGCCAGAGCGGGCGCAGGCCGAGGGCGTCGGCCGAGAACACGCACTCGTCGGTGTGGCGGGCGATCAGCGCCACCGGGCCCTGCGAATAGGGGCCCATGGTCTGGCGCAGGTACATGTAGAAGCGGTGCAGCTCCGGTGGCAGCTTGCGGATCTCCTCCACGATCGGCGGCAGGACCATCTCCATCGCCTCGGCGAGGCTGAGCCCGACGCGGCTGACCATCGTGTCGATCGTCCGGTTCAGGTCCTGGGAGTCCGAGGACCCCGGCTCGATCGGGACCCCGAGCATGCGCGCCTCCTGGCGCAGCTGCTCGATCGTGTTGATCTCGCCGTTGTGGCCGAGGACCGAGAACGGCTGGACCCGCTTGAAGGAAGGCCAGGTGTTGGTCGAGTAGCGGTTGTGGCCGAAGGCGCCGATCGTCTCGGCGCGCTCGTCGCGGAGGTCGGGGTAGTAGGCGCCGAGCACGTTGGGGGAGCCCATCACCTTGTAGACGCAGGTCGTCGCCGAGAACGAGGCGACGTGGACTCCGAGCTTCTGCTCGAGCTCGATCAGGAGGTCGAAGAGGACGCTGTCGCGCTTGCCGGCGTCGGGGACCAGCCCGGCGATCTGCCAGAAGTGGGGCTCCTCCTCGCGGGCGGTCGGCCCGAGCGCGGGCGACTCGACGATGCCGATCCGCTCGGCGAGGATCCGGAAGCCCCCTTCGCGCAGGAGGTTGCGGGCGTCGTGCTGGATCTTGTCGCGGTCTTGGGAGCGCTCGACGAAGATGTGGGCGACTGCGAAGGCGTCGTCGAGGGTGAGCGAGGGGTCGTGGCCGCCGGAGCGGACCTCCTCGGCCCAGATCTTGCGCGGGATGTCGATCAGCAGGCCGCAGCCGTCGCCCTCGCCGTCGACGTTGCCGGCGCGGTGGAGCATCTTCTGCAGCGCCGGGATCGCGAGCTCGATCGGCTCGTGGCTCGGCTTCGCGTCGCGGCGGACGGAGGCATAGATCGCGCAAGCGTCTTTGTCCTCGACGCTCGGCGGCGATACGAGCGGCTTGTATGCACGCTCAGGCGAGTAGCGAAAGCCCTCGCCGTGGGGCTGAGACTGGTTCTTCACTCCTACCTCCCGGGTTCCACGCCTTCTTCGAGCGGGCGTGCGACGGGTCGACAAGTCGAGGCATTATAGGGACGGAGAGTTGCGCAGAACGTGTCCGCAAGTGTTTAATGCGGGCGTGCCACGCAGCGCTCTCGTCCTCCCGCTCGCACTCTGTTGCATGCTTTCCTGGGGTTTTACCGGTGCCGCGCAGGCGGCGAAGAAATGCAAAAGGGGTGCGGTCGCGGTCAAGATCGAGGGGAAGAAGGGGTGCTCGAAGGCGGCTGCGCTCGGCACGATCAAGCCCGGCGCCGAGCCGGCCGTGACGGTGCTCGACGAGGCCTTGCTCAGCGACGGCTGGATGAAGCCGTTGAAGCGGTTCCGGGCCAAGGCCCCTGTCGCGCTGATCGCGCGGGGCAACCCGAAGCTGCCGAAGAAGATCCTCCAGGGCGTCAAGCTCCTGATCCCGAAGCTGCGCCGGGCCGCGGACGCGAAAGTGCCCGGTCTCGCCCGCCGCGCGACCACCTCGGCCGGGGCGCCGGCCGGCGTCACCTTCGATCCAGGCTCGGGCCGAATCGCGGCGACGGGCAGCTACGACGCCGGTGGCGGTGTGACGGCGACGGCGACGGTGTCGGGGACGATCGGGGGTAAAGACGGGGTCGAGATCGACGTGGACCAGGACCGTGCGAAGAACGGCGTCAAGCAGAGCAGCTTCGGGATCGGAGTTACCGCGAAGGGGAAGGTCGACCAATGCCCCACGGCCGGCGGCGTGGTCCAAGGGGACTTCACGAGCCGGGCCAGGATGAGCACCTCCGTCGGGGCGGAGTCGGCGTCCTTCAAGACCGAGAGCAAGGCGAAGACGAAGGGGCAGACGGAGGACGACGCGAGCCTGGCCAAAATCGAGGTGAGCGAGGTCGAAACGGTCAACTTCTCGCTGCAGGGGATCGGCGGCCATGTCGTCATCAACCGGACGACGACGATCGACGCCAAGACCGGCGCGACGAGCGGCAGCACCGCCAAGGCCGACGCCACCTTGGACCTGCCGAAGAAGATCTTCTCCTTCCTCGAACCGACCGCCGAGGAAAGGGCGACGGCCGAGGCGGACCTCGCCGGCACGATGCTCGAGCGGATGGGGAAGGAGACGTCTCAGGCGATCCTCTCGAAGGTCCTCGAGGACCATCGCGCGGCCGAGAAGAACTGGCGCACCGAGAACAAGTGCGCGACGGCCAAGGTCGAGCCGGGACCGCCCGAGAAGGTGAAGCAGGGCGACAAGGGCAAGATCGGCGCCTCGGTGACAGCCGCGAGCGGCGAGGGCGCCGTGGGGCGTTGGACTGTGACGCCGACGAAGGTGACCGTCGACCCGACGAGCGGCTCGAGCCCCGCGGGCGGCACGCTCGACGTCAACTACACGGTCGGCGCGGTCAGGGACAAGGAGACCGTCGAAGCCGGCTTCCGGGTCACTTCCAAAGCCGGGATCGCGACGGCCTCGTGGAAATCCACAGCCGAAGACGAAGGCATCTACATCAAGGCCGAACTGCTCAGCTATGCCACCGAGCACACCGGCGAAGCGAGTGACTTCTGCACGATTACCGGCGAATCCGAGGAGAAAGCCGCCATCGTTCCGCCCTTCGAGGGCAACGACGATTCACGCTTTCACTCCTCTGGCGACGGCACGCAGAGGATCCTCCTGATTTTCGAGACGCCGGTCGAGCGGAAATCGAGCTTCGTCGGCTGCAAACCGGAACCGGGGTTCCCGCCCTGCCCGGTGGGACCGCTGACCCACAACTTCAGCTACCCGCTCGGCGCGGTGGTCGACCTTCCCGAGAGCGGCGACGCGGAACTGACCTGGTATACGACGCCCGCCTTCATCGGCCCGGTCGAACCGAGCGGCAGCTGTCTCGTCGGCTCGCTGTACGCAAATGAGATCCCGATACGCGAGGCGACAACACCAAGGTCTTCCTTCCTCGATCCGGGGGAACACACGATCTCCTACACCCGCACAGATTCCTACACCGAGTACAACATCGAAGGCGAAGCCGTGATCTCAATGAAAATCCGGCGCGTCAACGCCGACGGCTCGCCCTACACCGGCGCGAAATGAGCCGGGCTCAGCCCCAGCTCATCGGCTCGTAGCCGCCCTCGGGCTGGACGCCGACCACCATCGCCAGCACCGGGGCATCGGAGCGGTTGAGGATCGTGCGGCTGGCCGGCGGCTCGATCGAGGCAAAGGTGCCGGCCGGGGCCGGGTGCTCCTCGCCGCCGAGCCGCATGACGGCGTCGCCCTCGAGGATCAAATAGAGCTCGACCTGGCCGCTCTCCGACTCGTCGTGCTCGGGGATCTGGCCGCCGGGACCGATCTCGACCAGGTTGTAGCCGAAACAGTCGGTGCCGAGCGCCTTTCGGGCGAGCATCCAGGTCGACTTGCCGGAGCCCTCCATTTGCTCGAACTCGTCGCGATGCCTGATCGAGTAGCCGGCCATGCCGCCCTCCATTCAGTCGGGGATTCTCGTGCGAACATACCTCGACCCGGTTCCCTGCGAGGAGGTTCCTGTGGATTCTGAGGAGACGCTGCGCGAGACGATCGACCGCTACAACGCGGCCTGGAACGCCCACGACCTCGACGCGATCATGGCGATGCACGCCCCCGACATGGTCTTCGAGAACCACACCGCGGGGGAGTCGGCGAGCGGGCCGGAGGCCCGCGGGCACATCGGCGCCATCTTCGATACCTGGCCCGACATCGCCTTCGAGACCCGCCGCCTCTACGTCAAGCCCGGCCTGGTCGTGCAGGAATGGACCGCGTCCGCTACCCACGCCAACCGGATGACGCGCGGTGACCACGTCGCCGAGCCGACCGGCAACACGGTCCGCTGGGACGGCCTCGACGTGATCCCTTTCGAGGACGGCCTGGTCAAGCGCAAGGACGTCTACTCCGACAGCGTCTCGATCCTCCGCCAGGTCGGCCTGCTGGACTGACGCTAGGCCGGGCCGACGATGGCGGCTGCGACCAATCCGCCGCTGACGCCGAGGAAGGAGACGACGGCGAGTGCCCGGTACCAGGCCCTTTTCTCGACGTCGGGGTCGAAGGCGAGGGGAACGAAGAGCAAGGGGTTGACCAGGGTGCCGAAGACGAGCGGGATCGCGATCGCATTCGAGAGGCCGGGGATCGCGAGGCCGACGGCGATCAGGATCAGGCCCATCATCACGTAGTCGAGGTGGACCTGGCGGATCCGCTGGGGCGCGACGATGCCGATCCGGCGCAGGAGCTCGGGGCTCTCCTGGCGCAGCACCATCGCCCAGCCGAGCAGGCCGCCGAGGGCAAGCTCGATCAGCCCGACCTGGACCATCCAGTCCATTCAGATCACAGCTCCGGGACGTCGGCGCCGAGGGGACTGAACGGGAGTCGGCGGACCTCGGCCCAGTCCCCGTAGCGCTGCTTGAGCTCGGCGGCGACGCCGCCGGCCTCCTCGACCGTGGTCCAGACCAGGACCGTCGGCCCGGCGCCGGAGATCGTCGCGCCCAGCGCCCCGGTCTCCCGAGCCGCGTGGACGACCTCCATCGAGCGTGGGTAGAGCGACTCGCGGTAGTCCTGGTGCAGGCGGTCGGCGAGCCCGTCGGAGACGAGGTCGAGGTCGGCGCTTCGCAATCCGAGGATCAGCCTCGATGCGGCCGAGATGTTGGCGACGGCGTCGGCCAGGGGCACCTCCTCGGGGATCGCCGAGCGTGCCTGTTTGGTCGAGACTTCGTCGGGCGGGATCACCGCGATCCCCTCGAGCCCCGACGGCGGGTCGAAGCGGGCGGCGGTCGGGTGACCCTCCTGGCGGGTGCCGCAGACCACGAAGCCGCCGTAGATGGCGGCGGCGACGTTGTCGGGGTGCCCCTCGAGCTCGGTCGCCCGGTCGAGCAGGTCCTGTTTGGAGAGGCCGAGCTCGAAGAGGTGGTCGGCGGCGACCAGGCCTGCGACGATCGCTGCCGCGCTCGAGCCGAGGCCGCGGGTCAGGGGGATCTCCGAGCGCATCCGGAAGGCAATGCCGTCGGCGGGACGCAGGCTCTCGAAAGATCGGACGACAAGGTTCTCGCGTCCGTCGGGGAGGCTCGGGTCGCCCGGCTCGAGCGAGAACTCGCCGGTCTCCTCCACCTCCAGCTCGAGACGCAGGGAGACGGCCGCGGCCATCACGTCGTAGCCGGGCCCGAGGTTCGCCGAGGAGGCCGGGACTCGCACGAGGCGGCGACGGCTGGTCATCCCTCCTCGAAGACCGCCTCCTCGACGGCACCGAGGTCGTTCTCGCAGTTGACGACGGCGGGCGCTTTCGAGAGCGCGGTGTCGGGGTCCTTGAGGCCATGGCCGGTGAGCACGCAGACGACGGTCTCCGGCGCCGGACCCTCTTCGGCGACCGGAAGGCCGTGGGCGATCAGGCCGGCCACCGAGGCCGCCGAGGCGGGCTCGCAGAAGACACCCTCGTGGGCCGCGAGCCAGCGGTAGGCGTCGAGGATCTGCTCGTCGCTGACGGCGGCGACGCGGCCGCGGGAGGCGGTGAATGCGTCCATCGCCTCCTCCCAACGGGCCGGGTTGCCGATCCGGATCGCCGAGGCGACCGTCTCCGGCTCGGCGACCGGCGAGCCGTGGACGAGCGGCGCCGCCCCCTCGGCCTGGAACCCGTAGAGGACGGGGGCGGTCTCCAGCTCCTGGAAGCCACGCCAGTAGGCGGTGACATTGCCGGCGTTGCCGACCGGGATCGCGAGCGCCCCCGGGGCCTCGCCGAGCTCCTCGACGACCTCGAAGGCGGCGGTCTTCTGCCCCTCGATCCGGTAGGGGTTGACGGAGTTGACGAGCTCGATCGGGTGCTTCTGGGCGAGCTCGCGGACGATCGTAAGGGCGTCGTCGAAGTTGCCCCGCAGCGCGATCACGCGGGCGCCGTGCATCAGCGCCTGGGCGAGCTTGCCGATCGCGATCTTGCCCTCGGGGACGATCACCGCGCCCCGCATCCCCGCCCGCGCGGCGTAGGCCGCGGCGCTGGCCGCCGTGTTGCCGGTCGAGGCGCAGATCACGGCCTCGGCGCCGCGCCCCTTCGCGCGCGAGACGGCGACGGTCATGCCGCGGTCCTTGAAGCTGCCGGTCGGGTTGGCCCCCTCGAACTTGATGTAGGCCCGGGCGCCGATCCGCTCCGAGAGGCGCGGCGCTTCGATCAGCGGCGTCGAGCCCTCGTTCAGCGTCACCACCGGGTCCCCCGGCTCGAGCGGCAATTTGTCCCTGTAGCGCTCGATCAGGGCCCCGTGGCTCAAGCGAAGTCCTCCTCCTCGATCACCCGGATCGAGCGCGGCGCCGAGCGCATGTCGCCGAGCTCGCCGATCGCCTCGACGGCGGCGGCGAAGCGCGACTCGAGGCACTCGTGGACGACCATCACGAGCCTGGCGTCGTCGCCGATCCCGCGCTGGACCACGCTCTTCACCGAGACACCGTTGTCGCCGAGGACCTGCGCGATCCGCGCCAGCACCCCCGGCTGGTCGGCGACCTCGAGATGCAGGTAGAAGGAGGAGCTGACGTCGGTGACGACCTCGAGCTCCTCAACCGGCTCGTGGACGGGGGCCTCGCCGGAGACGATCGAGACGAGGTCGCCGAGCACGGCCGAGGCGGTCTGGACGCCGCCGGCGCCGGGGCCGGACATCGTCACCTCGGTGATCGCGGGTGCCTCGACCATGACCGCGTTGAAGGGGCCGCCGACCGGCGCCAGCGGGTGGCCGCCGTAGAGGAAGCAGGGGAAGACGCGAACGCTGATCCCGCCGTCGCGTCGCTCGGCGATTCCGAGCAGCTTCAGCGAGAGGTCGAGCTCCTTCGCGTAGGCGAGATCGTCGGGCTGGATCGTCTCGATGCCTTCGTAGACCACCTGGTCGAAGGCAACCGGGGTGTGGAACGCGAGCCGGGCGAGGATCGCCATCTTCGCCGCCGCGTCGGCTCCATTCACATCCTCGGTGGGATCGGACTCGGCATAGCCGAGCTCCTGGGCGCGGGCGAGCACCTCCGAGTAGGAGGCTCCGGTCGAGGCCATCTCGCTGAGGATGAAGTTGGTGGTGCCGTTGACGATCCCGAAGACGCGGGAGATCTCGGTGGCGCCGAAGCTCTCCTGGATCACGCGGACGATCGGGATCACGCCGGCGACGGCGGCCTCGAAGCGAAGCTGCACGCCGGACTCGCGGGCCAGGGCGAAGAGCTCGTCGCCGTGCTGGGCGAGGAGCTGCTTGTTGGCGGTGACGACGGGCTTGCCGGCCCGCAGCGCCCGCTCGACGTACTCGCGCGCCGGGTCGACGCCCCCGATAAGCTCGACGATCACCTCGGCCTGCTCGAGGATCTGGTCGAAGTCGCCCTCGCTGCGGGTCAGGACCCCCGAGACTTGCGGACGGCGGCCGGTCGCGGCCTCGACGGCGCCGGCGCGGGCGTCGATCAGCTCGGCGAAGGCACCGCCGACCGTGCCCCTGCCGAGCAAGCCGATGCGAACCGCGTCGTCACTCATCGCGGGCGGTCAGGTCCTCGTAGGTCTCGCGACGGACCACGACGCGAGTCTCCCCGTCCCTGCAGAAGACGACCGGCGGCCGCGGCACCCCGTTGTAGTTGCTGGCCATCGCGTGGCCGTAGGCGCCGGTGGCGGGGGTGACGAGCACGTCGCCGATCGCCGGGGCGCCGGCGAGCACCGCGTCGCGGACGATCACGTCACCGGACTCGCAATGCATCCCGGCGATCGTCGCCGCCGTGTCGGGCGCCTCGGCCGCCCGGTCGGCGATCAGCGCTTCGTAGCGCGAGCCGTAGAGCATCGGCCGCATGTTGTCCGACATGCCGCCGTCGACGGCGACGTAGGTGCGGACACCGGGGATCTCCTTGACGGTCCCGACCCGGTAGGCAGTGAGGCCGGCGTTGCCGACCAGCGAGCGGCCGGGCTCGACCAAGATGGTGACGTCCTCGCCGAAGACTTCGGCGACGCCCTTGGCCTTGACCTCCGCGTAGGCGTCGATCGAGGGCGGCTCGTCCTCGGCGGTGTAGGCGATCCCGAGGCCGCCGCCGACGTTGACGACCCGGCACCAGTCACCGGCCAGATCGCCGAGCGCCCGGATCGCCAGCGTGTAGGGCTCGAGCTCGAATATCTGCGAGCCGATGTGGGCATGGAGGCCGACCAGGTTGAGCGAGTCGGAGGCGAGGACGCGCTCGATCGCCTCGGCGGCAAGCCCGTCCTCGAGGCCGAACCCGAACTTCGAGTCGAGCTGGCCGGTGGTGATGTAGTCGTGCGTCGAAGGCTTGATCCCCGGGGTGACGCGGACGAGCACGTCCTGGGGGTCGTCGAGGAGGCGTTCGCAGCGTTCGATCTCATCGAAGGAGTCGAGGATCAGGTGGCGGACCCCGGAGCGTGCCGCCAGAAGGATTTCCTCGTCGGACTTGTTGTTGCCGTGCATGTGGATCCGACCCGGGTCGAAGCCTCCGCGCAGCGCCATGTGGAGCTCGCCGCCCGAGGCGACGTCGACCGAGAGGCCCTCTTCGGCGAAGAGGCGGTAGGCGGCGGTGCAAGGGAAGGCCTTACTGGCGAAGAGCACCTCGAACTCGACGCCGTGCCCTGAAAACGCCTCGCGATAGTCGCGGGCCCGTTGGCGCATGTCGTCCTCGGCGTAGACGTATGCAGGGGTCCCATGCTCGGCCACGACGTCGACGACGTCGCAGCCGCCGACCTCGAGATGGCCCGCCTCGTTGACGCGGCTCCCGATCGGGAAGACCGCGGAGCCCGCGATCGGGTCCGCCACCGCCTGTCCTCGCTCCGCCATGAGACCGGCATTGTGACGGTTGGAGGGGGTTCTTCGACTAGCGCTTGCCGCCGAGCACGCCGTCGACCGTTTCGACGGTGCCATCGACGACTTTGCCGACCGGCGATTCCGGGCCGACGACGCCGGTGACCGTGTCTTCGACGGTTTGCCCGACCCCGGTCGCGCCGATCGCGCCGCCGGTCGCCTGATCGACGCCGTTCACGGTTCCGTTGACCGTGTCGGTGACGGTCTGAGTTGGGGAGGCCGTCGTGGACCCACCACCGCCGCCGCCGCCGGAGCCTCCCGAGCTGCCGCTCGAGCCGCCCGCGGAGCCTCCGGAGCCGCCGCCGGTGTCGCCACCCGCGCCGCCACCGGCCGATCCGCCACCGCCGCCGCCCGTCGGCTGACCGCCGACCGGTTCGGCATCGGATCCGGTCGAGGGGCCGCCGCCGGGCCCGATGCCGGTTCCGGCGACAGCCGAGCGGTCACCGGTCCCGTCGGCCCCGCCACCTTGGGCGGTGCCGGCGGCGCCGGCCGTCGCAGCGCCGGCTGGGCTCACCCCGGTCGCGTCGACGCCCTCGTCACCGCTGCCGGCCGAAGTCTGCGCCGGGTCGTCGTCGCCGACGAGGCCGGCGAGCGGCCAGTCCTTGACCGTCTGCAGCGAGACGAGCATCACGAAGCCGACCACCGCGACGGCGATCAGCACGGTTCCCGACACCGCGCCCGCTAGGTAGGAGTGCGCTTGGCGGATCATCCAAATTCCCCGATCCAGTGGGGCTACCCAGCGTGGCACGGGATATCCGCCCGGCGATACTGAAAATTGGGACTTCCGAGGGGTCGCTCGACTGGCGGACGGCTACAGGTAGCCCATCGGGTCGGTCGGTTCGCCGTTGATCCGCACCTCGAAGTGGAGGTGGTCGCCGAAGCAGTGGCCGGTGCAGCCGACATAGCCGATCACGTCGCCCTGCGAGACGCTCTGCCCGGAGCCGACCGCAAACGAGGACTGGTGCGCGTAACAGGTCGACAGCCCGCCGCCGTGGTCGAGACAGGTGAAGTTCCCGTAGCCGCCGCTTTCCGCGTCCCCCTGGAGGAGGACGACCGAGCCGGAGGCGGCGGCACGAATCGCGGTCCCGGCCGGGACCGCGATGTCGACGCCGGTGTGGGGCCGGCCCCAACGCATTTCGAAGCCGGAGACGACCGGGCCGTCGACCGGCCAGATCATGCCCCCGGACGACCCGGGTTTGATCGGCCCGGCCGGCAGTGGCGAGGATCCGTAGCCGGACAGCGTGGCGGCGATTTCGGCCTGGATCTCGGCGACGTCGCCGTCGAGCTCGTCCTCGTGGGCGCTGATCTGCTCCAGCGCCGCCATCCGCTGCGTGCGGACCGAGACGAGCGCCGACTGGCGGCTCTGCACCGCCTGGCGGGCGCTTGCGAGCTCCTGCTCTTCGGCCGCGATCGCGTCGCGGGCGGCTTCGATCCTGTCCTTGACCGTGCGCAGCCTGCCGACGGTCCGCTTGACCTGATCGCGAAGTTCGCGGACACGGCCGACGACCGCCTCGTCCATCCCGTGGATCCGTTCCAGGTACTCGGTCCGGCTGACCATCTCTTCGTAGTCGTCGGAGCCGAGGATGACGCTGAGGACGTCGGGGGAGCCGCTCTCATAGATAGCGACCAGGCGATCGCGGAGCGCGTCGAGCGCCCGGCGCAGGCGGGCCTTGACGACCGCCAGGTGCCGGCGAGCAGTGTCGAGCTGCTCGACGGCGGAGTCGAGCTCGGCCTGTTTGGCGACGAGCCGCTCGCGGACCGCGGCCTCCTCGGTGCGCAGCGCCGCGACCTCGGCGGTGAGCCGGTCGATCCGGTCGCCGTAGCGGCTGATCGTGGTCGTCAGGACGCCCTCCTTCTCACGCACGTCGGAGAGCTTTGCTTCCTTCTCTTCGAGCTTCGACTGAAGGTCCTCGGCAGGGGCCGAGGGCGCGGCCAGGAGCGTGATGGCGAGCGCCGCCGCGACGGCCAGGAGGGCGGCCGTCGCCGGGGCAGGGCGAGGTCTGAACATCGAAACGAGGCTAGCCAACCGCCGTCGTCGGCACGGGCGGTGGGCGGCCCGTGCAACCCCCGTTGCGCTCAGCCCTGCTCAGGCGAGCGGCGGACCTCGAGCAGGGCCTGGCTGGCCTCCTCCTCGATCTGCAGCGTCGTGTGGTCGAGGTCGAAGCGCTCGTGCAGCATCACCTCGAGGCTGCGCAAGGCGAGATCGCGGTCGGAGCCCTCGGCGACGACCACGTGCGCCGAGAGGGCACCGAACCCCGGCGTCACCGTCCAGACATGGAGGTCGTGGACCGAGCGGACTCCGTCCTGGGTGCAGATCGCGGCGCCGAGCTCATCGACGTCCAACCCCTCGGGCGCAGCCTCCAGCAGGATTTCGACCGGCTCCCTGATCAGGCGCCACGAGGAGGCCAGGACCAGCGCCGCGATCGCCAGGCCGACGATCGGGTCGATGATCGCCGAGCCGCCGAGCAGCACGAAGGCGCCGGCGACGACCACCCCGATGGAGCCGAGCGCGTCGGCGGCGGAGTGGCGCAGCGCGCCCTCGAGGTTGAGGTCCTCCCTCCGCCCCCCCGCCAGGACCACGGTCGCCGCGGCGTTCCCGGCCAGCCCGAGCAGGCCGAGGGCGAGGACGCCGGCGCCGTCGATGCCAGGCGGGTCGTCGAGGCGGCCGACGGCGGCGACCGCGATCGCAACCGCGACGACGACCAGCAGCAGCCCGTTGGCGAGCGCGGCGAGGACCTCGGTGCGCTGGTAGCCGAAGGTGCGGCGTGTCCCCGCCGGCCGCGAGGCCAGGCTCGCCGCGAGCAGCGCCAGGGCGATCGAGGCCGCGTCGGAGAGCAGGTGGCCGGCGTCGGCCAGCACCGCGAGCGAGCCGGTGATCAGCCCGCCGGCGACCTGGACCGCGACCATGGCGCCGTTGATCGCCAGCGCGATCCACAGCCGCCTCCTGCTGTCGGCCCGGCGCGCCTCCAGCGCGTGCCGGTGGTCGTGGACGTGCACGCCCCGAGCTTACGCCGCCGCGAGCTCCTTATCCGGCTCTTTCATCGCCTTCTCGGCGACTTCGGCCGCGTAGCCGAGGCGCTCGGCGTATTCCCGCGCCTGCATGCGGGAGATGACCATCCGCTGGATCTCGGCGGTGCCCTCGAACAGCTGGTAGATCTTGGCGTCGCGGAACCACTTCTCGAGCGGGAGCTCGGTGCTCCACGAGTCGGGTCCGACCAGGTCCATCAAGGTCGTCGTCGCCCACATCGTCACGTCGCCGGCCTTGAGCTTCGACATCGAGCCCTGGCCACCGCGCATCGGGATCCCGTTGCGACCCATCCAGGAGGCGCGCTGGACCAGGAGCCTGGCGGCTTCGATCTCGGTCGCGACGTCGGCGAGGGTCTGCTGGATCCGCTGGCTCTGCAGCAGCGGCGTGCCGCCATCCGAGCGCCCGTCGAGGTACTCGAGGGTCCACTCGTAGGCGGCCTGGGCGATGCCGAGCGCCGAGGCGCCGACCAGGGGCCGGGTCATCTCGAAGGTCGCGAGGGCGTCGGCCCCGGACTTCGATTTCTGGCCGGAACGCCCGCGCTCGAGCTTCTTCTCGAGCTTCTCCTCGCCGCCGAGCAGGTTCTCGGCGGGGATCCGGCAGTCCTCGAGGACGACCTCGGCGGTGTGCGAGGCGCGGATCCCGAGCTTGCTCTCCTTTTTCCCCTGGCTCAGGCCCGGGGTGTCCTTGCCGACCACGAACGAGGCCTGGCCGCGGGTGCCGAGGGTCGGATCGACGGTGGCGACGACCACGTGGACGTCGGCGATGCCGCCGTTGGTGATGAAGACCTTGGTGCCGTTGAGGACCCACTCGTCGCCGTCGCGCTTGGCGGTCGTCTTCAGGCTCTTGACGTCGGAGCCGGCCTGCGGCTCGGTGACGGCGTAGGCGCCGAGCTTGATGTCGTCGCCGCTGCCGAAGCACTCGGGGACCCACTTCGCGATTTGCTCGGGGGTGCCGGAGGAGGCGATGCCCGCGGCGGCGAGGCCGGAGCCGGAGACCGCCAGCGCGGTGCCGGCGCAGCCCCAGTGAAACTCCTCGGCTGAGATCACCGACATCTGGCCCTCGGGGTCGGCGGCGGAGCGCTGGATTCCCTCGAGGCCGCCGAAGCCCTGCTTGCGGGCCTCTTTGATGACCTCCCAAGGGGTGCTCTCGTCTTCGTCGTGCTTGCGGGCGGCGGGGCGGATCACCTCGCGGGCGAAGATGCGGCACTGCTCTTTGTACTCGAGCTGCTCCTCGTTGAGTGCGAAATCCATTCGGTCCTCTCTGCTTGCCTGACAACAGTTGACTGACTGGTCAGTCAACCAGACTATCTGACTGGCCAGCCAGTCCCCGCATGTAGCTTTCTCGCGTGGCCAAGGAGAAGCCGATCAACGCGGAGGTGCCCGGCAAGTACACCCCCGCCCCGTCACCCTCC